>CAXXNH010000043.1:0-154550 GCA_963665435.2 uncultured Pleomorphomonas sp. | reverse complement strand
GCAACGCCTGCGTTCCGCCAACCAAGAGCAATGGCGGCGGCCATGAAGCGACGATCCAGTTCGGTCGGTTGCCCTCGGGCCACCGTCATCGCCGCCCTCACTCGCTGTCCGCGTTCAGCTCGCCGAGCACGCTCTCGAAATCCTTGGCCTCGCGGAAGTCGCGATAGACGGACGCGAAGCGGACGTAGGCGACATCATCCAGCGTTTTCAGGCCTTCCATGACCAGCCGACCGATCAAGCCGGCATCGATCTCGCTCTCGCCCATGCTCTCGAGCTGGCGGACGATGCCGTTGACCATGCGCTCGACCCGTTCTCCTTCCACCGGGCGCTTGCGAAGCGCGATCTGTACCGACCGCATCAACTTGTCCCGATCGAAGGGAACACGACGGCCGGACCGTTTGATGACGGTCAGTTCGCGAAGCTGGACGCGCTCGAACGTGGTGAAGCGGCCGCCGCAGGCAATGCAGACGCGGCGTCGACGGATGGCAGTGCCGTCCTCGGTCGGGCGGCTGTCCTTCACCTGGCTGTCTTCGTTGCCGCAATAAGGACACCGCATGGGGCTCACTCTCCGTCGAATCTGATAAAGCGGCACTATATCGATGCGGGGTGGACGATGCCACAGAGCCGAAGGACACGAGCGCCGGAGATCGAGACCGACCGGCTCCTTTTGAGAGGCCATCGCCGCGACGATTTTCCCGCCCTCTCGGCCATGTGGGCCGATCCGGAGGTGACCCGCTTCATTTCCGATCGACCGGCGACTGAGCATGAGAGCTGGATGCGCTACCTGCGTTATGCCGGCCACTGGATCGTCATGGGCTATGGCTTCTGGGCGACCATACGCAAGGACACCGGCGCCTTCATCGGCGAGATCGGGTTCTCCGATTTCAAGCGCCCCATAGATTTGCCGGTAAGGGGTCTGCCGGAAGCGGGCTGGGCCTTCGTGCGGTCCGCCCATGGCCAGGGATTTGCTGGAGAGGCGCTGGCCGCCTGCCTTGCCTGGGCCGACAAGGTGGCGCGCTTCCCGCTCACTACCTGCATCATCGAGCCGCAGAACGCGCCGTCAATCCGGCTCGCGGAACGGGCGGGCTACACGCAGGCCGCCGTCATTGCCGGAACGGACGGAACCCCGGTCGGTCTTTATGAGCGCGCACGCCCAAGAAACAGACAAGCCCCGGAATCCTGAGATCCCGGGGCGCAGCTTTCGTTGGCAGGCGGATACGATCAGCCGAAAAGCTTGGTCGCGATCTTGGCAACGTGGGCGCCCTGGTAGCGAGCAGCCTCCAGCTCGATCTCGGACGGCTGGCGCGAACCGTCGCCGTCGGTAATCGTGGAGGCACCGTAGGGCGAGCCACCCTTGACGGCCTCGACTCCCATCTGCCCCTGGAAGGCATAGGGAAGGCCGACGTAGGCCATGCCATGGTGAAGGAAGGTCGGAATCAGGCCGAGAATGGTCGACTCCTGACCGCCATGCTGAGTGGCCGAAGAGGTGAAGGCCGAGGCAACCTTGCCGACCAGCTTGCCCTGGGCCCACAATCCGCCCGTCTGGTCGAGGAAATTGCGCATCTGCGAGGCGACGGTGCCGTAGCGGGTGCCCGCACCGACGATGATGGCGTCGTAATCGGCCAGTTCGTCCGGCTTGGCGATGGGAGCCGACTGGTCGACCTTGTAGTAGGAGGCCTTGGCGACATCCTCGGGGACCAGTTCTGGCACGCGCTTCACATCGACCGTGGCGCCAGTCGAACGAGCTCCCTCGGCAACGGCGTTGGCCATCGTCTCGATGTGTCCGTAAGCAGAGTAGTAGAGCACAAGTACCTTGGCCATATTGAACGATCCTCAATGAAAGCCGGTCCAGCCGGCGAAAGCGGTGACTTGAACTTAATCCTCCGAGCGGCTACGCAAAGCCACGTAATGGGCGACACATTTTCCACCCAGGGTGAACGATCCACCCCTTTCCGTCGTTCATTTGCGCGTCCACATTGATCGACAATCGTCATCTCCGCCCCAGGGCGCCCTTTCTCAACTCCGGGAATCGATCATGGAATTCGGCATCGACAGCTTCGTCTCGACCACCTGGACTCCGGCCAGCAAGACTGGCGACGCCGAGCGCATGGCGCGTCTTCTCGAAGAGATCGAAACGGCGGAGGCCGCCGGACTCGACGTCTTCGCCATCGGAGAGCATCATCGCGAGGAGTATCTCGCCTCGGCCCCGGCGGTCATTCTGGCCGCCGCCGCCGCGCGAACGAAAACCATCCACCTAGCAAGCGCCGTCACGGTGCTGAGTTCCGACGATCCGGTGCGGGTGTTCCAGCAGTTCGCCACGCTGGATCTGATATCCAACGGTCGGGCCGAAATCATCGTCGGGCGTGGCTCTTTCATCGAGTCCTACCCGCTGTTTGGCTTCGATCTCAGAAACTACGATGAACTGTTCAGCGAGAAGCTCGATCTGCTGCTGACCATCCGCGACAATGTCAATGTAACCTGGTCGGGCGAGCATCGGGCGGCACTGAACGGTCAGGGCGTCTACCCCCGGCCGGTGCAGAAGCGACTGCCGGTTCGCATCGGTGTCGGCGGAACGCCGGCTTCCTTCGCTCGTGCCGGCATTCTGGGGTTACCGCTGGTAGTCGCCATCATTGGCGGCGAGCCGCACCGGTTCCGCCCCCTGATAGATCTCTACCGCAGGGCTGGCGCCGAGGCCGGTCACCCACCCGAGGCGCTCAGCGTCGGCGTTCACGCGGTGGGTTTTCTCGCCGACACCTCCGAGGAAGCCGCCGACATCTATTGGCCGGGCTATGAGCGGACCTTCTCGAAGATCGGACGGGAGCGCGGCTGGGGTCCGACCACGCGCGCCCAGTATGACGCGCTGCGCGGGCCGACGGGTGCGCTGATGATCGGTGGTCCCGACGAGATCATCGCCAAGATCCGCCACGTCAACGAGTCGCTCGGCGGCATCGACCGCATCACCTTGCTGCTGCAAGGTCAGGAGCTGCCACATGCCGCGGCTCTCCACTCGATCGAGCTGCTCGGCAACAAGGTGAAGCCGGCGGTCAACGGCGGTACCGCCTGACCTTCCTCCTTCAAGACGGTTCGCCGCCATGATGGCGGACCGTTCTTGGCGATCGTTCAGTTTTGAACGATGCCTTGCGAAATCGGGCAATATGAATCGTTTTTTCGGGTGTCTATATGCTTCTCCGGCAATCATCGGAGGCGACCATGCAAGACATCCTGACGTTCATCATCGCACGCGACGGTCTCCGCCGGCCGAGACAGACGCATACCGCCGAAGCTGACCGGGAGTTCTACGACACAGCGGCCCCGCTTGCCGTCCGGATTCACGCTGCCCGCCGGCAGTTGGCGCGTTGGTGGCATCGTCTGCCCCGGCGCGATGCCGTCGGCGGCTGATCGGAGATCGAGTCCGCCCGGCGCGGCCGTTGGACCGATCGAAGGGCGGAACGAAGGCCGGCGGGACCAAGCCGCCGGCCTTTCCATTCACACGATATTCTTTTCCCTGACCTGTCGCCCATCGAGGATGCGAGTGGGGGAAAGCTCCGAAAGATCGAGGCTGCGATAGCCGCCGTAGACGACCAGTTCGCCGAGCCCTCTGCCGACGGCCGGCGCCTGTTGCAATCCGTGGCCGGAAAAGCCATTGGCGAGCAGGAAGTTCGGCAGTTCCGGCATGGCCCCGAGCAACACGTTGTCGTCGTGGGCGCACATGTCGTAGTAACCTGCCCAGGCGGCGCCCGGCTTGATGCGTTCGAAGGCAGGCACGCGGGTCGCGATGGTCGGCCAGATGTGATCCTCGAACAGGTTCCAATCGACGTTGAAGTCGTCCTCGACCTCCGGATCCTCCCCGGCCGACGGCGCCCAACCGCAGATGAACCCATCGCTGTCGCCCCGCACATAGGTGCCGTTGGGATCGATCAGGAGCGGGCAACGCTCGATCCGGTCCTCGGCCTTGAAGGTGAAGATCATCCTCTTCTTCACCTCTATGGGGATGTCGATGCCGGCCGTCGCGGCGAGCTTGCGGCCATCGGCACCGGAGGCATTGATCACCGTGCCGGCGGAGATCAGCTCGCCATCCTCAAGACGGACGCCGGTCGCCTTGCCGCTCTCAACCTCGATGGCAGCGGCGCGCGCCGGGCGGTACTCCACACCAAGCGATCGCGCCTTCCGGCGAAAGGCCTGCATCATTCCATAGCCGTCGAACCAGCCTTCGCCACTCCGGCCATAGCAACCCGCCGAGAGGTCGTCGACGCTGAGCCAGGGAAAGGTGGCCGCCAGTCTGTCCGGTTCCAGAAAGGCGATGTCTGCACCGAGCTCGACTTGCAGCTTGTGATTTTCGGCCAGCGTGTCCCGCCCAGCATCCGTGGCAAGAAACAGATAGCCATCCTCGTGAAAGCCGATGTCCGGCCTGTCACCGTCGACTTCCAGCAGATCGCCTATGTTTCGAATGAATTCAAGTCCGTAGAGGGAAATCTTGATGTTCACCGCCGTCGAGAACTGCTGGCGGATCGAGGCAGCCGACAAGGCGGATGCGCATTTGCGATAGGATGGGTCCTTCTCGAGGACCAGCACCTTGCCGGAAAAATCGGGGTTGGCGGCAAGATGATAGGCGGCCGACGACCCCGTCACGGCGCCGCCGACGATCACGACATCATAGTGAGGCATTTGAGAACCTGAGATTGCCTTCGGGGGTTGAGCCTCCCGGTAAGACTATCAGAAGTTCTGCTTATCGCACTGTCAAGCGAACCGCCGCCCAACGCTCCGGCAGAGGCTGCACAAAGATTTCGCCAATGCCTTCATTGACGGCGTCGCCTCGCCGTATCGGAATTCCCGGGCGACAAACGCCCGGGAATTCTCGCGGTTCGATGTCAGTCGGCCGCCTTTTCCACATAGCGCGGGAAGATGCCGACCGGTGCCGGCAGCTCGACACCACCGGCGAGAGCGGCGCCCTCGCCCAGACAGTCGAAGGCTCGTCGATCCGCCGGCACGGCCAGAAGATCGAGCAGCTTCTCCATCGACGCCGGCATCACCGGCTGGATCAGAATGGCGACATTGCGAAGCAACTCGGCCGTCACCCACATGATGGTGGCAAAGCGCGCCTCGTCGGTCTTGCGGACCGTCCACGGCGCCTCGGCGTCGAAGTAGCGGTTGGCTTCGCCAAGCACACCCCAGATCGCATTGAGCATCTGGTGGATCTGTTGCCCCTCTATGGCCTCGCGGCAAACCGGCAGCAGGCCATAGACGCTCCCAAGGATCGTCCGGTCGGAGTCGGTCAACGGCCCGGGCGTCGGCAAAACGCCGCCGAGGTTCTTGGCGATCATCGACAGAGAGCGCTGCGCGAGATTGCCGAGGTTGTTGGCGAGATCGGAGTTCATCCGCCCGACGATCGCCTCATGGCTGTAGTTGCCGTCCTGACCGAAGGAAACCTCGCGCAGGAAGAAATAGCGCACCGGATCGAGGCCGTAGGCGTCGACCATCTCCTTCGGCCCAACGACGTTGCCGAGAGACTTCGACATCTTCTCGCCGCGGTTGAACAGGAAGCCGTGGGCGAAAACGCGCTTGGGCAGCGGCACGCCGGCGCTCATCAGGAAGGCCGGCCAGTAGACGGCGTGGAAGCGGACGATGTCCTTGCCGATGATGTGCAGCGCCGGCCAGTATTTCAGGAACAGCTCGCTATCGGTGTCAGGATAGCCGAGCGCCGTGATGTAGTTGGTCAGCGCATCGACCCACACGTACATGACGTGCTTGTCGTTGCCCGGCACCGGAATGCCCCAATCGAAGGTGGTGCGCGAGATGGACAGGTCCTTGAGGCCGCCCTTGACAAAGCTCATCACCTCGTTGCGGCGCTCGTCGGGCCCAATGAAGTCCGGCTGCTCCTCGTAGAGCTTCAGGAGCTTGTCCTGATACGCGCTAAGGCGGAAGAAATAGCTTTCCTCCTCCACCCATTCGACGGGGGTGCCTTGCGGGCCGAAGCGGATTCCGTCGTCGGAGACGACAGTCTCTTCTTCGCCGTAATAGGCTTCGTCGCGCACAGAGTACCAACCGGCATACTTGTTGAGATAGATATCGCCGTTCTTCTCCATCGCCTTCCAGATCGCCTGGCAGGCAATGCGGTGACGCTCTTCGCTGGTGCGGATGAAGTCGTCGTTGGACAGGTTCAGGAGACGGGCCATATCCTGGAAGCGGGCCGAGTTGCGATCGGCGAGCTCGCGGGCGGTGATGCCCTCCTTGCGCGCCGTCTGCAGCATCTTGATGCCGTGTTCGTCGGTACCCGTCAGGAAACGCACATCATGGCCGTCGAGCCGCATGAACCGCGCCATCACGTCGGTCGCCATCGCTTCGTAAGCGTGGCCGATGTGAGGAGCCCCGTTGGGGTAGCTGATCGCGGTCGTGATGTAGAACGTCGGTTTCATGAGTTCGCTTCAGGGTTTCGATGGTGCCGGACGGAAGGTCACAGGACGTGTCCGAAAGGAACGCCGACGGCACACCTCTGTGAATAGCTATTTAGCTACGCATCCCGCAAGGCTTTGCATCAACGAAATCACCGCCTGTCGGCGATCGAGGTTGATGCCGTCGGTCTCGGCGACGATGCGGTTCACCGTTTCCCAGGCGACGGCGTAGCCATTGAGCCGGTCGACGCCACTCCTCAGCGTCAAGCGCATATGCTCGGACAGCCAGCCGCGGGCAAGATCGGCGCAGAGATCGAAGCTATCGGATCCCTTGCGCCCTGCCACCGCGCCGGCGAAGCGGTAGAGGCGGGGGCGGTCTAGGCGGGGGAAACCATCGGCGAGCGAGCGGAACAGGCGATAGATCTCAAGTCCATCGTTTTCGATGCACTCGATCGCGCGGCGCACCGACCCTTCGGCCAATGCAGCTAGTGCCGGCTTGTCGCCTTCGGCGACCGTCAGGCCAAGGGATGCTAGAGCCGCGTCCAGATCGTCCGGGGCAAGCGGATCGAGGGAGAGACGACGGCAACGCGACCGAATGGTCGGCAGCAGCCGCCCCGGTGCGTGTGAGAGGACCAGGAACAGCGACCGTTTCGGCGGCTCTTCCAGCATCTTGAGCAGCGCATTGGCCGCGGAGAGGTTCATATCGTCGGCGGCATCGACGATGGCGATGCGATAGCCGTCAACACCGGCCGCATTGCCGAAGAAACTCACCGTCTTGCGGATCTCGTCTACGGTGAGCTGGGTCTTGACCTTCTTTGCCTTCTCGTCCCAGGGACGACGAAGATGCAGGAGGTTGGGATGGGCGCCGGTGGACGCCATCGCAGCAACGCGCTCGTCGGCTGGCAGCAACCCGGAGGTCGGAGGCGGCGCCCCCGCAGGGTTGGGATAGCTCAACACGAAACGGGCGAAGCGGAAGGCCAGCGTCGCCTTGCCGATGCCCTTGGGGCCGGTCAGCAAGATGGCGTGGTGCAGGCGCCCCCCGGCGTAGCCTTCGTGCAACTCGGCGGCGGCAACGGAGTGACCGATCAACTCCGTCTGCTCGCGCGGCAGCGGCAGACCTTCCAGCCAATCGGCCTCGCTGGCGCGATCGTCCTCAATCGCCACGGGCGGCCTCCCGGTCGAGCCCGAACCGGTTCGTCACCAGCGCCAGGATCTCGGCGGATACCTCATCCCTGTCGCGGCTTCCGTCCACCACGTGGCAGCGCTCCGGAAACCGATCGGCGAGAGCGAGGAACCCCTGCCGCCTCGCCTCATGCGTGGCCACCGTGTCGCTCTCGAAGCGGTCGGTTCCCTCGGAACGATGCCCCACGCGGGCGAGACCGACCGAAACGGGCACATCGATGACGACCGTGAGGTCGGGAATCGTTGCTCCGATGGCGGCGTCGATGAGTCCATCGACGACGTCGGCGGTAAGGCCGCCGGCGGTTCCCTGGTAGACCCGGCTCGAATCGGCGAAGCGATCGCAGATCACAAAGGCACCTCGGGCGAGCGCCGGCTCGATCAACTCGGTAACGTGGTCGATACGAGCGGCGGCGAAGAGATAGGCCTCGCCCAGCACGCCAAGGGGCTTGGCCCGACCAGACAGCAGAAGGCCGCGAATGGTTTCGGCCGCAGGCGAGCCACCGGGCTCGCGTGTCAGGACTACGTCGAGGCCGCGCGCCTCGAGAGCCGCCGCGAGGCGCTTCGACTGCGTCGATTTGCCTGTGCCCTCACCTCCTTCGAAGGTGATGAACCTACCCCTGGTGCCGCCCACGCAATGCCCCCAAATTCACGATATCCTCGATCGATATAGACCCGATCGTTCTGTACCACCAGCCGGCGAACATCTCCGAGAAACCGTCGAGCGCCCGGTCCTGGATCTCGCCCCGCTCGACATCAGCGGCAGCTTCGAGCGGCACCGACTGATAAAGCCGATCGCCAATCCGCACTTCAAGGCGGGCAATCGGCATGCCGCGCCTGATCGGCGCCGGCACCGGGCCATCGTAGATCACAGCAAGGCGAAACTGCGATCGGTCCGCCGTTGGCAATGTCAGGTTCACGGGGACCCCATCGGCTGCGACAACCGCCACGTCCGGGACGTTGCCACCGAAAACCTTCACCCGGCCAACTTCGACTCCCGGCGGATAAACCTCGAACCGGCCATACTCCGAGAAAGCCCCTTCGATCAGGGCCTTGAGATCCTTGTCACGCTCGGCGAGCGAGGCGTAGCCACTCGCTGCCAGAGTAATGCGGCGGTCCCCTCGTCCGGCCGCAAGCAACGCGCCAAAACCAGCTGCCTCATCGAAGGCCAGCATCATGCCGTCGACCCCCTGCAGCTCTTTCACGAACCGCGTCTTGTTGGTCTGGTTGATCTTGTTCCAGAGAAACTCCGGCTGGCTGTAAAGCGCGTAGCGGTCGGGATAGGTCGTCCTGACGTGACCGGCCAGGGTCAACATATCGGCAAGCGTGGTTTGGGCGTGGGGATCCGGATAGCCTGTCGGGTTGGCAAACCGGCTGTTCTTGAGACCAATGCGCGCGGCATAGGCGTTCATCCGCGTCGTGAAGGCCGCTTCCGATCCGGACAGCCCCTCGGCCAGAGCGATGGCGGCGTCATTGGCATAGTCGACGACAAGGCCACGCAAAAGGTCGCCCACCGGAACGAAGGATTTCACCGCCGCGAACATGGTCGTCACGCGGGCTGGCGCGCCACCGGTCCTCCAAGCGTGCTCGCTGATCGGATAAAGCGTGGCGTCAGTCAATTCGCCGGTCTTCAAGGCCTCGAAGACGACAGCGGCGGTGACGAGCTTGGCAAAGTTGGCAGGTGCGAAGGGGAGTTCTTCGTCCTTGGCAACAAGCAGAGAGCCGGTGGTCTCATCGTGCAAGGCCACGCGCGGCGCGACGCTCTCAAGCGCGGCGGCGGGGCTGGACAGTAGACCAACAACCAGAAGGAACGGCAGAACGAACCCACGCATGACGACGAAACGGGCCTTTCGCTTCCGGTATCTATACGCCGGATTCCCTTCGCCGCGCGTCAGAACTTCAGCGAAGGAGACGCGCTCCGTCGATGCCCACCGCCGCAGCGGCGGCGATCGCCTGATCCGGCGTGACGGTCAGGGCCGTAAGGCGCATCAACTTCATCTCGCGGCCACTGACGGTAATGTCGGTGACGACAGGCGTCCCATAGGCGGAAAGCGCAGCACTCACCTTAGTGACATTGTCCGGATTGCCGAAAACGCCGAGCTGGACCACCGGTCCCATCGGTTGATGGGCGACAGTCGGCTTCGGTTCGGCCAGCCCTTCGAGCTTGCTGACCAGCTCCGACAAACCAGTACCCGCTCCAACGCCATCGACGGCCTGATAGGCCTGCGATACGCGATCGGCGGCGTAGCCCGACGCATTGGGCGGCAGCGGCGGCAGCGCCACATCGCCGAACATGACCGTCGGCTGATAGGTGTTGCCAGCCGGAGCGGCATAGCTCATGCGAGGCTGCGGCACCGGCACGGTCTGCGAGAAGGTGGCCGGCGTGAGGGACGCAACCTGCGACTGGGCCATGAAATCGGCCGGATCGGCAGATGCGATCGTCACATAATCGAATGTCTCGACAGGGCGAGGCATCGGAACGACGTTGATGGCGGGAGCCGGAGTGCCGACGGCATCGACCGGAGCTGCCGCAGCCACCACGGCAGGAGCGGCGGCCGGTGCGGCCTTCGGAGCGTCCGAACCGTCGAAGACGTGCATCATCGTCTTCACACCCGGCAGGGACTCGACGGCGGCGAGCATGACGTTCGGCTTGTCGGCCTGCGGCTCGCCGATCGCCGGGCCACGGTAGGAGGCAAGCAGGAAGGCGCTGTCGTCGCCCTCGGTCGGCGCGGGGCCGATATACTCGACGCGAACCTTTGCAACACCGGCGCGCTTGACGCCGAGCATGTCGGCGGCGCGCTGCGACATGTCGAGAACGCGATTGGAATGGAACGGGCCACGATCGTTGACGCGGACGATGACCGAGCGGCCGCTGGCCAGGCTGGTCAACCGCGCATAGGACGGCAGCGGCATGGTGGGATGGGCAGCGGAAATCGATGCGGCATCGAAAATCTCGCCATTGGCGGTGCGGCGACCATGGAAGTCGGTGCCGTACCAACTGGCAAGACCGACCACCTTGTAGTCGGGGTCGACCCTCGGAACATAGGTCTTGCCAGCGATCTGATAAGGCTTGCCGACCATGGCGCGACCGCCACCCTTCGGCACCGGGGTACCCATGGCAACCACGCGCGGGCTGGGCGCAACGCCATACTTGGGATCGACCTTCGCCTTGGCGGACTTCAGAGGGCCTTGCTCGGTTGTTCCGCAGCCCGCCACGCCGATCGCCAGAACAAGTGATGTGGACATCACCGCCATCAGCGTTTTCGTCGTCGAGCGCGTGCCGTTTCGCCCTGCAGTCATTCCGTACGCCTTACCGTTCGAGCACTCATCACCATCGCAACTCCGGCGGGCCGACAGGCACCCCAAAGTCTTCCAAGACGGAGCGTCGCACCTCAGTGCGTCCGATCACTTTAGAACACCATCCCTAACCTCTTGTTAAAGATGAGATGGCGGCTCGTTGATGAATCCCCTGGTCAATCCCTAGCGCCCGGCATCACGAATGAAACCGGCAGCGTGCAATATGTACATTCGTTCGGCAGGTCCGTAAAGGCAGCAAAGACTGTGGCCAACCGGTTTCATGCACACCAAATGTAGCGCTTAATCGTTACAGCCCCGGGCGACTCGTCAGAGTCCCCTTGGGCCGAAGCTGTTCGACTTCGGGAATCCCAGCGGCGGCAGCCGTCCGGCGGTGGCGCGATCGCCGATCCAGTCGGCGAGGTCGGTCATTGTCCGCTGGAACACGCGGCCCGATGCGTCGGTCCAGATGAGACCGGCATCGGCGGCGAACACGCGAACGTCGGATACGCCGCCGTCCTTGTACTTCTGAAGGCGCACCCCCTTGCCACGCCCCATCTCCGCCACCTGGACGAGCGGGAAGATCAAAAACTTGCGGTTCTCGCCGATGATGGCGACATGATCGCCTTCCACCGGAACCATCAGCTTGGCCTTCTGACCGGCCGAGACGTTCAGCAGCTGCTTGCCCTTGCGGGTGGTCGCAACAAGGTCCGCCTCGGCGGTGACGAAGCCGTACCCGTCCGATGACGCAACCAGAAGCTTGCGCTCGGGCTTGTGCACGAACACGTCGACGACATCGGCGCCGTCGTCCATGTCGACCATCAGCCGGATCGGTTCACCGGCCGAACGCCCACCAGGCAGCTTGTCCGCCCCGAGCGTGAACACCTTGCCGTTGTCGGCGAAGACGATCAGCTTGTCGGTGGTCTCCGCCTTGAAGAAGAGCTTGAGCCCGTCGCCAGCCTTGAACTGAAGGCCGGAGACATCGGAAATGTGCCCCTTCAGAGTGCGAATCCAGCCCTTTTCGGAGACGACGACGGTGATGGGCTCGCGCTCGATCAGCGCCTCCATCACGTCGTCGACCGCGTGAGCCGGGCCGTCACCAAAGCTGGTACGGCGCTTGCCGATCTTGCTGTCGGGGCCGAACTCTTTCTTCACCTCGCCGATCTGCCACCGCACCGTCTTCCACTGTTTCTTCTCGGAACCCAGCAGGTCCTCGATCTCGGCCTTCTCCTTGGAGAGCTCCGCGTGTTCCTTGCGGATTTCCATCTCTTCCAGCTTGCGCAGGTTGCGCAGGCGCATGTTGAGAACGGCATCGGCCTGCGTCTCGGTGAGGCCAAAGGCACGGATGAGCTCGACCTTGGGTTCGTCCTCCTCTCGGATGATGCGGATCACCTCGTCGAGATTGAGATAGGCGATTATGAAGCCTTCGAGCAGTTCCAGACGGGCATTGATCTGGTCGAGCCTGTGCTGCGAGCGACGAACCAGTACCTCGCGACGGTGCGCGAGCCACTCGATCAGCACCTGCCGCACGCCGAGCACGTTGGGCACCTGGCCGCGCGACAGCACGTTCATGTTCATCGGGAAGCGGCTTTCCAGCTCCGACAGGCGGAACAGCGCTTCCATCATCAGCTTGTCGTCGACATTGCGCGACTTGGGAACGATGACGACGCGAACATCCGACGTCGACTCGTCGCGGACATCCTCGACAAGCGGCACCTTTCGGTCGGTGATCAGCTCGGCGATCTTCTCGATCAGCTTGGCCTTCTGGACCTGAAAGGGGATCTCGGTGATCACCGCCTGCCACATGCCGCGATCGAGATCCTCGCGATGCCAGCGAGCGCGGACGCGGAAGCCGCCTCGACCCGTCCGATAGGACTCCAGTATGGACTCGGCGCTTTCGACGATGATGCCGCCGGTGGGAAAGTCCGGTCCCCTGATCGGACCCTGATCGCGATTGACCAGCCCCTCGACAGGGGTCTCCGGCGCGTCGATCAGCTTGATGGCCGCGTCGCAGATTTCCGCGACATTATGGGTCGGAATATTGGTCGCCATGCCGACGGCAATGCCGGCCGAACCGTTGGCGAGGAGGTTCGGAAAGGCGCCCGGCAAGACCACCGGTTCCTTGTCAGCCTGATCATAGGTCTCGCGGAAGTCGACCGCGTCTTCGTCCAGCCCGTCCAGCAGCAGTCGGGCGACCTCGGTCATGCGCGCTTCGGTATAGCGCTGCGCGGCCGCGCTATCGCCATCGATGTTGCCGAAGTTGCCCTGGCCGTCGACCAGCGGATACCGTTGGGAGAAGTCCTGCGCGAGGCGCACCATGGCCTCGTAGACCGCGCCATCGCCGTGCGGGTGATACTTGCCGATGACGTCGCCGACCACGCGGGCGCACTTCTTGAAGGCGTTCCCCGGATCGAGGCGCAAAAGGCGCATGGCATAGAGGATGCGTCGATGAACCGGCTTCAGGCCGTCCCGCACATCGGGCAGCGCCCGGTGCATGATGGTCGACAACGCATAGGCGAGATAACGCTCTTCCAGCGCCTCTCGAAGATTGATCGGCTCGACGCCGTCGGAGGGAATCAGTTCCTTGCCCATGGCACGATGGGTAGAATCGCCCCCGTCCAAGTGCAACAGAATGGCAAGCGGTTATCCGCGAGTGGACCGATTTTGTCCCCGGATTAGTGTCAATCGGCCACGAGCGGCGCCACCTTGGCATCCAGTGCCTTCACCGCGTCCGCCGGCTTCAGGTGGACTTGCAGGCCGCGCTGGCCGCCGTTCATGTAGACCGTTTCGTGGGCGAGCGCCGCTTCCTCGAAGGCGGTGGGCACGCGCTTCTTCTGGCCGAAGGGCGAGATGCCGCCAACGTGGTAGCCAGTGACACGCTCGGCATCGACCGGCTTCATCATCTGCGCGGACTTGCCGCCGAAGGCAGCCGCCAGCTTCTTCATGCTCACTTCATGATCAGACGGCACGACGACGCAAGCCGGCTTGCCATCGACCTCCGCCATCAGTGTCTTGAGGACGCGGAACGGCTCGGCCCCGATCGCCTCGGCGGCCTGCATGCCGATGCGGTCGGCATCCGGATCATAATCGTAGGTGACCGTCTCATAGGCGACGCGCGCCTTGTCGAGGAACTGGGTGGCGCGAGTGGTGCGGGACATCGAAGAGCCTCTTGCGGCGAACAGAACTCAGGCGGAGAGCCCGGCCAGAAAGTCGGGAAGCCGGCGGTTTACGGCGACCGCCGCCTCCACGTGCGGCAGGTGACCGACATCGGGAATGACGAAGCGCTCACCGCCGACGGCAGCCAGGCGCTCTTCATCGAGCGGATTGACCGCATCGCCTTCCCCCCAGACCACGAGGCGCGGCAGGCCAGTCTCGGCGACCTCGCGGAAGGCCGCATCGGCCTCGGCGGAAATCGCCTTCATTTCCGAGGCAATGCGCGACAATGCAGCCCGCCGACCGGGCTTTTCGAGTTCGTCGAGCATGTAGAGCGCCAGCCGTCGATTGGCGAGACTCTTCCTGACGAACAGGCGCTGAAGCAGATGCTCGGCAGCCTCGACATCGGTCAAGGTCGGCAAGGTTTCGACGAAGACACGCGGCACCGGCCGGCCGAGTCCGGAGGCAGCCAACACCGTCAGCGACCTGATGCGGTCGGGATAGCGGGCTGCGAACACGCCGGAGACCGCACCGCCAAGCGAGTGACCGACCATGTCGACACGATCGACACCCTCTGCGTCCAGCGCTTTGCGGATGGCGTCGGCAAAGGCGGCAGCCGATGGCGCCAGCCCCTCCGTCCAGGGCGACGCCCCATGTCCCGGCAAGTCGAGTGACCACACGTCGGCGACCGCCGACAGCGCCGGCTGGTTGGCCGTGAACGTGCGACGGTCGGCACCGAAGCCGTGAACGAGCACAAGTGGCGCCCCGTTCCCACCGGAATGGTGGAGACGGACCTCGAAATCGGCTGAAGACTGAGTGGACAATCGCAACTCCGAATGGACGCGCGGGCAATCGCAGATTGGCGGTTTGCCATTTGAAGGGCAAGGGCAAACCGTGAGGTCGTAGTCACTTTCACATATACTTGACTCATCAACTCAAGTTATGTTCCCTATCGGCAAATCCTATCGTCGGAATCCCACCATGACCGCACCTCATCCCATGCCCGAAAGCTGGCCCACGCAGGACGTCGAGGATCTGCTTGTCCTCGTACGTTTCGTTGGGCAGGACAAACGTCGGGCAGCCGATGATGGCGCCCCTGTCCGGCAGAAACCGGACGCCCTCGCCTGCCGCCGGCTGACCGAACGTTGCGCGCTCGTGCCCCGACCGCGCGCGCCCAACGGATACGCGGCAAGCCTCGTCGGCGTGTCGCGACTTTATCGCTTTGTCCACGCACCGGTCGGCATTGCGCCGGACATGCCTGTCGACCGTGAGATCGAAGTGAGGCGCGCCGTTTTGGAGGCGCTCGATCCGCCCGACCGCAACGAGGTGGAGGCGCGCATGTGCGCGGAACTCGTGGAGATGCGCGCCGGAATGTTCCGCTGCGCCCACGCTGATCTTTGCGCCGGGCGCGGCTGCCCGTTCGAGCTGGAAGTCTCGGCCGAAGCGGTCGATCGCGCCCTCTGCGTCCTGCTGCCCAAGGGTAACTGACATGCTGGGCAAGCCTGTCTTTTCGCTCCCGAAGTCCGTCGAGAGCGCGACATCGCTCACCTCCTTGTCGCCGGACCGGCCGCCTCTTCGCCCTGTCCGTCACGAACGCCCCAAGATCTGGGACCTGCCGAAGAGCTGCCACTGCGTGACGCTCGGGACTTGCCTGACCCTGGCCGAGCTGCGCAAGACGGCGAAGCGGCTCGGACTGTTCAACGGCATCGAACTGATGACCGACTACGAGTTGCACGGCGCGTTCGTGCATTCCATGTCGAACCGAAACCGCGCCTCCAGCGCCGTCCAGAAGCTGCTGGACGCCAACCATGCCGGAGCGGTGCGCAAGGCGTCGCGCTGCCGCACGGAGGAAGAGCTCTCGGCCTTCTGGGACCGGGAAGTTGCCGAGGGGCAGATCGCGGGCGCCTTCTGGGCCGTGATGAGCCACATGCATCTCGGCGGCGCGCTCGAGGTCCGTGTCTTCGGCGAGGTGCACATGATGTCGCACCTCTGCGGCGCCTCGCACCGGGGCGATGCTCGCGCCCGCTCGCTGGCCGAACAACAATGCGCCACCCTCGCCCGCCGGCTGGAACAGGCAAATGCCGGACATATGGAGACGCTGAACGCTCGCGACCGGGAAATCGAGCGGCTGCGCCGGCTCGTCTCCACCATCGAGCCCTTCGTTCGCGAGGCGGCCACGTTGCGGACCCGCGTCGCAGAACTGGAAGGTGGCGAGGAGGCGACCCGACTTGCCGGCAAAGCCGACGATCTGGCCCGCCAGCTCGATCTTGTCCTGCGTCGCAACGACCGACTTGCCGCCGAAGTCGATGCGTTGACCGGTCGTCTCGCCGCCGCCGAGGCGCGGGCGGATGGAGCGATCGATCCGCATGCCGATGCTCCGCACTGTGCGGGCGGAGTTTGCGTCAACGATTGCCCGTTCAACCTCGAGGGACGCTGCATCGCCTACATCGGCGGACGCCCGCGCACGGTGTCGCGCATGCGCGATCTCGTCGAACGCTGCCGTGGCTCCCTGATCCATCACGATGGCGGCGCCGAGCAATCGGCCGAAACGCTGGATGGCGTACTCGTTCGCGCCGACATCGTGATGTTCCCCGTCGACTGCGTCAGCCATACCGCCGTCGACAAGCTCAAGACGATCTGCGGCCGCATGAACAAGACCTATCTGCCGCTTTCCTCGGCAAGCTACTCGTCCTTCGCCAGCGAACTCGCTCGCGTGTAGGGGGACGAACGGCTATCCCTACCCGACCCGTCCCTGCTACCTTCGACGCCAACGGACTAGAGACAGCCGGGAATCAGGAGAGCGCCTTGCAGCGGGTGACCATCACACTGGATGACGACCTCATCGAGGAAATCGATGCCTTCATCGCCCGGCGCGGCTACCAGAACCGCTCCGAAGCGATCCGCGATCTGGCGCGCGCCGGTCTTGGCGAACTGGCGACAACGGCCGATCCCGACCGGGAATGCGTCGCCGCCGTCGTCTACACTTTCGACCACGAGAAACGGGAACTGGCGCGGCGGCTCGCCGCGGTGCACCACCACAACCACGACCTTTCGCTGGCGACAACGCACGTCCACCTCGACGAGGCCAACTGCCTTGAAGTGACGCTTCTCAAGGGACGCGCGGGCGAGATCAGTCATTTTGCCGAGCACCTCACCGCCGAACGGGGGGTCCGCTACGGTCGCCTGGTGGTTGTTCCGATCGAGGGCAAGGGCGAACGTCCCGCACCGCACGGACATTCGCACGACGCATCGGACTGAGCCCGGCGCCGACCAACGCGACCCTAGCCTTTTACCGTATTGCGTAGGTATGATGATTTTGTATTTTCGTCATACCAACGCAAGACGGAACGAACGATGCGCACCTTCGCTGCCGCTGCCACGCTGATCGCCCTCGTAACCCCGGCGTTCGCTCACTTCCAGGAAATCCTCCCGTCCGAGGACGTCTTGCCCGATGGCGGCAAGGTTACCGTCAATCTCGTCTTTACCCACCCGATGGAACGCGGCCCGACCATGGACATGGTCAAACCGACGCGCGTCGGCGTCGCCACGGAAAACGGCATCGAGGATCTTTCGGGAACCCTTGTCGAAACCCCGATCGACGGCAAAGAGGCCTGGAGCTTCGAGCGCGACATCGCCGAGCCGGGCGCTCAGGTGCTGTTCGTCGAACCCAAGCCCTACTGGGAGCCGGCCGAAAACAAGTACATCGTCCACTACGCCAAGGTGGTGGTTGATGGCTATGCCTCCGGCGAAGGCTGGGATCGTCTCGTGGGGCTGCCGGTGGAGATCGAGCCGCTCGTTCGACCGACCGGTCTCTGGACCGGCAACCTGTTCCGCGGTGTCGTCCTCAAGGACGGCCAGCCGGTTCCCGGAGCCGAAATCGAGGTCGAGTGGGTGAACGACGGCTCGGTGACGCCTCCCAACGAAGCATTCATCACGCAGGTGATCAAGGCCGACGAAATGGGCATCTTCTCCTACGCGATGCCCAAGGCGGGATGGTGGGGCTTCGCCGCTCTGATCGACGGTCCCGAGACGCAATCCCCGGACGGCAAGCCGGCTGCCACCGAGCTCGGAGCGCTGATGTGGGTCAAGGCTACCGACATGGGCGGCCCGAAGTGATGGCCGGGTGGGACGCCTGACATGGCGCACATTCCCGACGGCGTCCTGTCGTTGCCCGTCCTCGCCGTTGGCACCCTGGCCGGCGCCGGTGGCTTGTGGCTCGGCGTTCGCCAGCTCGGCGATCGCGACATTCCGCAGACCGCCCTGCTCGCCGCCGTGTTCTTCATTGCCTCGTCGCTGGCCTTCCCGCTGGGTCCAACCTCCGTCCACCTGCTGCTCGGCGGGCTGATCGGCCTCGTGCTCGGCTGGAAGGCGTTTCCTGCGATCTTCGTCGGCCTGCTGCTTCAGGCGCTGTTGTTCGGCTTCGGTGGGCTGACAGTGCTTGGCGTCGATCTCGTCAACATGGCTCTGCCGGGCGTGCTCCTTGCCATGGCGGTTCGCCCGTTCATCAGAGCCGGAAACCCCGTCCGTTCGGCCAGTCTTGCCGGCCTTTCGGCCGCGCTATCGGTCCTCGTCACCGCCGGGCTGGTCGGCGCTGAGATCGCCCTGTCGGAGCCGGCGTTCGCGCCGGCCGTCAGCGTGATGGCCGTGGCATATCTGCCGCTGGCCATTATCGAAGCAGTGGTGACAGCCTTCGTGACGCTCTATCTTCTCAAGGTGAAACCGGAGATGATCGGAGCCTCCACACTCATCGGAACAACCCCGTGATCCGCCGTTTCGCCGTCACTCTCGCCGCGCTCGTCTGTCTTGCCTTGCCGGCCGAGGCCCATCGCCTCAAGCTGTTCGCACAGGTGACCGGCGACACCATCGCTGGCTACGGCTTCTATATCGGCGGTGGTCGCCCCGAAGGCGCTGAAATCCTGGTGACGAAGCCGGACGGCACAGAGATCGGGCGCCTCAAGACCGGCAAGGATGGCGACTTCAACTTCACACCGCCAACGCCCGGGCGCTATCGACTGACGCTGACCGGGGGCGACGGGCACTTCGCCAGCGTCGATATCTCGACCGACGGGACGCCCGCCGTGACCTCCCCCACCGCTGTGACGCCCTCGACTTCCGCAGTCCCGGCCGACCTCGACGTGCGCATCGCCAAGGCGGTCGATGCGGCTGTGGCGCGCCAGATCCGCCCGCTCATGGAGGCCTATGACGCCGCCGAGGGGCGGGTTCGCTTCAACGATCTGATCGGCGGCCTTGGCTGGATCATGGGCCTCGCCGGCCTTTGGGCCTGGTTCCGCTCGCGCCGGAGCGGCCATGGCAGCTGACGCGATCGACGCGGCCGCTCGCATTTCTCCACTCGACCGGCTCGACACACGAACACGCGTCGTCGTCGCCGTGATCCTCGTGCTGACGCTCGTCAGCCTCAGATCTTGGGCGTTGCTCGGCGTGGCAATCATCATCGGTCTGGTGCTGACCAGGCTCGCTGGCGTTTCGGCGAAGCAAACGATCCGCCGCTTGCTGCACGTCGAAGGCTTTCTTCTGATCCTGTTCGTCGCGTTACCGCTGCTGACCCGGCTTCCTCCGTTCGTCGAGATCGGGCCGCTCAGCTTGTCGCTGCCCGGTCTGGAACGGGCGGTCACGCTGGTTCTTCGCATCAGCGCGGCCGCTCTTGTCGTCTTGCCGCTGATCTCGGGCCTGACGCCCATTCGTCTGGGACACGCTCTCGGCCGCCTTGGCCTGCCGTCGCGTCTCATTCAGGTCTTCCTGTTTGCCATCCGCTACATCGAGCTTCTGCGCGCCGAGGCGCAGCGCCTTCATGACGCGATGCGGCTGCGCGGTTTCGTGCCGGGCACCAACCTCCACACCATGAGAAGCTACGGCCATTTCATCGGCCAACTGCTGGTCCGGGCCGTCGAGCGCGCCGAACGCGTGAACGAAGCGATGCGCTGCCGGGGCTTCGCAGGGCGGTTCCCACTTGTTACGCTTGAGAAGCTCGGGCTCGTCGACATCGGCGCTGCCGGACTGGCCTGCCTTCTCGTTGGCGCGGCCTTGCTCATGGATCGCCTTTGATGACCGCGCTTCTCGCTCTCTCCGACATCAGCGTCCGGCGCAATGGTCGGCTGGTGCTCGATCGGATCGATCTCCAACTCGAAAGTGGCGAACGGCTGGCGCTGGCCGGCGCCAACGGGGCCGGCAAGACCACGCTGCTGCGCTCCATCGTCGGGCTTGAACCTGTTGAAAGCGGTGAAATCGTCGCCTTCGGCCGCCACCGGCGCACGGAAGACGACTTCCGCGACCTGCGCCAACGTGTTGGCTTCCTGTTTCAGGACTCAGACGATCAGTTGTTCGCGCCAACTGTCATCGAAGATGTTGCTTTCGGGCCTCTCAACCTCGGCTTTACGCCGGCACAGGCGATCGAGCGGGCCATGACGGTGCTCGCCGATCTGGATCTACTGTCGCTGGAAAAGCGCGTCACCCATCACCTGTCCGGCGGCGAGAAGCGGCTGGTGGCGTTGGCCGGCGTGCTGGCCATGGATCCGGATGTGCTGCTGCTCGACGAGCCGACCAATGCGCTCGACGAGGCTCATCTCGATCGCCTCACCGCCATCCTCGCCGACCTGCCGGTCGCAATGATCCTGGTGTCGCACGACGCGCATTTCCTGGCGACACTGTCGACGCGGGCTGTCCTTCTGGAGGATGGACGGCTGAAACCGGCGGTGGCGCATCGACATCAACACCGGCACGACCACGTGCACTTCCATCCCATCGACGAGGACTAATCGACCGGTTCGTCGACGAGGCCGGTCACCGGTGCCGTCGAGCCGCGCACGATGAGCCGGCCGGAGAGCATCACCTTGCGTGCGGGCGCCTTCGGCGCTTTCAGCCGATCGAACAGCAACGTCATCGCCATTCGGCCGATATCGCCGACCGGTTGTTCGATGACCGTAAGGCCCGGTCCCACCAGCTCCGACCAGGTCTCGTTGTCGAAACCGGCGATGGCCACATCATCCGGCGTTCTGATATCCAGCCGTCGCATCGCCTTGACGATACCGAGCAGCATCAGATTGCTCGACGCGATGATGCCGTCTGGCCGATCAGGACGGGAAAAGACTTTGAGGATCTCGCGCTCGGCGGCCTCTGCGCTCGGGGCGACGAAGAAGGCTTCCGACGACAGGCCGAGCGACGCGGTGGCCGAGAGGTAGCCAAGATGGCGGTCGATAGCCGTCGACGACGCGTTGCCGAACAAACCGACGATACGGCTGCGGCCGATACTATGAAGATGATGGACAAGGCTCGCCGTTGCCTGATGGTTGTCGAGAACGACGCTATCATGGCGCCCGACCGGACCACCCCGATCGACCAGCACCACCGGAAAAGGCAGGTCGTCTTCGGCCAGCCGTTCGAGACTGCCGCGAGTCGGCGCCCAAATGAGCCCCGTGACACGCTCTTCTTCCATCAAGCGAAGATACATCGCCTCTCGATCGGCGCTTTCATCGGTATTGCAGAGGATGACGCGCATTCCCGACCGATAGGCCTCATCCTCGACCACGCGGCTCAGTTCCGTGAAGAACGGACTGCGAATGTCGGCCACCATCAGGCCGATTGTGTGGGAGTGCCGGGACCGCAGCCGGCGGGCCGAGAGGTTGGGACGATAGCCTGTCGCCGCGATAGCTTTTTCCACCCGCTCGCGTAGTTCGGTGCTGACTGGGCCGTTACCGAAGACGCGCGAAACCGTGGCTACCGAAACACCGGCTCGCTGTGCCACATCCTTGATACTAGTCGCCATTTGTCAAAGGTCCCACGACCTCGCCCGAACTTTCCGATGGCGTCCTCCCCGCCCTGAAAGCCACTGAAAAGGATTACATGAAGCTTGCTCAGGCGCACTCATTTGAAATCAGTAGTTTTTCTGATAGGATTTTCAAACGGTTTGACGACCCATGGGAGGAGTGCGGTCCCTTGCCCGGAAACTTGGCGAATTCACCTTTTCTATCAACGCCCTTTAGAAGAATTTTGGGTCGTCGGTAGTACCACTACGCACAGGTGACTTAATCGGTTCAAGACTTGACCGCTTCGCTGAAAACGATCCCATATGCACCGGGACAAGACAGAGCGGACCGCCACAAGGTCCCCCGCAGCCCGCCTCGCCCTCGGGGTCTAGCAGCCCGGCCGGCCAGTGCCGCGACAATGGCAATCCGGCGGAACGAAAAGAACGCCTTCGGGACGAATGCTTGGAAGACAGGAGAAGAACATGCCCATCAACAGTCCGGCAGATCTCGACGCACTGGTTTCCCGCGTCAAGCGCGCCCAGCAGATCTATGCGACGTTTTCGCAGGAACAGGTCGATCTGATCTTCCGTCAGGCAGCGTTCGCCGCCGCCGCCGCCCGTATCCCGCTCGCCATGCAGGCGGCCGAGGAAACCGGCATGGGCGTTGTCGAAGACAAGGTCATCAAGAACCACTTCGCCTCCGAGTACATCTATAACAAGTACAAGGAAGAGAAGACCTGCGGCGTTCTGGAAGTCGACGATCTCGGCGGCACCATCACCATCGCCGAGCCGATCGGCCTCATCTGCGGCATCGTGCCGACCACCAACCCGACGTCCACCGCCATCTTCAAGGCGCTGATCAGCCTGAAGACCCGTAACGGCATCGTCTTCTCCCCCCATCCGCGCGCCAAGAAGTCGACCTGCGCCGCCGCCAAGCTGGTGCTTGACGCCGCCGTCGCCGCCGGCGCCCCGGCCGACATCATCGGCTGGATCGACACCCCGTCGGTCGAGCTTTCCAACGCCCTGATGCGTCACCCTGACGTCAACCTGATCCTGGCCACCGGTGGTCCGGCCATGGTGAAGGCCGCCTACTCCTCCGGCAAGCCCGCCATCGGCGTCGGCGCCGGCAACGCGCCCGTGGTCATCGACGAATACGGCGACATCAAGCGTGCCGTCGCGTCGATCCTGATGTCCAAGACCTTCGACAACGGCATGATCTGCGCCTCCGAGCAGGCCGTGATCGCCGTCGACAGCGTCTATGACGCGGTGCGCGAGCGCTTCCAGAGCCACGGCGGCTACATCCTCTCCGGCAACGAGTTGGGTGCGGTCCGCAACGTCGTGTTCCCCGGCGGCCACCTGTCGCCTGACGTTGTCGGCCAGTCCGCCGTCAAGATCGCCGCGTCCGCCGGCATTGCCGTTCCCGCCGACACCAAGATCCTGATCGGCGAAGTCGACAGCGTCGAAGAGAGCGAGCCCTTCGCCCACGAGAAGCTGTCGCCGACGCTGGCCCTCTATCGTCGTCCGGACTTCGAAGCTGCCGTCGACGCTGCCGCGGCGCTGGTCGCCCTCGGCGGTATCGGCCATACCTCGGTGCTCTACACCGATCAGGACGGCCACAAGGAACGCGTCGCCGCTTTCGGCGACAAGATGAAGACGGCCCGTATCCTCATCAACTCCCCGTCCGCCCTCGGCGGCATCGGTGACCTCTACAACTTCAACCTGGCGCCGTCTCTGACGCTCGGTTGCGGCAGCTGGGGCGGCAACTCGATCTCCGACAACGTCGGTCCGAAGCACCTCATCAACCGCAAGACCGTCGCGAAGCGAGCCGAAAACATGCTCTGGCACAAGCTCCCCAAGTCCATCTACTTCCGCCGCGGCGCCATCGCCGAAGCGTTCAAGGACCTCGAGGGCAAGAAGCGCGCGCTGGTGGTGACCGACCGCTTCCTGTTCCTGAACGGTTATGCCGATGGCGTCATCGAGCTGCTCAAGACCCACGGCATGGACGTCGAGACCTATTATGACGTCGAGGCCGATCCGACGCTCTCAGCCGTCCGCAAGGGAACCGAGCGCGCCATGTCCTTCAAGCCGGACGTCATCGTCGCCTTCGGCGGTGGCTCGGCCATGGACGCGGCCAAGATCATGTGGGTGATGTACGAGCACCCGGAAGTCCACTTCGAGGACCTCGCGCTGCGCTTCATGGACATCCGCAAGCGCATCTACAAGTTCCCGAAGCTGGGCATCAAGGCCGAGCTGGTCGCCATTCCGACCACCTCCGGCACGGGTTCGGAAGTGACGCCGTTCGCGGTCGTTACCGACGATGCGACGGGCATGAAGTATCCGCTCGCCGACTACGAGCTGACGCCGAACATGGCGATCATCGACGCCAACTTCGTCATGCACATGCCGAAGTCGCTGACCGCCTTCGGTGGCATCGACGCCGTCACCCATGCTCTCGAAGCCTACGCCTCGGTGCTGGCCAACGAGTATTCCGACGGCCAGGCCCTGCAGGCCCTGAAGCTGCTGAAAGAGTATCTGCCGGCGTCCTACAAGGAAGGCGCCAACGATCCGATCGCCCGCGAGAAGGTGCATAACGGCGCCACCATCGCCGGCATCGCCTTCGCCAATGCCTTCCTGGGCGTCTGCCACTCCATGGCGCACAAGCTCGGTGCGGCTTTCCATCTTCCGCACGGCCTGTCGAACGCGCTGCTCATCAGCAACGTGATCCGCTACAATGCCAACAACAACCCGACCAAGCAGACGGCGTTCTCGCAGTATGACCGCCCGAAGGCGCGGGCTCGTTACGGCGAAGTCGCCCAGCACCTCGGTCTCGGCGGCGAGCGGACGCAGCAGCGCGTCGACAACCTGATCGCCTGGGTCGACGACCTGAAGAAGCAGCTCGACATTCCGGCCTCCATCCAGGCGGCGGGCGTGCCGGAAGCGGACTTCCTCGCCAAGGTCGACAAGATCGCCGTCGAGGCCTTCGATGATCAGTGCACCGGCGCCAACCCGCGCTTCCCGCTGATCTCCGAGCTGAAGGCCATTCTGATCGACAGCTACTACGGTCGGGCCTACGTCGAGCCGACCGAGCGGGTCGATGCAGCTGCCCAGCCCGTGGAAGCGGCCAAGCCGGCGAAGGGCAAAAAGGCGGCTGAGTAAGCGCTTGGCATCAGCGACGGAGGCGGGGAAACTCGCCTCCGTTTTGCTTTAGGATGTCTTCAAACCTTCTGAAGTGACAACCGAAAGCCGCGAGCGTACACCCCGTGTTGCCCGGCGCTCGGGATCGGTCTGGTGAACACCCCAAGTTTTCCAGGACTTACTGACTCCACTGAATAAAACCAACCTAATTGGGAGACAGACAATGGCAGTAAAGGTCGCCATCAACGGCTTTGGTCGTATCGGTCGTAACGTTCTGCGCGCGATCGTCGAGTCCGGTCGCAAGGACATCGAGGTTGTCGGCATCAACGACCTCGGCCCGGTCGAGACCAACGCCCACCTGATCCGCTTCGACAGCGTTCACGGCCGCTTCCCGCACGAAGTGACCACCGGCGCCGACTGGATCGACGTCGGCACCGGCAAGATCAAGGTCACGGCCATCAAGGATCCGACCACGCTGCCGTGGAAGGACCTGGACGTCGACGTCGCCATGGAATGCACGGGCATCTTCACGGCCAAGGAAAAGGCCTCGATGCACCTGACCGCCGGCGCCAAGCGCGTCCTGGTCTCGGCCCCGGCCGACGGCGCCGACCTGACGGTCGTCTACGGCGTCAACCATGACAAGATCACCAAGGACCACATCGTCCTGTCGAACGCCTCGTGCACGACGAACTGCCTGTCGCCGGTCGCCAAGGTGCTCAATGACGTCATCGGCATCGACACCGGCTTCATGACGACGATCCACAGCTACACGGGCGATCAGCCGACGCTCGACACGCTGCACAAGGATCTCTACCGCGCCCGCGCCGCTGCCCTGTCCATGATCCCGACCTCCACCGGCGCCGCCAAGGCCGTCGGCCTGGTGCTTCCGGAGCTCAAGGGCAAGCTCGATGGCGTCGCCATCCGCGTGCCGACCCCGAACGTGTCGGTCGTCGACCTGGTCTTCAACGCCAAGCGCGCCACCTCGGTCGCCGAGATCAACGAGGCCATCAAGGCCGCCGCGACCTCCGGTCCGCTGAAGGGCGTCCTCGGCTTCACCGACCAGCCGAACGTCTCGTCCGACTTCAACCATGACAGCCACTCGTCGATCTTCCACCTCGACCAGACCAAGGTCATGAACGGCACCCTCGTTCGTATCCTCTCCTGGTACGACAACGAGTGGGGCTTCTCCAACCGCATGGCCGACACCGCCGTCGCCATCGCCAAGACCCTCTGAGAAACCGGCTGATTCCAGCCTCATGGACCCCGCCCGCGAAGGCGGGGTCTTTTTTGTCGCAATGGTTCGCAAAGCAGAGTTGCGACAACGCGACGGAAGCTGTGCTTCCCCTCGCCGCGCCCTTGCGTGTATACGAAGGCAACGCTGGCAAGGACTTTTCCTTAAGGGCCAAACCCGAAGGGATTTTCCGGCCGGATGATTTCACGGTCGACAGACGTCAAGGAGCAGACATGAGCGCGCCGGCAACCTCGCTAACGGGCAGCAATCCCAAGATCCGCCGACGCCAGACCAAGGTGGTCGCCACGCTGGGGCCGGCCTCCGGCACCATCGAGGTGATCCGCGAACTGGTCGCGGCCGGCGCCGACGTGTTCCGGCTCAACTTCAGCCACGGTACCCATGAAGAGCATCGCGCCCGCTTCGACATGCTTCGGCAGGTCGAAACGGAAACCGGCCGCCCAATCGCGGTGATGGCCGATCTCCAGGGGCCCAAGCTGCGCATTTCCACCTTTGCCGACGGTCCTATCGATCTCGTCGAAGGCCAGACCTTCCGCCTCGACCTGTCCACCGAGCCCGGTGACGCCAACCGCGTGGGTCTGCCACATCCTGAAATCTTCGCGGCTCTGAAACCCAACACCGACGTGCTGCTCGACGACGGTCGGGTTCGCCTGCATGTGGTGAGCTGCGCCAGCGACCATGCCATCACCACGGTGGTCAGCGGCCGCGCGCTGTCCAACCGCAAGGGCGTCAACGTACCGGACGTGGTGTTGCCGCTTTCCGCACTGACGAAGAAGGACCGGGCCGACCTGGCGTTCGCGCTGGACCTCGGTGTCGACTGGGTGGCTCTTTCCTTCGTCCAGCGGCCGGAAGACCTGGTCGAAGCCCGCTCTCTGATCGGCGATCGGGCGGCGTTGCTCGCCAAGATCGAGAAACCCCAGGCGATCGACAGCTTGAGCGCCATTATCGAGCTTGCCGACGGCGTCATGGTGGCCCGCGGCGACCTTGGCGTCGAAATGCGACCTGAGGACGTGCCGACGCTGCAGAAGCGCATCGTTCGCGAAGCGCGGCAAGCCGGCAAGCCGGTCATCGTCGCGACGCAGATGCTCGAGTCCATGGTGACGAGCCCGGCGCCGACCCGCGCGGAGGCCTCCGACGTCGCCACTGCCGTGTTCGACGGTGCGGACGCCGTGATGCTGTCGGCCGAAACGGCTGCCGGCGCCTATCCGGTTGCCGCCGTGGCCATCATGGACAGCATCGCCCAGCGCGTCGAGCACGACCCGCTTTATCGCCAGATCATCGAAGCGCAGCGCCTGCCCTTCGGTCCGGAAAGCTCTTCGGACGCCATCACCCACGCGGCCAAGCAGATTGCCGGCGCGCTCGATGCCAAGGCGATCATCACCTTCACCGCCACTGGCTCGACGACATTGCGCGTCACGCGCGAGCGGCCGGGCGTGCCCGTTCTCTGCGTCACGCCGGACCTGATCAAGACGCGCAAGCTGATGCTCGCCTACGGCGTGCTGGTGATCCCGAGCCAACTGTACCGCCGGTTCCAGGACAAGGTGAACGCCGGTGTGGCATTGGCTCGCGAGCTGCGGATCGCCAACCTCGGCGACACTCTGGTTGTGACCGCGGGTGAAGGCGTTCCCGGCTCGACCAACCTGTTGCGTATCGTCACGGTTGGCGAAGCTTCCTTCTGATTGACCCTCCCCGGCGATCGTCGGCTTGCAAGAAGCCGACGATCGCCGGGAAAGACGGCATAGCATCCCCGCTGGCGTCACGCGCCGCTGACGGGGACGGACGATATCATCGGCGAAGCAGCCGTCGGGCTACTGACGGCTCGATGAAAGCTGCGTAATTCCCTCCTCTTTACTTTCGCCCATCAGGCGGTATCGCTGTCGGCGAAAAAGTTGAACCGGAGATACCTCAAATGGCGAACACCGCGCCCGGACAGGCCAACACCATTCTCGGCCTCGACGCCTATGCGCCGGCCGAAATCCAGGACAAGGTCGAGAAGCTCGGCGTCAAGAAAGCGCGCATGCCGGCGTTGGCCAGCGCCGCGCTGGCCGTCATCGCTGGCGGATCCATCGGACTTGGCGCCGTTTTCTTCGGGATCGTGCTCGCGGATCCGACGCTCGGCTTTGCCGCCCAACGCCTTCTCGGCGGCCTCGTCTTCACCCTGGGCCTGGCCCTGGTCATGATCGGTGGCGCGGAGCTGTTCACGGGCAACTGCCTGATCGTCATGGCCTGGGCCAATCGTCAGCTCGGAACCCTCGAGGTTCTCCGCAACTGGGCGATCATCTGGCTTGGAAACCTGGTCGGCGCGCTCGGCCTCGTCTTCCTGATCTACATGGCTCACACATCGGCGCTGAACAACGAGGGTTTCGGCGCCGGCCTCATCAAGCTGGCTGTCGGCAAGGTGGCGCCAGATGTCGTCACCATCTTCTTCAAGGGCGTGCTCTGCAACATCCTGGTCTGCCTTGCCGTATGGCTTAGCTACGCCGGCCGCTCGGTGACCGACAAACTGTTCGGTATGGTTCTGCCCGTGACTGCCTTCATCGCCGCCGGGTTCGAGCACTGCGTCGCGAACATGTTCATTCTGCCCTATGCCTGGGTCCTCGTTCAGACCGGACATGCTCCCGAAGGCCTCGACGCCTCGGTGCTGACCCTGGGCGCCATCGTCCACAACATCGTTCCGGCCACACTCGGCAACATCGTGGGTGGCGGGGCCTTTGTCGGCGGCATCTACTGGCTGGTCTACCGCAAGGCTCTGGGCGGACTGACGCCCCTTCCGACGGCGGAGTCGCACCAAACGCAGGGCAGCCCTGCCCAAAACGGATAACCATTTGGAATTGTTCGGCCGCTTGGCGCTGCATGGCTTGCAAGGCTGATCCGCAAGCCTGCATGGCTCGAACAGGACGAACGAGCCCACCGCAGGGAGCCCCGCCAGGGGCTCTCTTTTTAGTTGTATCCCTCCAGGTAAATATGGAGGCTCGTGCAACCGCCCCGCTCCCTATTGCGGATCATTCTCAACCGTCGAAATTTGGTTGTTTTCCTTCATATTTTCAAAAGTCGCACTATTTGGCTATTTTCTAAAAGGTTTCAGTTTCCAAAGGGAAAGCGTCGGCCAGCGAGTCGGCCGAGTTCCGCCGGACCGGCCATACAATCAATGCGCGCATGCAGTTCGTGAAGAGCTGACCTTCGGGCAACGCGCACCCGGCCTCAGAGCCCGGCAATAGCGCAGGATTACTTACTTAACCTTCGCACTCATATATTACATGAAGGGTGCGAAGCGCTTGCAAATCACCGTGATTTCGCAGGACTACGTAAGTGATTTATGTTATACGTTTTCGGACGCATAACTTTCCGGCCATCGAGCTGGTGATAAAACTGGAGAGAAAGCCATGAACGTCTATGCGCGCGAACCGTTCGACACGATCGACACGGAACTCTCCGCCCAGGACCCCTGGCGCGGCTTTCTTCCGGGCAACTGGACCCGTGAGATCGACGTCCGCAGCTTCATCATCGCCAACATAACCCCTTACGAGGGCGACGCCGCATTCCTGGCCGGCATCACGCCCCGCACCGCCGACCTTTGGGAGAAGCTGAAGGCTCACCTCAAGGCGGAGCGCGACAAGGGTGGCGTTCTCGATGTCGACGTTTCCACCCCCTCCTCCATCACCTCGCACAAGGCCGGCTACATCGCCGAAGACCTCGAGCAGATCGTCGGTCTGCAGACCGATGCGCCGCTGAAGCGCGCCATCATGCCGTTCGGCGGCTACCGCATGGTCAAGAACGGCCTCGAGGCCTACGGCTTCAAGGCCGACACCTCGCTCGACAAGGTGTTCCCCAAGCTTCGCAAGACCCATAACGACGCGGTCTTCGACGTCTACACTCCCGAAATGCTGGCCTGCCGCAAGTCCGGCGTCATCACCGGCCTGCCGGATGCCTATGGCCGCGGCCGCATCATCGGCGACTATCGCCGCGTCGCCCTTTACGGCGTCAACCGCCTGATCGAGGACAAGCAGACCCAGCTGAAGAGCTTCGAGCTCGCCACTATCGACGAAGAGGTGCTGCGCGCCCGCGAAGAGACCGCCGAGCAGATCAAGGCTCTCAAGGAACTCGTCAAGCTCGGCGAGATCTATGGCTTCGACCTCACCCGCCCGGCCGTCAACGGCCGTGAAGCGGTGCAGTGGACCTATCTCGCCTATCTCGCCGCGGTGAAGGAAGCCAACGGCGCCGCCATGTCGCTCGGCCGCGTCTCGAGCTTCCTCGACATCTTCATCCAGCGCGACATCGCCGAGGGCGAGCTCAACGAAGCCGAGGCGCAGGAGCTGTTCGACCACTTCGTCATGAAGCTCCGCATCATCCGCTTCCTGAGGACTCCGGACTACGATCAGCTGTTCTCTGGCGATCCGACCTGGGTCACCGAGTCCATCGGCGGCATGGCCATCGATGGCCGCCCGCTGGTGACCAAGTCGTCCTTCCGCATGCTGAACACGCTGAACACGCTCGGCCCGGCCCCAGAGCCGAACCTCACCGTGCTGTGGTCCGAGCATCTTCCGAAGGGGTTCCGCGACTTCTGCGCCGACACTTCCATCAAGACCTCTTCGATCCAGTACGAGAACGACGACCTGATGCGTCCCTACTGGGGTGACGACTACGGCATCGCCTGCTGCGTCTCTGCCATGCGCATTGGCAAGCAGATGCAGTTCTTCGGTGCTCGCGCTAACCTCGCCAAAACCTTGCTCTACGCGATCAACGGTGGCCGCGACGAGAAGAGCGGCACGCAGGTCGGTCCCACCTTCGCCCCCGTGGTCGGCGACTACCTCGACTACGAGGACGTCAAGGCCAAGCTCATTCCGATGATGGAGTGGCTCGCCCGCGTCTACGTCAATGCGCTGAACTCCATCCACTACATGCACGACAAGTACATGTACGAGCGGATCGAGATGGCGCTGCACGACCGCGACATCCTCAGGACCATGGCCTGCGGCATCGCCGGCCTGTCAGTTGCCGCCGACAGCCTCAGCGCCATCAAGTATGCCAAGGTGAAGGTGATCCGCGACGAGCGTGGTCTGGCCACCGACTTCGAGATCGAGGGCGACTATCCCGCCTTCGGCAACAATGACGACCGTGTCGACGATATCGCCGTCTGGCTGACCGAGACGTTCATGGGCTGCATCCGCAAGCACAAGACCTATCGCAACGCCATGCCGACGCAGTCGATCCTGACGATCACCTCCAACGTCGTCTACGGCAAGAAGACCGGCAACACCCCCGATGGCCGCAAGGCCGGCCAGCCCTTCGCTCCGGGTGCGAACCCGATGCACGGCCGCGACAAGAACGGTGCCGTTGCCTCCATGGCCTCGGTTGCCAAGCTACCCTATGCCCACGCACAGGACGGCATCAGCTACACCTTCTCGATCGTGCCGTCCGCCTTGGGCTCCACCGAAGAGGATCGGGTGAACAACCTCGACAACCTGCTCAGCGGCTACTTCCTGCAGGGCGGCCACCACATCAACGTCAACGTGTTCGACCGCGAGACGCTGGTCGATGCCATGGAGCATCCCGAGCTCTACCCGCAGCTGACCATCCGCGTGTCGGGCTACGCGGTGAACTTCATCAAGCTGACGCGCGAGCAGCAGCTCGATGTCATCAGCCGGACCTTCCATGGCGCATCAAACTAACCTCCTCGACGTCCGGGACGCCCATGGCGGCGCCCCGGGAGTCCACGCCGATGGTGGGCATGCTCGCCCTGCCCGCCGGCCGGTGGCCCACGGCTTCGTTCACTCGAAGGAAGCCGGCGGCGCCGTCGATGGCCCCGGCATCCGCTACGTGCTGTTCGTCTCGGGTTGCCCTCTGCGTTGCCAGTACTGTCACAACCCCGACACCTGGCACATGCGCAAGGGCAAGGAGACCTCGGTGGGCGAGATCGTCGCCGAGATGGCGAGCTACTCCAACTTCCTGAAGCGTGCCAAGGGCGGCATCACCATCACCGGTGGCGAGCCCCTGACCCAGGTGGAGTTCACGGCCGAAATCTTCCACGCCGCCAAGGCGATGGGGCTTCACACGGCGCTCGATACCTCCGGCTTCCTGGGCAAGCGCGTCTCCGACGAGATGCTCGAGGACATCGACCTCGTGCTGCTCGATATCAAGGCCTTCTCCGAGGAAACCTACTTCGAGGTGACCGGCGCCCAGTTGCAGCCGACGCTCGACTTTGCCCGCCGCCTGTCGGCCAAGGGCAAGAAGATCTGGCTGCGCTATGTGCTGGTGCCCGGTCTGACCGACAAGCTGGACGAGATCGAGGGGCTTGCTGCCTTCGCAGCCGAGCTCGGCGTCGTCGAACGCGTCGACGTGCTGCCCTTCCACAAGCTCGGCGAGTTCAAGTGGAAGGAATGCGGTCGCGACTACAAGCTCGCCGACACGGAAGCACCGTCTGGCGAACTGGTCGAAAAGGTCCGCTCGATCTTCCGCAGCCAAGGCCTGAAGGCCGGTTAGGGCGTGTCCGGCGCAATATGGTTCGCCAACACGCTCTATCTCCTTGTTGTCGCATTGTTTTCGCGAAAAATCGGTTCCCACTTTTCCGCACAATGCTCTGGGCGACGTGCCAATCTGGCTTAGAACAGAACTCGGGGGCGCCTTGGCGCCTCCGTTTCGTTTCAAGCCTCAGTACCGGCTCAGGCAGCCGCAAGGTCACCCTTGCGCTTGTCGACCACTTTCTGCGCCACCGGTCCGGTGAGCTCCTGCAGATGGTCGAACCCTGCCTCGAAGGTGCCGACGCCGGCGGTCGCCGACCGCAACTCGACGATGAGCATGCCCATTTCGGCCTGCGGGATGAGCGCTTCCGTCACATCCCAGCCTTGCCACCCCTCGCGCCCGTCAAAGCCGAGAAGCTGACCGCGCCGCCCGGTGACGATCTGGTTGATACGGGCGGTGAACTCGCTCGGCCCGTAGAACTTCACCTTCAGGATCGGCTCCAGCAACACCGGCGAACACTGCGGCAGTCCCTCGCGCATGCCGATGCCGGCCGCCGTCTTGAAGGCCATGTCGGAACTGTCGACGGGGTGGAACGAGCCATCGGACAGCGTCACCTTGACGTCGACCAGCGGGAAGCCGAGGGCGCCGCGCTTCAGGCTTTCGACGACACCTTCTTCGATCGCCGGGAAGTAGTTCTTCGGCACGGCGCCGCCGGTGACCACTTCGGCGAAAGCGAAGCCCTCGCCGCGCCCCTGCGGCTCGATGGTCAAGACGCAATCGCCGAACTGACCGTGACCACCCGATTGCTTCTTGTGGCGGCCGCGCACGGTGATCGACGACTTGATGGTCTCCCGGTAGGGAATGACGGGATCGCGCGTCACCACGGCAACGCCGAACCGGTTCTGCAAACGCTCGAGCTGAACGCGCAGGTGCATTTCCCCCTGCCCCTCGATCCGTGTTTCCGCCGTGTCGGCGTCCTGCACGACCACAAGAGACGGATCCTCTTCCGCGAGACGACCCAGCGCCGTCGACAACTTGACGTCGTCCTTGGCTTCCTTCGAGGCCACCACCATGGAGATGACCGGCGGCGGCGGAACGAGAGGCGCCAGCTCCTGTGGCGGCGTCTTGCCGGACGACAACGTCAAGCCCGTCTCGGCTGGATCGACCTTGCCAATGCCGACCACAGAACCCGCGACTGCCTCCGGCATCTTGCTCGGCGTTCCCGTCCCGAGCGCATAAAGGCCGGACACGCGACCAACCGTGCCATCGGCGGCCGTTAGCGCCAAGCCGTCGGTGAGCTTGCCCGAGAGCACACGCACGATGGAGAGCTTGCCGGCATGCGAAGTCTGCACGGTCTTGGCCACTTGCACGATAGTCTCTGTGGCGTCGGAGAGCCCCAGCCGCGCTCGCGTTTCGTCGATGCCGGCCGCGTCATGGCGCAGCGCCTTCAGAAGGCGGGTGATGCCATTCCCCCGCTCCGCCGAACCCACGAACACCGGCGTGATCTGCCCGGACCGCATTTCCTTGCGCAAATCCTGGAAGATCTGGCTTCGATCGGGAGCGACGTCGGACAGCAGTTCCTCCATCAGCTCGTCATCATAGTCGGCAAGGCGCTCCAGCATCTCGTAGCGGGCGGTCAATTCGTCGGCCTGATGATCGGAGGGAATGGGAACTTCCTGGCTTTCGGCGTGCTCGCGATAAACTAGAGCCCGTTCGAGGGCCAGCTCGATGGTGCCTACGGCCGCCCCGTCCTTCCAGATCGGAATCTGACGCAATACCAGCGGAGTCGTCGACGCCGACTGCATCAGCTTCAGGGTATCGCGCAACGTGGCATCGGCCTTGTCGATCTTGTTGACGAACAGCACGTGGGGAACGCCCGCCGCTTCCAGCCGTCGAAGTACAAGTTGCAGGGCCGGGATCTTCTTCTCGTCCGCCTCGCAAACCACCACCGCCACATCGGCGACGGCCAACACGGGCTGCATCTCGAAGGCGAACTCGACAAAGCCCGGGCAATCCATGAAGGTGTAGCGGTCGCCCAGGAACTCGGCGTCCGCAGCGTTGAGGTCTATGCCCATGCCGTGGGCACGAGCCTCCTTGGAGCGGTCGCCAACACTACTGCCCGCTGCCACGTTGCCAGCTTTCGGAATTGCCCCCGTCCGCTCGAGGATCGCCTCGAGAAGCGTTGTTTTGCCGCTGCCGTGAGGCCCCACGATGGCAACGCAGCGGGGGCCGGCTGCTCTGCCGTCGGTGGTTGTTCCGGTATGCTCTGACATGGCTGACCTCCAGATACGTTTCCGTTATGTTCTCGCCTGTCCAATTCCGCAGCCCCCGTTTCCCGGGACTGCGGAGCGTTCACTCTCGGGTCGGACACCCCTCCTCCGATGGCCGACAAGGCAAGAATGTGCCTGTTTTCAAGGCTTGGCAATACGGGCAAGCGGCAGCTGGCGCGGAACCCGACTAAGGGATGAACGCGTTGCCGGGTGGGCAAGTTGCCCTGTGGGAAAACGTCCGGAGAAAAGGCGGCGGGCCGGAATCAGACGCGGGATGTCGCCCCCCCACGAGGCCGACATCCCGCGTCACTGGAGCCGGCGCTCGCCTCGGGAGGAACGGAAGCGAGAGCCGGGAGATCGGGAGCGGATGGTCTCCGCCCCCGGCTGTCGGGCGGTTCTCAGCCGAGACGAGCCCACTCAGGCAACATGTCGCCATGGGCGCGGCAGAGATCGTCGACCAGCGACCAGATCTGGTCGAGGTCGAGCTCGGCGGCCGTGTGCGGATCCATCATCGCCGCGTGGTAGAGGTGCTCGCGGTTCTCCGTCATCAGTGCTGCCACCGTCAGCTCCTGGACGTTGACGTTGGTGCGTATCAGCGCGGTGAGCTGCGGCGGCAGATCGCCGACGTAGGTCGGCTGAATGCCGGAGGCGTCGACGAGACAGGGGACCTCGGCCGCGCAATAGTCCGGCAGCGACGTGATGCAGCCGTTATTTCGGACATTGCCATAGATCACCGACGGTTCGCCCGTCCAGACCGAGTTGATGATCTGAGAGGCATACTCGTGGCTCTCCTTCACCTCTACGGTGTCGGAAGCTTTCAGCGCCTCAAGATCCTTCTCCCAGCGGGCGATCTGCTCGACGCAACGCTTGGGATACTCGTCGAGCGGAATGCCGAACTTCTCGATGAGATCATCGCGGCCTTCCTTGATGAACCACGGAGTGTACTCGGCAAAATGCTCGGAGCTTTCGGTGACGAAATAACCGAGCCGCGTCAGCATCTCGTAGCGCACCTTGTTGGGGCAGCGCGGATTCCAGCTCGACGGCTTGGGATATCGGCCGTCGCGATAGCCGCGGACCAAGTCGGGATAAAGGTTGCGATAACTTCCGTCCGCCTGCCGGTGCTCGAACTTCAGATAAAAGGCCATGTGGTTGATACCAGCGGCCCGATAGCGGATCTCCGAAATGGGGATTTCCAGGTCGCGGGCCAGTTCCTCGGCGGTGCCCTGCACAGAGTGGCAAAGGCCAACCTGGCGAATTTTCGGGTATTTGGCCGAAATAGCCCAGGTGTTGATCGCCATGGGATTGACGTACTGGAGCAAGACGGCGTTCGGGCAGACCTCCATCATGTCGGCGCAGATAGCCCAGAGGTGCGGCACCGTACGAACGCCACGCATGATACCGCCCACGCCCAGCGTGTCGGCGATGGTCTGCCTCAGGCCGTAGTTCTTGGGCACCTCGAAATCGGTGACCGTGGCGGGCTTGTACCCGCCGATCTGGAAGGCGACCACGACAAAGTCGGCGCCTTCGAGTGCCTTGCGGCGGTCGGTATAGGTCTCGATCTTCGCCGGGGCATCCAGCAGTTTGACGAGACGGCCAACGACCATTTCGCTTTCTGCAAGACGCTTCTCATTGACGTCCATCAAGGCGATGGTCGCGCCCTTGAGTGCCGGCCGGTGCAGCACGTCGCCGAGGATGTTCTTCATGAACACCGTCGATCCGGCACCTATGAAGGTGATCTTGGGATTGGCCGCCATCTTCGCTTTCCTCCAGGCAAACAGATTTCCCGCACGGGCCGGCGCTGCCGGTCCGCCATCGGGGACTGGTTTGATGTTTTCCGTTCCGGGAGCCCCGAGCCGTCACTTTCGACGCTCGGGGTCCTTGTCGGGGACCGCGATGCCTCCCTAAGAGCGCATGGCGACCCCCGGATTACCGCCGCCTAAGCTGCCACTTCGAAGGCCGCCTTCACCAGCTTCTCGGTGTAGGCAGTTTTCGGACTGAACAGGACCTCCTCGACCGGGCCTTCTTCGACGATCCGGCCATGTTGCATGACGATCACGCGATGGCAGAGCGCCCTGACCACCTTGAGATCGTGGGAAATGAAGAGATAGCTGAGCCCCCGCTCGTCCTGCAGCTTGCGCAGGAGATCGATGATCTGAGCCTGCACCGACAGGTCGAGCGCCGACGTCGGCTCGTCGAGAAGGATGAACTCCGGCTCGAGCGCGATGGCGCGGGCGATGGCGATGCGCTGCCTCTGACCGCCGGAGAACTCGTGCGGAAAGCGCGACAGGATGTTGGTCGGCAGTCCGGCCGCGGTGAGCGCGTCGCGAACCCGATCGAGACGCTCGGCCCGGTTGGCGCCGATACCGTTGACGACCAGCCCTTCCTCGATGATCTGGCAGACCGACATGCGAGGATTGAGCGAGGAAAACGGATCCTGGAACACCACCTGCATGCGCGACCTGAGCGGCCTCAGCTCTTCCCGGCTCTTGCCGTGGATGGGCTTGCCATCAAAATAGACCTCGCCGCCATCGGGATCGGACAGGCGGATCAGGGCCTGGCCGAATGTGGTCTTGCCGGAACCGCTCTCGCCGACGATGCCCAGTGTCTCGTGACGGCGCAGCGTCAGGCTGAGACTGTCGACGGCGACCAACTCGTGAAACTCGGCGTTGAAGAACCCACCCTTCTTGAGCATGAAGGCAACGCGCACATCCTTGCCCTCCAGCATCACCGGCGATTCCGCCGGCAGCGGATTGGCGTGGCCGCGCGGCTCCGACCCGAGGAGATGGCGGGTGTAGGGATGCTGAGGATTGCCGAACAGCGCCTCGGTGGTGTTGTGTTCCTTCACCTCTCCCTTCTGCATCACGTAGACGTAGTCGGAGAACTTGCGGACCACGGTGAGATCGTGGGTGATCAGGATCACCGCCATGCCATGGCGCTGTTGCAGGTCGCGGATCAGGTGCAGGATCTGCGCCTGAACCGTCACATCGAGCGCCGTCGTCGGCTCGTCGGCGATCAGAACGTCCGGATTGTTGGCGAGCGCCATGGCGATCATCACACGCTGGCGCTGGCCGCCCGAAAGCTGGTGCGGATACTGGTTGATGCGCGATTCCGGGTCGGGAATATGCACCTCTCGCAAGAGCTCGATCGCCTTCTCGCGTGCCTTGGACTTCGACAGCTTCTGGTGAATTCGGATCGCCTCGACGATCTGCGTGCCGATCGCATACACGGGATTCAGCGAAGACAGCGGCTCCTGGAAGATCATGGAAAGCCGATTGCCGCGCAGCATGCGACGACGATGGGCCGACCATTTCAGGATGTCATCTCCATCCAGGCGGATCGTGGCATCCGGCGCCACCCTGGCGCGCTTCGACAGAAGCCCCATGATGGTGCGGGCCGTCACCGACTTGCCCGAGCCGCTTTCTCCCACCACGGCGATGGTCTCGCCGCGATAAAGCTGCATCGACACGCCACGCACGGCTTCCACCTCACCGTCCTCCACCTTGAAGCGGACGGCGACGTTCCGGCAGTCGACAATCGGTTCCCCTGTGCGGCTTTCATGATCGAGCCGCACGTCCGGAGCGAGGTTTTCGTCTCTGTCCATGTTCGGCTTCCTCAATAGGGGTCGATCGCGTCACGCAGACCATCGCCGAGCGCATTGAAGGCGAAGACGGTTGCGAAGACGAAGGCCACGGGCGACAGAATCCAGGGATAGGAGCCGATGGCCGAGTAGTTGGAGGTATCCTGCAGCATCAGACCCCAGGAGATCAGTGGCGGCTTAACGGCAAAGCCGAGGAAGCCGAGGAAGCTTTCGAGCAACACCACATTGGGGATGGCCAGCGTCACGGCGACGATGACGTGGCTCATGACGTTGGGAAAGACGTGTTGGAAGATGATGCGCCGGTCGCGAGCGCCGATGGCGATCGCCGCCCGCACATAATCGATACGGGCGAGAGCCAGCGTCTTTCCTCGCACCTCTCGCGACAATTGCGCCCACCCGAGCGCCGACATCACGAAGATGACGAAGGCGAGGAACACCGAGGTCGGTGCCGTCACCGGGATCAACGAGGTGAGCGCGAGATAGAGAGGCAGCTGCGGAAAGGCCAGCACCAACTCGACGAAACGCTGCATCCAGACGTCGAACCGGCCGCCGAAATAACCGGAGACCATGCCGACCGTCGTACCGACGACGGTGACGATCGACACCACGGTGAGCGCGATCATCAGCGAGATGCGCGAGCCGTAGAGGGCACGCGACAAGACGTCGCGTCCGAACTTGTCGGTGCCGAGGAAATGCACCGGCTTGCCGTCGATGGCGCCGAAAAAGTGCCGGTCGACCGGGATCAGCCAGAGCAGCTTGTAGGGCGCGCCCTTGACGAAAAAGCCGAGGTAGCGCGGATTGTCATAGTCCGGTCCGATCAGCGGCTGGTAGGTGATCGGGTCGAGTTCCTCCCCCTCCACCATCGGGTAGATCCGGGGAGCAAAGCTCCAGCTCCCGTCCTTGTCGGCGAAGGAAACGGTCTCGGGTTGCGAGTAGCCGACGTCGGTCAACTTCGGATCGACCGGCGAGAGGAAGTCGGCAAACAAGGCGATGAACACGAGGAGGATGACCATCACGAGGCCGGCCATGCCCGTCCAGGAGCGCTTGAGGCGCCGCCAGACCAGGGAGACATAGCTCTCGCTGCCGTGCGTCTCGACGATTTCTCCGGCATCGTTCAGGGTGGATTCGCCAGGAACTAGCATCAGTTGGCTCCTCCACCAAGGCGGATACGGGGATCGAGAAGGGCAAGCAGGATATCGGCGATGATGTTGCCGACGATCAGAGTGGCGGAGAGTACGAGCATGAACGTGGCTGTGACATAGACATCGCCGACGGCCATCGATCCGACAATGGCCGGCCCGACGGTGGGCAGGGCGAAGATGATGGCGGTTTCGATCTCGCCGGTCAGCATGTAGGGCAGCACGACGCCCTGATACATGACGAGCGGATGCAGCGCATTGGGCACCGCGTGTCGAAGGATCACGGCACCTTCCGAGAGCCCTTTGGCCCGCGCCGTCTCGACATACTGGGCGTTGAGGGTGTCGAGCAGGTTACCGCGCATCACACGCATGTTGTAGGCAAGGCCGCCGAAGGTAGCGATGGCAACCACAGGCCAGACATGCTGCACGAGATTGACGAACTTGCCCCATGACCACGGCGCGCCGCCATATTTCGGCGAGAAGAAACTGTTGATCTCACTGACGTTGAAGTGAAACACAAGAATATAGACAATCACCAGCGCCATGAGAAATCGCGGGACCGTCATACCCAGGAATGATACGAAAGATAGGAGGCTGTCGATCCAGGAGTATTGCTTGGTCGCAGCTATGATTCCGAAGGATATGCCTATGACGGAAGCCAACAAGTGGCATGTCAGCGCCAATAGCAGCGTCCTGGGCAGACGCTCGGCCACCACGTCGGCAACCGGTCGGTTGTAAAAGAAGCTGCGGCCGAAGTCGCCTTTGGTGACCATACCGGCGATCCAGTTGACGTACTGGACCGGGATCGGCTTGTCGAGCCCGTGCTCGTGGGCATAGGCTTTCGCCTGCGCATCGGCCTGCTCGAAGGAGGCGCCGCCCTGGTTGATCAACTGCGAGCGAATGAAATCGCTGTAGTCGCCCGGCGGGGCCTGAATGATGGCGAACGTGACGACGCTCAGGATGAAGAGAACCGGGATCGCCGAGGCGATGCGGATGAGCAAGAAGCGGAACATGGGTCTGAGACTTCCTGACTCTTTGTCATGGATTTTGAAGGACCCATCTCTTGCGAAACGGGCTGGCTTGGATCGCCATCGGCCAGCGGCCATTGATGGCTGGAGATCTTAGGCTCCCTCGGACTCCCGGACAATTCTGCGGAGGTCTCGGAAGAAGTGTCCCGGCGGCGGGGGGCACCGCCGGGACGCTGCAGCATCCGCCGATCGGATTGGGTCCGATCGACAAGCGGCTGCTCAGCCAAGGACTCGGAAACACTCTCGAGTTGCCGACCAGATGTTCATCTGGTCGGCGAGTGTCCGGGCCGTTCGAGTGGGAAGATTACTCGACGGGACCCTTTTCACCCGGCTTGCCGGGCAGAGAGTCGGTGGCCAGCTCGTAGTCGCCCTGCTTGTCGGCGGGGACGTAGAGGCGTTCACGGAGAACCGTGTCTTCAGCCCAGTTGAACATGAAGATCGGGGTTCCCGAAGGAACGTTGGCAAAGCGCTTGTTGATGATCAGAGCACCGGGATACTCGGTCAGACCAACGCTGTTCACGTTGCTGGTCGCGACCTTGTTGTACTCCTTCATCAGCGCGGCGCGTTCGGCGACGTCCTGAGTGGCGATGAACTTCTTGACGATGTCGACGAGCTGCTGCTCGAAGGGCATCAGATCAAGTTCACCGCTCTCCGGGGCACGATGGAACCACGAGGTCTTCGGACCGACGGCCGCGAGCTGCTCGGTGTTCTGCACGACGGCCGTCAGCTCCGGACCATGCCGGTTGATCGTCCAGTCGAACTTGCCGCCGTAGTTGGCGTTGTCGCGCTGCTTGCCATCGAGGGCATTGAGGACGACGCGCAGACCGAGCTTCTCCATCTGACCGATCACGCCTTCGGCGAGGTTCTTGTCGGTGGAGTAGTCGGCGCTGACCAGCAGCGTGATCTCGACGTCCTTGCCCTTCATCGGGCCGTCCGTGTAGTTCACGACGCCGTTGCCGTCGGTGTCCTTGAGGCCGGCCGCCTCGAGTTCCTTCTTGGCCCCATCGAGATCGAAGGGATAGTAGAAGGTGCTCTCGCGGTCATAGAAGCTCGAACCGGAGGAGATGCCGCCCGGGTAGATGGCCGTGAACGGCCCCTTGACCAGCGCCTCTCCAAGCTTCTGCCGGTCGAGACCCATGGTCACGGCCTTGCGGAAGTGGTCGTTGCGGTTCAGTTCGCGTACCGCCTGACCACGCTCATCCGGACCACCCCAGCCGTTGGCCGAGAAGTTCATGTAGAGGTTGTAGCCGATGAGACGCGGGCCGAACTCGAGGCGAGCCGGCGCCGTGGGCTGAGCGGCGCGCTTGAGCGACTCGACGAAGTTCTCGGGCTGCTCAAGGTTCGAAATGTCGCCCGAACCGGCCACGGCCTGCACGTCGCGATCCGCCCAGGTCGACAGCTTGAAGTGGACTTCGTCCAGATAAGGCAACTGATTGCCCTTCTCGTCGACCTTCCAGTAGTAAGGATTGCGGCGCAGGACGATGATGTCGTCAGGACGGTAGAGAACCGGCGACCAAGCGCCCATAACCGGCCAATTCAGGAAATCCGGCGGGAAGGCGTTCTTGTATTGCTCATAGGTATTCTTGGAATACTTGGGATGCTGCGGCTTCAGCATGTGAGCGGGGCCAGGGCAGAAGGTGCCGTAGGCCATGTTGTAGAGGTATTGCTTGGGGAAGGCTTCCTTGAACGTCCACTCGATGGTGTAGTCGTCGATCGCCTTCAGAGTCGTGCCCGCACCGAAGGTTTCGGCCGTGGCGCCGTTGGTCGGCGAAACGTTAGGATCGAGAACGTTGTCCTCCCAGTAGAACATGACGTCTTCGGAGGTGAAGGGCTCGCCATCCGACCACTTTGCGCCCTCGATGAGGTGCATGGTCAGCTTGTGGCCGTCTTCGGACCACTCCCAGCTCTTGGCGAGGTTCGGAAGCGGCTCCATGTCATCAGCTTTGATCTCGAACAGCTGCGCGGTGCGCGTCAGACACTCGTACATGCCGATGTCGATGCCGCCCCAGCCCTGCACCTGCCCGGCCTGGTAGTTCCAGCCCTCGGGGCGACCGCCGATGACGTGGCGGAGCGCATCGCCATAAACACCGATGCCGTCGGGCATGTTGCTGGTCTTGAAGACGAGCGGCTCCTTGGGCAGACGGTCCTTGACCGGCGGCAGGCGCCCCTTGTCGACGAAGTTCTTGGTGATGTACTCGGGTTCGCTATAGGACGGCAGCGCCTTGTACTCATAAAGATCGCTGCGTGCGACATAGTTGACCTTGCCCTGCCCCTGGAAAACCGGGGCTTCAGGCACGGCGGTCAGCTCAGAGGCAAAAGCGGCCGTCGCAAAAAACGACGCGCCGAGCATCAGAGCCGACGTCAATTTCATCCGATAAGTCATTCCGTCATGTCCTCCCTCGTAAACCGACCACCGGCCATGAGCCGGCGAACGACCAATGCGATGGGCAGCGTCGGAACGCATCCCCCCGCGTCTCTTCCCAAAGTCGACCGGTCTCCTCAACTGGCCGGTCGGCTTCCCCATTGCGACAGCCCGTAGTGTCTGCCGCGTCCGGCGAGGACAGCTCCACGCCGGACAACCTTCATGAGGCAGCGCGGTCTCGTCAGACCTTGGTCCGCGCCTTCTCCTCACGGATCTCGTCGATGCCGCGCGCCTCGCGACGGGCCGCTCCCTGCCAGTCGCGTGTCTTGACGGTCGACTTGGCAACCCTCTCCTTGGCCGCATCGATGGCGTGGGCATATTGCGGCAACCAGGGCGCCTGGGCGACCAGCATTTCGTCGACCATCGCCCAGACTTCCTCGGGCGTGCAGATCGCACCGACGAGCGGATCATGCAGCATGGCGAGCTTCAAGAGATCGACGTCACCCGTCACCGCCGCATGAACCGACATGCGCTGAACGTTGACCGACGACAGGCAGGTGGCCGCGCAAGCCTCGGGCAATGTGATGCCGGCCACCATGTTGATGCCGAAGCGGTCGACGAAGCCGGGCGACTCGATGATGCAGTCTTCCGGCAGATTGGTAATGACGCCACGGTTCTTCTGATTGAAGTGACCGCGATAGACCCTGCCCGTTTCCAGCGCCTCGATGATGTGGCTGGCGTGCTCGCTCGAACGACGCGCCGGATCGATCTTCTCCTCGGCTTCCTTCAGGAACTCGGGGTACTCCGTCTCGAACCAGTTGCGCTGTTCGGTGGTGAAGCGCAGATAGCCGCCCGTCTCGCCATGAATCCAGTCGGACATGTCGATCCAGTTCATGATCTCGCCGGGCCGCTTGCGATACCACGGCAGGTACTCAGACAGATGGCCGTTGCTCTCCGTGGAGTAGATGCCGAAGCGCTTCAGCACGTCGATGCGAACCTTCTCCTGCTTGGAGTAGACCGGATGCGCCTCGAAGGCGGCGACGATCTCGTCCTTGGTCACCTTGCGACCGCGGACGCGGACGTCGACGTACCAGGTCTGGTGGTTGATGCCCGAGCAGATGTAATCCACTTCGTCATGGCCGACGCCGAAGATGTCGGCGATCTGCTCGCCGCCATGCTGCACGCCATGGCACAGGCCGATGGTGTCGACCTTGCCATACTCGATGGCAGCCCAGGTGTTCATGGCCATGGGGTTGGCGTAGTTCATGAACTTGGCGCCGGGCTCGGCAACCTCGCGGATGTCCTTGCAGAAATCGAGGATCACCGGGATATTGCGCTGGCCGTAAAGGATACCACCGGCACAGATCGTGTCGCCAACGCACTGGTCGACGCCATATTTGAGCGGAATGCGAATATCATCCTGGTAGGCGTCGAGACCACCGACGCGGACGCAGGAAATCACATAGCGCGCGCCCTCGAGGGCCTTGCGGCGATCGGTGGTCGCGGTAACCTTGGCCGGGAGCTTGTTGACTTCGACGATCTTTCTCAGGATCGTCGCGATCATCGTCAGATTGTGCTCGGAAATGTCGGTCAGCGCGAACTCGACATCGGCAAATTCGGGTACGCAAAGAATGTCGGTAAAGAGCTTCTTGGTGAAGCCGACGCTTCCCGCGCCGATAATCGCAACTTTGAAGGCTGCCATGCTGTCCTCGTTCACTCGCCTAAGTCGACCGGGGCAAGGATACTTCCAGGCAATACAAAGACGTTGCGCAACCGACACTGTCGCTTTGCGCCTGACATCTTGTCCTGGGGGAAGTCCCTGGCTCCGTCCGTTCCGTTCTTCTTGTTAGCTGCATTAAGACGTAATATGGCCACCAAGGCCAGACGAGGATTGTGCTTCGATGGGTAATTCTGTGCTCGACAAACTGCGACAAAATGGACCGGGAATGACAACCATGTCGTTGCCGCGAGGGCGCAACCTGCTCCATACGATGCCCACCAGCACCGGTTATGATATTCAAACTTCAAAGGAATATTCTTGGGATGGACGCAAACGCGGACAGACCCCGTTCACGGTCCTCCAGCATACTATTTCCGGGCATGGAAATTTGCGCTACGAGGATAAGCACTATCGCATCAGCGAGGGCGAGGCGCTTCTGGTGCTGGTGCCGCACAATCACCGCTATTGGCTCGAGGACGGCGGACGCTGGGAGTTCTTCTGGATTTCCATGAACGGCGAGGAGGCGCTGAGGCTGCACAGATCGGTGATGGCGGTCACCGGTCCGGTACTTCGCCTGAAGCCGCGAACCGTCGAAACGCTGGCCGACTGCTCTCTCAGGATGATGGAGGGCGAAGGGGAGACGCCAGGGGCCGCATCGGCCCTGGCTTACCGCGCCGCCATGGCGCTTTATGACGACGTCTTCGCAGGTACCTATTCGGACGCCACCCAAGCCAGTCCGATGGCCCCCGTGATCCGGCACATCCTCAACAACCTGCAAAGCGACTTGTCGGTCGATGAACTGGCCGGCGTCGCCGGCCTCAGCCGTGCTCATTTCAGCCGAGTCTTCACCGCCACCGAAGGACGACCACCATCGGAGTATGTCCTGGCCGAGCGGATGCGCCGTGCCGCCAAGTTGCTCGCAGTCAACACGGAGATCTCGGTGAAGGAAGTAGCGACGCTGACCGGCTTCCCCGACCCCAATTACTTCTCAAAGGTGTTTCGCCGCTTCTTCGGCGCAAGTCCGACCGAGTTCCGCACCACCGGAATGTACGCCACGCAGACGATCGGCACGGACAGATAATGGGCGCAGAACTGGCGCCTCGCCATCAGCCACCGTTGGCGGCGATCCAGGCGCCCAACGCCTCGCGCTCCTCGCGCGTGATGCCAGTTTCGTTGCCAAGCGGCATAACATCCGAATCGACTGCCTGCATCTTGATGAGTGGCGCATAGCGGCGAATGTGATCGATATCGGTGAAGACGAGCCCCTTCGGCGGCTCGGTGAAGCCTTCGTGGGTCGGCTTGGCCGAATGACACATCACGCAATGGGTCGCGGTGATCCGAAGCACGTCGAGGTCGGTGACCGGCGCCGAATCGGCGGTCGTCTCCAAGCGTGGCACGGGCGCGGTGGCGATGATTGCGAGAAGAAGACCGACCGCTGCCCCCGGAAGCGCCCACCAGTACTTCCGGAAAGAGTCGCCCGCTTCATGGCGGTTGAGGAGGTGGCGAACCATGCCACCGATGACGAGAATCAACGCCACCAGCAACCAGCCGTGCGGATGGCCGGTGAGCAGCGGATAATGGTTGGACACCATCATCAGCAGCACCGGCAGGGTCAGATAGTTGTTGTGGATCGAGCGCTGCCGTCCCTGCAATCCAAGAGCTGGGTCCGGTGGCTCGCCAGCCATCAGAGCGGCAGCGATTTTCTTCTGGTTGGGTATGATCACCCGGAACACGTTGGCGGCCATGATGGTGCCGACCAGCGCGCCAACGTGGATGAAGGCGCCGCGCCCCGAGAAGACGTTGCTGAAAAGCAACGCGAAGCCGACGATCATCAGAAAGACGCAGAAGACGACAAGACCGGGATGATCGTCGGTCGTGTGTTTCAAAAGGCCGTCATAGGCCAGCCAGCCGACGAGGAGCGACAGTACCGAGATGGTGATGGCCTGCCACGGTGCGAGATCGGCGACCGATGGATCGATCAGATACGCCCGGGCGTTGAAGTAGTAGACCGTCGTCAGAAGCAGGAAGCCGGAGACGAAGGTGAGGTAGGCCTCCCAACGGTACCAGACGAGATCCTCCGGCAGCTCTTCGGGCGCCACCGCGTATTTCTCGACGTTGTAGAAGCCGCCGCCATGCACGAGCCAAACCGTGCCGTAGACACCAGGGTTCATCTTCGCCCGCTTGCGAAGACTGAGATCGAGGGCAATGAAGAAGAAACTGGTGCCGATCCATCCGATACCAACCACGAGATGGAACCAGCGGACGAGAATGTGCAGCCACTCGATGGCAAAGCTCAGCATGTAAGGCTCGGAACCTCGTTGCGGACGTCGCCCGGCCTAGCATGTAGGCATGGCGCATCCATACGCATTTAGCCGTAATCTAGCTCCTGCGAGCCGATTTACGCAAGTCGGCAGACAGAGCGAAATGCCAATATTTCCGGCATGTTGACGGCTCATTCCAAAGCAGAGAGGCCGCCCGAAGGCGGCCTCGTGCGAGTTTGGAGACAACGCGAACAGCCGAAGCTTACTGCGGCAGCTTGTCGTCGACGCCCTTGACGTACCAGTTCATGCCCAGGAGATCGCCATCGGGAGCGACGACGCCGTCGGCATAGCGCTCCTTGCCGTCCTGATCGAAGATCGGACCGGTGAAGGGGTTCCAGCCGCCGACGATCTTGGCCTCGGTCTCCACGGCGAGCTTCTTGGTCTCGTCGGACATGTTGGTGTACTCGGCCATGTGGACGGTGCCGTCCTTGATGCCTTCCCACACGTCTTCGGCCTTCCACGTGCCATCGAGAACGGCCTTGACCGACTTGATGTAGTGCGGGCCCCAGTCATCGACGATGGCGGTCATCTGCGCCTTGGGCGCGAACTTGATCATGTCGGACGACTGGCCGAAGCCCTTGAGGCCACGCTCTTCGGCAACCTGGATGGCAGCCGTCGAGTCGGTGTGCTGGACGATGATGTCGGCGCCCTGGTCGAACAGCGCCTTGGCGGCATCGGCTTCCTTGCCCGGATCGAACCAGGAGTTCACCCAGACGATCTTGATCTTGAAGTCGGGATTGATCGACTGCGCGCCCAGCATGAAGGCGTTGATGCCCATCACCACTTCCGGAATCGGGAAGGAGACGATGTAGCCGGCGAGGCCCTTCTTGGATTCCTTGGCAGCGATCTGGCCGAGGATGTAACGGCCCTCATAGAAGCGGGCGTTGTAGAGGCCCATGTTGGGGGCGCTCTTGTAGCCGGTTGCGTGCTCGAACTTCACGTCCGGGAACTTCTTGGCCACCTTCAGCTCGGGGTCCATGAAGCCGAAAGACGTGCCGAAGACGATGCCGCAGCCTTCGCGGGCGAAGCGCTCGAAGACGCGCTCGGCATCCGGGCCCTCGGCGACGTTCTCGACATAGGCGGTCTCGACCTTGTCGCCAAGTTCCTTCTCGACGGCAAGACGACCCTGATCGTGCTGGTAGGAGTAACCGAAGTCACCGATCGGGCCGGTGTAGACCCAGCAGGCCTTCAGCTTGTCGGCGGCCGAGGCACCGGAAACGGCGCCGACGGCGAGCGCCAGGGCCGTACCGGCAAGAAGCGCGAGTTTCTTCATGTTCATTCTCCCCTGGTGTGGGTTTTCCCACGGTCTGTCACGGTCTTGAATTGAGGCGCCGGCCGACCGTATCGCCGACGCTTGTCGCAAACCTCGCCCGCCTCAGCGGTCGGGTACGAAAGACTTGCCCAGGCTGCTGGGCGTGTTGAAAAGCGTTGCCCGCCGATTGCCGGAGATGGCAACCAACACCACCACCGTGGCAAGGTAAGGCAACATCGCCAGAAACTGCGACGGGAAGCCGACGCCGAACGCCTGGGCGTGGAACTGCAACACGGTCACCGCACCGAACAGGTAGGCCCCGATGGCAGCCCGCCACGGAATCCACGATGCGAACACCACCAGCGCCAATGCGATCCAGCCGCGACCGGCAGTCATGTTCTCCACCCAAAGCGGAGTATAGGCGACCGACAGATAAGCGCCACCGAGACCGGCCATGGCGCCGCCGAAGGCCACCGCGAGATACCGCACGCCGACCACCGAATAGCCGAGCGCATGCGCCGAAGTGTGGTTGTCGCCGACGGCGCGCAGGATCAGGCCGGCGCGCGTCCGGTTGAGAAACCAGGAAACGCCGAACACGGCCGCGAAGGACAGGTAGACCAGGATATCCTGCCCGAACAGGATCTTGCCGACGAACGGCAGATCGGTCAGGCCGGGAACGTCGAGGCTTTGGAGCTTGATGCCAGGCTGACCGACGAAGCTCTCGCCCATCAGGCCGGAAAGGCCAAGGCCGAACAGTGTCAGCGCAAGGCCGGACGCCACCTGGTTGGCAACCAGCGTCAGCGTCACGAAGGCGAAGATCAGCGACACGAGCATGCCGGCGACGGCGCCACCGACGATGCCGAGCAAGGGGCTGCCGGTGGAAATGGTTACGGCAAAGCCGGCGACGGCGCCCATCACCATCATTCCCTCGACGCCGAGGTTCAGGACACCGGACTTCTCCACGACCAGCTCGCCGGTGGCGGCCAGCAGAAGTGGCGTCGCCGCCGTGATGATGGTGAGGATGATGGCCTCAAGCATGGGCGCTCTCCCCCTCGCGACCGGTGACCAAGCGCACCTTGTAGAGGATCAGGGTGTCGGCAGCCAGCACGAAGAACAGCAGCACGCCCTGAATGACGGTAGCGAGCTTGGAGGACATCTGAAGGGATGTCTGGATGGCTTCGCCACCCAAGTAGGACGAGGCGATGACGAGGCCGGCGATCAGGATGCCGACCGGATTGAGGCGACCGAGAAAGGCAACGATGATTGCGGTAAAGCCGTAGCCCGGCGAAATCACCGGCTGCAGCTTGCCGATCTCGCTCATCACCACCATCATGCCGGCGAGCCCAGCCAGCGCGCCCGACAGGGCAAAGGCGAAGGCCGTCATGCGGCGGGTCGAGAAGCCGGCAAAGGAGCCGGCGCGCGGGCTCTGGCCAAGAACGCGAATCTCGAACCCCTTCAGCGTCGAGCGCATGACCACCGCCAGGACGATGACGAGGAGCAACGCGATCGGCGCGGAAAGATTGAGATAGATGCCCCCGACGTCGACGGCGTTCAGCACCGCCCACTCGTGGAAATCGATGGTGATCGGGAAGTTGTAGCCCTGCGGGCTGCGCCAGGGGCCACGGACCATCCAGTCGAGGAATAGGTTGGAGCAGTAGACCAGCATCAGGCTGGTCAGGATCTCGTTGGTGCCGAAGACGGTCTTGAGCTTGGCCGGAATCAGCGCATACAGCGCGCCACCGGCCATTGCCATCAACAGCATCAGCGGCAGCACCACCGGATTGACGAAGTCCGGAAACAGGATCGGCGGGATCGACCCGACAATGGCGCCGATGGTGAGCTGCCCCTCGGCGCCGATGTTCCAGTTGTTGGAGAGGTAACAGACGGAAAGGCCAAGGGCGATGATGACAAGCGGCGTGGCCTTGGTGATCAGTTGCTCGACGCCCCAGAGCGAGGTGATCGGCTCCAGGAAGAAATACCAGATGCCGGTGAGCGGGTTGTGCCCCTGCGCGGCAAAGACGATGCCGGCGAACACCACCGTCAGGGCCACGGCGACGACCGGCGACAGCACGCTCATCAGACGGCTTTTCTCGCTCCGCTTGACCAACTCGAGGCGCATCATGCCGCCGCCGCTCCTGTTTTCTCCGCGCCGCCAGCCATCAGCAGGCCAACCTTTTCCGTCGTCAGAGTATCGGCGTCTTCCGCCTTGGACAGATAGCCGCGCGAGATGACCGCGATACGATCGGCGATCTCGAAGATCTCGTCGAGATCCTGCGAGATGACCAGGATCGCCGCCCCCTTGCGCGACAGATCGATCAGCGACTGCCGGATCACCGCCGCCGCGCCGGCGTCGACACCCCAGGTGGGTTGGGCGACGATCAGGATCTTTGGCGTACGCTCGACCTCGCGCCCAACGACGAACTTCTGCAAGTTGCCGCCGGACAGCGAACGGGCCTCGGGGTCCAGCACGCCCTTGCGGACGTCAAACAGACTGGTCACGGTCTCGACGATACGGCCGGCCTTGCCGAAGCGGGTGAAGCCGCGCCGCGCGATGCCTTCGCCGGTGCCGTGACGGGTGAGCACGACGTTCTCCGACAGCTTCAACGCCGGTACGGCGCCATGGCCGAGGCGCTCCTCGGGCACGAAGGCCGCGCCAAGCAGCCGCCGTTCGTTGATGTCCATCAGCCCGGCTGCCTCGCCGGCGAAGATGACCATGTCTTCCTTCTCGAGCGGCTCCTCACCCGACAACGCGTCGAACAGCTCCTTCTGGCCATTGCCGGCGATACCGGCGATGGCGACGATCTCGCCGGCGCGAACGGACAGGTTTATGTCCTGCAAGGACACGCCAAAGGCATCCTGCGAGAGCTGCGTCAAGCCCTTGAGAAGAATGGCCTCCGGGCCAAGCTTTCCCTTATCGCGGGTCACGCGGGTGATCTCGTTGCCGACCATCAGTTGGGCAAGCGTGTTCACCGTTTCCTTTGCCGGATCGGCTTCGGCCACCACCTTGGCGCGACGCATGATGGTGGCGTGATGACAAAGCGCCCTCACCTCTTCCAGACGGTGAGAGATATAGAGAATGGCGCAACCCTCGGCAGCGAGGCGCCTGAGAGTGACGAACAGTTGGTCGGCCTCCTGCGGCGTCAACACCGATGTCGGCTCGTCCATGATGATCAGTTCGGGGTTCTGCAGGAGGCAACGAACGATCTCGACGCGTTGTCTTTCGCCCACCGACAGATCGGCGATGTGGGCATCCGGATCGAGAGGCAGACCATAATTTGAGGAAACTCGGGCGATGGTTTCGGCAAGTTCGCCAGTTGCCCGGCAGTTGGGAAGCGCCAGGGCGATGTTCTCTGCCACCGTCATGGCATCGAACAGCGAGAAGTGCTGGAACACCATGCCGACACCGAGTGCACGCGCCTCGGCTGGCGAGCCGACCGTCACCGGCCGCCCCTTCCAGAAAATCCCACCGCTGTTTGGCTGCAACGAACCGTAGATGATCTTGACCAGCGTCGACTTGCCCGCGCCGTTCTCGCCGAGCAGCGCATGGATCTCGCCGGGCATGATCTTCAGGCATACGCTGTCGTTGGCAGTAAAGTTGCCGAAACGTTTGGTAACGTGACGAACCTCGAGAAGCGGCGTATCGCCCCCCACCCGGCGGAGCATTTCTCCGGTGCTGTCCCCAGTCCCTTCGCCCATCAGAGCTGTCGTCCCCGTTTCACCGCGCTTTGTCTATTTTCTGTGCAACATACAAGCACGATTTCGCCCATTGGACGCGCAAAAAGATTCAGCCGGAATGTCCGAATTATTGGGCAGATTGCCTAATTTCTGATCTATTGCCCGATCGTCCGGCGTCGAGCGCTCCGCTCGGCGTCCTACGAAGTTTCTCGTCCACAATCAACAGCTCCGCCACCACGGAAACGGCGATATGCGCCGGTTCTTTCGAGGTTATCCCCGGCACACCAATTGGGCAGGTGAAAGCCCTGATGCGCGCTTCGACATGACCAAGCTCGGCAAGGCGATGCTCGAAGCGAGCACGCTTGGTGCGCGAACCGATCAGTCCGATGTAGGGGAATCGGTTCTCGGACAAGGCTGCGTGCAGAATGTCGAGATCCAGGCCGTGGTCGTGGGTCATGATCAGCACGAAGGCATCGTCGGAGGCGGCCTTCAACTGGGCCGACGGCGTACCGGTGACCACTTGCTCCAGTCGGGCGAGCGGCAACTCGGGAAAGGCGCTCTCACGGCCATCGATCCAGCGGACACGGAACTGGAGCGGCGCGAGCGCCAACACCACGGCTCGACCCACATGGCCGGCTCCGAACAACAACAGATCCCGCAGGGGCTCGCCGAAGCTCTCGTCGATCCCACCGTCCTGATCGACGATCGCGGTCGGCGCGCGTCGTTCCGTTCCGATGACCCGGCGGTCGATGGGCGCGTTGCCCACGATTGAACCGCTCGTCTGGAAGGGCCCCGCCATCTCAGCCCTTGCGAGTTCGTCGACGGCGGCAAGCCTTGCGGCGGTGAAGGTCTCGATCATCACGCTGACAGCGCCGCCGCAACACTGGCCGATGGACGGGCCAAGGGCTAGGTCGAGACGCTCGCTGCTGTCGCACCCCTCGTGGAGGCCAGCGACGGCCCGCTCCATCGCCTCGAGCTCCAGCCTGCCGCCACCGATCGTGCCGGAGATGGCCCCGCCGATCGACACGACCATGCGAGCGCCCGCCTCGCGCGGCGTCGACCCCCTCGCCCCAACAACCGTCACCAGTGCCGCGACGCCGTCGCGGTTCAGGAGACGATGAAGCGGGGCGAAGACTTCCTTCATGCCTCGCCCCGCCGCATGATCGCCACGGCCCGCATGATCGACTCCGGCGTCGCCGGCGCGTCGAGCGGCGGCACCGCGCCGGGCTTCAGGCTGGCGACGGCGTCGAAGATCGCCGAGAACACCGAGCAGGCCAGCATCAGCGGCGGCTCACCGACCGCCTTTGACGAATGGATGGTTTCTTCGCGATTGGCGCCGTCCCACAGACGGGTGTTGAAGACGGTCGGCACGTCGCCGGCCGTCGGGATCTTGTAGGTGGACGGGGCATGGGTGGATAGTCGGCCCTTATCGTCCCACACCAGTTCCTCGGTGGTCAGCCAGCCCATCCCCTGGATGAAGGCGCCTTCGATCTGGCCGATGTCGATGGCCGGATTGAGAGAGCGGCCGCAGTCGTGGAGGATGTCCACCCGATCGACCTTCATCTCGCCGGTCATGGTGTCGATGGTCACCTCGGCGCAGGCGGCGCCGTAGGCAAAATACAGGAACGGCCGCCCCTCCGCCTTCTGGCGGTCCCAGTGAATCTTGGGCGTGGAATAGAACCCGGAGGCGGACAGCTGGACGCGGCCCTCGTAGCAGGACTTGGCGAGATCAGCGAAAGACAGCGAGCCACCGGAATGACTGACCCGCCCTTCGGCGAACACGATGCTTTCGCGCAGAGCATTGGTGGTTGCCACCAAGTGGGCGATCATCCGCTCCTTGATCTCGTCGCAGGCCGCAAGCGCGGCCATGCCATTGAGATCGGAGCCGGAAGAGGCGGCTGTCGCAGAGGTGTTCGGCACCTTGGACGTGTTGGTGGCCGTGATGCGAACTCGGTCGAGCGGTATGCCAAAGGCATCGGCCGCCACCTGCGCCACTTTGGTGTTGAGCCCCTGCCCCATTTCGGTACCGCCGTGGTTCAGATGAACCGAACCGTCGGCGTAGACATGCACCAGGGCGCCCGCCTGGTTGAGGTGGGTCAGCGTGAAGGCGATGCCGAACTTGAGCGGCGTCAGCGCGATCCCCTTGCGAAGAATGCGATTCTTCGAGTTGAAGGCACGGCATTCCTGCCGGCGCTTGACATAATCGCAAGAGCGCTCGAGGTCGGCGACCAGCTCCGGCAGGATGTTGTCCTCGACCTTCTGGCCATAGGGCGTCACATCGCGACCGGGGCCGTAGAAGTTCCGCTTTCTGATTTCCAGCGGGTCGATGCCGGTGACGATGGCGAGCGTATCCATGATGCGCTCGGCGGCCAGAATGCCCTGGGGGCCACCGAAGCCACGGAAGGCCGTGTTGGTCACCGTGTTGGTCTTCAGCCGTTCCGACTTCAACGCGACATTGGGGTAGAAGTAGGCATTGTCGGCGTGAAACAGCGTACGGTCGTTGACGCCGCCCGAGAGGTCGGCCGAATAGCCGCAGCGGGCCATGAAGTCGATGTCGGCGGCCAGGATCTTGCCCGAGCTGTCGTAGGCCACGGAAAAGGCCATGGTCATATCGTGCCGCTTGCCGGTCATCACCATGTCGTCGTCGCGGTCGAGCCGGAGCTTGCAAGGCCGGCCGGTGACCCGCGCGCCCAGCGCGGCCAGACAGGCCCACTGGCTCGCCTGGCTTTCCTTACCGCCGAAGCCGCCCCCCATGCGACGAACTTCCACCGTCACCATGGCATTCGGCAGGCCGAGCATATGGGCGACGCAGTGCTGGACCTCGGACGGATGCTGGGTCGACGAATAGACGTGCATGTCGCCCGTCTCGCCGGGAGTCGCCAGGGCGACCTGCCCCTCGAGGTAGAAGTGCTCCTGTCCGCCGTTGCGGATGACGCCGTCGAATCGACGTTGGGCACTGGCAAAGGAGCGAGCGACGTCGCCACGGCCATAGCCGTAGTCGTCAAGCACACGCAGCCCCTTGGACTTTGCCTCCTCGACCGTGAGAATGGGCGGTTCGGCCTCGCCCTCGAACAGAGCCAGTCGCGTCGCCCGGCGGGCGGCGTCGCGCGTTTCAGCCACGACGCAGAACAGCACCTCGCCCCAGAACTCAACCTCCTTGTCGGCGAGGATCGGATCTCCGCCGGTCGAGGTCGACCAGTCGTTGCGGCCAGGAATGTCCGCCGCCGTCAGCACGGCAACGACGCCCGGCGCCTGCCGAACGCGGGACAAATCGATATCGCGGATTCGGCCGCGCGCCATATCCGGGCAGAAGCCCGGCGCGAGGTGCAGCGTGCCGGTCGGCTCGACCATGTCGTCGATATAGACGGCGCGGCCGGTCACGTGCAGCACGGCGCTATCATGGGCGGTCGAACGATGAACGACCCGCTCGACGGCGACTTCGGAGATATCGGACTCGGGCGCGCTCATCAGACAACCTCCGCTTCCGGCGCCTCGCGACGGCCGATGACGCGGGTGCGGCTCGTGGGCGCGCCAGCGCATTCGACCAGAGCCTTGGCAAGCAGCGCCTTGGCCGTTTCCATGCGATAGGCCGACGACGCCCGCATGTCGGAGATCGGCGCGTAGTCCTCGCCGAGCGCCTCGATGGCAGCCCCCCAGCTCGCAGCCCGCCCCGGTTGGGCGCCGGCAAGCCGCGCCTCGGCGGTGAGGGCGCGCTTGGGTGTTGCCGCCATGCCGCCAAAGGCGATGCGCGCTTCGGTGATGACGCCATCGTCGATGGTGAAGCGGAACGCCCCCATCACCGCCGAAATGTCCTCGTCGAACCGCTTGGAAATCTTGTAGGCGCGGAACACCTGGTTCGGCGCCAGTTTGGGCACCAGGAGACCGGCGACGAACTCGCCCGGCTGTCGGTCCTGCTTGCCATAGGCGATGAAATAGTCCTCGAGCGGCAGCGCGCGACCGTCCTCGCCATGGGCAAGTTCGAGTGTAGCTCCCAGGGCGATCAGGGCCGGCGGCATGTCGCCGATCGGGGAACCGTTGGCGATGTTGCCGCCGATGGTGCCGACGGCGCGCACCTGACGCGAGCCGACTCGGCGGATGAGTTCGCCCAGATCGGGGTCGAGGTCGGCGAAGGCGGCGGCGGCGTCCTCGTAGGTCGCACCGGCGCCAAGGATCAACGCATCGCCGACATCCTCGATCTGCCGGAGCGCCGAGACGCGGCCAACGTGGATCACCTGCGAGATCGGCTGCATTCCCTTGGTCACCTTGAGGCCGACGTCGGTGCCGCCGGCAAGAAGAGTCGCCTCGGGGTATCTCATGACCAGTTGCGCCAACGCCGAGAGATTGGCCGGCGCGGCAAAGAAGGCGCTGTTGGAGCCGATGAACACGTCCTGCCCGTCAGAGAGAAACTGCAAGAGCCCCGTGGTCTGGGGCATGGCTTCCGTGAACCGGTCGGCCGGGGGGGCGGCCATGGCGGCGAGCGCGGCATCCACAATCGGCCTGTAGCCGGTGCATCGACAGAGATTGCCGGCCAGCGCGGTGACGACCTCGTCGCGCGCCGGCGGACCGTCGCGCCCTTCCTGATGATAGAGTGCGAACAGGCTCATGACGATGCCTGGCGTGCAGAACCCGCATTGCGAGCCATGCGCGTCGACGATCGCCTGCTGCACGGGGTGCAATCGGCCATCGGGCCAGGCGATGTCCTCGACGGTGACAATCTCCTTGCCATCCATGGCGCCGAGGAACTGGATGCAGGAGTTGACCGGACGGTAGACGATCCGTCCATCCCGCCATTCGCCGATGACAACGGTGCAGGCGCCGCAATCGCCTTCGTTACAGCCTTCCTTGGTCCCGGTGGCACGTTCCCTGAGACGCAGGTAGTCGAGCAGCGTCTCGGTTGGCTTGATGTCGTCGATTTCGACAATTCGCCCGCGGCGGACGATGCGGATCGAGTCGCGCATGGGCTCAGCTCCCGCGATAGGTTGAGTATCCGTAGGGCGAAATCAGCAGTGGCACATGATAGTGCGCCGAAGCGTCCGCGATGCCGAAACGGATGGGTACGATGTCGAGAAAGGCAGGGTCTGCAAGGGCGTGGCCGGCTGCACGCAGATAATCGCCCGCGTGGAACACCAGTTCGTAGATTCCAAAGGAGAGATCTGCGCCCGCAAGCAGCGCACCGTCGATGCGGCCGTCGTCATTGGTCGTCGCCTCACGGACAAGGTCGCGGGCGCCATCCAGGCGAATCGCCCAGAGTTCGATCCTCAGGCCGGCGGCCGGTCGGCCTGTCGCCGTATCGAGCACGTGGGTCGTCAGGCGCCCCTCAGCCAACGCATAGTCCTTCCCTGTTGGGACCGGCGGAAAGCCGGCTTCTGTCACAGACGTTTTGTCTGGCACGACTTGCCGTCTTTAGGAAGGGCCATTTCCCGAAACGGGGCCGTCAATCAAAGCTTTTCCAGCCGGAAGCCACAACTCGTCCAAAAAGGAAATAGTATGGGTTTCCAAACTTGTCGCGACTTTTTTGAAAGTAAGAAATCAAGATATGGATCGGGCGCCGTTGCGTGAAAGCCATCGGCGCCCGCCAAAAAGTCAGTGCAGAATCTGCCCCAGGAAAAGCTTGGTGCGCTCGTGCATGGGATTGGAGAAGAACTCCTCCGGCTCGTTCTGCTCGACGATCTGGCCCTGGTCCATGAAAATGACGCGGTTGGCCACCTGGCGCGCAAACCCCATTTCGTGGGTAACGCAGACCATGGTCATGCCTTCCTCGGCGAGACCGACCATCGTGTCGAGCACCTCCTTGACCATCTCGGGATCGAGAGCCGAGGTCGGCTCGTCGAACAGCATGATCTTCGGCCGCATGCAGAGCGACCGGGCGATGGCGACGCGCTGCTGCTGGCCGCCCGAGAGCTGGCCGGGGTACTTGTGCGCCTGCTCGGGGATCTTGACGCGGGTGAGGAAGTGCATCGCCACCTCCTCCGCTTCCTTCTTCGGCATCTTGCGCACCCAGATCGGCGCCAGCGTGCAATTCTCGAGGATGGTCAGATGCGGGAACAGGTTGAAGTGCTGGAACACCATGCCCACTTCGCGCCGCACTTCGTCAATCCGCTTGAGATCGTTGGTGAGCTCGATGCCGTCGACGATGATCTTGCCCTTCTGATGCTCTTCCAGGCGATTGATGCAGCGGATGGTCGTCGACTTGCCCGAACCGGACGGACCGCAGATGACGATACGCTCACCGCGTTTCACGGAGAGATTGACGTCGCGCAGAACATGGAACTCGCCGAACCATTTGTTGACGCCGATCATTTCGACGGCGGTCTCGGATTCGGTGGCGGCGGCTAGGGCGGTATCGGCCATGAAATAGGGTCCCTTGGGAAGCAAGCGGGGAGCTGAGAAACGCTGTTTACCGCTTGTGTCCGGTGTTGAGCTTTCTCTCCATGTACATCGAATAGCGTGACATCGAGAAACAGAAAACCCAGAAAACGGCTGCGGCGAATATCAAGCCCGTCGGAGCGATCGACGGCGTCGACCAGTTGGCGTCGGAAAAGTTCCGCTGGATCGATCCGAGGAGGTCGTAAAGGCCGATGATCATCACCAGCGACGTGTCCTTGAACAGCGAGATGAAGCTGTTGACGATGCCGGGGATGACGATCTTCAGCGCCTGCGGCAGGATGATCAGGCGCATCGATTGCCAGTATCCGAGGCCGAGCGAGGCGGCGCCTTCGTACTGTCCCTTGGGTATGGCCTGCAGACCGCCACGAATGGTTTCGGCCATATAGGCGCCCGTGAACAGGGCGACGCCGATCAGCGCCCGCAAGAGCTTGTCGAAGTTGACGCCGTTGGGCAGAAACAGAGGCAGCATCACCGATGCCATGAACAGCACGGTGATGAGCGGGACGCCGCGCCAGATCTCGATGAACACCACCGACACGATCTTGATGAACGGCAGCTTCGAGCGACGGCCGAGCGCCAGCAGTATACCCAGGGGCAGCGAGGCCACGATACCGGTGACGGCCACGACCAGCGTCACCAGAAGACCACCCCAGTTGGACGTCTCGACGACCGGCAAACCAAGTCCACCGTAGAGCAGCCAGAAGGTCAGGACAGGAAAGGCCGTCAGCATCAGCCACACGCCTTCACGCCGACGCGGCATCTTCGGAATGGCAATCCAGGCAAGACCGGCAAAGAAGGCGATCATCACCAGCGCCGGGCGCCAACGCTCGTCAGCCGGGTAGGATCCGAAGGTGAACTGGGCAGCCTTGGCGTTGATGAAGGCCCAGCAGGCGCCGACTGTCTCACCATCCTTGGGCAGACAGGCGTCGCGGTTGTCGCCCGTCCAGACGGCATCGACAAACAACCACTTGAAAAGCGGCGGAATGAACCAAACCAGCAGAAACAGCATGGAAAGGCTGATGGCAATGTTGAGCGGCGAGGAGAACAGGTTCTTGCGCGCCCAGCCCGGGAAGCCTCCGAGCGAGGCCGGCGGCGCCTCCGGCTCGAGAAAGTCGCGACGGACGAAGACGGTATCGGTTTCGATGCGGCTCATGACCGTCTCCCTCAGCGTTCGACCAGCGCCACGCGGGCATTGAACCAGTTCATCAGCGCAGCGGTGATGAGGCTCAGGGCAAGGTAGACCGCCATGGTGATGGCAATGACCTCGATGGCATGGCCCGTGATGTTGAGCGTGGAGCCGGCAAACACCGCCACCAGATCCGGATAGCCGATGGCCAGCGCCAGGGACGAGTTCTTGGTGAGGTTGAGATACTGGCTGGTGAGCGGCGGGATGATGACGCGCATGGCCTGCGGCACGACGATGAGGCGCATGGTCTGGCGCGGGCGAAGGCCCAGCGAGAACGCTGCCTCGCTCTGCCCGGTCGACACCGCCAGAATGCCGGCTCGCACGGTCTCGGCGATGAAGGTGGCCGTATAAAGCGAGATGCCGAGCAGCATGGCGATCAGCTCGGGATGTACGACCAAGCCGCCAGCGAAGTTGAATCCCTTGAGCTCGGGAATCTCGAACGACAGCGGTGCGCCGAGGGCCAAGAAAAGTACGACTGGCAGTCCGACGACAATTCCGAGCGAAGCACGGAACACCGGAAATGACTGACCGGTGGCGGCCTGGCGGTTCTTCGCCCAGCGGGCGATGGCCCATGCCAGCGCGACAGCAACCGGCACCGACCACATGACGATCTCGAAGCCTTCACCGGGAATCGGTCGCGGCATGGTCAGGCCGCGATTGGAAAGATTGGCGGAAAACGGCAACACGTAGCCCTGGCGCGGACCGGGCAACACCGAGAGCACCGCCTTGTACCAGAACAGAAGCTGCAGCAGCAGCGGGACGTTGCGCAGCGTCTCGATATATACGGTCGCCGCCCTTGCCAGCAGCCAGTTGCGGGACAAACGCGAAATGCCCACGACAAATCCGATGATCGTCGCCAGGATGATCCCGAGCACGGAAACGATGATGGTGTTGAGAAGACCGATCTTGAAGGCTTGAGCGTGCGAGGAATCAAGCGTGTAGTCGATGGGCTTCTGCGAAATGTCGAAGCCGGCCCGCATATTGAGAAAGTCGAAGCCGAAGGGGATGTTGGCTGCGCGCAGGTTGGCGGCCGTGTTGTGAACCACCCAGACGGCGAACAGGACAAGGCACAGCAGAACCAGTCCTTGGAAAACCCAGCCACGGATCGTCGCATCATAGAGGACGGCACGAACCCAGGATCGAGGTGTTTCGTCAGCCGTCTTGTCTCGGAGCGTCATGTCAGGCCTCGAGAGAGGGCGCCCGGTCGGCGCCAAAAGCACGTTTCACTATGCAAAGGAAATGCCGCCACGGGTCATGCGCCTAGCAGGAGCGATAACCAACACTCGCGCATCACCACACCCAGCCACGACCAAGCGCAGCCGGTCGCGACGCGAACCGATGCATTCCATTGTTCCGAAAGGAGGGAAAGCGCCGTTCAAGACGCTTTCCCCTGTCAGTTCACTCAGCGGATCGGCGGGGCGTACTGCAGACCGCCCTTGGTCCACAGCGCGTTGAGACCGCGGGCGATCTTGAGCGGCGAGCCTTCGCCGACATTGCGCTCGAAGGACTCACCGTAGTTGCCGACGCCCTTGATGATGTTATAGGCCCAGTCCTTGGTGAGGCCGATCGGCGTACCGAAATCGACACCCTCGCCAACGCCGAGCAGGCGCTGAACCTCAGGATTCTCGGACGACTTCATCTCGTCGACGTTGGCCTGGGTGACGCCGAACTCCTCGGCGATCAGCATGGCGTAGTGGCTCCAGCGAACGATGGACTCCCACTGGTCGTCGCCCTGGCGAACGGCCGGCCCGAGCGGCTCCTTGGAAATGATCTCCGGCAGAACGATGCTGTCGTCCGGATTGGTCATCTTGAGGCGGATCGAGTAGAGACCGGAGGCGTCGGTGGTGTACGCATCGCAGCGGTTGGCATCATAGGCGGCATCCGCCTCTTCCTGCTTCTCGAAGACGACGGCATTGAAGGTCATGCCATTCGACTTGAAATAGTCGGCGAGGTTGAGCTCGGTGGTCGTGCCGGACTGCACACAGACCGACGCGCCATTCAGGTCCTTGGCGGAGGAGACGCCGAGCGCCTTCTTCACCATGAAGCCCTGGCCATCGTAATAGTTGACGCCGGTGAAGGTGATGCCGAGCTGCGTGTCGCGGCTCATGGTGTTGGTCGAGTTGCGGGCCAGCATGTCGATTTCCTTCGACTGCAGGGCCGTGAAGCGCTCCTTGGCCGAGAGGCCGGTGTACTTCACCTTGGAAGGATCCCCAAACACGGCAGCGGCAACGGCACGGCAAGCGTCGACATCGAGCCCCTTCCAGTTGCCGGCATCGTCCGGCGCACCAAAACCGGCAAGACCGGCACCGTTGACACCGCACTGCACAAAGCCTTTGGCCTTGACGTCATCAAGAGTGCCCGCGGAAGCGGCAACAGCACCCGCCCCCAGGAAAACGGCGCCAAGAAGCAGAGTCTTGAATGTGTTGGAACGCATGAATGTCTCCCCTGATGACCAAGAGGCGCGGCGTGTGGGTGCTATTGTTCTTGTCGACACCCGCTTCGATCGTCGAGCGCCCGAAGCGCACCCAATCCACCGAGCCTCACTCAAAGCAACTCCCACAGGACATCCCGCCAGGAACCAAGCCGTGGGATAGAAACCGATGGTCGCCGCTCCTCGCCTGTCAAACCGACAGGCTTCTCAACTACTAGATTACAAATTATGCCGATGGTCAATCGCAAAGCGCCTCAAATTGACCACAAACTACACATGCGCATATGATAATCAAACCGACGCCCACAAAATATGCAAACAGGTTATTTTTTATCCAGCGGTCAGGTTACTTAAGAAAAGCTGGAGCACTTACTCAGCACAACACGAGAACCGCTCCAAGGAAAACTAAGAAAAGGCCCGTGGATCGCCACGTGTTTCCACGTAGACGTTCGTAACCTTGGGATTCTACGAGTTCCTGCGCGCGACACACGTCAACGTTGCGTCGACAACAGGCACAGACAGAGTCTCACCCGGCCATAGCGACCGCGTTCAGAGCTCATCACTTGGTCCAATAGGGTTCAGGCCTTGGGCTGGAAGGTGTGCTCCAGTCCAGGAAAGCTGCGCGCCTTTACTTCCTCGGCGTAGGCGGCCGCCGCCTTGGACACTTCGGTTCCGAGATCGGCAAAGCGCTTCACGTGACGGGGAATGAACTCGTTGTAGAGACCGAGCATGTCCTCGCTGACCAGGATCTGACCGTCGCATTGGGGCGATGCACCAATGCCGATCACGGGGATCGGTGATTCCGCGGCGATCTCGCGAGCCAGCGGTTCCATGGTCCCTTCCAACACGAACGCAAAGGCTCCGGCTTCGGCGACGGTGCGGGCGTCAGCCTTGATCTTGGCGGCCTGGAACTGGTTGCGCCCTTGCGTCTTGTAGCCACCGTAGACATTGACCATCTGCGGTGTCAGGCCGATGTGGCCGAGCACCGGCACACCGCGCTCGGTCAGAAAGCGGATGGTCTCGCCCATCTCTTCGCCGCCCTCGAGCTTCACGGCCTGGGCGCCCGTCTCTGCGAGAACGCGCGAGGCCGAGCGAAAAGCCTGCTCGCGACCTTCCTGGTAGGAGCCGAAGGGCATGTCGACGACCACAAGCGACGTCGTCGACCCGCGCACCACCGCCGCGCCATGGGCGATCATCAGGTCAAGCGTCACCGGCAAGGTCGTCTCGAAACCATAGACAACCATGCCGAGCGAGTCGCCGATCAGCAGAAAATCGACATGCGGGTCCAGAAGCGCCGCCATTGGCGCCGTATAGGCCGTGAGGCTGACGATGGGGCGCACGCCCTTCAAAGCCTTGATGTCGGCGACCGAGACGCGCCGGGAGCGGACAGGAGCACTCATGTCAAAACCTCCGGGACCGAGGTCCGGGTTGTGTCTTTTCAAGGAACGGCGACGACACGCTGATCGATGAGGCGCGTGCGGCCGATGCGGACGGCGATCATAAGGGCAATTGCCGGAGGCGGTGCCTTGGGATCGACCGGCTCAAGCGTATCCGCCGCCGCCACGGCGACGAGATCCGGCTCGGCGAGCGGCTCCGCATCCAGAACCCCGAGGATGATCGCTTCGATCTTTCCAGCGTCCACGAGACCGTCGCCGATGGCTTCGGCAGCTGCGGCGAGTGAGCGACTGAGCACAGGTGCGGCAGCGCGCTCTTCGGCCGACAGGTAGACGTTGCGTGACGACAGCGCGACACCATCGACATCGCGTACGGTCGGCACGCCGACAATCTCCAACTGGAACGAAAGATCGGCGACCATGCGCCGGATCACCTGAAGTTGCTGATAGTCCTTTTCGCCGAAGTAGGCGCGGTCCGGCTGAACGATATTGAACAGCTTGCCGACAACCGTCGCAACACCGCGGAAATGACCGGGCCTGCGCTCCCCTTCCATGCGAGCCGAAAGACTCTCCACCTCTATGTGGGTGACGATCGGACGTGCGTACATTTCCTCGACCGGCGGCGCGAACACGATGTCAGCGCCATGGGCTGCAAGCAACGTGCGATCGGCGTCAAGGTCGCGCGGATAGCGAGCGAAATCCTCATTGGGGCCGAACTGCAGCGGATTTACGAATACCGATGTCACGACAATGTCGTTCTCGGCCCTTGCCCGATCGACGAGGCTGGCGTGGCCACGGTGAAGGTATCCCATGGTCGGGACCAGACCGACGCTCTTCCCCGCGTATCGCGCCGATCTCAGTCGCTCACGGAGTTCGGCAATCGTGGTCACGGTTTCGAGCGGCAATCTTACCTCCGGCGCCTTCGCTTGGTGCGTCCTTTTACTGCCGTCAAAAACGCTTTGTCACCCAAGAATTGGGCAGGCTGCGAAAAAGCCAGCCAGCGACCTCGACCGTGGATCGACTGAAAGTGATCGGAGCCACGTCTTTGATCGGAAATGCGTAAAGTTTTAGCTATTCGTTGAGAGAATTATTCATCTCGTAACGTTCAAGGTGACACAAAAGGCTTCTCAGCCCGGCTTTTGCCGAGTGAGTGGAAACGATATTCACAGGTTGCTCCGCGCCCGCGCCGCCGCCTGGAACTGAATGAGGTGCATGATGTCTCGCCACCGTAGTCTCGAACGGTTCTCGCCTTTCGACCCGCGAGCCCTGGCGGTGGATATCAAGGGTTCGATCGGCGTCATCATGGCGATTGCGTTGGTGGTGCTGATCGTGGCGGTTGGCGCCGCCGTCGATCTCGCCCAGGCGCTCCGCGCAAGGGAGATCCTTCAAGGCGCTCTCGACCAGGCAACCATCCGCGCCGCTCTGACCACCGGTCCAGGCTATGTCGAAGCGGGCCGCGCGACCCTTGCCGCAAATCTGGCGGACACCGGCGTCGCCGAGGAGAATCTCGGATCAAGCTTCGTCCGCAACGCCGCCGGCAGCGTTTCCGGCACTGCGACCGTCACCGTGCCGCTGTCTTTCATGGGAGTTGTCGGCAAGAACGACATGTCGGTCGGTGTCGCGGCCAAGGCAACGCCGAAGACGGCAACGACCACCACCCCGTCAGGAACGGTCTGCATCCTGCTCACCTCGAAGAACTCGCAGGCGCTGCTTGTGAACACGGGCGCCACGATCAGTGCTCCAGACTGCGAAATCCACGTGCAATCGAGCGCGGGCACTGCGGCCATCTTCAACGGCGGCTCCACGATCAACTCGAAGAAGATCTGCATCAAGAGCGCCAGCATCATCGACAACGGCGGCACACATCCCAACCTTGAAAAGGGTTGCTCGCCCGCCAGCGATCCCTATGCCGGATCACTGCCTGCCGTTGCGGTAGGTGCCTGCGACTACAACAGCCGAAACATCGATAAAGAAGCCTACACGTTTGAGCCCGGAGTGCATTGCGGCGGTGTCAACTTCAACAGATCGAACACTGTAGCTACATTCAAACCCGGCCTTTACATCATCAAGGGCGGGGACTGGAATATCCAGGGAACGCTGAGAGGAACCGACGTCACCTTCTATTTCGCGGATACGTCGAAGTTTCAGTTCAACTCTGGCGCCGCGACCTATCTCAAGGCTCCAACCAGCGGCCCCTATGCCAACATCCTGATGTTCGAGACCACGGCCAACAGCAGGATGACGCAATGGCCATGGAATGACAGCCCAGGGCATGAGCTTTCCGGTCTAATCCATCTTCCGAGCCGGCAGCTGACCATGAACGCTGGCATGACCGCCTCGCTCGACAAGATGACCATCGTCGCCGACAGCCTGATCCTGAACCAGACCAACTGGAACCTGGCCCCCGACGTGACGGCCATTTCCAACGGCTCGACGAAGACAACAGCCACGACCAGTGGCGTCTTCCTGTCGCACTGACGAAAAAAGCCCGGAGCTACAGCCCCGGGCTTCGGTCCCCTCAGGAAACGCGCCGTCCCTCAGGTAATGACATCCGGGGCCTGCCGACCGGTGCGCGACTTGATCTCGGCCAGCGTGTCGGCCGCCTCGATCACCTTGGCCAGCGCGGCCTGCGCGTCCTGCCCATGCTTGGCAGCATCCGGCTCGAAGCTTTCGAGATAGACGCGCAGGGTCGCGCCCTCGGTGCCGGTTCCCGACAGGCGGAACACAACGCGCTCGCCGCCCTTGAACAGAATGCGAATGCCCTGCTTCTTGGTCACCGAACCATCGACTGGATCGTTGTAGGCGAAATCGTCGGCACTCGCGACCTCAAGGCCGGCCACCTTGGTGCCGGGCAGCGTCGGCATCATGTCGCGCAGCCTGCTCACCAACCCCTCGGCGGCGGCGGTATCGACCGCCTCATAGTCGTGACGCGTGTAGAAGGTGCGGCCGTATTCGGCCCAGTGCTTCTCCTGAATGTCCTTCAGGCTCTCGCCGCGCACGGCCAGAATATTGAGCCAAAGGAGAACCGCCCAGAGGCCGTCCTTCTCGCGCACGTGGTCGGAACCCGTTCCCGCACTTTCCTCGCCGCACAGCGTCACCTTGCCGGCATCGAGCAGATTTCCGAAGAACTTCCAGCCGGTCGGCGTCTCGTAACAGTCGAGGCCCTTCTTGGCGGCGACGCGATCGACGGCGCCGGATGTCGGCATGGACCGGGCGACACCCGCAAGCCCCTTGGCGTATCCCTTGGCGAGGTGCGCGTTGGCGGCCAGCAGCGCCAGGCTGTCGGACGGCGTCACGACGGCGCCACGGCCAATGACGATATTGCGGTCGCCATCGCCGTCCGAAGCCGCGCCGAAATCGGTCGCCTCGGGCGACGCCATGAAGTCGTAAAGTTCCTTTGCGTAGATCGGATTCGGATCGGGATGGCCGCCACCGAAGTCGGGCAGCGGCACCGCATTGACGACGCTGCCGGGAGCTGCGCCGAGCTTGCCTTCGAGAATTGCCTTGGCATAGGGCCCGGTGGCCGCGTGCATGGCGTCGAAGCGCAACGTGAAACCGGACTTGATCAAAGCGGCGATCTTGTCGAAATCGAACAGCTTCTCCATCAGCTCGACGTAGTCCGCGACAGGATCGACCACCTCGACCTCGGTGTCGCCAGCCTTCGACAGGCCCAGACGATCAAGGTCGACGTCGGCGATGTCGGCGACGCGATACTCGGTGATGGTCTTGGTCGCCGCGAAGATGGCATCGGTGACGTTCTCAGGCGCCGGCCCGCCGTTCGAACCGTTGAACTTGATGCCGAAATCGCCATCCTCGCCGCCGGGATTGTGGCTGGCCGACAGAACGATGCCGCCGAAGGCGCCGAGCTTGCGAATGACATTGGAGGCGGCGGGCGTCGAGAACAGACCGCCCTTGCCGATCACCAGTTTCCTGGCGCCGTGAGCGACCGCCATCTTGATGATGGTCTGGATAGCTTTGTCGTTGAAGAAACGGCCGTCGCCACCGATCACAAGCACCTTGCCTGTGACGCCGCCGACTCCGGCGAAGATCGCTTCGACGTAGTTTTCGAGATAGCCCGGCTGCATGAAGACGCGGGTCTTCTTGCGGAGGCCGGAGGTGCCCGGCTTCTGGCCGTCGATCGGCTTGGTGGCGATTGTCTTGATCTGCATTCCCTGTCACTCCCCGAGAGGCAATGTCATCCTATATCAATTTCTCAGGCCTTTACCTCGACGAAAGCGAGGAAGGTGCGCCCCGGAACCTCGACCGCCTGCCAGGCGCGGCGCGGCGTCGCGGCTGCCGGACGCCCGGTCGGCATGTCGGACGTCAGGATCGGCTTCCAGCTATGCTCTTCGCGCGTCGGTGGCAGGTGAAACCGTCGGTTGGCGCGGTGGGCATTCAGCATGAGATAGACAGCCTCGCCATCCGCCTCGACATGCGGCAACGCCGAGTCGCGCAACAACACGCCAAACGCCTTGCACTCATGGCTGTTCCAGTCGCCGCTCGTCATCGGCCGCCCGGAAACGGCAATCCATTCGACGTCCGACAGGTTGTCCTGCGGCCTTGGCGCTCCATGTAGGAAGCGCGTCTGCCGGAAAACCGGATGTGACTGCCTCAGACGGACGACATAGGCCACGAAGTTCGCCAGCTCCACGTCGTCGGCCTGGCTCCATGTCACCCAACCAACCGGGTTGTCCTGACAGTAAGCATTGTTGTTGCCGAACTGGCTGTTGGCCAGCTCGTCACCCGCCAGCAACATCGGCGTCCCCTGCGACAGAAGCAGCGTTGCAAGCATGTTGCGCATCTGCCGCTTGCGCGTGGCGACAATGACCGGATCGGTCGAAGGTCCTTCGGTTCCGTAGTTGGCGGAATGATTGTCGGAATGACCATCCCGGTTGTCTTCGAGATTGGCTTCGTTGTGCTTGGCCGCATAGGAAACCAGGTCTCTCAGCGTGAAACCGTCATGCGCCGTGATGAAGTTGACGGACGCCGAGGGGCGACGATTGGATCGATCGAAACGATCGGGCGAGCCCAGAAGACGCGCCGCCAGTTCGGGCGCCACCAGTTCGTCACCGCGCCAGAAGGCGCGCACCGTGTCGCGGAAACGGTCGTTCCACTCGGAGAAGCCGGGCGGGAAGTTGCCGAGCTGATAACCGCCGGGCCCAATATCCCACGGTTCGGCGATCAGCTTCACGGTCGACAGCAGCGGGTCTTGACGCAGGGCCGTCAGGAAGCGGCCCTCAGGGTCGAAGCCTTGTGGTTCGCGCCCGACCGAGGTTGCGAGATCGAAACGGAAGCCGTCGACACCGATCGCCTCGACCCAGTAGCGTAGCGAGTCAAGAATCATCTGGGTGACGCGCGGATGGCCGGCGTTCAGCGTATTGCCGGTCCCGGTGTCGTTGATGTACCAGCGCGGACGATCGGGATTGAGCCGGTAATAGCTGGCGTTGTCGATGCCACGAAAACTCAAGGTCGGTCCGAACTGATCGACCTCGCCGGTGTGGTTGTAGACGACGTCGAGCAGGACTTCGATGCCCGCCTCGTGCAGGGCGCGCACCATGTCGCGCACACGATCGATGACCGATGCATCCCGGGCGCCATGATCGTAACGCGGCTCCGGCGAGAAGTAGCAGAGCGGCGAGTAGCCCCAGTAGTTGACCAACCCCTTGCGGGTCAAGAAACCGTCGTCGACGAAGGCCTGGATGGGCATCAGCTCGATGGCGGTTATGCCGAGCTTCGTGAGATGTTCGATGGTCTCCGGCGCACCAAGTCCTTCGTAGGTGCCAACCTTGGCGCGCGGCAACCGCGGCATCTGCATGGTCAACCCGCGAACATGGGCCTCGTAGATCACAGTGTCGCGCCAAGGACGCTCCGGCCGGAAGCTGACGCAGGGTGGCACCTTGGAATCGATGACCAGCGCCTTCGGCACGACACGGGCGCTGTCGCGGGTGTCGAAGCTGGCATCGTCAAGAGTCACCGGCTGATAGCCGGCCATAAGGTCGTTCGAGCGCAGCCGCCCCGTCAGAACCTTGGCATAGGGATCGATCACCAGCTTGTGCGGGTTGAATCGATGCCCTCGCTCCGGATCATAAGGGCCGTGAACGCGGAAACCATAGGGGGTGCCGATGCCAACTCCCGAGACGTAACCGTGAAAGACCTCGTCGGTGCATTCGGGCAACGTCAGACGCGCATGCTCGAAGCCGGTGAGCGGCTCGAACAGGCAGACGTCGACGCGCGTCGCATTGGCCGAGAAAATGGCGAAATTCACGCCATCCCCGTCGAACTGTGCACCAAGGGGATACGGCCGCCCGGACCGGATCGTCACCGTCATGGGACCTCAGATGCCCTCGGTCGTCAGCTCGCGGTAGAGCGCAACGTAGTCGGGCGCCGAGTCCTCCCAACCGACGGGATGGGCCATCGCCCGCGCCTGCAGCGCTCGCCAGACTTTCTTGTTGTGGAAGAGATCGAACAGGCGCTCGATGGCGAAACCGAGACCACCGGCCGAAACCGGCGCAAACTGAATCCCGGTGGCCGTTCCCGCCCGAACCGAAGCGTCGTTGGCGTCGATCACCGTATCGGCAAGCCCCCCCGTGCGCGCCACCACCGGGATGGTGCCGTAACGAAGACCGTAAAGCTGCGTGAGGCCGCAGGGCTCGAAGCGCGACGGAACGAGGATCGCATCGGCACCGGCCTGCATGGCATGGCTGAGCGGCTCGCTATAGCCAATGTGGACGGCGACGGAGCCCGGATTGGCCGAGGCCGCCTCAACAAAGGCGCGCTCCATGCTCTGCTCGCCGGCACCGAGGACGGCGAGCTGCCCGCCGCGACGCAGGATGCCCTCAAGGTTGGGCAGCAGCATGTCCAGGCCCTTTTGGCCAGTGAGCCGACTGACGACGATCATCAGCGGCGCATCCGGATCGACGCGAAGCCCCATGCGGGTTTGAAGCTCCGTCTTGCAGACCGCCTTGCCGGCCATCTTTCGAGCGCTGTAGTTGGCGGCAATCAGCGGATCGGTAGCCGGATCCCAGCTCTTCGTGTCGATCCCGTTGACGATGCCGCTCAGCACGCTGGCACGCTCGTTGAGCACGCCTTCCATGCCGAAGCCGAACTCCTGCGTGCGCAGCTCACGGGCGTAAGTGGGGCTGACCGTGGTCAAGCGATCGGAGAAAACGAGCCCGCCCTTCAGGAAGGAGCAATAACCGTAATACTCGAGCCCAGCCGGCGTGTAGAAACTCGACGGCAGTCCGAAGGTATCGAAATCCGCTCGACCGCAGATGCCCTGGAAGGCAACGTTGTGAATGGTGAAGACGGTCTTCGGCCGCCCTTCGGCCGGACCGGCCAGAAGATAGGGAGCAACGAGGCCCGCCTGCCAGTCATGACAATGAACAATCGCCGGCTTCCAGTCGCCGACTCCATGCCGCCCGACAGCGGCGCCAATCGCCGACAATGCGGCAAAGCGGCGGGTGTTGTCCCACCAGTCGTTGCCGTCGGGTCCGAGATACGGGTTGCCGGGCCGATCGTAGAGATGGTCGACATCGAGAGCCAGCACCTTCAGCCCATCCGGCGTCTGTCCCGCCAGCAACCGACCAGGTCCACCGAACACGTCGGGATAGGTGGCAACTTCCTCGACGCCCTCAAGATGACCGACCACACCGGGATAAGCCGGCATCAGAACACGGACATCGCAGCCCAAGGCGGCGAGCGCCAACGGCAGAGCTCCCGCAACGTCGGCGAGACCGCCCGTCTTGATCAGCGGATAGCATTCGGAGGCAACGAATAAGACGCGCAATTGATCACTCCGACAGGTTATGCCAACTCGCCAAGATGCTGACGCATCCGCTCGTTGAAGTCATCACGACTTTCTCATTCCAGCCAAGGGCATGAGAAATCCGGGACCGGAATACCGAGCGCCAGCCTGAGCGATGCCCGATCACGTCCGCGCAAGGCGGAACGAAATGCAGCCAAACCTTTTCACGCGGAGACGCCGCCTTCGGCGGTTTGCCGGCGGCGACGTCAATCCCGAGAAGGGATGGGGAGCGGGTTTTGCCACGCCCCAGAGCTATTTTCAACGTCGCGGTCAGAGCTGCAGCCGATCGATCATGTCCTGAGTAATCAGGCAGACCCCGCCCTCGCTCCGGCGGAAGCGGCTGGCATCCAGTTCCGGATCTTCGCCGACCACCAGACCGGGCGGAATGGTCACACCCTTGTCGACGACGCACTTGGTCAGGCGAGCCCCCCGGTAGACCGAGACGTAGGGAAGTATGACGCAATGCTCCACCTCGGAATAGGAGTGGGCATGTACGCCGGTAAACAGCAAGGACTTGTCGACGCGGGAGCCGGAAATGATGCAGCCGCCGGACACCAGAGAACTGGTGGCCGCGCCACGCCGGCCATCCTCATCGTGGATGAACTTGGCGGGTGGCGTCAGCTCGGTATAGGTCCAGATCGGCCACTTCGTGTCGTAGAGGTCCAGCGCCGGGACGAAGTCGGTGAGGTCGATGTTGGCTTCCCAGAAGGCATCGATGGTGCCGACGTCACGCCAATAGGGTTCGGCCTCGGACGACGAGCGAACGCAGCTGTCCGAGAACTTGTGGGCGATCGCCTTTCCACCCTTCACGATGGCGGGAATGATATCCTTGCCGAAGTCGTGGCTGGAGTTCGGGTCATCCTGATCCTGGCGCAGGAGATCGATCAGGAAGCTGGTCTTGAAGACATAGATGCCCATCGAGGCGAGCGCCAGGTCCGGGCGGCCAGGCATGGCCGGCGGATCGGCCGGTTTCTCGACGAAGGCGATGATGCGGGCATTCTCGTCGATCGCCATCACGCCGAAGCCGGTGGCTTCCATGCGCGGCACCTCGATGCAGCCGACGGTGACATCGGCGCCGGACGAGACATGCTGGTCGAGCATGATCTCGTAGTCCTGCTTGTAGATGTGATCGCCGGCCAGAATGATGATGTATTCGATGTTGTGCGCTTCGATGATGTCGATGTTCTGCGTCACCGCGTCGGCCGTTCCGACGTACCACTTGTCTTCGGCGACGCGTTGCGAGGCGGGAAGGATGTCGAAGCTCTCGTTGCGCTCCTGGCGGAAGAAGTTCCAGCCGTATTGCAAATGCCGGATAAGGCTGTGCGCCTTGTACTGGGTCGCCACCGAGATGCGGCGAATGCCCGAGTTGAGCGCGTTGGACAGCGCAAAATCGATGATGCGGCTCTTGCCGCCGAAGTAGACCGCCGGCTTGGCCCTGCGGTCGGTCAGTTCCTTGAGACGGCTACCCCGCCCACCGGCCAGCACGAACGCCATCGCTTCGCGCGCCAACCGTCGATTAGTGTGAGAATTGTCAATCATGCTGTCCTCCCGACTTCTCCGCCGTCGGCCCGGTCCCATCGATGGCGCAGCCGGCAATGCCGGCCCGGAACGGAACCAGAGACGAATCGGACGGCGCTTCTTCCCCGCCCGCCCGTTCGCCATAATGGCTCGACGCAGGGGTACTATGGCGCGGCAGGGTTAATTTGTCTTCCCCCTATTTCGGCTGCGAAGGAATTCAAACTCTTGATGAAAACCGCGCCACGGGGGGCGGCGGACAGCCGCCCCGCGTCCACGGCGGGGCGGCATCCAGCTCAAGCGACTGATGCCGCCGGGCGCTCCAGCACCTTGACGACGGTACCGACCGGAACGCGCTCGAACAGGTCCATGACATCCTGATTGATCAGGCGAATGCAGCCGGAGGAAACGTTGCTGCCGATCGTCCAGGGCTCCACCGTCCCGTGAATGCGATAGAGGGTGTCGACATTGCCCTTGTAGAGGTAGTGCGCACGGGCGCCGAGCGGGTTGTCGGGACCGCCGGGCATGCCACCGGCCCATTTGCGCGCCTTGGGATCGCGCGCCTGCATTTCCACCGGCGGATGCCAGGACGGCCACTTCGCCTTGCGGCGAATGACGGCGCTGCCGGACCAGGCAAATCCCTCGCGACCAACGCCAATGCCGTAGCGCATGGCCTTGCCGTTGCCGAGCACGAGATAGAGATAGCGAGCCGGCGTATCGATGATGATGGTGCCGGCCGGTTCGTCGGTGGTGTAGCTGACCTCGCGACGCAGGAAGGCCGGGTTGACCTGGGTCAGGTCGACGGCCGGAACAGTGAACCCGCCGTCCTTCACTTCGCTGTACATCGCCAGATACTGGGAGGACGGCCGAGGATAGCGCTTCGGCTTGGTCGGGTCGATGAGCGGCGGCATCGCCGGCGTTCCCGGAGCGGAGACGCAAGCGGCAAGAGCAAGGGGCAGCGCGGCGAGAAAGGCTCGCCTGGACGGTAGGTTCATAGTTTCCACTTTCTGTCGATTGAGCGGTGGCACTTCAGGAAGCCCGGGGAACGCGGCGGTGTTCCCCGGCATATAAACTTGTCCGGTAAATATCAGTTTTCTGGAGTCGGGTGCAGGATGCGTTCGCCATAACGCCTGTGAAAGGTCGTCATCGCCTTGTCGGCAACCCGTACCGTGAGGCGCAGTGTGCCGTCCTCGTCGTCATGACGTTCCAGCACCTCTCCATGATCGTAGAGCCAGGCGAGTCCGGCCCCGTCCGACGAATCGAGCGTCAGCTCGTGCACGGGGCGACCGCCGAGTAGCCGCGCCTCGATGGAAGCCAGCAACTCGGGAAGCCCTTCGCCGGTCATCGCGGAGACGACCCGTCGTTCCTGCCCTCCTGGCGAATCGGTGTTGGCCTGGGTGAGGAGGCTGTCTCTCCGCCCCTCGTCGACGAGATCGACCTTGTTCCAGACCTCGATGATCCTGTCGCGATCGGACGGATCGAGACCGAGCTGCTTCAGCACATCGGCAACGTCGCTTGCCTGCGCCTCGGTGTCCTTGTGGGAGATGTCACGGACATGCAGGATGATGGCGGCTTCGATCACCTCTTCGAGCGTCGCCCGGAAGGCCGCGACGAGGTGGGTCGGCAGGTTGGAGATGAACCCAACGGTATCGGATAGTATGGCGTCGGTGCCATGTGGCAGTTTGATGCGGCGCAGCGTCGGATCGAGCGTCGCAAACAGCAGATCCTTGGCGAAGACGTCCGCTTCGGTCAGCCGGTTGAACAGCGTCGACTTGCCGGCGTTGGTGTAGCCGACGAGCGCCACGACCGGATGAGGCACCTTGCGGCGCTGGCGCCGGTGCAGGTCGCGCGTGCGCTTCACCTGCTCGAGATCTGCCTCGATCCGGGTGATCTTCTCCTGAAGCTGCCGACGGTCGGCCTCGATCTGCGTCTCGCCGGGGCCACCGAGAAAGCCGAAGCCACCGCGCTGCCGCTCAAGATGGGTCCACGACCTGACGAGGCGGGACTTCTGATACTTGAGGTGGGCCAGCTCGACCTGCAGCCGCCCTTCGCGCGTGCGAGCGCGCTCGCCGAAGATCTCCAGGATCAGGCCAGTTCGATCGATGACCTTGGTTTTCCAGGCCTTCTCTAGATTGCGCTGCTGAATGGGAGTCAGGGCGTGATCGACGATGGCAAGGTCGATCTCTTCCTCCTTCACCGTCTCGGCGATTTCGTCAACCTTGCCGGCGCCGAACAGCGTCGCCGGCTTGGGCTGATTGACCGGCACCGGCAAGGTAGCGCGGACGTCGAGATCGATGGCCTGAGCCAGGCCGAAAGCCTCTTCGAGGCGTGCCACGAGATCGCGCTGGGTCGCCGACGTCTCGTCCCGCCCTCCCCGCTGGCGAAGATCGGGCACAAGGACAAGCGCTCTCGCGGGCTCCTCGATGCGATCGACACTCTTCTTGCGAGGACGCGCCCCTTCTTCACGATCCTGTTCGTCGGTCACTTGGCCTCCCGAGAGCCGCACTGCTGGCGGCCAACATGCGATAATCGCCGCGGCGGCCCGCCCGGGGAGTCAATCTCCGCAGGCGGACAACAACGGAACAAACCGAACTCAGTTCGGTTCCTCGCTACCCTCGAAAAGGGCCAGAGGCTGAGCCGGCATGATGGTGGAAATGGCGTGCTTGTAGACGAGCTGGGAGTGCCCATCGCGCCGCAAGAGGACGCAGAAATTGTCAAACCAAGTGACCACGCCCTGCAGCTTGACGCCGTTAATCAGAAAAATCGTCAGCGAAATCTTGTTCTTACGGACGTGATTGAGGAAGGTGTCCTGAAGATTTTGGGCTTTGTCCGCCATTTTTTTCGGCCTTTTCGACTTCGTTTTTTTGTGAGGGGCAAGCGCCACACCGACGCCACGCGTCGCCCGAGCTTATGGTTACGCCGGGCGCGCCGGAAATTACCAGTCCATTTCGAGCGCGTGTCGCCGTCGACGGGCTCGTGCTATCCGTGTTTAGACGGGGATGTGACAATTTTGCCAAGCACGGTGCCAGCCGTCAAATCGGCGTCCGTTCCGCGAGGTCGTGGAAGCGCCGCCGCAGGCGGGCCGCCACACTGCCTGGCGCACCATTGGCCACCGTCTCGCCGTCCACGCTGACGACCGGGCAAAGAGTCGCCCCCGCAGAAGTCAGGAAAACCTCACGTGCCGTCTTCATCTCGGCAACGGTGAAACGCCGCTCCACAACCGCCACGCCCTCGGTCTCCGCCACCTCCAGCAGAACCGATCGGGTGATGCCGCGAAGAATGCCACGGTCGGCCGGTCGGGTGACGAGCCGCCCTTCCCCATCGACCAGCCAGACATTGGCGGAAGAGCCTTCGGTCACGAAACCTTCCGCATCGACGAAGACGGCCTCGAAGGCGCCAGCTTCGCGCGCCGCCTGCTTGGCAAGAGCGTTGGGCAGAAGGCCGACGGTCTTGATGTCCACGCGCTCCCAGCGGTTGTCGGGCAGCGTGATGACCGGCACGCCCTTTTCATAGCGAAGCGCCGCGGCGGCGGCATCCAGCGCCTTCGCCGTTGCCGTGAAAGTGGGATTCACGCCAGCGGGGAAGGCATGGTCGCGCGGGGCGGCGCCGCGCGAAATCTGCCAGTAGACATAGCCGTTCTCGACCCGGTTGCGACGTGCGACCTCCCGCAGAACGTGGGTCATGGCTGCCCGACTCATGGGCGCGGCGATCCTGAGCTCGGCCAGCGACCGATCGAGCCGGTCGAGGTGACGGCGAAGATCGATGATGGCACCGTCCTTGATCTGGCAGGCTTCATAGACCGCATCCGCGAACTGATTGCCGCGATCCTCGACGCTGACGACGGCTTCCCTGGACGGAACATAGCGTCCGTTGACGTAGGTGATGCGGGAAGTCATGGTCGGATCTCCAGGAACAATGCGACGGGCGATCGCGAACTACTCCAGTTCGATGATCCGCCCTTCATCGAGGGTAATGCGCCGGTCCATGCGTTCGGCCAGCGCCATGTTGTGCGTGGCTATGATCGCTGCGAGGCCGGTAGCCCTGACCAGGGCGGCCAGAGCGTCGAACACGTAATGCGAGGTCTTGGGGTCGAGGTTACCCGTCGGCTCGTCGGCAAGCAGCACCTTCGGTGCATTGGCGACGGCGCGGGCGATGGCGACGCGTTGCCGCTCGCCGCCCGAAAGCTGAGACGGCAGATGAGTCCCACGCTTCTCGAGGCGCATGTAGGACAGGAGATCGTTACCGCGCTTGGCGGCTTCCTTCTTGTCGAGGCCGGCGATCATCTGCGGGATCATCAGGTTCTCGAGGGCAGAGAACTCCGGCAGAAGATGATGGAACTGGTAGACGAAGCCGATCTCGGTACGGCGAAGCCGCGTGCGGACGGTGTCATCGAGCTTGCCGCATGGCTTTCCCCCAATGATCACGTCGCCGGCGTCGGGCTTCTCCAGAAGGCCGGTGATGTGCAGCAGCGTCGACTTGCCGGCGCCTGAAGGAGCGACCAGCGCCGTCAGTTCGCCGGCAAAAAGGTTGAAATCGCAGCCGCGCAGGATGGGAAGCGTCCCTGAGCCCTCCTTGTAGGACTTCTCGATGCCGACCAGCTTCAGGACCGGATCTTCGACGCCGGTGATGAGGGTTTCCATGGCCGGCATCACTCATACCTCAGCGCGTCGACGGGATCGAGACGGGCCGCCTTCCAGGCAGGATAGACGGTGGCGGCGAACGACAGCACCAGTGCCATGATCAGCACGGTGATCGTTTCGTGCATCTGCATATCGGCTGGCAGTTGGCTGAGATAATAGAGCTCCGGCGAGAAAAGCTCGGTCGAGGTCAGCCAGGACACGAACTGCCGGATCTTCTCCACGTTGAGGCAAACGACAAGCCCAAGACCGAATCCGGCAACAGTGCCGGCGAAGCCGATCGCCGACCCGGTGATCAGGAAGACGCGCAGGATGGCGCCCCGGCTGGCGCCCATCGTGCGCAGGATGGCGATGTCGTGGCTCTTGTCCTTCACCAGCATGGTCATGCCGGAAACGATGTTGAGCGCCGCCACCAGCACGATCAGCGTCAGGATCATGAACATGACGTTGCGCTCGACCTCAAGGGCAGAGAAGAAGGTCACGTTGCGCTGCCGCCAGTCGGTGATCAGCACCGGTCGCCCTGCGTCGATCGTCAGCTTTTCCTTGATCGACCCGATGTCGTCGGGATTGTTGACGAAGACGTCGATGGCGGTGACCTTGTCCTCCATCATGAAGTATTTCTGCGCCTCGGCGATCGGCATGAAAACGAAGGTGCCGTCGTACTCGCTCATGCCGATCTTGAAGATCGCGGCCACCGGATAGGCCTTGACGCGCGGCGTCGTGCCGAGAGCGGTAACGTTACCCTTCGGGCTGACCAGAGTGACCTTGTCACCGACCGTGACGCCCAGACTCTCGGCAAGCCGCTGACCGATGGCGATGCCAATGCCGTCATCGAACTTGTCGAAGGAACCGACCTGGACGGTATCGTAGACGAGAGGCAGCTTCTGGAGATCGGCGCTACGCACGCCGCGGACCAGAACGCCGAAAGCGCCGGATGGCCCGGACGCCAGCACCTGGCCCTCCACGAAGGGCATGGCGAGCCTGACGCCGTCCACCCCGGACAGGCGATCGGCGACCGAAGCGTAATCGGTAAGCGGGCTATCGATCGGCTGGACCACGGCATGGCCGTTGATGCCGAGGATCTTCTCCATCAACTGGCCACGAAAGCCGTTCATCACCGCCATGACGATGATCAGCGTGGCGACGCCCAGCATGATGCCGACGAAGGAAAAGCCGGCGATCACCGAAATGAAGGCTTCCTTGCGACGGGACCTCAGATAACGGCCGGCCAGTTTCCACTCGAAGGGGGCGAAGGGCCGCCCCGCTTTCGCCTCGCTCATCCAAAGACCTCCAAACGCCGGAACGCCACGCCACCGCCAAGAAGACCGATGGCCGACTCGGGCGCCACCGGACGGCGACGCGTGAGACTAGCAAATTCCGTCCGCCGACAAGCTGTCCATTCCGTGTTTTCCAAGCGGAATCGGACAGCCACGGGGGGCGGCATGCGACCGCCCCTCTTCGGCGACAATCAGGCCTTTTCTGTGACGCGGGCGATCGCCGACTCCAGCGACACCAGTTCCTTGTCGCCGGTGGCACGGCGTTTCAGCTCGACGACACCGTCGGCAAGCCCCTTCGGACCGATGATGATCTGCCAGGGCAGTCCGATCAGATCCATGGAGGCGAACTTGGCGCCAGGTCGGGCGGCAGTGTCGTCGTAGAGTGGATCCTTGCCAGCGGCGGCGAGCTTGGCATAGGCGTCTTCACAGGCAGCCGTCACGGCCGCGTCGTCCGGGCGAAGGCTGACCACGCCGGCGCCGAAGGGTGCCACGCTCTCCGGCCAGATGATGCCGGCATCGTCATGGCTGGCCTCGATGATGGCGCCGATGAGACGCGACACGCCGATGCCGTAGGACCCCATGATCACAGGCTGCTCGCTGCCGTCCGGCATGGCCACCTTCGCGCCCATCGGCTCGGAATACTTGGTGCCGAAGGAGAAGATGTGGCCGACCTCGATGCCACGCGCCGACACGCGCCGCTCTTCCGGAAGAGCCTCGAAGGCGGCTTCGTCGTGCATTTCGTCGGTCGCGGCATAGCGGCTGGTGAACATGTCGACGACAGGCGAGAGATCGCCGTCGAAATCGATGTCCTCGCCCGGCACCGGGAGATCGAGAAGGTCCTTGTCGCAGAAAACGGCGCTCTCGCCGGTGGAGGCAAGGATGATGAACTCGTGGCTGAGCTTGCCGCCGATCGGACCGGTGTCGGCGCGCATCGGAATGGCAGTGAGGCCGAGCCGTTTGTAGGTCCTGAGATAGGCAACGAACATCTTGTGGTAGGCGCGCAGCGCACCCGCCTGATCGACGTCGAAGGAGTAGGCGTCCTTCATCAGGAACTCGCGGCCACGCATCACGCCGAAGCGCGGACGCACCTCGTCGCGGAACTTCCACTGGATGTTGTAGAGGTTGAGCGGCAGGTCACGGTAGGAACGCACGTAGGTGCGGAAGATGTCGGTGACCACCTCCTCGGCGGTCGGGCCATAGAGCATCTCGCGCTCATGACGGTCGACGATGCGCAGCATCTCCTTGCCATAGGCATCGTAGCGGCCGCTCTCGCGCCAGAGATCGGCGGGCTGGATCGACGGCATCAGGATTTCGACGGCGCCGGAACGATCTTGCTCCTCGCGGACGATGGTCTCGATCTTCTTCAGGACCTTCAGTCCCAGCGGCAGCCAGGAGTAGATGCCGGCGTTCTGCTGGCGCATCATGCCGGCACGCAGCATCAGGCGATGCGAGACGATCTCCGCCTCCTTGGGCGCCTCTTTTAGGATGGGCAGGAAATACCGGCTGAGACGCATGGAATCCTCTCGGGCGTTGAATATGCGCGCTACTCAAAGCGCATCGACCCTGAAAAAACAAGACCGATCGGTCCCCGATCATCCGAAAGCAACGGTGCGCGTCGCCTTTCGCTATGACTTTAGTCTATGGGGCAAATCCCGGATGAAGCGCCAACTCGGAACCGCTCCAGAACGTGCCGCCAACCCATTGATATGGCGATATTTCCCAATCCAGATTGTAAAGGCGACGAACGAAACGCCCTATGCCGAACAAGCATGCAGCCCATGCACAAATGGATGACAAACCAAAAAACGCAGTGTATGGTACCCGCCATAAATAAGGATGGCACGGCCAAAAGACGAAATGCTTCAGTAAATGAAGCCGTCAAACTAGGCAAAAGTAGAATGCCCTCCAGTTATCGCGGTCTGAGTCTTGGGAGGGAAAACCCATATAGGCGCGGAAAACGCTGCCGCCAGCGGATGGATTGGGAGGTCTTTCTATCTGTAGGCTTTATGGGCTGACACGCGGAACTAGAAAGCAGGGCTTCGGCCCTGCTTTTTTATTTCGACCTTTCGGATGATCATGCCTGTTCTTGCGCAGGCCGCTGACTTCAAGATGAAAACACCGTTCAACAAACGGCCGCTACCGCTCATCCGCAGACCCCCCTATCTTGTCTGAAGCACTCGTCGACCGGACTGACACAATCCGGACGCGAACACCCAGACTACACGCGCTGGAGAGCCACTTTTCGATCAGAGCGGCTCAACCGACCGGCGGATGTTCTCGCAATAGGAAAGGCAAGTCATGAGCATTCCCGGCAAGGGCGGAAATGACCGCATCGAGGAAATCATCCTTCCGAACGTCCGCGACCTCGGCGGCTTCAAGGTGCGCCGCGCCCTGCCGTCGGCGCAGCGCCGCATGGTCGGCCCCTTCATCTTCTTCGACCAGATGGGGCCGGTGATGTTCGGTGCCGGAGAGGCGGAGGATGTGCGGCCACATCCGCATATCGGCCTGTCGACCCTGACCTACCTGTTCGATGGCGAAATGATCCACCGCGACAGCGCCGGTCACAAGGAGACGATCAAGGCCGGCGAGGTCAACTGGATGACGGCGGGAAACGGTATCGTCCACTCCGAACGATTTCCGACCGAGGTTCATGCCGCCGGAGGGAGCCTGTTCGGCACGCAGATCTGGGTGGCTCTTCCGAAAGCAAGCGAAGAGGTCTCCCCTCTCTTCAGCCACCATGACAAGGCAGTGCTTCCCGCTTTCTCCGACACCGGCATGCGAATGACGCTGGTGGCCGGCGAAGGCTTCGGCGTTCGCTCGCCGGTACCGGTTTACTCCGACTTGATGTATGCCGACGTTCACCTGGAGGCCGGCGCGCGCTTCAAGGTTCCGCCCGATCACGTCGAGCGCGCCGCCTATGTCATCAGCGGCAGCGTCGGCATCGAGGGGCAAGACGGCGCCTTCCCTCCCAACCAGCTCGTCGTCTTCCATCCGAACGCCGAGGTGATCCTGGTGGCGACGGAGCCGACGCGCCTCGTGCTGATCGGCGGAGAGCCCTTCCCCGAGAAGCGGCACATCTACTGGAACTTCGTTTCCTCGTCGAAGGAGCGCATCGAAGCGGCCAAAGCCGACTGGCGCGCCCGGCGCTTCCCGGAGATCGTCGGCGAGACAGAGTTCATTCCGCTGCCGCCGGATCCGGTGGGGCTGCGGATCAAGGACTGACGCCAGTTTCGCCTGACCTTGACTCATCCAGTTCAAGCGGGCCTCGGCCATAGGGATGCAGCAGGGCGTCAGCAGCCTTCCAAGCTGAATCACGAAAACGAAAAGGGCGGCGCCACCGGCACCGCCCTTTCCATATTGCAAATCCGAAACCGGATCAGCGCTTCGAGAACTGGAAGCTCCGGCGAGCCTTGCGCTTGCCGTACTTCTTGCGCTCGACGACGCGGCTGTCGCGGGTCAGGAAGCCAAGCTTCTTGAGCACGCCGCGCAGGCCCGGCTCGTAATAGGTCAGCGCCTTGGAGATGCCGTGACGCAGAGCGCCGGCCTGACCGGACAGACCACCGCCGGAAACCGTGGCGAAAATGTCGAACTGGCCATCGCGAGCGGCAGCGTAGATCGGCTGCTGGACGATCATCTGGAGCACCGGGCGACCGAAGTAGGCGGTGAACTCCTTGCCGTTCACGACGATCTTGCCGGAACCCGGCTTGACCCAGACGCGAGCGATGGCGTTCTTGCGCTTGCCGGTGGCATAGGCGCGGCCGAACTTGTCGAGCTTCTGAACGTGCACCGGGGCCTCGGCCACCGGAGCGACGTCGGCAGCGCCGAGTTCAGCGAGGGAGGAGAGCTCAGCCATGGATCAAGGCCTCGTGTTCATCTTGTTCATCGACTTGACGTCGAGGACTTCCGGCTGCTGGGCGGCATGGGGATGCTCGGCACCGGCGTAGACGCGGAGGTTGGAAAGCTGGCGGCGGCCGAGCGGGCCTTCGGGGATCATGCGCTCAACGGCCTTCTCGAGCACGCGCTCGGGGAAGCGACCCTCAAGGATCTGGCGCGCCTTGCGCTCCTTGATGCCGCCGATATACCCGGTGTGCCAGTAGTAGGTCTTGTCGGTGTACTTGCGTCCCGTCAGAACCACCTTGTCCGCATTGATGACGACGACATTGTCTCCGTCATCCATATGAGGGGTATAGGTGGCCTTATGCTTACCGCGGAGGCGCATCGCGATCACAGTCGCGAGGCGGCCGACCACGAGGCCTTCGGCGTCGATCAAGACCCACTTCTTCTCGATGTTCGCCGGCTTCGCCGTATAGGTCGTCATGGGCGTTACCGTCTTCCGGTTGGGCCGCCCCAAAAGGCGGCCGGTTCGTCTCATCCTTCGCACCGTTTCCGATGCGAAAGGGCGGCTCCCGTTGCCGGGCGCCGCCGTCGCGTTTTCCAATATGGAAATGCCGCTCGTTTGTCAAGCAGAGCGAGCGGCATCATCCTATTAAAGATCAATAACTTAGCTCGTGCGGTATTATATTACCGCACGAATCTCACCGATCAGGCCAAGCCGAGCAGCGCCTTGACGTCGGCGATATCGGAAGGCTTGCCGAAATCGATCACACCCTCAGCCGGCGCAATGCGGCGAATAAGGCCGGACAGGACCTTGCCGGCACCGACTTCCACGAACTTGTCGACACCGGCTCCGGCCATGGCCGACACGCTCTCGCGCCAGCGCACGGTGCCGGTCACCTGGGCGACGAGCTGCTTGCGGATCGCCTCGGGATCGGACGTCGGCTCCGCGGTGACGTTGGCGAAGATCGGCACGATCGGCGCGTTGATGGTCGCCGTGGCGAGCGCCTCGGCCATCGCTTCGGCCGCCGGCTGCATCAGCTGGCAATGGAAGGGGGCCGAGACGTTGAGCAGCATGGCGCGCTTGGCGCCTTTGCCCTTGGCGATGTCCACGGCGCGGATGACGGCGAGCTTGGAACCCGACACCACCACCTGGCCGGGCGCGTTGTCATTGGCCGCCTCGCAAACATCGCCCTGCGCAGCTTCCTTGGCAACGGCGACCGCCGTTTCGAAATCCAGGCCAAGCAGCGCGGCCATGGCACCCTCGCCCACCGGCACGGCCTTTTGCATGGCGTTGCCGCGCGCGCGCAACAGGCGGGCGGCGTCGGTCACCGACAGCGTACCGGCGGCAGCCAGGGCCGAGTATTCGCCAAGCGAATGACCGGCAACGAAGGCGGCATGCTGCTTGATGGTAATGCCTTCCGCCTCCAGGCCTCGGAGCGCGGCCAGACTGACGGCCATCAGCGCCGGCTGGGTGTTGGCGGTCAGCGTCAAATGGTCTTCGGGACCGTTGAAGATGACGTCGGACAGCTTCTCGCCGAGAGCCTCGTCGACCTCCTCGAACACCGCCCGCGAGGCGGCGTAATGATCGGCAAGGGCCTTGCCCATGCCGATGGCCTGACTGCCCTGACCGGGGAACACGAAGGCGTTGGTCATTTGTTGGCTTTCCTCAATGGTTTTCGGGCGGACACGACCATTTGGCCGCGCAAGAGTCAAGGCCGCGCCACAGGAATCCGGGGAAGACGACGCTATGGTCGACGAGGCATCAGCGAGCCGATGGCAACCACCAGCCAGCCAAGGATCAGCGCGACTCCCCCCGACGGCGCCGCCATGGGAAACAGACTCCTCGCCATCGCCGCCTTGAAGACCAGATCGCCTGAGAACAAGAGGCAGCCAACCACGAACAACAGGGCCGACAGCCCTCTCAGTCGCAGATCGCCGGCATTGGCAAGGGCCAGCAGCGCCGCCGCGTGAAACAGCAGAATGCTTCCGGCAACATCAAGGTTGGCGCCGGTGACGGCATGGGCTCCGACGGCCAGCGTCGCCACGCCGGCGGCGCCGAGAATTCCCGCGGGCAATCCGATCAGTCGATGATGAGACATCTCGCAATCCTTTGAGCGCGTTCCTCTGGCATCCACGCCTCGCACCTAATAACGGTGTCCCATGTTCCCCCGTCAAGAAGCGGAAGACAAAGCCATGATCATTCCGGTCACCGATCTCAGCGATCCGCGCCTTGCGCCGTTCATGAACGTGCGCGATCGCGATCTTCGGCAGACCCATGGAAACGCCTTCATCGCCGAGGGAGAAAGCGTACTCGCCGTCTTCCTGTCGACAGGCTCGCGCTACCGGCCCGAGGCCCTTCTGATCGCCCGCAACCGTGTCGACACCGTTCTGGCATGGTCGCCGCCCGACGATTTGCCGATCTTCGTCGCCGATCAGGAGCTGATGGATACGATCGTCGGCTTTCCGATCCATAGGGGACTCCTCGGTCTCGGCCGACGCTCGCCCTCCCCGCCGCTCGCCGATCTGCTGGCGGACCGTCCGCGGGTCGTCGTCGGTCTTGTCGGCCTCGCCAACCACGACAACATGGGCGGCATTTTCCGCAATGCCGCCGCCTTTGGCGCGGGAGCGGTCGTGCTCGACGCGACGTCATGCGACCCGCTCTACAGGAAAGCGATCCGGGTGTCGGTCGGCGGCGTCCTGAACGTGCCGTTCACGCGGCTCGACGCAGGTTCGGGCGTCGCCGCCGCCCTCGCCGACCTGGGCTATCGCGTGCTGGCGCTATCGCCACGCGGGGCCATGAGGCTCCACGAGGTTCCGACCAATCGACCGGCGGCCTTGCTGTTGGGGACGGAAGGGCCGGGATTGCCGGATGTCGAAATGTCCGCCGCCGAAACCGTACGCATCGACATGGCCAGCGGTTTCGACAGTCTCAATGTCGCGACGACCAGCGGCATCGCTCTCTACGAACTGACGCGCAGGATGGCCACACAGAGCTGATCGCAAACCGCTTTCGAAAATCGCCCAGCCTCCCAACAGAGGGCTGGGCGGGGTCGAAGGTGACGTCGCCTATCCTCTCGAGATGACCGTGGCCATGTCCCGCCACGAGCGCGCCGCCGTCGGCTCCCCCAGAGCTCTCTCGCGCGCAAACAGGGTGGCCTCTCGCTTGGCGATATAGTCGCGGGTGATCGGCACCACGTCGTTCCGATGCGTGAGCTGGAACTGGTAGACAACAACGTCGAGGAAACGGAAAGCGGCTTCGCACATGGCGAGATAGCACTCCCACATCCGGCAGAAGCGCTCGTCGTAGAGCGCAAGCGCCTCGTGACGCCGGGCCATGAAGCGAGCCCGCCACTCGCGAAGAGTGTCGGCATAGTGATGTCGCAGCACCTCCACGTCCGCCATCATAAGCCCGGACTTCTCGACGGCGATCACCACCTCCGACAAGGCGGGCAAGTGACCGCCTGGGAAGATGTACTTGGTGATCCAGCCATTGGTCAGACCCGGCGTCGACGTGTGGCCGATGGTATGCAGCATGAACACGCCGTCGTCGGCCAGAAGATCGGCCGCCTTGCGGAAATAGGTGTCGTAGTTCTGGGGGCCGACGTGCTCGAACATGCCGACTGAAATGATGCGATCGAAGGTTCCGCGCGTGTTGCGGTAGTCTTCGAGCTCGAACCTCACATGGTCGTAACCCTTGTCGCCGGCGCGCTTTCTGGCGATCAGCAGTTGCTCGTCCGATAGCGTGACGCCCTTGACGCTGCCAGCCTGCCCTACCTCGGCGAGGTAGAGCCCGAGCCCGCCCCAGCCGGAACCGATATCGAGGACGCTCATGCCCGGATCGATCAGAAGCTTGGCGGCAAGATGCCGGCACTTGGCGCGCTGGGCTTCCTCGAGCGTCATGTCCGGGGCGGCATAGTAGGCGCAGGAATACTGGCGATCGGTATCCAGGAACAGATCATAGAAGGCCGCGTTGAGGTCGTAGTGATGAACGACATTGCGGCGCGACCGCAGAAGCGTGTTGCGCCCGACCAGCAAGTGCCTGATCTTGCGAGCCATCAGGAACAGCTTCCGACCGGTGAACTGCCGCATGCCCACGCCATGCTGAAGCAGCAGCTCGAGAAGCTCGTAAAGCGTGCCCTCGACGACGTCCAGCCGACCGTCCATGTAGAGCTCGCCGAACCGGACCTCCGGGTCGCGGATCAACTCCGCGGCGACCTTTCGATCGGCGACGCGAACCAAGACACGCTTGCCGCTGCCATCGCCGAAAGTCCAGCGGGTTCCATTGTAGAGTTCAACTTCAAACGAACCCCGCGTCACCAGCTTATTCAGCAGGCCGCGGAGAATATTTTCCGCCCAGACCATCGCATGGTCCCCCACCTACGCTATCGCGGCGGCATCGGTTCTGCGGTCTTCAACAAGGCCGAAATCGTAAACGTCCGATGGCGCCAACTGAAACTGCAACCGAGGCCGTAGAGGATCGTCGCCAATGAAATGAAGTCCGGTCCGGAGCCGGGTCCGCCAGAGGTGGACGGCGGCCCCTGTCGGCGGCCCGTTCATAAATATGACTGAAACCCGAAAAGGTTCCAGGAGAATCCAGGGATTGAGCCGGAAACGGCGATCACGACTGCGAGAGCTCTCTGTCCGATCGACCAGAGATCTGCCCGGCAAGCCCCCGCGAGAGGCCGGCCTCACCGCGCTTCACCCCTTGCGCCCGGCGGCCTCCCCGCGCACCGTTTCGGCCGGAACCGGCAAACCGCGCTCGACGAAAAGACGGACGACACCGGCGGGGATCGGGCGGCAGCCACAGTTTGCGGCATGTCCGGCATGCCAGGCCATGCGCTGCTCCGGCTTGGGATTTTTCGGCATGGGGTTCGCTTCATGCCACGCGCGATTGAGTATGCTCACAACCTACCCCACTCTTGATCTTCCCTGTCTACCCCCGAGGAGACGACAGAAGATGTCAGCAGGGGCTGCCATCGGGAGTTCGACGTAGCACCCACAAAAGAAGAACGGCCCCCGTTTGCCGAGGGCCGTCCTTCATGTCGTCAGAAAAGTCTCGAACTTACCGGAGACCGGTCAGCCCTTGATTTCCCACACGTCGGCCGTGCGCTCGAGGCGGGCCGTGAACAGCTGACGCTCAAGCTCCACTTCCTTGGGGAGACGATCCCCAAACTGAGCGAAGTACTTGCCCTGATCCTCGGCCTCGGCCAACGCCTTGGCCTTGGTGACCTTCAGGATGGCATCATACTTGGCCTTGGAGAAGTCGATGCCCTCCATGTTGAGGTCATCATACCGCGGCACCAGGCCGTAGGGGCACTCGACCGCGTCGGCTTCGCCCTTGACACGACCAACGATCCACTCGAGAGCGCGCATGTTCTCGCCGTAGCCCGGCCAAATGAACTTGCCGTTGTCGTCCTTGCGGAACCAGTTGACGCGGAAGAAGCCCGGCGCCTTCGGCAGGTTGCGGCCCATGTCGAGCCAGTGCGCCCAGTAGTCGCCCATGTTGTAGCCGCAGAAGGGCAGCATGGCGAAGGGGTCGCGGCGCATGCCGGTACCCTCGGCAGCGGCCGTCTGCTCGGAACCCATGGTGGCGGCAAGATAGACGCCGTGGCTCCAGCTGAACGACTGCATGACCAGCGGGAAGGCGGTGGCAACGCGGCCGCCAACGATGAAGGCCGAGATCGGAACGCCGGCGGGGTTCTCCCAGTCCGGATCGATCGACGGAACCTGGCTCGCCGGGGCGGTGAAGCGGCTGTTCGGATGGGCGGCAGGGCGGCCGCAATCCGGGGTCCAGTCCTTACCCGTCCAGTCGATCAGGTGCGCAGGAGCCTCGTCGGTCATGCCTTCCCACCACACGTCGCCATCGTCGGTCAGAGCGACGTTGGTGAAGATGCAGTTGGCGTGCAGGGTGCGCAGCGCGTTCGGGTTCGACACTTCGTTGGTGCCGGGAGCAACGCCGAACAGGCCGTTCTCGGGGTTGATGGCGCGCAGTTCGCCATCGGCGTTCGGCTTCACCCAGGCGATGTCGTCGCCAATGGTGGTGATTTCCCAGCCCTCATAGGCCTTGGGCGGGATGATCATGGCGAAGTTGGTCTTGCCACAAGCCGACGGGAAGGCGGCTGCAACGTAGGACTTCTCGCCTTTGGGGTTCTTGACGCCGAGGATGAGCATGTGCTCGGCCAGCCAACCCTCGTCGCGGGCCATGACCGAAGCGATGCGGAGCGCCAGACACTTCTTGCCGAGCAGCGCGTTGCCGCCGTAGCCCGAACCGAACGACATGATCTCGCGGGTGTCGGGGAAGTGGACGATGTACTTGGTGTCGTTGCAGGGCCAGGCGACGTCCTTCTGGCCGGCTTCGAGCGGAGCGCCGACGGAGTGGATGCAAGGCACGAACTCGTCGTTGCCGAGCACGTCGAGCACCTTGGTACCCATGCGGGTCATGATGCGCATGTGGACGGCGACGTAGGCGCTATCGGTCAGCTCGACGCCGATCTGGGCGATCTTCGAGCCGAGCGGTCCCATGGAGAAGGGGATCACGTACATCGTGCGGCCCTTCATGCAGCCCTTGAACAGGCCCATCATGGTGGCACGCATTTCGGCCGGATCGGCCCAGTTGTTGGTCGGGCCGGCTTCTTCCTTGGTCTTGGCGCAGATGAAGGTGCGGCTCTCGACGCGGGCGACGTCCGACGGATTGGAACGGGCGAGGAAGCTGTTCGGACGCTTCTTGTCGTTCAGACGGGTGAAGGTGCCGCCATCGACCAGCTCCTGGCAGAGACGATCATATTCTTCCTGCGAACCATCGCACCAGTGGATGCGGTCCGGGGTCGTCAGCTTGGCGACTTCTTCGACCCAGGCAATCAGCTTGGCATTCTTGGTAGGAGCTTGTGACATCAGCTTTTCTCCGATGGACATATCGCCGCCCGTTCCGGTCTCATTTGCGTAGAGAGGACTTATGAGACGATGCGCCGATAGGGGTGGGTAAGGTTCGCAGCCTGAAGAAAGAGACGTCCGCCGTGGCGACTACACCACAAAAGAGTAGCATCGGGAACCTCTCGGCCCCATCAGACAACCCCATGACGATCAACTCTCCTACCAGTCTCTCCAACGCCCGGCACCCATAACCGAGCGGCCCGGATTAGCGTTCCTGAAAAAGACAATACCGACTGAAGTATGAGGGATCAATCGTTGTAAGACCGTACGAGGCCACAGAAACAATCGACGAAATCGGCGAACATAAAGAGAACGAACGTCGCATTATGGGCAGGTCAACTAAGCATTTCGGCTAATTTCCGGGCTTTTTCCTGCCCCAACCGATCCGGTTACCGGTTTCGCCCAAAGTTCTACGTGCCACTACGTATCGATTACGTAGTTTGTACTAAGATTTTTGAAATACCGGTCCTCGACCGACCTCAGAGTCGGGCCGTCACACCGAAAATGGCCGGATCGACGGCATTCAATCGATTATGATTCCCATACCGAGCGACCTCGGGCGAGGCTAGACGGCTCCCGCCCTACCGTCCGCCGAAGCGAGCTCGATGCGCCGGCCGACGGAGATGGCCTCCAGAAAAGCCTCGTCGTGGCTCACAACCAGAAGTGCTCCATCGTAGGCGCGAAGACCGGCCTCCACGGTTTCGATCGACTCAACGTCGAGGTGGTTGGTCGGCTCGTCAAGAATAAGGAGTTGCGGTGGGCGCGCGCGGCCGAGCACGCAAGCCAACCCCGCCCTGAGGCGTTCGCCCCCCGACAGGCTGCCGACCGTCCTGAGCGCGGCATCGGCCCGGAACTTGAACCTGGCGAGACTCGCCCGGCAGGCTTGCTCGCTGGCGCCGGGATCCAGGCGGCGGTAGTTGTCGCGGATGGTATCCGCCTCATCGAGTAGCGAAACCTGCTGATCGAGAAAAGCGAAGTCGACGCGCATGTCCACCAGCCCGGAGAGCGGCGGACGATCGCCGATGATCGTCCTCAACAGAGTGGATTTTCCCGATCCGTTCGGTCCGGTGACTGCGACACGCTCAGGTCCTCGGATTTCGAGCGACAGGTCACGCACGAGCACTCTATCGCCATGGCCGGCCGAGACCGCATCCAGCTTCAGTACGAGGCGATCGTCGACGAGACTGGATGGCGGCAGACTGACGGAAAAGGGAACGAGAACCTCCAGCTTGCCGCGCGCCTCCTCCACGGCGGAGGCTGCTGCGGCCATGCGACGCTCCCCTAGCCGAGCGTCGGCGGCGCGCGTTTCTTCCGCCTTGCGTTCAAGACCACCGGCCACGATCTTGGGCATGCCACCCTTCGCGGCCTTGCGTGCCCCGGCGCCGGCTCTCCGCGCCTGCTTCTCGGCCTGAACCTGCGCCGCCTGTCGTTCGCCGACAAGCCGCCTCTCCGCATCGTCGTGATCGTGCCGAGCCGCGGCGAGTTCGAGAGCCTTGCGCTCCCGATAGGCGCTCCAGCTGCCGCCATATCGGCTGGCGCCGAGCGAGGTGAGTTCGACGATGCTGTCCATGGTCTCCAGCAGCTCGCGATCGTGGCTGATCACCATCGATCCGCCACGCCAACCGGCCAGAAGGTCGATCACCGCCCTTCGCCCGTCGCGGTCGAGGTTGTTGGTGGGCTCGTCGAGCAGCAGCATGTCCGGCTCGTCGAAAGTGAGCGCAGCCAGGGCGGCGCGCGTCGCCTCCCCACCCGACAATGCGATGAGCCGCGTATCCGGTCGAACATCGAGACCGAGCCGGGAGAGCGCGGCCTCCAATCGCACAGGAAGGGTCCAGTCGGCCGCGGTCAACTCGGTGAGGCTTGCCTCGCCCGCCTCGGCGCGATCAAGCAGCGCCATCCCCTCGGTCACCCCGAACAGGTTGGCGACAGTCATGTCCGGAGGCGGCGCCACGATTTGCCGCAACACGGCAAGGCGCCCGCCAACGGCGATAGTGCCCGAACGAGGCGCTAGTTCTCCGGCAATCAGGCGCAGAAGCGTCGATTTTCCAACGCCGTTGCGTCCGACGAGACCGGTGCGCTCGGCGTTGAAGGCGATGCTGAGGTTATCGAATAGAAGGCGGCCGTCAGGCGTAGAATAGCTGAGACCGGAAAGCGTGATGGAAGCGGGCATGAATGAGAGTCCTGATGGCAGGAAAAACGAGATCTGCGATCAGGCTGTCATTCATTGTGGTCATTCCATGTTGCGCAGGCATTGCCGCTTGAGCGGCGGGGTATAGGCCGCTCAACCTTGGCAGGCAAGAGTGTGGCCTGGGAAAATCCGCATCTTTTTACCTTTCGTCAACCAAGGTCGCAGTCTCCCTCTCCCGCTCAAGGTGTGATTTCAGCGCTTCGACGAACAATCGCGCTTTTGGCGGCACCAATCGCGCTGTCGGGTAAACAGCCCAGATGCCCAGCCCTTCCGGCTCACCGTCGTCGAGCGACAAGGGAACCAGACGACCGGCGGCGACATCGTCGGCGACGTTCCATTCGGCGAGAAGCGTAAGCCCCACTCCTCGCAGGCAAGCCTCGTGAAGGGCTTCGATGGAGTTGCTCGAATAGCGCCCCGAAACGCGCAACCGTCGCATTTTGTCGCCGACGGCGAATGCCCAATGAGTTGCGCCGGAAAGGACCAGACATTGGTGCCCTTCGAGATCGGCAAGCCGACGCGGCGTTCCGGCCGAGGCCAGGTAGCCGGGCGAGGCATAGAGGTGGCGCGGGCTGTCGGCGAGGCGGCGCGCGACCAGCGAGCTGTCGCGCAAGGGCGCGATGCGGATGGCGACGTCCATTCCGGCGGCCACGATGTCGACGAGATCGTCGGTGAGCAGCAAGTCGACGCGCAGATCGGGATTGGCGGCGAGAAACGCCGGCAACATCGCGCTGATCACCTTTCGGCCGAAGGGCTCGGATGCCGTAAGGCGCAACAGGCCGGCAACGCCCGAATCCGACGGACGCAGCGCGGCGCGCGCACTGGCGGCATCCTCGACCATCGCCTCCGCGTAAGGCAGAAAGGCGTCTCCCTCGGTGGTGAGCGCCAGAGCCCGCGTCGTTCGGTGAACCAATCGGACGCCGAGTTCCGCTTCCAGGGCGGCGAGACGACGCGAGGCGGCCATGGGGACCAAACCGAGCTCGCGCGCGGCCGCGGCCAGACTTCCGCTTCGCGTGGCCTCGACGAAAACGGCAACGCACTCAATGTTCATTCTAACGGTATCCGTTATGCGGGCCTAACTTTCGACCGCACTATACGCCAACTCGTTATGGTCTGTACTATGCATCCATGATCGACCGTCTCAACGAGCCGCCGCGCGGCATGGAGCCTGACGTGACCACACAAGCCGCCGAAGGCACCCCTCCCATTCTGTCCCGCGGGCTCACTCTGGCCATGGCCGCCGCCGCCGGCCTTGCCGTCGCCAACATCTACTACAACCAGCCACTGCTCGGCGTGATGCAGAGCGACCTCGGCAGTCCGCTCACCGCCTATATCCCGACCGCCACCCAGCTCGGCTACGCTGCCGGTCTGTTCCTGATGGTGCCGCTCGGCGACATCATGGAGCGCCGGGCGCTGATCGTCGCGCAGTTCGTCATGCTGGCGGTATCGCTTGCGGCCACGGCGATGGCTCCAGGAGCCGCGACGATGCTGGCAGCGTCCTTCGCCGTCGGCCTTGCCGCCACGGTCGCCCAGCAAGTGGTGCCCCTCGCCGCCCATCTGGCGCCACCGGAGCGCCGAGGAGCCACGGTCGGAACGGTGATGGCCGGCCTGTTTGCCGGCATCCTGCTGAGCCGGACGGTCGCCGGCTTCGTCGGAGAACACACCGGCTGGCGAACCATGTTCTGGCTTGGCGTTCCCGTTGCCTTGGGCGCCGCGCTCTGGATGGGACTCCGTCTGCCAAGGAGTCATCCCGGCAGCGGGCTCGGATACGGTCGCCTGATGGCCTCGCTCATCCACCTTTTTCACGAGTTCGCCGAGTTGCGTCTGGCTGCGGCCACACAGGCGCTGCTGTTCGCAGCCTTCTCCGCCTTCTGGACGGTTCTCGCGCTTCGCCTCGAAGACCCACGCTTCGGCCTCGGCGCCGATGTGGCCGGTCTCTTCGGCGTCGTCGGGCTCGTCGGCATTCTCGCGGCGCCCTTGGCGGGCCGGATCGCCGACCGGCGCGGTCCGCACGGGGTCATCGCACTCGGCGCAGGCCTGACGCTCCTGGCCTGGGCCGTCTTCGGCCTCTGGTCGTCGATCGTCGGTCTGGTCGTCGGCGTCGTGGTGCTCGACTTCGCGGTCCAGAGCGCCCTGATCTCCAACCAGCACATCATCTACGCCTTGCGCCCGGAGGCACGAGCCCGCATCAACACGCTGTTCATGGGGCTCATGTTCATTGGGGGCGCGATCGGTTCTGCTCTCGCCGGAGCAGCCTGGCCGCACGGCGGTTGGCCGGCGGTGGCAGCGCTTGGGGCGGCGTTCGGACTCATCGCCACCGTGCTGCAGATCGGAAGCCTCATCCAGCGAAGCGCCAGATGAGGCGAAGGCTTCAAAGTCGGGCCACGCCGCGCCGACGCAGGAGATCGACGACACGCTGAGGCGTCTTGAAGCATGCGATGCCAAGGCGCTGCTGCTCCATGATCAACTCCAGCATCATGAAGCGGCCGGGTGCGTTGTCCGGCGGTAGTTGCACACGGAACCCACGGACCGACGCCAAGCCGACATAAGTCTTGCGGTAGGCGTAATGCGCGAAGAACCGCCGTCGCATCGGCACGTCACGATCGACGATGACGAGCTCGCTGCCCGACAGAAGGATCAGCAGACCGGTGGTGACGCGTCGACGGTTCTGGGCGTTGCGACAGGACTTGCCGGGCGGTTCGAAGTGGATCGGAAGCATGAACTGCCCGCCGTGACGCTCCTCGGCCAGCATGGCGTTGAAGAAGAAATCCTCGAATTCCTCGGCCTCATTGGCCAAAACCGGACCAAAGTCATCCGGCACCATGAGCTGCTGACGAATGAAGCCGACAACGCGGCTCATCAGATCGGCGGAGACGGAGTTGTAGCTCACCGTCAGCGCATCGCCTTCTTTGAGCAACAGCACGAACTCGGAACGCAGAAGATTGCTCACCGTCCGCACGGCAGCCACCTCATCCCACCCCAGATATCGCTGGGTAAAGCCTTCGGCTCCGTCGGTGGCCGTCAACGAGGTGAAACCGTCGTCATCCATCGCAAAGACGGCCCCGTAAAGATCGGCGCCGGGAAACGCGTCGCGCCGATCGATCGAGCGAGGGATCTTGATCAAGTAATCGGCGTGCTTCAGCCCCTCGTAGGCCGATCGAAATCGGGGAGGCATTTCGGCCTCCGATCCGACCCGCAAAAGCCAAGGACCGAAGGCGTCGTACTCCCGAAGGTCCTCGGCATCGGCGCCAACCCGGCTCCAGGCCGGGCGCTGCGGCGAACGTCCTCTAAAAAGTCCGAACACCCTTGCTCCCCCTTGCTGCTCGCATGCAGCCATTGATACGACGCCAACCTCCCGTCGTCGTCATCAGAGGCGGCGATACCTCAGGGCCAATCGACCCGCAGTCTGGACTCGGTCGACGAACGCTCCCGGATGATCGAGCGCGGGACAGGTACGATCCGGATCCGTTTCAGGATCGACTTGGGTCGATGATCGCCGCCTTCGACCTCCGATTGTCAGGCTCGAAGAAGCCTACCACCACGCTCCCTCGGTTTTGAAGCGACACTTTCGCCCTCCCCGCTCCGTCAGGGTCGCGGCTCCCGATTGCTATCTCTGCCAACGTTTCAAATCCACAAAAATCAGTCGGGGAGCAAACCGGGCTCATCGCGCCCGCGAAAGCGGGGCCAAGCGACCGTCCCTATCTGCCTGAAAGCGCTTTAAATCGGGGCAACCCTGCCGAAAAAATCCACTTTCCCTAAGTACAAACCCAAGGTGAGCTTGCATCTGACCCAGAAATAGGCCTAGACCTTTAGTCGTATCGTTTTCGTTGGCATCGCCAAAGAATGCCGCGTTTTCAACGAAGCCATGACAGGAGACCACCACCCCTCCGAAACGACCCCTTGGACATAAGTCGACGTTGCGTCTATTGCTCAACGTACGCTCCTGTGCTACCTCATGGAAACGCTTCCACCACATGTTTGCTCACATGCGCCCGACGATCAAGGACATAGCAGAGAGAGCTGGGGTTGGCCTCGGCACCGTCTCACGGGTGCTGAATGACCATCCGCGCGTTTCCGAAACGACGCGCGCCAAAGTCATGGGCGCGGTTCGAGACCTTAACTATGTCCCTAATCTGGCGGCGCGCGGCCTTTCGATGGGCAAGACGCAAAGCATCGCCGTCATTGCTCCTTTCTTTACGCGTTCGGTGTTCGTCGAACGTCTCCACGGCATTGAGGAAACGACTTCGGCAAACGGTTATGACGTCGTGATCTACAATGTGGACGCAGTCGAGAAGCGGGATCGCTATTTCCGCACCGTCCCGGACCCGCGCCGTGTCGATGGGGTGATCGTCATCTCGCTGCCGCCGACGCCGCCGGATGTTGCGCGCTTCCAGCGCTCGACCGTTCCGGTTGTGTTCGTTGATGTCGGCAATCCGATTTGCGAGCCGTTCGATCGTATCGTTATCAACGACGTTGCCGGCGGGCGGAAGGCTACCCGCCACCTTATCGATCTCGGACATCGCCGGATCGGCTATATTGGCGACATCCCTCAAGCCGGCTTCAACTTCACCGCGGGCGAGGACCGCTTCGAAGGCTATCGGCGCGCATTGATCGAGGCGACCATCGAAGTCCGGCCCGAATATCATCTCGATGGCCGTTTCGGTCGCGAGGTGGCAAGGGATCTCGCCACTCGGCTGCTTAGCCTCAGCGAGCCGCCGACGGCGATCTTCGCCTCGAACGACACCCAGGCCCTGGGTGTGCTGGAGGCGGCACGCGACCTGGGGCTCGATGTCCCCGGCGATCTGTCGGTGATCGGCTATGACGACATTGAAATGGCCGACTATCTGGGGCTGACGACCGTTCGCCAGCTTCTCTTCGAATCCGGGCGTCGCAGCGTCGAAGCCCTTCTCAGGCGAATTGAGGAGCCGGAGAAGGGGCCGTCATGCGACACACTGCCCGTCGAGCTCATCGTGCGTCGGACGACTGCTCCGCCACGCTGATGACGCCGCCGCTTTCCGTCGAGGGGGAGGCGTCAAGGTCGCGCAGGATGCGCGATTGTACTTTAGGAAGACCCGATTTGGGAGGTTTGTATGAAACTGAAATCGCTTAATGCCTGCCTGATGGCGTCGGCTTTCGCCGCTTTCGCCGCTGTCACGGCCGCCGCGGCTGCCGACAATGTCCCGCCCGAGCTGGCCGACGCCTTCGCCGGCAAGTTCAAGGGCGCCAAGGTCACCGCTTTCGGTCCCTTCACGGCCGGTGACGAAGTGCGCTTCAACGACACCATCAAGGCGTTCGAGGAAGCCACCGGCATCGACATTCAGTACGAAGGCTCGAAGCAGTTCGAAGCGACGATCGCCACGCGGTCCGACGCCGGCAACCCGCCCGACATCGCCGACTTCCCGCAGCCCGGCCTGCTCGCCAACTTCGCTAAGGCCGGCAAGCTGGTCGACCTTTCCGGCAACAAGGACTACTTCCTGCAGCAGTACATCCCGAGCTGGGTGGACATGGCGACCAAGGAAGGCAAGGACGGCAAGCCCGGCATTTACGGCGTGTGGGAGCGCGTGAACGTCAAGAGCCTGGTTTGGTATCCGAAGAAGGCCTTCGACGACGCCGGCTACAAGGTGCCGACGACGTGGGCGGAGCTCGAGGCCCTTCAGGACCAGATCGTTGCCGATGGCGATACGCCTTGGTGCGTGGGCATCGAGTCCGGCGCCGCCACGGGCTGGCCGGCGACCGACTGGCTCGAGGAGTTCATGCTCCGCACGACCTCGCTCGAGAACTACGACAAGTGGACCGAAGGCAAGCTGCCCTTCGCCTCGCCTGAGGTGAAGCATGCCGCCGAGACCCTCGGCAAGATCTGGCTCGACGAGAAGTATGTCTACGGTGGCCGCAAGGGCATCGTGTCGACCAGCTTCGGTGACTCGCCGGTGAACATGTTCACCGACCCGCCGAAGTGCTGGCTGCACAAGCAGGGCAACTTCATCACCGCCTTCTTCCCGGAGAAGGCCAAGGCCGGTGTGGACTACTCGTTCTTCTACCTGCCGGGTATCGATGAAGCCTATGGCAAGCCGGTCCTCGTCGGCGGCGACATCTGGGGCGCCTTCAACGACCGTCCGGAAGTCAAGGCCGTCATGCAGTACTTCGCCAAGGCCGAGCATCTGAAGGCATGGCTCGCCGTCGGCGGCGCCATCGCCCCGCAGAAGGACGCCGATCTGGCCTGGTACGAGAACGAAGTCGACAAGGGCGTCGCCGCCATCCTGGCCGGTGCCACCGCTGTCCGCTTCGACGGTTCGGACCTGATGCCGGGTGAAGTCGGCGCCGGTTCGTTCTGGAAGCAGATGACCGCCTGGGTGTCCGGTACCACCGACCTCGACACGGCCCTCAAGGACATCGACGCTTCCTGGCCGAAGAAGTAAGTCATCGACTTAATCCGACTGGTCAACGTGGTTGACTTTCGGTTAAGACTTACGACAAGCGAGCCCCCGCTTCAGAGGAGTGGGGGCCGCAAACTGAAAAGGCGGGCCGGAACATGGCGATGCTTGCAGAAAGCGTCTTCCTCCAGACCGACCTTTCACGCGGATTCACCGGGACGAAGCATCGCTTCCTGCCCGAACGGCACTGGCTCGATGCCGGATGCTTGATGCGGATCCGCCAATCGGGTCGACGCCGGGTCGGGAAGGCTCGGTCGAAGCACCCGGTTTTTTCAAACGCCGCTGTGCATATGAAAGAGCCGGCCGTCACGGGGTCGCGCTCCGGGGGACAGACATGACGCTTCTCAATCCCGACGCGGATGACCACTCCGCCGAACTTGCGCGCGCCCGTCGACGGCGAAATCGCGCGATCCTCACCCTTCTGAGCGGCATTGTCGCAGCGCTCGTGCTGTTCGAGGGCTTCTTCATCCTGCGCGACAGCCAGGCACCGAAGCTGGTCACCGCCCTGTTCGCCATGGTCTGGGGCGGAGGCGGCACGGCGATCCTCTATCTGATCGTCAACCAGTTGATCGAGTTCACCTCGTCGAAGTGGCAGAAGCGCCTCACCCCGTTCCTGTTCGTTCTGCCGGCGATTGCCTTCGTGGTCTATTTCCTGGCTCTGCCGGCCATCCGAACCTTCATCGCCAGCCTGTTCGATCGTGACGGTTCCAGCTTCGTTGGCCTCGCCAACTACATAACGGTGTTCACCGAACCGTTCATGCTGGTCACCTTCCGCAACAACGTACTGTGGATCGTGTTCGGAGCCAGCTTCACCATCATCTTCGGCCTGCTCGTCGCAGCGCTCGCCGACCGCAGCAAGTTCGAGAACCTTGCCAAGGCCATCATCTTCATGCCGATGGCCATTTCGCTCGTCGGCGCCGGCGTCATCTGGAAATTCATCTACGCCGTTCGCGATCCCAGCGACGTTCAGATCGGCCTGCTCAATGCCATTGTCGTCGCCCTTGGCGGCGAACCGCAAGCCTGGGTCGCCATGCTGCAGCCCTGGAACAACCTGTTCCTGATCGTCATCGTCGTCTGGATGCAGACCGGTTACGCCATGGTGCTGTTCTCGGCTGCCATCAAGTCGGTGCCGACCGACATCATCGAAGCGGCCCGCGTCGACGGCGCCGGCGAGTTCAAGATCTTCTTCTCGATCATCATTCCGTCGATCATGGGCACCGTCGTCACGGTGTCGGCCACGGTCATCATCTTCACGCTGAAGATCTTCGACGTGGTTCTCGTGATGACCGGCGGCCAGTTCGGCACCGACGTCATCGCCACCCAGTTCTACAACCAGTATTTCGTCAACCGGAACGCCGGTCTGGGCTCGGCCATCGCCATCGTTCTGCTTCTGACCGTCATTCCGGTGATGGTCTACAACCTGCGCCAGTTCAACAAGAGGGAGACCCTGTGATGGCCAAGTCAAAGGGCAACCCCTTCCCCCGCGTCTTCGTCAACACCACGCTGGTGATCATCTGCCTTCTGTGGCTGATCCCGACGCTCGGCCTGTTCGTTTCCTCCTTCCGCCCGCGCGACGACATCATGTCGTCGGGCTGGTGGACGGTCCTGCCGCACCGCGTGTGGGTGACCACCGAACAGTTCAAGCCCGACCCCTCCATCGATCGCAATGGCGTCATGACCTTCGAGGGCGCCACCGGCACCTTCGAGGAGTTGCGCCAGGGCGTGGAGGCCCCCGACGGCAAGCGCGTCATCTGGATTGGCAACAAGCGCGCCGGCACCATTCAGGTTCAGGAGCAGAAGTGGAGCGGCCTGCCCGCCACCACGCTTCAGAACTATCATGACGTGCTCGCCGGCAAGGACGTGACGATCTCGGGCAATGCCGAGGAGGCGGCCCGAAAGGGCGAGGACATGTCCGACGCCTTCATCAACTCGATGGCCGTCACCTTCCCCGCCGTTGTCATCCCCATCCTGATGGCCGCCTTCGCCGCCTATGGCTTCGCATGGATGCGCTTCCCCGGACGCAAGCTCGTGTTCGCGCTGATGGTGGCGCTTCTCGTGGTGCCTTTGCAAATCGCGCTGGTTCCGGTTCTCACCGACTACGTGCACCTGAAGCTCAACGGCACCTACATGTCGGTCTGGCTGGCCCATACCGGCTTCGGCCTGCCGCTCGCGGTCTTCCTGCTCTACAACTACATATCGACGCTACCGCGCGAGATCATGGAGGCGGCAATCGTCGATGGCGCGTCGCATTTCAAGATCTTCTGGCGGCTGGTACTGCCCCTGTCGACGCCAGCCCTCGCCTCCTTCGCCATCTTCCAGTTCCTCTGGGTCTGGAACGACTATCTGGTCGCATTGATCTTCATCGGCAACGTGCCGGGCGTGCAGGTTCTGACCATGCGGCTTGCCGACATGGTGGGCTCACGCGGTTCCGACTGGCATCTGCTCACCGCCGGCGGCTTCATATCGATGCTCTTGCCGCTGATCGTCTTCTTCTCGCTCCAGCGCTACTTCGTCCGCGGCCTGACGGCCGGCTCGGTGAAGTGAGCGACTGAACACAGGACACCAACCCCGTGCGTGCGGTTCCGGGAAAGCGGAACCCGCCGGGCCTCAGGAAACAAGGGAGTAGGTTATGGCGAGCCTCACGATGCGCAATGTGCGCAAGAGCTTTGGGCGGGTCGAGATCATCAAGGGTGTCGACATGGACATCGGCGACGGCGAGTTCGTCGTCTTCGTCGGCCCGTCCGGCTGCGGCAAGTCGACGTTACTGCGCATGGTCGCCGGTCTTGAGGAGATCACCTCCGGCGATATCCTGATCGACGACAAGCTGTGCAACGACATCGCCCCCAAGGACCGCGGCATCGCCATGGTGTTCCAGTCCTACGCGCTCTATCCGCACAAGTCGGTCTACGCCAACATGGCCTTCGCGCTGGAAATCGCCGGCTTCTCCAAGACCGAGATCGCCGAGAAGGTCGACAAAGCGGCCAAGATCCTCCACATCGAGCATCTGCTGGACCGCAAGCCCGGCCAGCTCTCGGGCGGTCAGCGCCAGCGCGTCGCCATCGGCCGCGCCATCGTTCGCGAACCGAAGATTTTCTTGTTCGACGAGCCGCTCTCCAACCTCGACGCCGCCCTGCGCGTCTCGACCCGTGCCGAGATCGCCAAGCTGCATGAAGACCTTGGCTCGACCATGGTCTACGTGACCCACGACCAGGTCGAGGCCATGACGCTGGCCGACAAGATCGTCGTGCTGGAGGCCGGCAACGTCCGTCAGGTGGGCGCGCCGCTCGAACTCTACCACCGGCCGCAGAACCTGTTCGTCGCCGGCTTCATCGGTTCGCCGAAGATGAACTTCCTGAAGGTAAAGGCCAGCGCGGTCGATGCCGACGGCATCACGGTATCAGGCGATGGCGTTCCGACGCTCAAGGTCGCGGTGACTTCCACCGGCGCCACCGTCGGCGAGGACCTCACTCTCGGCATCCGTCCAGAGCACATCAAGCTCGGCACCGAGGGCGGCCTGCCAGTCACGGTGACCTTCGTCGAACGCCTTGGCCACCAGACCATCGTCCAGGCCCATCGCGGCGACGACGAAACCTCACTGATCGCCGTGCTCGACGGCGACGTTCCAGTCAAGGCCGGCGAGCAGCGGCAGTTCGTCTTCTCCGGCACCGACTGCCACCTGTTTAACGCACAGGGCAACGCCTACCCGCGCGGCTTCGTGCCCGAATGACCTCATGGACCGTCGCCACAGGCGACGCCCACGCCAAACAGATCACTTCCGGGACGCACCGGAAGTGATTTTCGTCGCTCCTCCGGGGATCTCGCCATCGACCGACCCGGTCCGTATCGCGCGCCGAAGCCCCGGCAATCCACAACAAGGCCGGACGGCTCCCTGGGAGACATGACCGTGAAGAACCAAGTCCAGCTCATCACCTATGTCGACCGGTTGACCGCCGGTGGCTTTCCCGACCTCAAGGCGCTGGTCGACGGCCCCCTCAAAGGCGTCATCGGCGGCGTTCATCCCCTGCCCTTCTTCGATCCGATCGACGGCGCCGACGCCGGCTTCGACCCGATCGACCATACTCTCGTCGATCCGCGCCTCGGGGACTGGAACGACGTCAAGGCGCTATCCGCTTCCGTCGATATCATGGCCGACATGATCGTCAATCACGTCTCGGCCGACGCGCCGGCCTTCAAGGACTTTCTGGCAAAAGGCGAAGCGTCCGAGTTCGCCGACATGTTCCTCACCTTCGGCAAGGTGTTCCCCAACGGCGCCACCGAGGATGACCTCATTGCGATCTACCGGCCGCGCCCGGGCTTCCCGTTCAACAAGATGACCTTCGGCGACGGATCCAAGCGCCTCATCTGGACCACCTTCACGCCGAAGCAGATTGACATCGATGTCTTCTCGCGGCACGGCGCCGCCTATCTCGATGCCATCCTCGCCCGCTTCAAGGAAGGCGGGGTCACGGCCATTCGCCTCGACGCCGCCGGCTATGCCGTCAAGAAGCCGGGAACGAGTTCGTTCATGATCCCGGAGACCTATGCCTTCCTCGGCGAGCTGGCGGACAAGGCCAGGGCGCTCGGCATGGAGGTGCTGGTCGAGATCCACAGCTACTATCGCGACCAGATCGAGATCGCCAGGAAGGTCGACCGAGTCTACGACTTCGCGCTGCCGCCCCTGGTCTTGCATGCCCTGTTTACGGGCGAGGCCGGCCCGCTCGGCGAATGGCTGAAGATCTCTCCGCGCAACGCCATCACCGTGCTCGATACCCATGACGGCATCGGCGTCATCGACGTCGGCGCGGCCACCGATGGTCGCCCCGGTCTTCTGGCGCCGGCCGACCTGGACGCGCTGGTCGAGACCATGCACGAGCGCTCCGGTGGCGAAAGTCGACAGGCAACGGGAGCCGCCGCCTCTAATCTCGATCTCTATCAGGTCAACTGCACCTATTATGACGCCTTGGGGAAACGCGACGGCGAGTATCTGATCGCCCGCGCCTTGCAGTTCTTTTCGCCGGGCATCCCGCAGGTCTATTACGTCGGCCTGCTCGGCGGCGTGAACGACATGGAGCTTCTCCACCGCACCAAGGTCGGCCGGGACATCAACCGCCACTACTACACGCCGGAGGAAGTCACCGCCTCGCTCGAAAGCCCCATGGTGCGCAAGCTCTGCGATCTCGCCCGCTTCCGCAACAGCCACCCGGCCTTCGATGGCGACTTCTCTGTCGAGCAACCGAGCGGCAGCCGGCTGGTGCTGAGCTGGACAAAGGGCGACGAACGCGCCAGCCTCGACGTCGACTTCAAAGCGATGGCCGCCACCGTCGTCCACAAGGGTGCAGCCGGCAACGGCCAGTTCGCGATCGGGTAAAACCACGTCGGGCAGCGAAGCTCGAAGATCCACGCAGCGGGCGGCCCATCAAGCGGGCCATCCGCTGTGTTTTCGTTCAGGCCTCACTCTCGCTCGCGCCGTTCATCCGGTTGAGATAGCGGTAAATCGTCGTCTGCGAACAGCCGAGCTTGTCGGCGACGTACTTGACCGCGCCCTTCATCATGAAGATGCCCTTGGCGTTGAGAATCTCGACCAGGGCCAGCTTGTCGCGATGGCTCAGTCGATCACCATTGGCCTCACGAGAGCGCAGTTCCTCATCAAGGAGGTGGTCGGTGAGCTCTGTCAATGAGTTGGGGAAGCTCTCGCTGTTCTCGGTCGGTGGCGGCGTTGCCTGTACGGCAGCCGCTTCCTCATTGTAGGCGAAATTCGTCTCGACGAAGACGTCGGGGTGGCGCAGTTTCAGGATGCGGTCGGACAGCTCGCGATAGCGGCTGTCGTCGAAGTTGATGCAGAGCATGCCGACAAGGCGCCCCTCCTCGTCCTTGACGAAAAACGTCGATGATCTGAGCAGCTTGGTGCCGGCAACGCCGACATAGTTCAGGCGATAGTCCTGCGTCTCGTAGGAGTGATTGATGATCGACTGCAAGGCCACCGAGGTCAGCGGCGCCCCGATCGTGCGTCCGCTGACGTGACCGTTTGCTATGGCGATGATGGACTTGTCGGCGTCGCCAAGGTCATGCAGCACCACTTCATAGTCAGGCCCGAGGACAGCCCCCAGAAACTCCGTCAGCTTCATGTAGCGCAGGATCCAACCACCCGGCATCGGCACGCCTCCCTTCCGGACTCCTTGCGACTTTCTCGCCTGACTTGCGGTGGTCACATCGGTTTTGTCAATCCGGGTTCGCGGCCGGATCGGGCGCGCCGATTCCTCGCACATTTCCTGAAAGTCTCCGCTCACGGCGCAATTGTTGGCATGTTTGGGCCAACGAAACGCAACACAATTTCCATCACCCGCGCTAATTGCAAAAATATCCACACATTAGCTCCGAAAAATCAGAGAAAACCCTACCGTAGTGTAAATTAATTGACACTTTTACGGCGTAATGCCACAGATATAGACACATGAGCCGCAAATCTTACGCTCATGTGGAAAAATGTTTGCAGATTCCTAGAGACGCTGTCCGCCAGTCGCTCGCGACGACCGGGGTGCCCAATGGTCTGTAGGAGGTAACGGACAAATGGCTATCAAGTATTTCCCCGAACCGTTCCGGATCAAGGCGGTGGAGCCGCTTCGTATGCTGACCGCGGAGGAGCGGGCGGCAAAGATCGCGGCGGCGCACTACAACCTCTTCAATCTGGCCGGCGAGGATTGCTACATCGACCTGCTCACCGATAGCGGCACCGGCGCCATGAGCCAGGAGCAGTGGGCCGGCGTGATGCGCGGCGACGAGGCCTATGCCGGCGCGTCGAGCTATTACAAGCTGCTCGAGGCGGGCAAGGATATCTTCAACTACGGCTACATTCAGCCTGTGCACCAGGGCCGCGCCGCCGAGAAGGTGCTGTTCCCGATCTTGCTCGGCAAGGGCAAGTTCGCCATCTCCAACATGTTCTTCGACACGACCCGCGCCCACGTCGAGCTGACAGGTGCCCGTTGCATCGACTGCGTCGTCGCCGCCGCCAAGGACCCGTCGCATCGTGCGCCCTTCAAGGGCAACATGGACATCGAGAAGCTGAAGAAGACCATCGCCGAGCTGGGCGCCGAGAACATCGGCCTGATCGTCATGACGATCACCAACAACTCGGCCGGCGGCCAGCCGGTTTCGATGCAGAACATGCGCGAGGTGGCCGAGGTTGCCAAGGCCAACGGCATCCTGCTCGATATCGACGCGGCCCGCTATGCGGAGAACGCCTTCTTCGTTCAGCGCGACGAGCCCGGCTACCAGAACAAATCCATCAAGGAAATCATCCGCGAGATGTTCTCCTACGGCGACCTGTTCACCATGTCGGCCAAGAAGGATGCGATCGTCAACATCGGCGGCATGCTCGGCGTCAAGGATGCCAACTCGCCGCTGATCCTGAAGATCAAGGCGAACTGCATCTCCTACGAGGGCTTCTTCACCTACGGCGGTCTTGCCGGTCGTGACCTCGAGGCGCTGGCCATCGGTCTCTACGAAGGCATCGACAACGACTACCTTCGCTATCGCATCGGCCAGGTCGAATATCTCGCCGCCCGTCTCGACGACGCCGGCGTCGGCTACCAGACTCCGGCCGGCGGCCATGGCGTCTTCGTCGACGCCCGCGCCATGTTGCCGCACATTCCCTACAACGAGTTCCCGGGCCAGGTCCTGGCCATCGAGCTCTACAAGGAAGCCGGCATCCGCACCTGCGACATCGGCTCCTACATGCTGGGCAATCATCCGGACACGGGCGAGCAGCTCAAGGCCGATTTCGAGTTCACCCGTCTTGCTATTCCGCGCCGGGTCTACACGCAGGCTCACATCGACATCATGGCCGAGGCCCTGATCGAGATCAAGAAACGCGCCCACACCATCAAGCGCGGTTATCGCATCACCTGGGAACCGCCGATCCTCAGGCACTTCCAGGCTCATCTCGAGCCGATCACCAACGAGGTCGAGCGGACCAAGAAAGAGGAATACACGGTCGCCGCCCAGTAATGGCGGACTGACCGGACCAATCAGGCGGGCGCCATGATCTGAGGAGGGAATGGCGCCCGCCCCGACGGGGGACAACCGGATATTCGGCCACCTTTGGCTCGTGCTATTCGGCTCAACGGGAGGACATCATGTCGTCAGACACGCAATCGCATCTCGCGCGCGGCCTCAAAAACCGCCATATCCAGATGATCGCTCTCGGCGGAGCGATCGGTACGGGCCTGTTCTACGGATCGGCCGCCTCGATCCAGCTCGTGGGACCGGGCATCATCGTTTCCTACATCATCGGCGGCTTCGTGATGTATCTCATCATGCGCATGCTCGGTGAGATGTCGACGGAAGAGCCGGTGGCCGGCGCCTTCAGCCACTTCGCGTACAAGTATTGGGGCGAGTTCGCCGGCTTTCTTGCCGGCTGGAACTACTGGTTCCTCTATATTCTGGTCTCCATGGCCGAGTTGACGGTGGTCGGCATCTATGTCGCCTACTGGTTCCCGGACTTTCCAGCGTGGCTGACATCATTGATCGTTCTGGTAACGATCACCGCGGTCAACCTGATCAACGTGCGCCTCTATGGCGAAGCCGAGTTCTGGTTCGCCATCATCAAGGTGCTGGCCGTGATCGGCATGATCGTGCTCGGTCTGGTGCTGATCGTCTTCGGCCTTGGCGGCGAAGCGACAGGCTTCTCCAACCTGTGGGCCCACGGCGGCTTCTTCCCCAACGGCATGTGGGGCCTTCTCCTGTCGCTCGTCGTCGTCATGTTCTCCTTCGGCGGTACCGAGCTGATCGGCATCACCGCCGGTGAAGCCGACGATCCCAAGAAGTCGATCCCGCAGGCCATCCGTCAGGTGATGTGGCGTATCCTGATCTTCTACATTGGCGCCCTCACGGTGATGATGATCATCTTCCCGTGGAACCAGGTCGGCATGGAAGGCAGCCCGTTCGTCACGATCTTCAGCAAGCTCGGCATCGGCTCGGCCGCCCACATCCTGAACTTCGTGGTGCTGACGGCGGCGATCTCGGTCTACAACTCCGGCATCTACTCCAACGGCCGCATGCTCTACAGCCTTGCCGAACAGGGCAACGCCCCCAAGGTGTTCACCAAGCTCGGCGCCAACAAGGTACCCTACGTGGCGATCCTGTTCTCGTCGGCCTGCACCCTGGTCGTCGTCGCCATCAACTACCTGATCCCGGAAGGCGCCTTCATGCAGGTGATGGCCGTTGCCACCACCGCCGCCACCATCACCTGGGTGATGATCGTGCTGGTGCACATGAGGTTCCGCAAGGCACACGCCGCCGAGGCCGGCAAGCTGACCTTCCCGGCGCCCTTCTACCCGATCGCCAACTACTTCTGCGTCGGCTTCATGGCCCTGATCATCGTCATGATGACGCAGATGGAGTCGATGCGTGCGGCGGTCATCGTGCTGCCGGTGTGGCTGATCGTCCTCTACATCGGCTTCCTGTTCCGCGGAAACACCCGGACGGCCGTGGCCGAGTGACACCAGTCACCTGAAAGACAAAACGGCGCGATCCCCCTGGGATCGCGCCGCTTTTTTATGTGCGGACGATGGGATCAGGCGACGGCGTTGTCGTTGTCGTCGAACTTGATCGAACGCAGCTTGTCGACGCCCATCACCTGCAAGGCGAGCTTCTCATAGAAGGGTTCGGACTGACCGGTCCGGATCTTTCTCAGGAAGTACTTCTCGAAACCGACCTTTGCGACGTGCACCCAGTAGCCGGACGACGACCAGTTGACGTTGCGCGGCGGAATCTGCGGTTGAGCGACGAAGGCCACGCCGTTGTCGCCGAAGTCGGCAAGGCAGATGGCATTCCAAGACGCTTCGGCGTTGGGCGACTTGCCCTCGATCATCCGTTCGATGTTGTGCGCGGTGGCGGTGACCATGGATTCGATCATGAATCCGGTCTTGGGGACACCAACCGGTACAGCTGTCTTCCCCATCGGCGGAATGGCGACGCAAACACCGATGGCGAACACGTTCGGGAAGGTCTGATTCTGCTGGTGCCGATCGATGGTGACGAAGCCGCGTGGATTGACCAAACCGGCGGCGGATCGTAGCGCGTCGACACCTCGGAAAGCGGGCAGGATCATCGAGAAGGCGAAAGGCAGGTCATGCTTGGCTTTCGACACCCCGTCCTCGGTCAACTCCTCGACATGCATCACGCCGTCGTCGACCGTCTCGATGCGCGCATTGGTGATCCACTTGATGTGGTGGCTTCGCAACTGGCTTTCGAGCAAACCCTTGGTGTCACCGACGCCGTCGAGGCCGAGATGGCCGATGTAGGGCTCGGGCGTCACGAATACCATCGGTACGCGATCGCGAACCTTGGCATCGCGCAAAGCCTTGTCCAACACGAAGGCGAATTCGTAGGCCGGACCGAAGCACGACGCCCCCGGCGCCGCACCGATGATCACCGGACCTGGGTTGGCGATCAACCTGTCGACGGCGGTCTTGGCCTCAACGGCATGACTGACCTGACAAATCGACTGCGTGTGTCCCTCGGGGCCCAGACCCGGCACCTCGTCGAAGGCGAGCTCCGGACCGGTTGCGACGACAAGATAGTCGTAGGAGACGCTGTCTCCGCCGGTGAGCTCGATACGGTTTTCTTCGGGAAACAATCGCTCCGCCCCCTCCGGACGAAGAGCAATGCCGGCTTTCGAAAAGACCGGCACCAGGTCGACCTCCACCGAAGCCGTATCTCGCCAGCCGACCGCAACCCAAGGGTTCGACGGTACGAACGAGTAGGTTGCGCCCCGATTGACGACGGTTATCTGATGCTCACGGCCGAGGACCTTGCGAAGCTCGTAGGCCATGATCGTTCCGCCCAGTCCTGCCCCCAGCACCACCACATGCGACATGATCGCTCTCCTCACGGCCCAACGGGCCTCTCTTTAATTTAGTATTTCATTATATACCGCGCTCAACGATAAACGCCGATGCGACTTTGGTCAGAGCTTTTTGGGGGGTGGCGCCATGACAAAAGGGCCGCCACGCAGGTGACGGCCCCCTTACGAACTCGATGGAAGTCTTGCCCGCTCAGATGAAGAGCGTGGCCGCCGACTGCTGCGCCTCTCCGAGGAAAGTTGCAACGCCGCCGATCTCGACGCCGTCGATCAGCTCTTCGCGGCGGATGCCCATGACATCCATCGACATCTGGCAGGCCACCAGGGTGGCGCCGCCCTCGACGAGCGAAGCAAGCAGGCTCGCCGGCGTGTCGACGTTCTTGTCCCCCATCACCTTGCGCATCAACCGCCCACCGAGGCCACCGAAGTTCATGTTGGAGAGGCGATTGAGCCGGCGCGCGCCCTTGGGCAGCATGAAGCCGAACGCTGCATCGATCATCGGCTTGCGCGGGCTCGGGGCGTCGGGCTTCCTGAGGACGTTGAGCCCCCAGAAGGTGAAGAACAGCGTGACCTTCGAGCCCATGGCAAGCGCGCCATTGGCGATGATCAGCGAGGCCATCACCTTGTCGAGGTCGCCAGAGAAGACCACGAGAGTCGTGCCGTCGGGAGGCGCCGCCACTGCTCCCTCCGTCGGCGCCGGCGCCACCGCCACCTTGCGGATCTTGGCGGTGACGATGCCCTTTTCGGTTCCAACGCCGAGCAACTGGTTACCGGTCTTGTCGGCCCAGGCGCGAATGTCGCGACCGAAGGCGGGATCGGAGGCCTTCACTTCCAGAAGCTCGCCCGTCTCCATCGCCTCGATGGCGCGGAAGGTCTTCAGGATGGGGCCGGGACACTGCAACCCGGTGGCATCGAGCATCTGAACGTTGCCCGCGACCTCCACCCGGCAAACGCCCTTCTGCACCTCCATCTCCGAAGGATCGCGACGGCGAATACTCTCGTAGTCAAAGAGGTCGGGGCTCTCCTGCTTCTCGGTGGCCCAGGCATAGGTCTTGAAGCCGCCGGTCAGGTTGCGCACGTCCTTGAAGCCTTCCTGCTTCAGGACGCGATAGGCGAGATAGCCGCGCAGACCGACCTGGCAGAAGACGATAACCGGCTTCTCCCGATCGATCTCGCCCATCCGTTCGCGCAAGTGGTCGAGCTCGATGTTGCGGGCGCCCGGCAGCGTCTGGATCGAGAACTCCTCTGGAGTCCGCACATCGACAAGCTGAACCGAGGCGGGATCGTCCCGAAGGAGGTCCCTCAGCTCGCGCCAACCAATGATCTCGTGGCTGCCATTCAGCACGTTCTCGGCGACATAGCCGGCAACGTTGACCGGATCCTTGGCCGAGCCGAAGGGCGGCGCATAGGCAAGCTCCAGTTCGGTGAGTTCGGTCACCTTGAGACCGGAGCGGATGGCGGTGGCGATCACGTCGATGCGCTTGTCAGCGCCGTCGACGCCAACGGCCTGGGCACCCAGGATCGTGCCGTCGAGGCCATAGACCAGCTTCAGGCTGATCTGTTGGCTGCCGGGATAATAGGAGGCGTGCGAGCCCGAGTGCGTGATGCTGGCCCGGTAGGGTATGCCGAGCGCCCTGACAGCTGTTTCGTTGAGGCCGGTACAAGCGGCCGCGAGATCGAACACCTTGAGAATGGCGGTACCGAGCGTGCCGCCGTAGCTGCGATAGCTCGCGGAGTCGGCCGAGAGCATGTTGTCGGCGACGATGCGCGCCTGCCGGTTGGCCGGCCCCGCTAGCGGGATCAGCGCCATGCGGCCGGAGACCTTGTTCATCACCTCGATGGCATCGCCAACCGCGAAGATATCGGGATCCGAGGTGGCAAGGTGTTCGTCGACCTTGATGCCGCCTACGCCACCAAGTTCGAGGCCGGCGTCGCGAGCCAGCTTCACCTCCGGCCGCACACCGATCGCCAGCACGACGATATCGGCCTGGATGCGCTTGCCGGACGCCAGGAAGACGATGGTATGATCGGGGCGATCCTCGAAATGCTCGACCTTGTCGTCGAGATGGAGCTCGATCTCCTTGTCGCGCATGTGAGCATGGACGATGGCCGCCATCTCGTCGTCGAAGGGGGCGAGCACGTGCGGCGCGCCTTCGACGACGGTGGTGAAGAGACCGCGCTCGTGGAAGTTCTCCGCGACTTCCAGGCCAATATAGCCGCCGCCGATCACCACGGCCCGACGCGGCTGGTTCTCGGCGAGCGAAGACATGATGCGGTCGAGATCGGGGATGTTGCGCAGCGTGAAGATGCGCGGCGACGTGATGCCGGGGATCGGCGGCTTCAGCACTTCGGCGCCAGGCGACAGCAGCAGGCGGTCATAGCTCTCGACCGCCTCTTCGCCGCTTTCGAGGTTGCGCAGGATTACCGTCTTGGCTGCCCGATCGATGGAGAGAGCCTCGGTGTGCGAGCGGACATCGACATGATAGCGCGCCTCGAACATCGCCTCGGAGGTGACCAGCAGCTTGTCGCGCTCGGCGATGGCCCCGGAGATGTGATAGGGCAGACCGCAGTTGGCGAAACTGATGTAGGGGCCACGTTCGACGAGAACGATTTCCGCCCGCTCGTCGAGACGACGCAGGCGAGCCGCCGCCGTGGCGCCGCCGGCAACACCGCCGATGATGATGATCTTCATGCTCAACTCCATTTCTTGAAGTTGTTATATACGAACGTACTAATCTACGAAAGTCGTAGGAAGACGGATGATATCCGTCATACATGTCAGGAAAGTACCTGCAAGGCCTGTCGCGCTCCTGGAGGAAAAGTCGTGGCATGCGGGGAGATCGTCCTCGAGCCCCACTGCCAAAGTCGCCTCCCGGAGACGCTGTGTCGCGCCCTGCTCCGCCTTAGCCAAAGGATGGAAAGACGGCGATGATGCCGGCGAAAACCGCCAGCGACACCAACGTATGGACTGTCAGCACCTGCATGATCAGGGGCCTTTCGGCCGCGGCGCTCGCTTCATCTGGCATGAACAGCGGCACGATGAATGGCGGTGGAAGGATCATCAGCGTGAACAGCGCCACCTGGTAGCGCAATTCGAAGCCAAGCAGGTGACCCAGCACCAGAAACGCGGCGATACAGGCCAGCGGCAGTTGCACCAGCGCCCGGGCGCCCATGACCCGCACGATCTTTCGGCCATCGACCGCCTCGAAGCGGAGGCCGTAGCCAACGACGATCAGAACCGCCGGAACCACCATGGGCGCCAGGAAGCGCAGGCTGTGGACGATTGCGTCGAGTCCGGGAATGGTTTCGAGTGTCGCTGTCCGAAGGCCGAGACCATTGAACAGGAGGCCGGCGAGGATCGCCACCGTCACCGGATTGCGGACAAAGCCAAGAAGCAGGTCGCCCGGACGGGCCGAGCCGTCGCGAGCGGCAATCAGCAAGGCGAAGAACACGAACCAGATGAACAGTTCGTGGCCCAGCGCCACCACGGCGATCGACGGCAGCGCCCCGGCGCCGTAAGCGCCGACGAACAGGCTGACGCCAAGCATGCCGAACTCATAGCCGCCGGCCAGGAAGGGCGTGAAGCGATCGGCTGGATAGAGCCGCCGGATCACCGGCCAGGCAAGCCCCAGACCGAGGCTGCAGGCCGCGAACACCACGGCGATCAGGGAGAGGTGACCAATCGACAGGTTCATGTCGACGAACGACAGGAACAGCACCGACGGCAGCACCATGCGCACCACGATCTGACGAAGGCCGTCGACGGCCTCGTCGGACAGCCAACCGAAGCGGCGGCTGGCGACGCCAAGAGCAATCAGCAGGAAGATCGGAAGAATCTGGCCGACGAGCGACATGGCAGCCCCCATGAGTCTGGAAAAGCCAGTATCGCCCGAGCGGCCAGCACTCTGAATAGTCGTATGAATGTCTATGCGGCGAAGCGGTTGCTTTCGCTTCGCCGATGGGTCAGGGACTCACGGGACCGATCGGCCAGACGGTGCGGCCATAGACCTCGTTCAGAACCTGCGCCAGACCGGCATAGATGGCCGAAGCGCCGCAGAACAGCCCTTCCCAGCCGGCAAGGCGGGTGATGGCCTCGTTGCCGGTGGCGTCGCCGAGGGCGAGCAGTGCGAACAGCACAGTGAGCGAGCCGAACACGACCTGCAGGGCGCGGTTGAGGCGCAGCGTTCCGATGAACAGGATGCCGGTGAACACGCCCCACATGCCGAGGAAGGCCGGCATGGCGGCATCCGGCGACGGGCCGGCGATGCCGAGCGAGGTCTTCTGCAGGACGATGAGGCCAACCAGCGCCAGCCAGAACATGCCGTAGCTGGTGAAGGCCGTGGCGGCAAAGGTATTGCCCTTCTTCCACTCCATGATGCCGGCGATCATCTGCGCCAGGCCGCCATAGAAGATGCCCATAGCCAGGATCATCGTATCCATCGGATAGAAGCCGGCATTGTGGAAGTTGAGAAGCACGGTGGTCATGCCGAAGCCCATCAGCCCCAGCGGAGCGGGGTTGGCGGTGGCGTCGGTCGAGTGGGCGGAACTCATCGGGATCAATCCAGGCAGGAGAGGCAAACAACCGGAGCCCACCGGCGTATCTCAACGCCCGCGGAGAACTCCGGCGGCGCCATCCCTAGAGGAGATGCCCGGAAAAACGAGTCGGGAAAGACGCATATCGGCCGAGGCGGTCAGTCGTCATCTCGGAGAAACATCACCGCGAAGCCCATCTGCACGCTGGAAAAGGTGAGCCCCACCGAAAAGGTGAGGATAGCCAACGCCAACCCCGCCGAAGAAGAGGCGAAAATCAGCTTGGCGATGCCGCCGATGTCGAAGGCCAGCAGCAACCCGACAAACAGTATGGCCACGCCGAAACCGATCGCGGCATGGCGGATCAGGAAGCGAACCAGGAGCGGCAGGCTGGAGATAGTCATCGTCTCGCGTCCTTCGTTCGGCGTCACGGCGGTTCATCGGAGAAGCCGACAATAGCGCATTTCCAGCCAAAAGACGAGAAACCTGAAAACGATTATCATGTTCCGACGAGCTGGGGTCAGGTCTCCTCGGACGCCGCTTCCGAACGAAAGCGCGACCGCTCGAACAGTAGCACCACCACCAATGCCATGACGAAGGGAATGATGAGATAGAACAGGCGAAAGACCAGCAGCGCGGCGATCACGTCGGCATCGGCCATGTCGGGCAACCCCATGACGAACACCAGTTCGAGGACGCCAAGGCCACCCGGAACGTGCGAAATCAGGGCTGCCGAAAACGACATGAGAAAGATGCCGAGCACAATGAAATAGCCGGGGTTTCCGGCTTCCGGCAGAGCAAAGTAGATGATGCCCGCCGCCCCCAAGAGCTCGCATACCCCAACGGCAAGCTGCGACAGGGTCACGTGCAGCGACGGATAGACGATTGCCAGCGGACCGACGTTCAGCGACTTGAACCGCATCACGCTGCCGAGCACGTAGAGCGCCACCAGCAGCAACAGGAAGGCGCCTGTCGCCCTCGACGCCGTCACAGGGAGGAGATCGCCAAATCGCAGCGTGATGTCTGGATCGAGCACCAGCACCAGGCCGATCAGCGTCACCATGCCGAGGATGAAGGTGAACGAGCAAAAGGCGACAAGCAGACCGATCTCGGCCGGCGACAGCCCCTTGGTGGAATAGGCGCGATAGCGGACCACGCCACCCGACACCACCGAAGCGCCGATGTTGTGGGACAGCGCATAGGTGGTGAAAGAGCAGACTGTGATGAACAGCCAGTTGATTCGCTTGCCGAGCTGGAGAAGCGCCACCCGGTCGTAGCCGGCTAGCGCCGCGTAGGCGACCAGGGTGCACAGGCCCGCCAGAACCCAATGGAGCGCCGGGATTGCCGCAAGGCTGTCGTTGACCTTTGCCAGAGAAAGTCCGCGAAGTTCCCGCAGAAGAAGCCAGACGGACAGCACGATCGTAGCCGTCGCCACCGTCGGCCAGAAATAACGCTTCAGCTTCATTCGCTCCGGCCGCTTAGAGGCACCTCTTACCGATGAGAGGCCTCAAAGACCTCGGCGAAGCCTCACCTTACGAGGCCGGGCGGGAACGGATCAATCCTCAACTTTGTTCTCCGGCAAAAAGCACGATCTCGCTCCATACGGCAGACGAGCCCCGAGGAGAGACAACTTCCCGCTCGCCGGGTTTCACCCGCCCCTCGCGGGGACGCCGATATAGTGGGCCCGAGACACGTGATGGACGATCTCGAAATGCAGCGACAGCCTACTTCGATGCCTTCTCGATGAAGTCGGCCGTCTTGTCGATCAGCTCATCAACCGTCACGTGGTCCTGGAACGAGTTGAAGGAGTGGTCCATCGGGCGCGTCCAGATTTCCCCCGGTCCCTGATGATAGTCGAGGAAGACTTGAGCGGACTCCGGCTGAGGGAACACGATGACATCGTTGGTCCCTGCGGTCACAAGCAACGGGCCATGATAGGCAACGCTTTCGGCAACCGGATCAATCTGCGTCAGGCTTCTGAAGAACGGCTCCTTGAGGCTGACGGTCGACCCCCACGGCAGTTTGACGTCCAGCGGAACGTCTCCGGTCGCCAATCCCTTGCTCACGGCATCCGTGCCCATCAGGAACGCCATGGCGTTCGCCGGATTATTGGCAGGCTGCCAGAGCGAAACGGAGGCGATCGGCGTTTTGCTGCGCCCGGCGACGACGGCGCTGACGGTGCCGCCCAAGCTCCACCCGACGAGCGATATCTTCTTCGCGTCGACGTCGGTGCGAGCCGCAAGGAAGTCCAGGGCTGCCATGGCGTCGGCGACCTGCCCCTGAAGCGTCGTATCGGCGTAGCTGCCTTCGCTGTCACCGCTTCCGAAGAAGTCAATTCGCAGGCTCGCAATCCCCTTGTCGGCAAACATGCGGGCGGTGCGCCGGAAGATACCCTCGTTGTCCGCCGAAGGAATGGCGAGTTCGTCGCGGCTGCCGGTAAATCCATGCAGCAAGAGCGCCACGGGCGGCGCCTTGACGTTGTCGGGGATGTTCAAGGTCCCGACGACCTTCTTGCCATCGACCTGAAACGTGACGTCCTGCTCAGCGGCGAGTGCGCTCGGGATCGAGGTTACGCAAGCCAAAGCCAGAGCGGAAAAAGTTGCAATCACGTTCTTGCGCATGAGCAGCTCCTCATAATGCCCCTGCCAAGTGAGGTCGCCGACCCCGACGACAAGCGGCAAGAGTTCTGGAAAAAGCGGAAATTCAATTAAATCAGCGTATTGCAGCTGACATGATTGTCATTTCCACCAAGCCTAGCTCAGACGATTTCCGTTGGCGATCCCCTTATTTCGACTAGCCTCCCCTATGGGCAAAAACTTGGAGCCCCGCACGCCCAAGTGCCAGAGGCCCCCATCTTGGATGCACACAACATGGGTAGATGGCTTTGGGAAGCTTCTCGGCCCGTTCGTCAGCCGAGACGCTTGAGAGGACATATGAGGGACGACAAATAATCAGATAGGCGGCATCCGCTTTGGACGCCGCCTATCTGAAGGTATCGAATTTTGGACAGGCACAGCGCCCATCAGACCCGTTCGATCAACTGCAGCCGCTCGTCGAGCCGCAGGTGTCGCACTTCAGGCAGGTGCCGTTGCGGACCATGGTGAAGTTGCCGCACTCCGAGCAGGACTCGCCTTCGTAGCCCTTCATGCGAGCGTGGGCGACGCGGGTTGCGTAGTCGGGCTGGGCCTGCGTGGAGCCGACCGACGACGACGCAGGGGTTTCCTCGGCATCGCGGCGGAAGGCCGTCGCGGTCGAACCACCGACGCCGGTCACCGCCGCACTGGCGCGCGCCGTGGCAAAGGCCGAGACATTGGCGCCGGTTGCGCCGGCTCCTGCCGAGCCCTTAGGCTCTGGCGTGGCGGAGACGAGCTTCAGCTGCTTGCCGCGCACGAGACCCTTGGAGACCACGGCCTCGCCACCGCGACCGCTGGTGTCCCTGCCCTCGCCGCCCGACGGCTTGAGATCGTCGGGCACCACGTGCGCCAGCTCGTAGCGGCCGAGATAGGACACGGCGAGCTCGCGGAACACGTAGTCGAGGATCGACGTGGCGTTCTTGATCATCTCGTTGCCCTGCACCATGCCCGCCGGTTCGAAGCGGGTGAAGGTGAAGGCGTCGACATACTCTTCCAGCGGCACGCCCCACTGCAGGCCGAGCGACACCGAGATGGCGAAGTTGTTGAGGAGGGCCCGGAGCGCCGAACCTTCCTTGTTCATGTCGATGAAGATCTCGCCGAGGCGGCCGTCATCGTATTCGCCGGTGCGCAGGAACAGCGTGTGACCGCCGATCTTGGCCTTCTGGGTGTAGCCCTTGCGGCGGGTCGGCAGCTTCTCCTGCTCGCGATCGCGCACGTGCTTCTCGACGATGCGCTCGACGATCTTCTCGGAGATCAGCGCCGCGCGCGCCGCCGCCGGAAGAGCGGCCAGCGCCTCGGCCGCGTCCTCGGCCTCATCGTCGTCATCGGCGAGCAGCTGCGAGTTCAGCGGCTGGCTGAGCTTGGAGCCGTCGCGATAGAGCGCGTTGGCCTTGAGCGCCAGGCGCCAGGACAGCATGTAGGCTTCCTTGCAGTCCTCGACGGTGGCGTCGTTCGGCATGTTGATGGTCTTGGAGATGGCGCCCGAGATGAACGGCTGGGCCGCCGCCATCATGCGGATGTGGCTCTCGACCGACAGGAAGCGCTTGCCGATGCGGCCGCAGGGGTTGGCGCAGTCGAACACCGGCAGGTGCTCGGCCTTGAGGTGCGGCGCGCCTTCCAGCGTCATGGCGCCGCAGACGTGCGTGTTGGCTGCCTCGATGTCGGCCTTGGAGAAGCCCATGTGGGCGAGCAGCTCGAAGGCCGGATCGTTCATCTGGGCATCGCTGACGCCGAGCTTCTTCATCTCGTCGTCGCCGAGGGTCCAGCGGTTGAACACGAACTTGATGTCGAAGGCGCTCTTCAGGCTGCCCTTGACCTTGTCGATGGCGGCGTCCGACATGCCCTTGGCCCGGAGCGAGCCGGGGTTGACGGCCGGCGCCTGATCGATGGAGGCGTGACCGACGGCATAGGCCTCGATCTCGGCGATCTGGCTTTCCGAGTAGCCGAGCGTGCGCAGGGCTTCGGGAACGGCGCGGTTGATGATCTTGAAGTAGCCACCGCCGGCCAGCTTCTTGAACTTCACCAGCGCGAAATCGGGCTCGATGCCGGTGGTGTCGCAGTCCATGACGAGACCGATGGTGCCGGTCGGGGCTATCACCGAAACCTGAGCGTTGCGATAGCCGTGCTTCTCGCCAAGGGCGAGTGCGGCATCCCAGGTGGAGACAGCGGCGTCGAGCAGCGGCTTGTCCTTGATCGAGCCATGGTCGAGCGGCACCGGCAACGTGTTGAGCTTCTCGTAGCCGGTGGCCTTGCCGTGGGCGGCGAGGCGATGGTTGCGGATGACCCGCAGCATGTCCTGGGCGTTCTTCTTGTAGCCGGGGAACGGCCCAAGCTCCTTGGCCATCTCGGCCGAGGTGGCATAGGCGACGCCGGTCATCACGGCGCTGATGGCGCCGCAGATGGCGCGCCCCTCGGCGCTGTCATAGGGAATGCCGGACGACATCAAGAGGCCGCCGATGTTGGCGTAGCCAAGGCCGAGGGTACGGAACTCATAGGACAGCTGGGCGATCTGGCGCGAGGGGAACTGCGCCATGGTCACCGAGGTCTCGAGCACGACCGTCCACAGGCGGCAGACGTGCTTGAAGCCCTCGACGTCGAAGCTCTTGTCGGCGTTGAGGAAGGGCAACAGGTTGACGGAGGCGAGATTGCAGGCCGTGTCGTCGAGGAACATGTATTCCGAGCACGGATTGGACGCGCGGATCTCGCCCGACTGCGGGCAGGTATGCCAGTCGTTGATCGTCGTGTGGTACTGGATGCCCGGATCGGCCGACGCCCAGGCGGCGTAGCCAACCTTCTCCCAGAGGTCAGACGCTTCGAGCGTCTTGACGGTACGTCCGTCCTTGCGGGCAGTCAGGTTCCACTTGCCGCCAGTCTCGACGGAGCGGAGGAAGGCGTCCGTGACGCGCACCGAGTTATTGGAGTTCTGGCCGGCAACGGTGAGATAGGCCTCGGAATCCCAGTCGGTGTCGTAGACCGGGAACTCGATCGAGGTATAGCCCTGCTTGGCGAACTGGATGACGCGCCGGATATAGTTCTCCGGCACCAGCGCCCTCTTGGCGGCGCGCAGCTCGCGCTTCAGGGCATGGTTCTTCAGTGGATCGAAACGATCGTCGCCAGTCGCCTCATCGGCGGTGATCGCTGCCATGATGGCGGTCAGGTGCTTGGAGCAGATCTTGGAGCCGGTGACCAGCGCCGCGACCTTCTGCTCTTCCTTGACCTTCCAGTTGATGTACTGCTCGATATCGGGATGGTCGATGTCGACCACCACCATCTTGGCAGCGCGGCGCGTCGTACCGCCCGACTTGATGGCCCCGGCGGCGCGGTCGCCGATCTTCAGGAAGCTCATCAGGCCCGACGACTTGCCGCCGCCGGCCAGCTTCTCGCCCTCGCCCCTCAGCTTTGAGAAGTTGGAGCCGGTGCCGGAGCCATACTTGAACAGACGCGCCTCACGGACCCACAGGTCCATGATGCCGCTCTCGTTGACGAGGTCGTCTTCCACCGACTGGATGAAGCAGGCATGCGGCTGCGGATGCTCGTAGGCAGTGGCCGAGCGGACGAGCTTGCCGGTCTTGAAGTCGACGTAATAGTGACCCTGGCTCGGGCCGTCGATGCCATAGGCCCAATGGAGACCGGTGTTGAACCACTGCGGCGAGTTCGGGGCGACGCGCTGGGTGGCGAGCATGTAGCGGAGTTCGTCATGGAAAGCGTGCGCCGCCTCTTCCGAGGAAAAGTGGCCGGCCTTCCAGCCCCAGTAGGTCCAGGTGCCGGCCAGACGGTCGAACACCTGCCGTGCGTCGGTCTCGCCGACGATGCGTTCGGCTTCCGGCAGATTGGCAAGGGCTTCCTCGTCCGGGACCGACCGCCACAGCCACGACGGAACGGCATTCTCCTCGACGCGCTTCAGCACCGCCGGCACGCCGGCCTTGCGGAAGTACTTCTGGGCGAGGATGTCGCTTGCCACCTGGCTCCAGGCGGCGGGCACGTGGATGTCGGCGGCGCGGAAGACGATGGACCCGTCGGGATTGCGGATCTCGCTGACCGCTACGCGGAACTCGATTCCGTCGTATGGCGAGTGCCCTTCCTTGGTAAAGCGCCGCTCGAACAACATTGGTTAGCCCCTTGAAAATTGTCGGAAACACACCCTCGAGGCGCGCTCCATTCGTCCTGTTCGGTCCATTTTACGTCCGCGCACACCATTTGCCGAATGGCGCGGGATTCCGGTCATTCGCCGGCTCCGCACTTCATCTAGTGTCCACATCCATCAACTGGCCCCTACATGTAGGGTTCTGCCGATTCCGTAAATTAAGTGTTAATGCGTTTTCCCCAAACTTCGGAAGCTTTCAACAGCCTTCGGCAACCAGTCCGGTTTTCGTGCCCCGATGAGTGATTCCATCTTGACGGGAGCTTTGCCGGCAACCGATTCGCCGCGCAGCCGAAAGCCGACCCTTGCAACCGATCGTCCGAGGAAGAGAAGCGCCGTCCGCCTTTCCGGCATCTGCGAAAAGTCGGGCGGGACTCACCGCAACCACGGAAAGAAGGTAGGCCAACGGCGCACTCATGACAACATTATGTAGCTCAAATTTGATCTCAGGACACTACATATAGAAAAACCAGACCTTTCCCTCGACTTGAGACGCGAGGATTCAGACGGCCTAAACCATATCGATTCAAGGGTTCTTGAGGCTTTTGTGGTCTGCTCGTCACACTGCAAATTCGGGCGTGCATCCTGACGACACGCGCCGACGTAAACGAGTTCCGGAGCCGACGCGCATGCCCCACCACGCCACCTACGCCGTTCCCAACGAGCTGCTGGATGTCGCGGTCATCGACGATTCCAAGACCATGCAGGGCATCATCCGCTCCATGCTGAATGCCATGAAAGTGCGCCGCGTCCGACTGTTCGACAGTACGGAGGCCGCCTTGCATGCCATGCTGCACGAGCCGCCCAATCTCATCATATGCGAATGGAGAGCCGGCCTCGTCAGCGGACACCAGTTGCTTCGGATGGTCCGCGCCCGCTTCATGGAGCCGCTTTGCTACGTCCCGGTGATCATCCTGACAGCGACGCCGACGCGCGCCATCATCGATAAGGCGATGGGATCTGGCGCCAATCTCATCGTCGTCAAGCCGATCTCTCCGGCGGTGCTGCAGGAGCGCATCAGCTGGCTGCAGCGAGACCAACGCCAGTTGGTCCTCGGGCCGCGCGGTTCCTTCGAGATAGAAGGCGTGCGCGAAACCATGATGGCACAGAAAGAGCGCGCCGCCGCCGTGCGCAAGGCGGCGACAACCAAACCCGTCCGCAAGCCGGACGGCACACCGGCGCCCGCCACGCCCGCCGCGCCCGAGCCCCAGACAAATGGTGAGATGCCCGCCGACCAATGGCAGGCCTTCCTGCGCACCAAGGAACAGCTCGAGCGCAAGGCCGGCCTCAGGCCCGACGACACAGCCCCCGGACAGAAGCCGGCGGTCAAACCCGCCTGGACGGCGCTCCGCCGAGGGTGATCCATCAGGCCGCAAAAAGCTCGGACCAGCTCTGGACAAGACCCCGCCACCTCGCCATAGTCCGCGCAACTACGTGGGTGGCGAGGCCGTCGGTCGCGCCGGTGCGATGGACTCGAAGATCATGACCTTCAAGGAACTGCTGACCGAAGTCTTTACCTGGTGGAACGGGCAGACCCTCGGCACCCGCTTCTACACCTGGCGAAAGGGCCAGCGCGTCGGCGAGGACGAGTTTGGCAACGTCTACTACCAGACCAAGGGCGGCGAGCGCCGCTGGGTGATCTACAAGGGCGAGGCCGACGCCTCGAAGATCACCGTCGACTGGCATGGCTGGATGCATCACCGCGTCGACGTGCCTCCGACCGCCGAGACTTATCGTCGGCGCGATTGGCAGAAGCCGCATAAGCCCAACATGACCGGAACGGCCGCGGCCTATCGCCCCAAGGGATCGCTCGCTTCCGCCGAAGGTCGCCCCGCCGTCACCGGCGATTACGATGCATGGACGCCGGGAACCTGAGCCGGAAAGACACACGAGGCAGTCTTCGCAAGATGACGGGACGGATCGCTCCGTCCCGTTTTTTCATGAGCGGCGGAAAAGCCGGCATCGGTCTTCAGTGGAGTTGGACTCCCCCGGTCCAAGCGGATAAGGTCGTGATTCAAATAGGTTAGTGTTTCCGTCCGCGACGGTGGGCGGTAAACGGAGGAAATTCTCGGATGTCTCCACGCTCGATCATCATCGATACCGATCCCGGTCAGGACGACGCTGTCGCCTTCATGCTGGCGCTCGCCTTTCCGCAAGAGATCGACGTGCTGGGCATCACCACCGTGGCCGGCAACGTCGGGCTCACCAAAACCTCGACCAATGCGCTGAAACTGCTCGAGCTCATCGACCGCGCCGACATACCGGTGTTTGCCGGCGCATCGGCGCCGTTCGCCGTCAAGCTCGAGACGGCGGAGTATGTCCACGGCGAAACAGGCCTCAACGGCTGGACCTTTCCCGACCCGGTGACGCCGCTCCGTCCGGAGTTCGGGCCGGACTTCATCGTCGACGCCGTTATGAGCCGGCCGGAGAAGTCGGTGACGCTGGTGCCGCTCGGCCCGCTCACCAACGTTGCCATGGCGATCGCCCGGGAACCACGCGTCGCGACCCGACTCGACAAGATCGTGCTGATGGGCGGCGCAAACATCGAGGGTGGCAACTCGACACCGGCCGCCGAGTTCAACATCTGGGTCGATCCCCACGCTGCCCAGCGCGTGTTCCGTTCGGGCGCCGAGATCGTGGTGATGTCGCTCGACGTCACCCATCAGGCGCTGATCCGCAAATCCTGGCTCGCCGATCTCGGCGCGTTGAAGCGCAAGGCGGCCGAGGCCTTCGTGGGCCTGCTCTCATTCTACGAGCGCTTCGACGAGCAGAAATACGGCTCCGACGGCGGGCCGCTGCACGATCCGACCACCATCGCCTACCTGCTCAAGCCCGAGCTGTTCGAGGGCAAGTTCGTCAACGTCGAGATCGAAACCACGCCCGGCCTGTGCTTCGGCCAGACCGTGGTCGATCGCTGGTCGGTGACCGGGCGCGAAAAGAACGCCACCTGGATCACCAAAATCGACGCCAACGGCTTCTTCGAGTTGATTCTGGAAGCATTCAGGCGGTTGCCCTGATAAGGGATGCCAATAGCTCGCCGCATTTGGCGTGTTGGGTGCCGCAAGGCCCCGCACCACCGCGGCAAGTCCCCAGCCCACGCCAGCAGACGCCATCCATGACGATCAAGTTCCTTCTCCCGCTTGCCGCCCTCGGGCTGACGACCGCCCTCGCCGGCCCGGCCGCCGCCGAGAAGATCGCCAACAAGGTGGCTGTCTTTACCGGGCTCGACAAGATTACCGGTCGGACGATCGACTTCGACGTCTACGTCGACGAAACCGTACGATTCGGTACGCTGCGCGTGACGCCAAAGGTCTGCTACAGCCGTCCAGCCACGGAAGCGGCCGAAACCGACGGTTTCGTGGAAGTGGACGAAATTACCCTCGACAACGAGATCAAGCGGATCTTCTCGGGTTGGATGTTCGCCGCGAGCCCCGGCCTCAACGCGGTCGAGCACCCGGTCTACGATGTCTGGCTGATCGGCTGTCGCATGGACAGCGACATTCCGCCGCCGGTGGCCAACAGCGGCGAGGTGCGCGTCGCGGTTTCGAACCAGACAGCGGGCGGCGCCGGCAGCGTCGATGACGGAGCGCCGGTCGTGCTGAACTTTGTGGGCGGCATCCCGCTCCCGCCGGACAAGCCAAGCATGCCCAGCATGATGATGGAAGATACCCCCGCGGACCCGCCCGCCGAAGAGGGGACGAATGGTCAGATCCTCGACTGAGATGTGCTTGGCGAAGCACCTTTCGGCGAGTCAAAATGGCGGGCTGCGTCTTTTTTGAGAGTGATCCGTGAGACGCCGGTTCGCGCCGTCACGCCTCGCTTTGCTCTGGCGGCGGCAGCCAGCGGAGCGCCTCCTCGCCGGAGACCGATGGCCCCAGCGCATGAAAATCGCCCTGCGTGGCGAGGGCCGCCGACAGGCGTTGGCCGTAGATGCGCTTGGGAACCTCGATGGCACCGAAGCGGGCGAGATGATCGGTGACGAACTGGGTATCGAGCAGCTTGTAGCCACCGGCCCTCAGTCGCGCGACCAGATGCACCAAGGCAACCTTCGAGGCGTCGGTCACCGTCGAGAACATGCTCTCGCCGAAAAAAGCGCCTCCGATCGACACGCCATAAAGCCCTCCCACCAGTTGCCCGTCCTGCCAGCTTTCGATGGTGTGGCAGTGGCCGCGCGCGAACAGTTCGCCATAGAGCTTGCGGATGGTGGCGTTGATCCAGGTCTTCTCGCGCCCGGGGGCTGGCGCGGCGCACCCATCGAGCACGCCAAAGAAATCCGTGTCGATCCTCATGTCGAAACCGCCCCGCCTCACGGTGCGGGCGAGACGATGCGAGACGCGAAAGCCGTCGAGCGGAATGACGCCACGCCACTCCGGCTCGATCCAGAACAGGTTGGGATCGTCGGCGCTCTCGGCCATCGGGAACATGCCCACGGCATAGGCCTTGAGCAGGATATCCGCCGTGAGCGTCGGCACGCTCGATGTACGATCCGCCATTTCCGCGCGTTCCTCCACGATCACAACCAGTTGCGCCCGGCGCGTTTATAAACCCTTTGGTCAGTTGTATAACCTAGTCTTCGATCGATCGCATCGGGCGACAAGCATGCCGCCGATTGCGCCGAGAGAAAGAGCGGGGGCGAGATGAGCGGCTTGTCAGGATACGAGATCGCAGTACTCTCCGACGCTACAGCCATCCCCAACCTGCTCGCGTCGTCCAGTCTCGAGAGAACGCCATTTCAGTCTCCGGCGTGGTTCGACGTCTGGTTCTCCATATTTCAGCCAGCAGGCATGGACTGCCATCTCGGCGTCATCCGCAAGTCGGACGGCGGCCAGCCGTTATTCCTTCTGCCCCTCGTTCGCGAGAAGCGGTGCGGCATCACCATCTTGACCTTGCCCGATCGCGGCATCAGCGACTATCACGCCGCGCTCGTCAGTCCGGAGTTCACCCCGGACGGTGAGACGATGGACCGCCTGTGGGGCGCTCTCGTGGCCATGCTGCCGCCGGCCGATATTCTGTCCATCGAACGCGTACTGCCCGAAAGCGCGGCGCGCATGCGGCTTTCCCACCTCATGCACCCATCGCGCTTTTCGGCACATGCACTGCCGATCGACGCGGACTTCCCGACGATCAGGGAGCGCCGGTTCGATCCGTCCACCGGTCGTCGGCTTGCCAAGAACCGCCGCAAACTGGAACACAAGGGACGGCTGGAGTTCGACTTCGTCACCGGTCCCGAAGCGCTCCCGGAACTCGAGCATCTGCTCGAATGGCGCCGGCAACGTTTTCAGGAGATGAACGACGACAGCGAGACCGTCGTCCAGCTGGCCTTTTACCGGCGCCTTGTCGAGCAAGGGACGCTGGCACGGATCGGCCGGCTGCGCCTTGATGGCGAGCTGGTCGGGGGGTGCCTCGGCCTTGTCGAGGGAGATCGCATTCTGCTTCTGGCGGTTGCCTACAACAAGGCGTTCGCCAACTGGGCGCCCGGCCTGCTGACATTGGAGAGCTGCCTCATCGCCGCCGAGGAAATGGGTCTTGCCATCTTCGATTTGACGATCGGCGATGAGACCTACAAGCAGTTCTTTGGAGCCGATACCGTCGGCCTTCTTGAGCTTTGTCAGCCATTGTCTCTCCGCGGGCGCCTCGCGCTTGCCATTGTCGCGCTCAAGCCAAAGCTCAAAACCGCTCTCGAAAAGGCGGGGCTCCTTGAGCTTGTCCAGCGCCTCAGGGGGAAGAGGCCGGCGAAAAGGTGAAGGCGACACGAAGTAATTCGACATATAAACAAAGGCTTGGGTAAAACTGCGGTCCATCCGACCATTGTTTTGTTCTAGGCTTCGCCGGCGGACAGCGAATCGCGCCCGCAAGCGAAGGCGGGACGCGAACCAATGACGTCGAAGCGGCCAAGAATTGCCCTCTATTATGCAAGCCACGACGGGCAAACGCGCAAGATCGCGGAATGCCTGGCAGGGCACCTCGGCGCTTGCGGCGTCGACGCTTCCACGACCGATCTGTCGGAAATCCCGGCGCCGACGATCGACACGGAGGCCGATCTCGTGCTGCTTGCCTCCGCCATTCGCTACGGGTTCCACTTGCCGGTCTCGCGGCGCTTCCTCGGGCGATTGCGGATCGAGGTGCCCGACAGCCGCATAGCGGTGGTCTCGGTCAATCTCACGGCCCGCAAGCCGGGGCGGCAGACGGCCGAAGGCAACGTCTATCTGCGCAACTGGCTGAAGAGAACCGGCCTCAGACCGGCCTTCGCGGCGGCGGTTGCCGGCAAGCTTGACTATCCTGCCTATCGTTGGTTCGATCGGACGATGATCCGGGCGATCATGACCATTTCAGGCGGCCCCACCGATCCCTCGACCGTCATCGAGTACACCGATTGGGCGGCCGTCGAGTCGCTGGCGATGGAGCTGGCGGCGCTCGTCAAGGCGACGCCGTAAAGACTTTCCTTACCATAACTTGCGATCCTGAGCTCGGAACGGAGCTTTTCGGCGCGTTTGCACCCTTGGGTTATAGGGGCAGCCGACGCGCCGATGCTTCGTCAGGGTAAGCGTTGAGTGAGTTTTGGCATGGCGACGTTGACAGCCTATTCAAGCGGTTACGAGCCGATTTCCTTCAAGTTGCCGTTCCGTTTCAGAGGCCTGCCGGTCGTCGCCGGCTTTGCCGCGGTGACCGCCGCTGCGACCGTCTGGATCGGTCTCAGCCTGACGGCGGTCGGCACCGTCAGCGAAAGCCTCTCCGCCGCCCGTCAGTCGATCTACGACTCCGACCTCTCCGTCCGGCCATTGCAGGCAACGCTTGCGCCGACGAGAAAGCCCACCAAGTTCGACAAGCTTCCGGCCATCGTAGAGCCCGCATCCGCCACCCTCTCTGCCGACGCCATCCTGCTGTCGCGACAAAACAAGGCCACCGCCGCCGTCGCCCTTCGCTTGGCGGAAGCGGCGGCCGGGCTGAGGCAGAGACAGTTCCAAGCACGCTTCCTCTCCGCCGCCTCCCCCGCCACTCGCACCGCGCTTGCTGTCCGGCATGACGGACTTGCTGCGCCCGACGCCGGCCCGCGCATGCCGATGATGCTTGCCGAAGCGCCCCTGCCCGTACCGCGCCCGCCCGCGCCCGCCAAACCGGTGGAGGTCGTGGCGGAAGCGGCGAAGGTCGCAGCCGCGACACCGGCGATTGCCGCCACGCCGACCGCGCCGGAAAAGAAGGATAAGCCGGCCATCGCTCTCGTCGATCCGAAGCCGAGAACGGAGGTGGCCGTTGCGCCTCCGCTTCGGCGGCCGGGCGTCGCGGTTTACGACATCACCGCGGGTATCGTTCACATGCCCAATGGCGAGAAGCTCGAGGCTCACTCCGGTCTTGGCGCCTATATGGACGATGTGCGCTACGTCCACGTCAAGATGCGCGGGCCGACACCGCCGGGAACCTACAAGCTGACCATGCGCGAGAGCCTGTTCCACGGCGTCGAGGCAATCCGCCTCACCCCCATCGACGGAAAGAAGCCGTTCGGACGCGACGGGCTCTTGGCCCACACCTACATGCTGCGCAAGCCCGGCGAGTCCAACGGCTGCGTATCTTTCCGCGACTACGCCCGCTTCCTTGCCGCCTTCAAGCGTGGCGAAGTCAAGCAGATGGTCGTCGTCCCCAGGATGGCCACCAAGGACGAACCCAAGGTCGCCTCGCTGTTCTCCTGGTTCGGGGGCTGATCGCAACGGGCTCGCGTTCCATCACGGAACGAATGCGCGGATCGCACCCGGAAGAACACGGAAGACGGCCGGTGTCCGGGTGACGATCTCGCCGTCGGCGTTGACCGGCATCGGCCGGCGGGTCCGGATTTCGAAGCGGGTGCCGCTCATCGTCCGTACGTCGTCCGCCAGCCCGTGCCGCCCCTTGCGAAAGGCGAGCGCCATGAAGGGCAGTTTCCAGATATCCTTGAACTCAAGGGAGTAGAGATCGAGACGGCCGTCGTCGATCTCGGCCGTCTCCTCGACGATCATGCCGCCCCCGTAATGACGGCCGTTGCCGACGGCGATCTGAAGCGAGCGGACGGTGACCTCGTCGCCATCGTCGCGGCGGATGACGGCGCCGAAGCGGCGGGCCTCGATCAGCACCTCGGTCGCGGTCAGAGCGTAGGCAAACCGACCCCAGCGACGCTTCGTCTCCCGGGTCAGTCGATCAGCAAGGCTGGCGCTCATGCCGAGGCTCGCCACGTTGAAGAAGGGCTTGCCGTTGACCTCGCCGACATCGATCGCCCGAATGCGCCCTCCGGCAATCACCCTCGCCGCGCCGACCATGTCGAGCGGCAGGCCAAGAGTGCGGGCAAGATCGTTGGCGGTCCCTCCCGGCAGGACACCGAGTGGCAAGCCGCTTTCGATCAACGCCGGGGCCGCAGCGTTGAGGCTGCCATCCCCCCCGGCGATGACCACGAAATCGGCTTTGTCGCAGTATCGATCGATCGTTGCGGAAAACGGCTCGCCGTCATGCCAGGCCGGCCGCAGCACGTCGATGCCTGCCGTGCGCAGCTCGGCGGCGGCGGCATCGACGCCGGTACCAGCGGAGCGACTGTGAGGATTGGCAAGGACAAGGGCGCGTTTCATTTGGTCTCAGATCAAGAGGCTGCCGATGTAGGATGCGATATGAGCGCCGGCAAAGATCAGCACGCCCGTCCAGACAAAGGTTGCCAAAGCGAGGACGAGGCCGACCAGGAGGGCAAGACCGTCACGCGCCACAAGAGACAGGCCGATCACAAGCAGGCTGACAACCGGACCGACGTTGCCGAAGGGAATGGGTAACGCCAGCACAACAGCGAGGAGCAACACGGGAATGCCCACCAGCGCGTGGCTCGATCGCCCCGTCAAAGAGCGCCATCGTCCCTGACGGACCACGGTCTCGAACCGGGCCACCCAAGGCAAGGCGCGCGTGATGGCCGACGTCACGCCACCCGCCGCGAGATGACGCTTGGCGAGAAAGCGCGGCAGGGCGAGACGTTGCCAGCCAAGCAGCATCTGAAAGGCGATCAGCACGAGGCAACTGCCGGTCACCATGCCGAACGGCCCGGGGATGGGGATCATTGCCGGCAAGGCCAGCGCGATCAGGGCGAGGCCGAACCCGCTTTGTCCCAGATGATGCAACAGCTCCCCGAACGACACGCGCTCGCGACTGGACATATCGGCTGCAATCCCCTGAAGCACCGACGAGGCGTAACCGCGGGCTTGCCTGCCAGCCGTCATTGATCGGATCTCCTTCCCGGATACGAACTTGGCTCCGACCGTGGCGGGCGCCGCCCATGCCATATTGGGATGCCCATAGGTATATTCAATTATGGCAGCGCACCAAGGATGGCCGTGCTCGAAAGCCGATGCGAGGCGGGGACGCCAATGTCGAACGCCCAAAATGCCTTCGGGTTCCAAATGATACTTTTGGAGTGCGCTCCGGGAAATCTTGCGAAATCGGCGCGGCCAAAACGCTTCTAGTTATTTCCCCGATCTTTCTTGACCGTCCGGTAAAGATAATAGCGGGGGTTCCTGGGCTGAGACCCACTTTCCGCCGCAGCAAGCAGGCGGACAAGCAAGAACCAAATATCTGGGGGCTGGATTGAACCTCTCAAGAAGAAAAAGCGTCGCCGAACTGATGGCGCAAGTGGGCGGCAAGGCCCTGCCGCGCACGCTCGGCGCCTTCGACCTGTTCATGATGGGCATCGGCGTCATCATCGGCACCGGCATCTTCGTGATGACCGGCGTCGCCGCCGCAACCTACGCCGGGCCGGGCATCATCCTGTCGTTCGCCTTCTCGGCAGTGGCCTGCGCCTTCATCTGCCTGGCCTACTCGGAGCTCGCCGCCGCTCTTCCCGCCGCCGGCAGTTCCTATGCCTACAGCTACGCAGCGGCCGGCGAGTTCGTTGCCTGGCTGGTCGGATGGAACCTGATCCTCGAGTACACCGTCGGCGCCTCGGCCGTTGCGGCCGGCTGGTCGGCCTACTTCACCGGCATCCTGAAGTCGGGCGGCATCGAGCTGCCGCACGCGCTGACCGCCGTTCCGCATGACGGGGGCATCATCAACCTGCCCGCCGTGCTGATCATCGCCTTCCTGACGTTCCTGTTGGTGATAGGGGTCAAGGAAAGCATTCGCCTGTCGCGCATCCTCGTCTTCATCAAGCTCGGCGCCATCTTCCTGTTCCTGTTGTTGGCCACGCCTCACGTGACCCCACAGAACTGGGTGCCGTTCCTGCCCTTCGGCATGCAGGGCATCACGGCGGGTGCGGCGATCATCTTCCTCGCCTATATCGGCTTCGACTCGCTTGCGACCGCCGCCGAGGAGACGAAGAACCCGCAGCGCAACATGCCGATCGGCATCATCGCCTCGCTGGTCGCCTGCACCGTGCTCTACATGGCCGTCTCCGCGGTTCTGACCGGCGTCGCGCCCTACACCGAGCTCAACAACGCCGAGCCGGTCACCTACGTGCTGCGCAAGATCGGCTACAACTTCGGCTCGGCCATCGTCGGCGTCGGCGCCATTGCCGGCCTGACCACCGTCTGCCTGGTGCTGATCTACGCCCAGACGCGCGCCTTCTTCGCCATGGCCCGCGACGGTCTGATCCCCGAGGGCATCTGCAAGGTGCATCCGAGGTTCGGTACGCCGCACATTGCCACGATCCTCGTCGGCACTGTGATCGCGCTGATCTCCGGCTTCACACCGATCGGCCTCGTTGCCGAGATGTGCAACATCGGCACGCTGTTCGCGTTCATCGTCACCTCGGCCTGCGTGCTGATCCTGCGCAAGACCCACCCCGACCTGAAGCGGCCATTTCGCTGCCCGGCCGCCTGGGTGGTCGCGCCGCTCGCCATCATCTGTAGCCTGATCATCATGTTCAGCCTGCCGGGAATGACCTGGGTGCGCTTCGTCCTGTGGAGCATCATCGGCGGCGTGGTCTACCTTCTCTACGGGTCTCGCCATAGCAAGCTGACGGCGGACACGGTCGCCGTGCCGGCCGAGTAAGGCGAACTGGCGTCATCGCCGATAACCGCTCGCGCGATTGTCATCGGCGGTGATGCTGCTTTCCCTTGATGCAAATGACAGGCGACGGCACATAGGAGGGCCAACCGCACGGAGACCTCCATGCCGCCGCTTTCGATCCTCGAACTCGCCCGCGTCACCGAAGACACCGATGCGAAGGGCGCGCTCGACAACGCCCGCGACCTTGCCCGCCATGCCGAGAACCTCGGCTACCGGCGCATCTGGGTAGCCGAGCATCACAACATGCGCGGCATCGCCAGTGCCGCCACGTCCGTCGTGATCGCCCACATCGCCGGTGGCACATCGACCATCCGCGTCGGCGCGGGCGGAATCATGCTGCCCAATCACGCCCCGTATATCATCGCCGAGCAGTTCGGTACGCTGGCCCGCCTCTACGGCGACCGCATCGACCTCGGACTGGGGCGGGCGCCCGGCACCGATCAGATGACGCTACGGGCCATCCGTCGACCGCCCGAAGCGTCGGACAACTTCCCCGAGGACGTCATCGAGCTTCAGGCCTATTTCGAGCCGGCCGCCGAGGGCCAGAGGCTGGAGGCGGTGCCCGCCGCCGGAACGCGCGTGCCGCTCTGGATCTTGGGGTCGAGCCATTTCGGCGCCATGCTGGCGGCCGAGCTCGGCCTGCCCTATGCCTTCGCCTCACATTTCGCGCCCGACCTGCTGCTGCCGGCGCTCGATATCTACCGCAGCCGTTTCAAGCCGTCGGCAGCGCTCGAACGCCCCTATGCCATGGTCGGCGTCAACATCATCGCCGCCGACAGCGACGAGGAAGCGCGACGCCTGTTCACGACGCAGCAAATGTCGTTCGCCGGCATCCGGCGCGGCGCGCGCAGTCTGGCGAAGCCGCCGATCGGCGATATCGACAGCTTCTGGACGCCGGAGGAGAAAGCCGTCGTCGACCGCATGCTGGCCCGTTCGATCGTCGGGTCGCCGCAAACGGTACGGCGCGGCCTCGACGATCTCGTCGGCGAGACAGGGGCCGACGAGATCATGCTGGTGTCCGATGTCTACGACCATGCCAAGCGTCTGAAGTCGCTCTCCCTCATCGCCGAAGCGGCGGGAATAACGGCTGATGCAGCCGAGGCGGTTCTCTGACGCCTCAGCTTAGTTGAACCCCGCCACGGCGTGCGGCACGTAAGGACCTTCGAGGGCGGCAATCTCCTCGGCCGTCAGTCGAACGTCGAGCGCAGCCACCGCGTCATCAAGCTGACCGGGCTTCGACGCACCGACGATGGGCGCCGACACCTCGGCCTTCTGAAGCACCCAGGCGAGCGCCACCTGGGCGCGCGGCAGGCCACGCGCAGCGGCTATGGACGCGACCGCCTCGACGACCTGGCGGTCGGAGTCCTCGGTGCCGTTGTAGAGCGTCTTGCCGAAGGCATCGAGTTCCTGGCGGCGGGAGACGCTGTCCCAGTCGCGCGTCAGGCGACCACGGGCCAGAGGGCTCCAGGGAATGACGCCGATGCCCTCGTCGCGGCAAAGCGGAAGCATCTCGCGCTCTTCTTCGCGATAGAGCAGGTTCAGGTGGTTCTGCATGGTGACGAAGCGCGTCCAGCCATTTCGCTCGGCGACATGCAGCGCCTTGGCGAACTGCCAGGCGAACATGGACGACGCGCCGATATAGCGGGCCTTGCCGGCCTTCACCACGTCGTGGAGCGCTTCCATGGTCTCCTCGATCGGCGTGCCATAGTCCCAGCGATGGATCTGGTAGAGGTCGACGTAATCGGTGCCAAGCCGCTTGAGGCTGGCGTCGATGCCGGAGAAGATCGCCTTGCGCGACAGTCCCGAGGCGTTGGGCACCTTGCTTGCCTCGTTGAAGGCCAGCGGGAAGTAGATCTTGGTCGCCAGCACGACCTCGTCGCGGCGGGCGAAATCCTTGAGCGCCCGGCCGACAATCTCCTCCGACGTGCCGTCGGAGTAGCTGTTGGCGGTGTCGAAGAAGTTGATGCCGGCCTCGATGGCCTGTCTGATCAGGGGGCGGCTCTGGTCTTCCGGCATCGTCCAGGGATGAGCGCCGCGCTCGGGTACGCCGTAGGTCATGCAGCCGAGGCAGATGCGCGAAATGTCGAGGCCTGTGCGGCCGAGCTTGGTGTAGTCCATCAAAATCCCCTCGGTGGATGCAGTTTTGCAGTGAGCCTATCAGGTTCGGCCGCGATCGAAAAAGCGCTTGCCGGCAGGCCAGCCGTGCGCGGGAAGCTCATCGGCGGCATAGACCGAAGTCATCGGCAATGGCGATTTGTCGACTGGCTCACACCGCGATAAAACCGGTCTCTCAGATCGATCGAGGGCGTCATGGAAAGCTTCACCTACTGGAACACCACCCGCATTCATTTCGGCAAGGGGCAGATCGCCCGCATTTCCGAGGAGGTGCCGGCCGATGCCCGCGTTCTCGTCACCTACGGTGGCGGCTCCGTGTTGAAGAACGGCGTCATGGACCAAGTGCGGGCCGCCCTTTCCGGTCGCGTGGTGTTCGAGTTCGGCGGCATCGAGGCCAATCCGCATTTCGAGACGTTGGTCAAGGTGGCGGACCTGGCCCGTACCGAGAAGATCGACTTCCTACTGGCCGTCGGCGGCGGATCGGTGGCCGACGGCACCAAGTTCGTCGCCGCCGCCGCGCTGTTCGAGGGCGACCCGTGGGACATTCTGGTGGAACGGGGCACCAACGTCCGCGCCGCGCTTCCGGTCGGCTGCGTCATGACGCTGCCGGCCACCGGCTCGGAGATGAACCGCAACGCCGTCATCACCCGCGCCAGCACGCAGGACAAGCTGCCGATGAACTCGGTGCACGTGATGCCGCGCTTCTCGGTACTCGATCCGGAAACCACCTTCTCGCTGCCGCCGCGCCAGACGGCCAACGGCGTCGTCGACAGCTACATGCACGTTCTCGAGCAGTATCTGACCTATCCGGTCGGCGCCAAGGTACAGGACCGCTTTGCCGAGGGACTGCTGCTGACCATCATGGAAGATGGTCCGTTGGCGCTCAGCGAGCCGACCAACTACGCCGTCCGCGCCAACCTGATGTGGGCGGCGACCATGGCGCTCAACGATCTCCTGTCGCGCGGCGTGCCCGGCGACTGGGCGACGCACCGCATCGGCCACGAACTGACCGGCCTCTATGGGCTCGACCATGCCGCGACGCTGGCGGTGGTGCTGCCGTCGCTGCTCAAGGTGAAGCGGGCGCAGAAGCGGGAAAAGCTGCTGCAATACGCCGAGCGGGTGTTCGCCATCACGGCCGGCAGCGAGGACGAGCGCATCGACGCGGCCATCGAGCGGACGCGCGCCTTCTTCGAGGCGATGGGTGTCAAGACGCGGCTCGCCGACTACGGGCTCGATGCCCGCATCATTCCGGAGGTGGCGGACAAGCTGCGCCAGCACTGGCAGGTACCGCTCGGCGAACACCGCGACGTCACGCCCGAGGTGGCCTCGGAGATCCTCGAACTGGCGCTTTAATAGGGCGATTATTTTCAATAAGAATCAAAGATATATTCGAGATCTCTCACAAAGTGGTAGATCCCGAATCCGATGAGAGAAAGGGCGGCCGCGAGCCGCCCTTTTTACGTTTACTGCAACGGACCGATCACCTCGACATGGCCGGCGTCGGTGCGGGCCTGCCGTTCCGGCCGATACATGTCCTCGAGCGTCGCAGCCGGCAGGTTGAAGCTGCCGGGCGCGATGGCGCGGGCCATGTAGGCGAACTGGAACTCCGTGGTGTCCTTCAGGTCGAAGGCCACGGTGAAGCGGTCGGTCTGGTATTCGGTGTGGGCGGCATTGTCGAGCGGGGCCAGCCAGTCGAGCGCCGCCACGTCGCCGGCGCGCACCAGCGACGGATTGTCGATGGCAAAGCCGGCCGGCAGCGGATCGTTCAGCACGAGGCGCGCCCAGCCGGACTGCGTCGACGTGACGGCGAGCACCACCACCATGCGGTCACCCAGCTTGACCGCCGACGGATCGATCTCGTTGCCGTCGAGATCGTAGTAGCTGCGCGTCAGCGCATAACCGTTGCCGCCCGCCGGTTCCGGCGTCTCGGGAATACCGGTGACCGTCACCTTGGCGTCGACCGTCGACTTGCCGACGTTCCTGATGGCGAGTTCCCTTGCCACGTCGTCGGCCGAGTATTTCGCCGTGAAGATGCCGTCGTGGCGGCTACCGCCGATGTCGAGTTCCGGCTTCAGGCCGTCCTTCAGCATGGCGTGGGCCGCCAGAAGCATCCATGCCTTCTCCTGTGTCGAGGTATAGGCGCTCTCCTTGTAGAGCTTGCCCACCTCGCGGCTGAGCCCCTGATAGTCGAAGGCGGACAGCTTCGATTCCGAGGCAAGCGCCAGCACGGCGGCGCCATCGCGGAGATCCGAGCCGTAGTCGGCGCGCCAGACGCGCGCACCGTCCCGGCCTTCGTCCAGCAGGTCGAGGGACGAGCGGAACGCACCCGAGGCCTTCTGGCTGTCACCATAGAGCGCGAGCGCCGCGCCGAGCTGCGCACGGGCGAGCGGCGTCCCGAAGGAGTCCAGCTTGGTTTCGGCGTAGAAGCGCAAGTCGCCGATGGATGCGCGGCCGTTGCGGGCCAGCACATAGAGTGCATAGGCGACGTCCTCGCCACCATCGGAGAAGTCGGAAGCGTAGGCGATGCGGTTCTTCAGGTTGGTCACCGCCATGTCGTAGGCGACCGGCGGCACCGTATAGCCCTTCTCCTTGGCGCGGGTCAGGAAGTCGGTGACATAGGCGTTGAGCCACAGGTCTTCCGAGCCGGGGCCCCAGAGACCGAACGAGCCGTCCGACCCCTGGTTGACCAGGAGCGCATCGATGGCCTTCTGCACCCGCTCGCGCACCGGCGCCTCGCCGGCAAGACCGGCCGCCAGGATGACGTCGTCGAGATAGACCAGCGGCAAGGCGCGGCTGGTGATCTGCTCGGAGCAGCCATAAGGGTACTTGTCGAGCGCATGGACGAGGCCCGGAAGGTCGATCCCGGCCACCGTGCCGACCGTCAGCGTCGCAACGCCGCTCGCCGGCTTGAGACCCGAGAACATGTCGGCCGTCAGCTTCAGCTCGCCGCTTCCCGGCTTCAGGGACATGTTGCTGACCCTGGTGACGGCGGGCTCGTTGTCGCGCACGCCTAGCGTCAGCGTCTTGGTGAGAACGGTACCGTCGGGCGCGGTCAAGGCTGCGGTGATCGTCTCATCGCCGACGGCCTTGCCGGTGATCGGGATCAGCACGCGGGCCTTGCCCTTCTCGGCCAGCGACACCTTGGCCTTGGCGAGCTTCTCGTCGACACCGACAAGATCGCCGGCCGCCGTCACGTCGAGCGAGAAGTCGCCCGTCGGCCCTTCGACATGGGTGAAGTCGAGTGCAAGCCGCGAGCGATCGCCCGGGGCGAGGAAGTTCGGCAGAGAGGCCTGGATCACCACCGGGTCGCGCACCAGCACGTCGCGCGAGGCATGGCCGACGCCAGTCTTCGACCAGGCGACCGCCATCACCTTCACCGTGCCGTTGAAGTCCGGCATCTTGAAGGAGGCATGAGCAAGCCCGTCGGCGCCGACCTTGGTCACGCCCTGGAAGAAAGCGACCAGCCGTTCTGTGGGGGGCGGCCCCATCAGCTTGGAAATGCCACCGCCGTCGCCGCCGGTGCGGACCTCGCCCAGTGCGCCGAGCGTGGTGTCGATCAGCTGGCCATAAAGGTCGCGGAACTCGATGCCGAGGCGGCGCTGGGCGAAATACCAGTCCTCCGGCGCCGGCGCCTTGAACTCCGTGAGGTTGAGAATGCCGACATCGACGGCCGCGATGGTGACATAGGCGTCCTCGCCGGCCTTTGCGCCGTCGACCTTGACGGCGACGTCGAGGTCGGTCTGCGGCCGCATGTCCATCGGCGCGTCGATGGCGACGCCCAGCAGGCGCTCGCCGGGATCGACGCCGGCCCAGGCAAGGCCGAGCGCGCGCGACGGCATCCGCTTTTCGGCGATGTCGAGCGGACGGAGCAGCGAGGCCGTCACATAGGCGCCCGGGCCCCAGTCGGCCGTGACCTGCAGTTCGATGGTCGAGCCGCCGGCCGGCACCTCGACCGTCTTCATGGCGATCAGCCGATCGTCCACCACTGACACCACCGCCACACCGGCAAAGCGCGGTTCGATGTGCGCCTTCAGCGTGTCGCCGATCGAGTAGTGCGGCTTGTCGAGGGTGATCTTCAGAAGATCGGGCGTTTCCTCCGAGGTCGTCGGCACATACCAGCCGGCCTCGAAGCCGGTGGATACGGGAATGAGCGCGCCGTCGGCACTGGTGACCGTGAGCTGGTACTCGCCCCATTCGACACGCGCCTCGATGCGGGCGGGCTGGTCGGGCTCGACATCGAGCTTGCCGTCGGCGACGCGGGTCGAGGTCTTGATGGCGTGATAGTCCCAGGAACCGTCGCTCTGGTACCACTGATAGTTCGTCTGCACACGGGACAGCGTCCAGCTGAGGTCCTTGGCGCCGATCTTGGCGTAGTCGGCATCGAGCACCGCAACATCGAAGGCGGCATTGCCTCCCTCCTCCACCGATCCGTCGAACAGCGGCTTCACGCCGATCCGTTCGTGTCCGGTGGAAACCGGCAGCGTCAGGCGCCGTTCGACCGGCCGACCGTTGGTGTCGAGCACGCGCACGTGCACGGCGGCCTGCAACGGTCGGGTGGTATCGGCGACCTCCGGCGTTGCCAGCGTGATGGCGGCGTCGCCGTTCTCGTCGGTTCCATCCGACTGGACATCCTGAACGGCCGAGGTGAAGTCGTCGTCCGTGAGGCCGAAGCGGTAGCCCGGCGCCGAGGGGATGTTGGCGGCCGGCGTCACGTAAACCTCGCCCTCGATGGCAAGGCCGGCCGCCGGAGCGCCGTAAAGCCAGTCGGCATGGAGCGTGGCGTCGACGCTTTCACCGACATGCAACAGCGTGGCGTCGGTCTTGATCGCGAAATCGATGCGCTCGGGCTGGAAATCCTCGACCTTGAAGGTCACCTCCTGCAGGGCTGTCGCCTTCGGGTCGGTATAGGCCGCGGCGCGCCAGGTGCCGCGCTGCGCTCCGCCGGGCAGATCGAAGATGAGGTCGCGACCACCGGCGCCCTCGTCGGCGACGAGCCGGCGAATGAACTCGTTGCCGTCGGGACGGCGCACCACCAGCGTTAGCGGTACGTCGGACAGGGCCGCCGCTGCCGGATCGCGGGCGAGCACGGTGAGGTTCACGGCCTCGCCGGGCCGATAAACGCCCCGCTCGGTGGTCATGAAGACGTCGACCGGCTTCGGCGGATCGCGCCCCTCGACGCCGCGATCGGTGAGATCGAAGGCGGCTTTCTGCAGGTTGAGGAAGGCGAAGTCGCCGTTCTTCGTCGCCAGCAGAAGCTGTGGCGCCGCACCACCGGTGCCCTTCACGAGCCCGGCGTCGAAACGAGCGTATCCCTGATCGTCGGTGGTCGCCGATCCCAGCACGTCGTTGTCGTTGGCGATCAGCTTGAGATCGACGCCGGCAACGGCCTTGGCGTCGCTCAGCGCGCGGATCACCACATGCAGGCCATCGTTGCCGGTCATGGTGGCGAGGCCGAGATCGGACACCACGAACCATTGCGTGGCGTCGGCCGACCACTCTTCCTTCTTGTTGATGTCGCGGACCACCAGCGCATAGACGCCGGGCTCCAATGTCTTGACCAGTTCGCTCACGGGTACGGCGGTTGTCACTTCGCGATTGGTGTCGCGCTTGACGGCGATCTGGCCGGACCAAACCTCGCGCCCCTCGCGGTCGGCGACGGCGTCGGCGCTCCACTTGTCGAGCTGGCTCAGGAATCGATCCTGGCCGACGGCGTTGACCAGATTGCGATCGCCGATCTTCAGAACGCGGGCATCGAGCGTATCGACGTTGACGGAAACGACGGGAATGGTGGCGTTCGGCGTCTTGGGCAGCACGTAGGCCTTGCCCATGAAGCGAACCGAAGCATCGCGATCGCGCACGTAAATGTCGAGATCGACTGTCTTATTCAGCGCCTCCTCGCCGTCCTTGGCGGGCAGCCCCTTGCGGACAGTGACGTGATAGCGGTTGCCGTACTCGACGCCGGCGGCGCAGATCTGGTTGTCCTCGGCCTCGATAGCAAGCCGCTCGCCGCCTTCCACGGCGAAGTAGCCGGTGATCGACGGATCGTTGCGGGCGATGGGATCGGAGAAGGCGACGCAGATGCGCGGCGTCGACGACTGGGTATCCACCGAGTGGTCGGCAACGCGGAAGCCGTGCTGGGCAATCCAGTCGTCGTAAGCCGAGCGCCAGTCAGGATCGTCCTGGAGCGCGAGGCGACGCCGCAGAGTCTTGATGCCCAGATCCCAGTTGTCGCGCGTCACGAAGGAGTTGGCGAGCGAGTTGAGAGCGGCAACCTGCTCATCGACATCCGATGCGCGCAGATAGGCGTTGATGGCCGCGGCCGTCGACTCCCGGACGAAGGTGCTGTGGCGGTCGTTATCATTGGGCACGAGGATCGCCTGGTCGGAATAGCGCCACCAGAGATCGTTTCGGTCAGGATCGAGGCGGATGGCCTTTCGCAGGGTCTCGGCGGCCAGAAGATTGTCGCCGGCGTCGATCGCCTTGTCGCTGGCAGAGAGCAACCTGTCGAGCCTTCCTACGGCCGGCTCGTCGGCAATGGCGCCCTCCAGCTTGCGGGCTTCGTCAATGTAGCTCTGGCCAATGAACCCGAGCTCCTCAAGGCGGGTGTCGACAAGGGCGGGGTCGGTCGCCTCCGAGGAAACGATCCGGCCGGCCACGGCCCCGGCGAAGGTGCGCAGATCGCCGACAGTGCCCTTCTTGAAGCACCACTGGGCCTTGGTGTTGTAGGTGAAAGCAACACAGCGCTCGTCGGCCACGCAAGCCGCCTCGCAGTCGCCGAGTTCGACACCCTTCAGCGTCTCGATATCCTCGCCGAAATAGTCGGCGCCCTCGGTGATCACCGCCCGTCGCTCGGCCGCTTCGCCCGGCACGGCGAGGCTCAGCCCCACGGACGAAAGACACACGAGCGCGAAAAGTCGCGCGAAGCGTCGAACGGACACCATGGATATCCCCCTCGGAAACCGGCAGTCGGCCGGACAATGACATCAATCAAAGGCAAATCAATGAAAACACCTATCTCAGCAATAGCCGGAGGCAGGCCCGGCGGCAACTCGGCCAAAGGAGATGTCTTCCCGAGGTGAGACGGTCAGGCGCGGGCCTTCGCAGGATCGGCGGCATCGACCACGCGGATGTTGACGCGCGGCGCGCCCTGCCACCAGTCGAGATCGACATGGCCGGCGATATGCACCGAGCCGCCCCGGTTGGCGGCCAGGAAATCACCAAGCGGTTGCCCGACGGCGCGGAAGGCCATGGCCTTGACGCGGGTGCCGGTCGAGGAGGCGAGCGTCAGGCGAAGGTGATTGCGGCCGGCGGTGTCGAGATAGAGCAACCGATGCGAGGGAAAGACGAAAAGCGGCTCGGGCTGGGCGGAGCCGAAGGGGCCGACCCGCCCGATCGCTTCGATCAGCTCCGGTGTAGCGCCATCGACGGTCAAGGCCGCGTCGACCTCCAGCGCCTCGGCGGCGCGCGCGATGGCCACGCCATCGGCCACAGCCGCCGACACGAAGGCCCGGAAGGCGTCAACCCCGTCGGCCGGGAGTGAAATGCCCGCCGCCATCGCATGCCCACCGCCCTTGGTGATCAGGCCGCGTTCCAGGGCAAGGCGCACCACGGCGCCGAGATCGATGCCGGCGATCGAGCGCCCCGAGCCGACCGCCCCTCCCTCTCCGTCCAGCGCGATGGCGAACGTGGGACAGCGGTAACGTTCCTTGAGACGGGCGGCGACAAGGCCGACGATGCCGGGATGCCAGTCGGCAGAGGCCTCGACGATGACCGGCGGCGCGTCTCCACCGAGCCGCGCGACGACCATCAGTTCGGCCGCGTCCAGAGCTTCCGCCTCCAGCGCCTGCCGTTCGCGATTGAGCCGATCAAGCTCGACGGCGATGCGGCCGGCCACCACATGATCGTCGGAGGTCAGCAAACGGGCGCCGAGACCGCTGTCGCCGATGCGGCCCCCGGCATTGATGCGTGGCCCCAGCATGAAGGCAAGATTGTAGGGCGTTGGCGGCCCGTTGAGCTTGACCACGTCGGCGAGCGCGGCGAGGCCACGGTTGCCGCGCGCCCTCAACACGGACAGCCCCTTGACGACGAAGGCCCGGTTGAGGCCGACCAGCGGCACCACGTCGCAGATGGTTCCAAGCGCCACGAGATCGAGCAGCGCCAACAAATCGGGCGGCGGCGTGCCTTGCCGGTCGAACCAGCCACGCCGCCTGAGCTCACGGTTGACGGCAACAAGCGTGACAAAGGTGACGCCGACGGCCGCGAGATGGCCGTGGCCGGAGAGATCGTCCTGCCGGTTGGGATTGACCAACGCCAGCGTCGGAGGCAGCTCGACGCCGGCCTGGTGGTGATCGAGGGCGACGACATCCAGCCCGAGCCGTCCCGCTTCCGCGAAGGCCTCGAAACTCGACGTGCCGCAGTCGAGAGTCACGAGCAGCGTGGCGCCACCGGCGGCCAACTCGCCAACGGCGCGCGGATTGGGACCGTAGCCATCGACGAGCCGGTCCGGAATGTAGATGGAGGGATCGAGCCCCTGGCTGCGCAGATAGCGGACGAAGACCGCCACCGATGTGGCGCCGTCGACGTCATAGTCGCCGAAGACGGCGACCTTCTCCCCCTTTTCGACGGCGTCGGCGATTCGCCCGGCAGCCGGTTCCATGTCTGTGAACAGCGACGGATCGGGCAGCAGCGTGCGAATCTGAGGATTGAGGTAGGCCTCAGCCGCCTCGGCCGGCACGTCGCGGGCGGCAAGCAGCCGCGACACCACGTCCGGTAGCCCGACCTCCTGGGCGATCTGGCGGGCGAGCGCGCTACCGCGTGTATCGAGCCGATCGCGCCAGGGGCGATCGGTCGCGGAGCGGGTCACGCCGAGAACGGCGCGGCGACCGGCCGGGAGGGTCGGCGGAACGGATTCGGCAGGTGCGGTCATCGCTTCTCAATAGAGCAAGCGGCACCGCCGCGCAAAGCCGCAGACTCGCGCGGCGGTGGATCTCTCAGGCGGCGCGATGCTCGGCGGCGATCATTGCCACCAGTTGGCCGAGCATCGGATGGTCTGGCCAAATCAGACCGAGCAGCTCGGTCGCAAAGCTCGATGGCGCGGCACCCGAAGCGGTCACCAGACCCGCATCGGTCACGGCGCGCGGCGATTCGACGTAGAGCGCTCCGTCGTAATCCGACACATTGTCGCGCAGGAAGCCGGCGGCGTTGCTGGTGTGACGGCGCTTGTTCAGAACGCCGGCACGAGCTGCGGCGAGCGTCGCTCCGCAGATCGCGCCAACCGGCTTGTCGGCCGCCAATGCCTCGCGGATGATGGCGCCGATATCCGGCGCATCGGCGGCTTCCCAACCGGACGATCCGATCACCGCCAACGCATCGAACTTCTCCGACGTCAGCGTTTCAAGGGGGGCATCCGGCGTCACTCTCAGGCCGCCCATCGACCGAACGACACGCCCACCGGGCGTATAGTGATCGACGTGGGCACCGAGCCAGGCCCTGGCGGCCGCGGCGAACAACCCGTGCTCCCAATCGGCGAACTCGTCGATGAGCACGATGGCGATGCGTTTGGCTGTCATGGTCAGTCCTCTCAGTCAGTGATCAACAGCATTCTCTACTATGACGCGACAGTCTCGTGTCAGCAGCCCGGAAAGGTGAAGAACCTTCAAAAGGAAAAGGCCCGGCGCGGGCCGGGCCTTTCCTCACTTACTTGGTCGAAGCCGAGAGCGCTCAGGCGCCCTTGACGACGCTGCGGCCGGCGTACTTGGCCTGGCTGCCCAGCTCTTCCTCGATGCGGATGAGCTGGTTGTACTTGGCGATTCTGTCCGAACGGGCCAGCGAACCGGTCTTGATCTGGCCGCAGTTGGTGGCAACCGCGAGATCGGCGATCGTCGAGTCTTCCGTCTCGCCCGAGCGGTGGCTCATGACGGCGGTGTAACCGGCCTTGTGGGCGGTCTCGACGGCGTCGAGGGTCTCGGACAGCGAACCGATCTGGTTGACCTTGACCAGGATCGAGTTGGCGGTACCGGCCTTGATGCCCTTGACGAGGCGCTCGGTGTTGGTGACGAACAGGTCGTCGCCAACCAGCTGAACCTTGCCGCCGATCTTGTCGGTCAGCTTCTTCCAGCCAGCCCAGTCGTCTTCCGACATGCCGTCTTCGATGGTGATGATCGGGTAGTCGGCGGCCAGCTTGGCGAGATACTCGACCTGCTCGTCGATCGAGCGGACCTTGCCTTCGCCCTCGTAGTTGTACTTGCCGTCCTTGAAGAACTCGGTCGAGGCGCAGTCGAGGCCGAGATAGACGTCCTTGCCAGCCTTGAAGCCGGCCTTCTCGATCGAGGCGACGATGAAGTCGAGCGCTTCGACGGCCGAGCCGAGGTTGGGAGCGAAGCCGCCCTCGTCACCGACGTTGGTGTTGTGGCCGGCCTTCTTGAGGCCCGCCTTCAGGGTGTGGAACACCTCGGTGCCGATGCGCACGGCATCGGCGATGGAGTCGGCGCCGACCGGCAGGATCATGAACTCCTGGAAGTCGATCGGGTTGTCGGCATGAACGCCGCCGTTGACGATGTTCATCATCGGAACCGGCAGGATGTGGGCGTTCGGGCCACCGACGTAGCGGTAGAGCGGCAGGCCAGCGGCCTCGGCAGCGGCCTTGGCGACGGCGAGCGACACGCCGAGGATGGCGTTGGCGCCGAGGCGGGCCTTGTTCGGGGTGCCGTCCAGCTCGATCATGGCCTTGTCGATGGCCAGGAGATCTTCGGCGTCCATGCCGGCGACCGCCTTGTAGATCTCGTCGTTGACGGCGGCGACGGCCTTGGTGACGCCCTTGCCGAGATAGCGGGAACCGCCATCGCGCAGCTCGACGGCCTCATGGGCACCGGTGGAGGCGCCCGACGGAACCGCAGCGCGGCCGAAGGAGCCGTCTTCCAGGGTGACGTCGACTTCGACGGTGGGGTTGCCGCGGCTGTCGAAAATCTGGCGACCGACGATATCGATGATGGCTGTCATTGTGCGATGCACTCCCAGTTGGATTGGGGTCGAATTCCTCAGAGAACCCGAGCGTTCTATAGACCGTCAGTGTGACGCTGCAAAGATGCGAACTGGCACGGATGTCAAGATTGTAATTGGTTTAGGTGAACCGTTTGACGACGGCTCGAATCAACTCTCCGGCTATGTCCAGAAGATCCTTTTCGGCGCTGGATTGGAAGAGATCGCCCGGTTTTTCAGGCGTCCGGGGCGCAAAAGGCGCTTGTTCGCTTCCCTCCTTGCCCACGCCATTCCCAGCAAGAGCCGCGACTTTGGTCTTATTGGCTGGTAAGTGTCAGCCTCCCGCCCCCGTCGTTTGGCCGTCTTTCGCCGACTTTCAGGCGAACTTACAATGAGTTGAAGGCGATATTTCTTGACCTCGAAATGCCCTCGGCCATGTTTGACACTTCACGCCCGTAACCGGGTTCATCGTCACGACAGTCGGAGAGCTTCATGACCAGTCATCGCGTCGTCGTCGTGGGAAGCGGGTTCGCCGGACTGCAACTCGTGCTCGACCTCAAGGGGGCGCCCGTCGACATCACGCTGATCGACCGGCGCAACCACCATCTGTTCCAGCCCCTGCTCTATCAGGTAGCCACCACGCTTCTGGCCACGTCGGAAATCGCCTGGCCGGTGCGGCGCCTGTTCCGAGATCGCCCGGAGGTGAAGACGATTCTGGGCCATGTCACCGGCGTCGATCGGCAGGAAAAGACCGTGCTGCTCCGGGACGGCACCGCCGTATCCTACGACACGCTGGTGCTGGCCACCGGCGCCCGCCATGCCTATTTCGGCCACGACGAGTGGGAGGCCTTCGCGCCGGGGCTCAAGACGCTGGAAGACGCCACCACCATTCGGCGGCGCGTGCTGCTGGCCTTCGAGCGGGCCGAGCTGGAGACCGATCCGGAGAAGCGGCAGGCATTGCTCACCTTCGCCATCATCGGTGGTGGCCCGACCGGCGTCGAGCTTGCCGGCATCATCGCCGAGCTGGCCCACCGTACGCTGGTCGACGAGTTCCGCTCGATCGATACGCGCAGCGCCCGCATCCTGCTGATCGAAGCAGGGCCGCGCATCCTGCCGGTGTTCACGCCCGACATGTCCGACTATGGCGCCAAGGCACTGGAAAAGCTCGGGGTGACGGTGCGCACCGGCGTGCCTGTGACCGACATCTCGGCGGTTGGGGTTCGCATCGGCGAGGAGTTCGTGCCGGCGAGAACGGTGTTGTGGGCAGCCGGCGTGCAGGCGTCGCGCGCCGCCGAGTGGCTTGGAGCACCGGCCGACCGGGCCGGGCGCGCGGTCGTCGAGAGCGACCTTACCGTTCCCGGCGCGCCCGACATCTTCGTGATCGGCGACACGGCGTCGGTGACAACGGCCGATGGCAAGCCGGTGCCGGGCGTGGCGCCGGCCGCCAAGCAGCAAGGCGCCCACGTGGCGAAGATCATCCGGAACCGCCTCGCCGGCAAGCCGGCGCCGGGGCCGTTCGTCTACCGGCATCAGGGCAATCTGGCGACCATCGGCCGCAGCGCCGCCGTCGTCGATTTCGGCCGGATCAAGCTGAAGGGGGCCATTGCCTGGTGGGTGTGGGGCATCGCCCACATCTACTTCCTGATCGGCACGCGAAGCCGCTTCGCCGTGGCGTGGAGCTGGCTGTGGATCTTCATGTCCGGCCAGCATTCGGCTCGCCTCATCACCCAGAAGGAAACGCTGAAGGACGAGAACGGCCGCTGAGGCAGTTGAGCCGACAGTCGCTCCACAATGCAAAAGGCGCCCCTTCCGGAGCGCCTTTTCTTCGTTCAACTCACCACGAATGGCTCTTTCACTCGCCGGCGATCGCCCATTCCATGGGCTCGCGGCCCTCGCGCGTCTTCTTGATGCGCTCGGCGACCAGGAAAGCAAGCTCAAGCGCCTGATCGGCGTTGAGGCGCGGGTCGCAGTGGCTATGGTAGCGATCCGACAGCTGTTCGCCGGAGATGGCAACGGCGCCACCGGTGCATTCGGTGACATCGCGACCGGTCATCTCGATGTGGATGCCACCGGGATGGGTCCCCTCGGCGGCATGCACGTCGAAGAAGGCGCCGACTTCCTTCAGGATGCGGTCGAACGGCCGCGTCTTGTAGGAATTGAGCGTGATGGTGTTGCCATGCATCGGATCGCAGGACCAGACCACCGAGCGGCCTTCGCTCTGGACCGCCCGAATGAGCCCGGGCAGATAGTCTTCCACCTTGTCGGCGCCGTAGCGGGTGATCAGCGTCAGGCGGCCGGGCTCGTTGTCCGGATTGAGCGTGTCGATCAGACGGATCAGCTCGTCGGGCGCCAGTGACGGGCCACACTTCAGGCCGATTGGATTCTTGATGCCGCGGCAGTATTCCATATGCGCGTGGCCGGGCTGGCGCGTGCGATCGCCGATCCAGATCATGTGACCGGAGGTGGCGTACCAGTCGCCCGTGGTTGAATCGACGCGGGTCAACGCCTGCTCGTAACCGAGCAGCAGCGCCTCGTGGCTGGTGTAGAAGTCGGTCGTCCGCATCTCGGAGACGCTTTCGGGGTGAATGCCGCAGGCCCGCATGAAAGCAAGGCTCTCGGTGATGCGATCGGCATATTCCTGATAGCGCGACGACTGCGTGCCCTTGACGAAGCCGAGCGTCCATTTGTGGACGTTGTCGAGGTTGGCGTAACCGCCACCGGCGAAAGCGCGCAGCAGGTTCAGCGTCGCCGCGGACTGACGGTAGGCCATCTCCTGGCGCTGCGGATCGGGAATGCGCGCGTCTGGCGTGAAGTCCATGCCGTTGATGATGTCGCCCCGGTAGGACGGCAGCTCGACGCCTTGAATGGTCTCGGTCGACTTGGAGCGCGGCTTGGCGAACTGGCCGGCGATGCGGCCGACCTTCACCACCGGCTGGGCGGCGCCATAGGTGAGCACCACCGCCATCTGCAAGAAGACGCGGAAGAAGTCACGGATATTGTCGGCACCGTGCTCGGCGAAACTCTCGGCACAATCGCCGCCTTGCAGCAGGAAGGCTTCGCCTGCCGCCACCTTGGCGAGCGACTTCTTGAGCTTGCGGGCCTCACCGGCAAACACCAGCGGGGGATAGCTCGCGAGACGCGCCTCGACGGCGGCGAGCGCCGCCATGTCGGGATAATCGGGCACCTGCTCGATGGGCAGGGCACGCCAGGAATCGGGCTTCCAGGTGGTGGGCATGACGCGACTCTTCTTCTCGATGCGTCGCTCCGCGAAAACCGCCGCGGAGCAGTCCGGATTTGGCGCCTTTTACATGAGGCGCCGGTGAAGCACCACCACTAATGCGCGACGCGCAGCTGGGTGGTGCGGAAGGCGGTGGCCCGGTTCACCCTGTCCGACGCGAGGGTCGGAAGCGGACGATCACGAAGCCACAAATGCAAAAACCCCGCCTTTCGGCGGGGCTCGTTCTCGCGCTGGGCCTGTCAGTCAGACAGCTGCGGAACCGGCCACGCCGAAGAGGCATGCCACGCATAAAAGCCCATAAAGCCGTAGGAAGTCGGAACCGCGTTCCGCGAAAGCGGGGCGATCAAGGATGTCCGAATGTGCTGAACGCGCAACATGGATATCGTCCGACAAGGCGCTTCGGCAAAAGTTGCTGAAGCGAAGTTGGCGGACAAAAACCATCGCACGCCGATGACGTCAAGCAAAATCGCGCCGAGTCCGACCAAGGGAGAGTCAGATCAGCGCCAGTTCCCGCAGCGCTCGGCGCATGCCCTCTGGAATGTCGCCGTCGATTTCCGACTGGCGAATGTCGGCGGGAGCTTCCTTGTCGACGAGGTAACGCCAGCCCTGAAACGCGCGACAGGGCTTGTACTCGGTGCGATGCAGCTCCGGGTCGAGCACGATGCCGCAGCGCTCAATTCCATCGCCGCCTCGTATGGGACGAAGATCGAGGATGCGCTGACGAACCTGAACGATGCCCTTGATCACCCAGTAGAGCGAACCGCCATCAAGGATTTCCTCGACCCGTTTCGGGAACATGCGGGTGACATGGATGCGCTCGTAGGCTTCACCGCGCGCGGCGTGGATCAGCACTTCCTCGCGATACCACTGGTCGAGTTCCTCGACCGTCTCGACGCCGACGCAAAGCTTGATGATGTGAAGCGGCATTCCTGACTTCCAAAACGCGGTATTCGTTCCGCCTATCATGGTTCTCCGTCCCGGGCGATACAAGTGATCGCGAGCGAGACGATCTCCCGAGAGCCTCCAGTATGCGGCAAGTCGTCGGACGCAGAGCCATCCCCAAGCATGCTGGGCCTTCCGTCGGTCGCTCTGCGGGAGGCGCCGGGTGCTTCCGTTGCGCCGGATATCGACCATTGGCGTAACCGGAAACCGCAAGGGATCGTCCGTTTCCGCAGGGCGATTAACCCGCCTTTTGCAACACCTTAAAACCACTGATGTTTTTCATATTCCCGCTCTTAAAGCGGCAAGGAGGCAGCGTCATATTACGTATGGCAGTCCATGAAAGGCGAACTGCGTGACCGTGCCAGGAGGCCGACAATGAACATTGGAAGCGCCACCCAGAGCAGCCAGATTTCCACCGTCATGCGCCAAACCGCGAGCGCCGAGAGCAAACCGTATGAGCGGGAGCCGGACGGCGACCGCGACTCGCTTCTGAAGGTCCAGCCCGTTCCGGCCAAGCCGATACAGGCCGCCGTCGGCAAGGGTATGGGCCTTCTGGTCGACGTCAGCGTGTAGGCAACGGCAAGTCCGTACGGAACGGGCCGGGGCGAGCGAGCTCCACGAAAGCCGCCGCCGCCCGACCGAAATAGCGCTCTCGGTGACGAAGGGCGTGAAAGCCGCGGCCGGGCAGCGGCGTCTCCACCTGCGCCAGCGTTCCGCCCGCGAGCGCGCCACCGACGACCATGTGCGATAGAACCGTGACGCCTCCGCCCGCTTCGACGGCGACGCGAACCGTCTCGTTCGACGGCAATTCCAGCGCCACGTCGACATCGTCGGCCGACAGACCGTAGTGAGCGAGGGCCTGTTCCAACGCGACGCGGGTGCCGGACCCCTTCTCGCGCAGCACCCATCGTGCCGCCCGGAGGCGATCGCTCATGCTGCCGGTGGCGGCAAGCCAGGGATCGTCCGGGGCCGTCACCAGAACCAGTTCGTCCTCGAACAGCCTGTCCACGGCGAGATTTGGCTCATCCACCGGCCCCTCGACGAAACCGAGGAGCGCGGCGCCGTCGCGCAACCGCCCGGCGACGAACTCGGTGTTGCCCAGCTCAAGCGTCACCCTGATTCCCGGAAAGCTGACCCTGAACGTCTGGATGACGCGTGGCAGCCAGTAGGTGCCAATGGTCTGGCTGGCGGCGATCGCCAGTTCGCCACGCCGGAAATCGGCCAGATCGGATAGCACCGCTTCGCCATCGGTGGCGCGGATCAGGATCGCCCTCGCCTCTTCCAGGAACGTGCGGCCGGCATCGGTCAACGCGATACGGCGACCGATGCGGTCGAACAGCTTGATCGCATAGCGGCCCTCCAGCGCGGTGATGGCCGCGCTGACGGCCGATTGCGTCAGATGAAGATCGTGCGCGGCCTGAGTGACGTGTTCGCGCTCGGCGACGGCAACGAAGATGCGAAGCTGTTCGAGTGTCATTGAGAGCCGCGTTCGGAAGGGTCAGGTCAGCCTTATCAAGATCAGGCTCAGGCTGGCAATGAAAAGACTGGCGATGGCGCCCGTCAGCGCGGGCTTCAGGCCCTTTGCCTTCAGCTTGACGACGCTGGTCTCAAGACCCATGGCCGCGAGCGCCATGGTCAGCAGAAATGTGCTGACGACGCTGGTATCCGCCTTCAGCGCAGAGGGGATGGTGACGACGCTGTTGACGGCGACGAGGGCGATGAAGCCAAGCACGAACAACGGCAGCGGGGCTTTCGGCCGTTCCGAGCCAACCTCGCCGAGAGAGGGAAGAAACGCGGCCATCGCGAAGACCATCGGCGCCATGGTCATGACCCGCGTCAGCTTGGCGACGGTGCCAAAATCGCCAGCCTCGCGGCCGATGGCAAACGTCGCCGCCACGACCTGGGCGATCTCGTGAATGGACGAACCGGCCCAGAGGCCATAGTCCCGCGTGCTCAGCCCGATGACGCCTTGCAGCAGCGGATAGGTGAACATGGCAATGGAGCCGAACACGGTGACGCAGGCGACGGCATAGGAGACATCCTCGTCATGGGCGTCGACGACGGAGTTCGCCGCGGCGACGGCCGACGCGCCGCAGATCGACGTTCCCGCCGCGATCAGCCGCGTGAGACGCGGATCGGCCCCCAACAGCCGCCCGACCGCCAGCGTGAACAGGAAGGTGGAGCCAACGACGACGAGAATGATGCCGACGCCGCGCAGCCCGGTCTCCGCCACCTGCCCGAATGTGAGCTGGACGCCAAGCAGAATGATGGCCAGCCGCAGCAGGCGGCGCATCGAAAAACCGATGCCGGCGGTGAGCGCCGAATGCGTGCCCAAGGTGTTGCGGATCAGGATGCCGAGCGCGATCGCAATGATCATCGGGCTGAAGTCATGGACGCCGGGTAGCATCCTCAGTCCGTAGGCAATGCCAGCGACCGCCGCGCAGGCCACGATACCGGGCAGTGCGCGGACAACGGGGCCTTGCTGGGTGAAGAAGGAAACGGGTTTCGATAACTCGGCCGATTGTTGAAACATTTTTCTCTTGCTCGGGCATCCATTGTTACGGACGTCCTATCGCTCAAGAGTTCGTCGCAAACCAACGCATTGTCATGCACGAACCGTTCGTTTGAATCGAACGATTCACGCAAGCCGGCTCGACAGCGATACACTTTCCGACAGTTTGCGACCCTTTCGCCTGAATGTTCGGCCTCGAAGGGATCTAGGTTTGGCCCATCGAAACAACCGGATCAGGGGCTAGTCATGAAAGGCTTTTTGATAGGCGTCGCAGTCACGATCCTGGTCATCGCCGCATTCCCCTCGGTCGGCCGATGGGTCACGACGATGCCTTACAGGACAGCGGCGATGTTTGGCCATTCGGCGCCCTCGCCGGCGTCCTGGCAAGGGCCGGGAAGAGGCGGCGGCAGGATGGGTGATGGCCGCGCCCGCAACATGCCCGCCGGCTATTGGGAGTAAGCAAACTCAGGTCGGCTGTTCCGCACCCTCGGTCTTGCTGCCGTGCCCGAGAATGCCAAGATCGTCCTCGGCCTTGACGCGGGCCAGCCGCGCCTCCGCCTCGTCGGCCTCGCGCTGGCGCGCCCACATGGTGGCGTAGAGCCCACCCTTGTCGATGAGCTCGGCATGCGAGCCGCGCTCGGCGATCCGCCCCTTCTCAAGCACGATGATCTCGTCGGCGTTGACCACGGTCGACAGGCGATGGGCGATGACCATGGTGGTCCGCCCTTCGGCCACGCGATCGAGCTCGGCCTGGATCTCGCGCTCGGTGTTGGTGTCGAGCGCCGACGTGGCTTCGTCGAGGATCAGGATCGGCGGGGATTTCAGAATGGTGCGGGCGATGGCGACGCGCTGCTTCTCACCGCCGGACAGCTTGAGGCCGCGCTCGCCGACCGGCGTGTCGTAGCCACCCGGAAGCCCTTCGACGAAGTGGGCGATGCGGGCCTGACGGGCAGCCTCGCGCACCTCCTCGGGGTCGGCGTCCGGCCGTCCATAACGGATGTTGTAGAAGATGGTGTCGTTGAACAGCACGGTATCCTGAGGAACCATGCCGATGGCGGCGCGCAAGGATTCCTGCGTCACCTCACGGACGTCCTGACCATCGATGGTGATACGGCCGGCGGTGACATCGTAGAAGCGGAACAGCAGGCGCGACAGAGTCGATTTGCCGGCTCCCGAGGGGCCGACCACGGCCACCGTCTTGCCGGCCGGGATCTCGAAGCTGATACCCTTCAGGATCTGCCGGTCGGGATCGTAGGCGAAGCGAACGTCTTCGAAACGAACCGACCCGCCCCGCACGTCGAGAGCGACCGCACTCGGCGCATCGACGATCTCGGCCGGCTCTTCCAGAAGATCGAACATCTGCTCCAGGTCGGTCACGCCCTGACGGATCTCGCGATACATGAACCCGATGAAGTTGAGCGGAATGCCGAGCTGCATCAAAAGAGTGTTGAGCAGCACGAAGTCACCGAGCGACTGCGTTCCGGCCACGACCTCATGGGCCGACATCACCATGCAGAAGGCGACACCGACGGTGAAGATCACCGCCTGCCCCATGTTGAGCCAGGACAGCGAATACCAGGTTTCGTTGGCGGCCGTCTCGTAACGTTCCATGGCCACGTCGAAACGGGCCGCCTCCATCTTCTCGTTGCCGAAATACTTCACCGTCTCGAAGTTCAGAAGGCTGTCGACCGACTTGGTGTTGGCGTCGTTGTCGCTTTCGTTCATGCGGCGACGAATGGCGATTCGCTTGTCGGAGTAGCGAATGGAGAACCAGACGTAGAGCCAGATGGTGACGCCGATCACCAGCAGATAGCTGAGGCCGAAGTTCAACACGATCACGATCGCCGACAGCCCGAACTCCAGCACCGTCGGCATGGCGTTGAGAATGGTGAAGCGAACGATGGACTCGATACCCTTGACGCCGCGATCGATGACGCGGGTCAGACCGCCGGTGCGCCGCTGCAGATGAAAGCGCAGCGACAGACGGTGCATGTGGGCGAAGGTCAGGTTGGCAAGGCGGCGGACGGCATATTGGCTGACGTTGGAGAACAACGCGTCGCGCAGATTGTTGAACCCGTTCATCAATATGCGGCCGACGTTGTAGGCCACGACCATGGCCACCGGATAGGTGAGCCACATCAACGTCGGTTCGGGCACGTTCGCCTTCGGCGCCAGCGCGTCGGTGGCGAAGGCGTAGAGATAGGGGACCAGAACGGTGATCACCTTGGCGAGCACGAGAGCCGCCATGGACAGAACGACGCGCATCCTGAGATCGGCGCGCCCTTCGGGCCACATGTAGGGCCATAGCTGGAACAGGGTCGCCAACAACGACTTGTCGCCGCTGATCTTGGCCTTGCCGTCGGCACGGGGATCGACTTCGCTCATGGTCCACCGGAAACGCGTTGTTCAAAAAACCGCCCGACGCGAACGCGCCGGGCGGCATGCCGTCACTGAGATAGTCTCTTTTTCCACCGCGTGCCATGGTCAGAGCGCGCGATGGCGGGATTGTTACTGACCGATCGGTCTCCAGGCAGCATCGCTCTCCGGGATCACGAACACCTGGCCTGGATAGATCAGGTCGGGGTTGCGGATCTGATCGGTGTTCGCCTGATAGATCGTCGAGTAGCGAATCCCGTTTCCGTACAAACGCTTGGCAATCATCCAGAGATTGTCGCCACGACGGATGATCAGGGTTGTCGGCTCTGCCGGCCTGGCTTCGCCAGCCGACCCGGCGCCGGCCTGGGCCGTACCGATGCCGGAGGCCAGCGTCGGGGCCGAAACGCCGTCCTCGGCAATCTGGAAGGGCACCTCGGCACGAGCGACGACCGCGCCATTGGCCCCAATCTGGTCGATGCGAACGAGGTGCTGTCCGGGTGCAAGCTCGACTTTGCCCTGGTACAGCCAACGCCCCTTCTCGGCCTTGGTGTCCCCGAGCACCTTGTCGTCGACATAGAGCCGGATGACCGAGCCGTTGGCGGCGGAGCCGGCGGCGTAGAAGCGATTGCCGTTCTCGAGCTCGACGGCGTCGATCGTGATGGCCGGTGCCGATGTTGCCGCTGGCGCGGCCTCAGGAAGCGGAGCTGGCACTGCGGCGGGCTCGGCGACCGGTGCAGCCGGCGCCGCCTCCGCAGGCTTTTCGGACGCCGCAGCGCTGTCGGTAGCGGGCGCCGCCGGCGTATCTGCCGCGGGAGAGTCGACCTGAGCGGTCGCGACTGCGGTCGCAGGCGCTTCTGTGGTCGGCGTCAAGCCGGGCGCGGCGGCCGCAGCCAGCATGTCGGCCGGCGGAGCGGGGATATCGACCGTTGCCGGCTGGACATCCGGCGTCGCGGCGGGTTCGGCGGTAATGGGCTCGGCGGGCTGGGCGGTGGTTGCCGGCGTCGTCTCGTTTCCGGCCGTGGCCGTCGCCGTGGCGCTGGCCGATGTCGGAGGCTCGACGGCGGGTGTCGGCGCGGCGATGGGAGCTTCGGCGGCGGCGACCTGCTGGGTGTCGGAAGCCTCGGCGGGGTCGACACCGGCGTCGGCCAGCTTGGCCTGCGCCTCTTCGAGCCCCGGAACCTGAAGAACGGTGGACGGCGATCCGGGCTGGTTCAAGACAACCAAC
>CAXXNH010000042.1:0-16229 GCA_963665435.2 uncultured Pleomorphomonas sp. | reverse complement strand
CTGCCCGGCGAGGATGCCTGAGGCGACAGCGAGGGAGGCCCGATGAGGCGGAAACGAAAAAGGGCGCCGAGTGGCGCCCTTTCCGTGTCTCCGGTCCGAATGATCAGAACTTCAGCGCCTTGACCTGGCGGACCACCGGGATGGCCTTCACCTTGTCCAGCACGTCGGCCGGCACGTCGCCGTCCACCTCGACCAGACAGATGGCGTCGGCGCCCAGTTCCAGGCGGCCAAGGGCGAAAGTGGCGATGTTGATGCCGGCGTCGCCGAGAATGCCGGCGAACTTGCCGATGAAGCCCCGGCTTGTCCTCGGTTGGTGACGTAGATCATGGACGGTGCGGAACTCGGCGTCCATCTTGATGCCCTTGATCTCGACGATGCGCGGGTGGCCGTCGGCGAAGACGGTGCCGGCGATCGAGCGCTCCTGACGGTCGGTGGTCAGCGTCAGGCCGGATCAGGCTTTCGAAGTTGGCCGAGGCGTTGTTGCGCACTTCGGCAACGGCGATGCCGCGCTCCTTGGCCATCACCGGCGCCGACACCATTGTTGACCGACTGCAGGAGCGGCTTCAGCACGCCGGTGATCGCGGCAGCCGAGAGCGCGCGGATGTTCATTGCCGGCGACTTCGCCCTCATACTCGATGCGGATCGACTTGAGGCCGGTCTCGGTGAGCTGACCGGCAAACGAGACCAAGGAGCTCGGCCAGCTTGACGAACGGGGTGAGGCGCGGGGCTTCCTCGGCGGTGATCGACGGCATGTTGAGGGCGTTGGAGGACGGCGCCCTTCATCAGGTAGTCGGACATCTGTTCGGCGACCTGCAAGCGGCGACGTTCTCCTGCGCTTCCGTGGTGGAGGCGCCGAGATGCGGCGTGCAGACCACCTTCGGGTGGCCGAATAGCGGATGGGCGGTGGCCGGCTCGGTCTCGAACACGTCGAGCGCGGCGCCGGCGACGTGGCCGGAATCGAGGGCGGCCTTGAGGTCGGCCTCGACGATCAGGCCGCCGCGGGCGCAGTTGATGATGCGCACGCCCTTTTTCATCTTCAGGATGGCGGAGATGTCGATGATGTTGCGCGTCTTCTCGATCAGCGGCACGTGCAGCGTGATGAAGTCGGAGCGGCGGAACAGCTCGTCGAGCTCGACCTTCTCGACGCCGAGTTCGAACGGCGCGCTCGTTCGACAGGAACGGATCGTAGGCGATGGACGCGCATCTTGAGGGCGACGGCAACGGTCGGCGACGATGGAGCCGATGTTGCCGCAGCCGATGACGCCCAAGCGTCTTGTTGGTCAGCTCGACACCCATGAAGCGGTTCTTCTCTCCACTTGCCGGCATGCGTCGAGGCGTTGGCCTCGGGAAGCTCGCGGGCGAGGGCGAACATCAGGGCGATGGCGTGCTCGGCCGTGGTGATCGAGTTGCCGAAGGGCGTGTTCATGACGATGACGCCGCGCGCCGTGGCGGCGGGCACGTCGACATTGTCGACGCCGATGCCTGCGCGGCCGATCACCTTGAGGTTCTTGGCGTTGGCGAGCAGCTTCTCGGTGACCTTGGTGGTCCGAGCGGATGGCGTAGGCCGTCATAATTGCCGATGATTTCGGCCAGCTTTTCCTTGTCCTTGCCGAGATCGGGCTGGTAGTCGACTTCGACGCCGTGATCCCTTGAAGATCTGGACGGCGGTGGCGGACAGCTTGTCGGAAATGAGAACGCGAGGAGCCATGGGAGTCATTCCTGTTCTGAAGGGCGCCTGCACCTTGCCCGCTTTCCACCCCTTCAGAAGGAGGCGTAAAGGGACCGGTGGCGCCGGATGGAATGTCACTGCGGCTGAGAAATGATCGCTTCCCCCGCCTTGGGGGAGAGCAGGGAGGAGGGCAAGCAAGGCTCGCCCTCTCCGAAAGATCCTGGATCAGGCGGCCTTCAGGCCGGCCAGCGCTTTCTGGAAGGCCCAGTCGATCCACGGCGTCAGGGCGGCGACGTCGGACGTCTCGACGGTGGCGCCGCACCAGATGCGGAGGCCCCGGAGGGGCATCGCGGTAGGAGGCGATGTCGAAGGCGACGCCTTCCTTCTCGAGAAGGCCGGTCAGCGTCTTGACGAAGGCCTGCTGGCCCGCGACGTCGAGGGCTGCCACCTCGGGGTGGACGAAGGAGAGGCACACCGACGTGTTGGAGCGGAATCGCTTCGGTCTTGGCCAGGAAGGCGGACGGCCGGCGTCTTGGCGACCCAGTCGGCGATGGCCTTGGTGTTGGCGTCGGCACGGGCGATCAGCGCATCGAGGCCGCCGATGGCGTCGGCCCACTTCAGGGCGTCGATGTAGTCTTCCACGCAGATCATCGAGGGGCGTGTTGATGGTGTCGCCCTTGAAGATGCCTTCGATCAGCTTGCCGCCGGAGGTGAGGCGGAAGATCTTCGGCAGCGGCCAGGCCGGCTTGTAGCTCTCCAGGCGCTCGACGGCGCGCGGGGAGAGGATCCAGCATGCCGTGACCGCCCTCACCGCCGAGCACCTTCTGCCAGGAGAAAGTGACGACATCGAGCTTGTCGAAGGGCAGGGGCTGGGCGAAAGCGGCGGACGTGGCGTCGCAGATGGTGAGGCCCTGGCGGTTCGCCCGGGATCGCGTCGCCGTTCGGCACGCGCACACTCGGAGGTGGTGCCGTTCCCCCAGGTGATGACCACGTCGCGATCGAAATCGACCTTGGCGAAGTCGACGATGTCGCCATAGGGCGCTTCGAGGACGCGGGCATCGAGCTTCAGCTGCTTGACGACATCGGTCACCCAGCCGGAGCCGAAGGACTCCCAGGCCAGCATGTCGACCGGGCGGGCGCCGAGCAGCGACCACAGCGCCATTTCGACGGCGCCGGTATCGGAAGCGGGGACGATGCCGATGCGGTAATCGGCGGGAACGCGCAGCACCTTGCGGGTGAGATCGATCGCCTCGGCGAGCTTGGTCTTGGCCGATCTTGGCGCGATGGGAGCGGCCGACCGGCGCTCCCGAGAGGGCCTCGACGGTCCAACCTGGGCGCTTGGCGCAGGGGGCCGGAGGAAAAACGGGGATTAGCCGGCTTGAGAGCCGGCGCGCGGCGGTCGCGTCAGTCATGTAACTATCCTTTCAGATAGGCGCTCCTCGGTGGGGAGGAGTGTCCCGCCGCCTGAGCTATCGGAAAGGCTATGCGCCGTCAAGCCGGGTCTTTGCGGCTCGACCAAAGGTGTTGCCAAAAAGACAAGCGGCGGGAGATGACTCCCGCCGCTCGCCGAAAACCCGTTCGTTCAGGATCAGTTGAGGTAGTAGCGCAGACCCGACGCGCACCTCGTGGGCCGTGATGTCCTCGTACTTCATGCGGGACGAAACACCTTGCGCATCCGTGACGGAAGCGGTCTGGGCGTCGCCGAGGTTCAGGTAGCGGTAGCCGAGGTCGAGGCTGAGGCGGTCGCTGATCGGATATTCCACGCCGGCCATCAGCGCCCAGGCGACGTTCCACTTGCCGTCGCCCTTCTAGGGCTGTTGCCGTCGAGCCCCTTGGCCGCGCTCTGAACGTCGCTGGTCCGCAGATAGGACGCGCCGATGCCGCCGCCGATATAGGGGATCACGCCGTGGAAGTTGCCAAGATCGGCATAGACGTTGGCAAGCGCGCTGTAGGCTTCGATCTTGACGCGCTCGCTGCCGATATAGGCGCCGGTCGCCACAGGTGCCTGCGTCCTGACACCAGATCGAGCCCTTGAACTTGGCTGGCGTCTCGTAGTCGAACACCACGTCTGCCCGGAGGTAGTCGTTGAACTTGTAGCCCGCGCCGACGCCGACATCCAACGCGCCGAGCATCTTCTCGTTGATCATCTGATCGTGGTTGCCGACGGTGTACGGCCAGGTGTCCACCGTGCCGCCGCCGCTGTCGTAGCCGCCCCACTGGCGGTTGCCGATCGAGCCCTTGGGCTTCTGGTAGAGCTTGTAGCCGATATCGCCGCGGAGATACCAGCCGCCGACGGCGGCCAGCGGCAATGGTTCGGGCGCCTCGATGATCGGCGGATACTCCACCGGCATGTCGGCCGCTCGGACGGTGTTGGAGAAGGCTGCGAGGCCGAACGTCGCAGCCACGGCCAGTGAAAGGTTGATTGTGAGACTGCGCATGGGACGATCCTTCCGCTGAAGCATGATCGCAAGGCGGTGGGCCGCCGTTCATCATCGCTTTGAGAAGGATTTTTAGGGCAAGTCGGTTAATCTCGACTTAACTACGTTGCTTAACCTTGATGATCGATGAAAAAGATTAGTCGGTAGGCTGAGGCCGACGAAAACGCCCCGGTCGCGTCGTGCGGCCGGGGCGTTTCTCATGGCGACGAGATAGGGGGCCGTCAGGCGGTGACGTTGCCGATGGCATCGACGATGTCGCCGACGGCCGCCGCGACGAGATCGGCGTTGTCGCCTTCGCCCATGACGCGGATCAGAGGCTCGGTGCCGGAGGCGCGGACCAGGATGCGCCCACCGGCGCCAAGGCGGCCCTCGGCGGCGATGATCGCTGCCTTGACGGCTTCATCTTCCAGTGGCTTGCCGCCCTTGAAACGAACGTTCCTGAGGAGCTGCGGCACCGGATCGAAGCGGTGGCAGACCTCGCTCACCGGCTTGCCCGAGGCTTTGACGACGGCCAGCACCTGCAAGGCGGCGACCAGACCGTCCCCGGTGGTGGCGTAGTCGGAGAGCACAATGTGACCGGACTGCTCGCCACCGACGTTGTAGCCACCGGCGCGCATGGCCTCGACGACGTAGCGGTCGCCGACCTTGGTGCGGACGAGCTCGAGGCCGATGCTCTGGAGATAGCGCTCGAGGCCCAGGTTGGACATGACGGTGGCGACGATGCCCGGGCGGGCAAGGCGCCCGTCGTCCTTGAACGAGGCGGCGACGACGGCCATCAGCTGGTCGCCGTCGACCACCTGGCCCTTCTCGTCGATGATGATGACGCGGTCGGCGTCGCCATCGAGCGCGATGCCGATGTCGGCCCTGACCTCGCGCACCTTCTCGGTGATGGCGGCGAGGCTGGTCGAGCCGCAATCGCGGTTGATGTTGAGGCCGTCGGGATCGACGCCGAGCGCCACGACCTCCGCGCCAAGTTCCCAAAGCACTTCCGGGGCGACCTTGTAGGCGGCGCCGTTGGCGCAGTCGACCACCACGCGCAGGCCCTCGAAGGAGATGTGGCGGGAGAGGGTACGCTTGGCGGATTCGACGTAGCGGGCGCGCTCGCCGTCGACGCGCTTGGCGCGGCCGAGATCGGCGGGGGCGGCGAGGCGGCCGGTGAAGTCGCTTTCAAGCATGTCCTCGATGGCCAGTTCCACGTCGTCGCTGAGCTTGTAGCCGTCAGGGCCGAACAGCTTGATGCCGTTGTCGGCGAAGGGATTGTGCGAGGCGGAGATCATCACGCCGAGATCGGCCCTGAGGCTGCGCGTCAGCATGGCGACGGCCGGCGTCGGCACCGGGCCGGTCAGGAAGACATCGACGCCGACGGCGGTGAAGCCGGCGGTCAGCGCCGGTTCGATCATGTAGCCGGAGAGGCGGGTATCCTTGCCGATGACGACGCGATGGCGGTGATCGCCGCGATGGAAGGCGAGGCCGGCGGCCATGCCGACCTTGAGGGCGATCTCAGGGGTGATGGGCCAGGTGTTCGCCGTGCCGCGGATGCCGTCGGTTCCGAAAAATCTGCGTGCCATTTCGTTGTCCGCGCTTTCCCCTTGGTCGCCTTGCGGTCCGAAGGACGCGCGGCGCCGATCTCGTCTCTTGTTGCCGCTTCGGGTCTTCCGAAAACCGATCATCGCTTTCGGACCCGATGCACGAGGGCGCAACAGTGGCGCCTCGTCCATTTCTGTGGGCCGGATGATAAACGCCCGGTGAACGGACAAGGGTCAAAAATTGTGAACGACTGTTACGGCCTGGCGTCAGCGCTCGGTCAGTTTCAGCTCGATGCGCCGGTTCTTGGCGTTGGCTTCCTCGCTGTTGCCTTCTTCGAGCGGCTGGAACTCGCCGAAGCCGGCGGCCACCAGGTGGTTCGGCGAGATGCCCTTGCTGATCAGATACTTGACCACGGATATGGCGCGGGCGGACGAAAGCTCCCAGTTGTCGCGGAAGCGACCTGTGCCCGAGAGGGGCCGGGCGTCGGTGTGGCCGTCGACGCGTAGCACCCAGGCGATCTCAGGCGGGATCTGCCCTTCGAGCTGAAGCACGGCCTCGGCCAGCTTGTCGAGCTCGCCCTGGCCGGCGGGGTTGATCTCGTCGTTGCCGGAATCGAACAGCACTTCCGACTGGAAGACGAAACGGTCGCCGACCACGCGGATGTCGGAGCGCTGCGACAGGATTTCCCTGAGGCGACCGAAGAAGTCGGAGCGATAGCGGGCCAGTTCCTGCACCCGCTGAGCCAGTGCCACATTGAGGCGGCGGCCGAGGTCGGCGATCTTGGCCGAACTCTCCCTGTCGCGCGACTCGGAGGCATCGAGGGCGTCCTCGAGCGCGGCGATCTGGCGGCGGAGCGCGGCGATCTGCTGATTGAGCAGTTCGACCTGCGCCAGCGCCCGCTGGCTGACGCGCTTCTCGTCGGAAAGCTGCGAGGATAGCGTCTGCACCTTGCTGTCGGCGGCATCGGCGGCGCCCGACTGGTTGGCGATCAGGCCCTGAAGGCTGTCGCGGGCGGCCAGCGCATCCTTGAGGTTGGATTCGAGCAGCGAGACGTTGTCCTGCAGGTCGCGATTGGAGGCGCGTTCCATGGCGAGCAGTTCGGTCAGCTCGGCGATCTGGGCGTTGAGGCGTCCGAGCACGGTGTCCTTGTCGGTGATCTGCTGGCTCAGGAAGAACTGGGCCAGCGAGAAGACCGACAACAGGAAGATGATCGACAGCACCAGCGTGGTGAGCATGTCGACGAAAGCCGGCCAGTAGTCCTGCTGGGTTGAAAACCTGCGGCGTCCGAGGGCCATGGAAGAACTCCGTTCAGCCGCGTTCCGACCGCTCGACCGCACCGGTCAGGAGTTCGAGCAGACGGCGGATTTCCTTCTGCTGCTCGCCCTGGCTTTCGGCCCAGGCGCGCACCAGTTGCTGTTCGGCGCGCATGTGCTGAACAAGGCCTTGGATTCCCTCGGCAAGATTGGCCATCGCCAGACTGGAGCGCCCGCCCGAGCCACCTTCGTGGATCTGCTTGGAGAGGTGCTCGAGCGCGCCCCGGAGATCGTCGAGGTTCTTGGCGTCGCGAATGCTGGCGCCGACGTCGCCGGCCGAATCGAGCTCGGCCTGGGTGGACAGCCAGTCTTCGAGGTCGAGATAGAAGCGGTTCTGCGCCTGCCCGGCCTGAAGGTCGAGGAAGCCGACGATCAGCGAGCCGGCGAGGCCGAACAGCGAGGACGAGAAGGCGGTGCCCATGCCGCTGAGCGGCGCCTGCAGGCCGCTCTTCAGGTCTTCGAAGATGACGCTCGCCGTTCCGGAGCCAACGTCGAGGCCCTGGATGGTGGCGCCGACCGAGTTCACGGTGGAGATCAGGCCGTAGAAGGTGCCGAGCAGGCCGAGGAAGACCAGCAGGCCGGTCATGTAGCGCGAGATGTCGCGCGCCTCGTCAAGGCGGGTGGCGATCGATTCGAGCAGCGAGCGCATGGCCGAGGCGGAAATCGCCCGCTGGCCCAGCCGGTCGCCGAGCAGCGTCGCCATGGGGGCGAGCAGCACGGGCTGCTTGCGCACTTCGAGGCCGGGCTCGCCGTAGCGGTAGGAATTGACCCAGCGCACTTCGGGGAACAGGCGGATCACCTGGCGGAAGATCAGCAGGATGCCGACCAGAGCCACCGAGAAGATCAGGCCGTTGAGGCCGGGGTTGGCCATGAAGGCGGTCTTCAGCTGCCGCGACAGCAGCAGTCCGACGAAGGCGGCTATGACCAGAAACACGGCCATCCGCCAGAGGTACACCTGGGGACTGGTGAGCTTGATACCGGACGCGTCTTTGGCCATGGCTCTCGTCGCTTGCTCTATCTGATCGCGGCGCACAGTAAACGCGATTTACGGCGGAAAGAGCAAGGCGCACGGCAGCTTCCCCCGTATTTTTCAGGGGGTAGCTGCCTGGAGCATGAAGGAAGGAGCGTCAGGCCTTCTTCAGCGTGGCGAGAAGCTGGGCGTGGATCTGCTCGTTGCCGGCCACCAGCGTGCGCGAGGCGTGCATGTCGTCCTTGCCGGCCTTGTCGGTGATGAAGCCGCCGGCTTCCTTGATCATCAGCCAGCCGGCCGAGGTATCCCACGGGTTGAGGTCGTCTTCCCAGAAGCCGTCCAGCTTGCCGGCGGCGACATAGCAGAGGTCGAGGGCGGCCGAACCGAGGCGGCGGATGCCGGCGCAGTTGGCCATCACCTGGCGCAGCTCGTTGAGATAGCGGGGATGATTGCCGCGGCCGAGATGGGGCACGCCGGTGCCGATCACGCAATCGGGCATTTCGCGGCGGGCGGAAACGCGCAAGCGGCGATCGTTGACGAAGGCGCCGGCGCCGCGCTCGGCGGTGTAGAGCTCGTCGGTGGCCGGGTTGAAGACGACACCGGCGATGGGAACGCCATTGCGCTCCAGCGCGACCGAGATCGAAAAGATCGGAATCGAGTGCAGGAAGTTGGCCGTGCCGTCGAGCGGGTCGACCACCCAGCGATGCTGCTCGTCCTCGCCGGCCACTTCGCCGCGTTCCTCCATCAGGAAGCCGTAGGTCGGGCGCACCCGCTTCAGCTCGTCAAAGAGCACCTGCTCGGAGCGCTTGTCGGCGGACGACACGAAATCGCCGGGGCCTTTCATCGAAACCTGAAGGTTCTCGACCTCGCCGAAATCGCGGGCAAGACCGCGTCCGGCCTTGCGGACGGCCTGGACCATGACGTTGAGGAGGGCGGAACGAGCCATTTTGGGGAGATCCTTCAGGAAAAACGTTGGCTGCGTAGCCATCACAAACCGCCGCCGAGCGCAAGTGTTGGTTTTGTTTTCTTGCCTCAGTCGCCGGCGGGCCTCCGGCTCCCCTGATCATTTGCGGATTGCTCCAACCCGCAAATGATCAAAGGGTCTGGTCTGGAGCATTTCCTTTTCGACCGGCCGTCCATCCGATCGGGAAATGCTCAAGGCTTCCGCTCCGCGCGGCGCCGCCTGGCGCCGGAAAGTGGAATGTCGCATCAGTTGCCGGCGAGTATTGGTCACCGTTTGGTGCCGGAGGCCGCCGATGACGGCTTCCGGCTGGTTGGTCAGCGCGCCAAACGCATGTGGGCGTTTTCGAACGGCTGGCCCTCGTCGTCCTTGGCTCGGCGGGACTGTTCGATGAAGCCCAGGCTCTCGTAGAAACGGAGAGCCTGCGTGTTGTCGGTATAGACTTCCAGTTCAAGTTCGCCCCTGAGAGCCAGCGCGTGAGCGATGAGCGCCCGCCCGATCCCCATTCCCTGTCGGCCAGGGGCGACGAACAGCCCACCGACGAAGTTGTCGAGCAGGCTTATGAAGCCGACAGGTGCGCCTTCGAGACTGGCCACCCAGGTCTCGGCGTTGGGAAGATATTTCTCCTCGATGAGGATGCGTTGCTCGCTCAGGCGCTGTTCGCCGATGAAGGCGTGCGCGAGGCGGGAGGCCTCGAACCAGATGGTCGAGAGGGCGTGGAGATCCGTGGCCTCGTCATAGGCGCGGATCGTCAGACTTTCCATTTTCATGATGTATCCGGAGAAAATGCAACAAAGACAGCGCCAACATGGGCGCTACGAAAACCGCCACGGGCGGGTTCAACTGAAGTCTCTGCGCATCAATCTCCTTCTGTTGCGAGCGAGGATACAACAGGCGCTCGTTGGCTTCAACGATCGCCCGTCGTCAGTTGCCGGCATCGACGCCGGGCAGGGCAGGCGGCTTGTCGGTGGTCTTTTGCGCTTCCGCCGACAGTTGCTGTTCGAGCCAGTCGTCGACAAGTCCCGCCTGTTTGGCATAGCCGTACCAGTGGCGGGCCTTGTCCAGATCGCGCGGCACGCCTTCACCGCTCGCGTACAGGCGGGCAAGCCGGCTCTGGGCGACAGGGTTTCCAGCCTCGGCCGCCACCTTGAACCAGGCGGCGGCGGTTTTCTGGTCGCGGGCGACGCCGGTGCCGTTGAACATCATGATGGCGTATTCGACCTGGGCGGCGATATGGCCGGCGCGCGCCGCCTCGCCCATCAGGCGGGCGGCCTCCGCTTCGTTCTTCACCACGCCCTGGCCCTCTCGGAAGAGGGCGGCAAGGGCGTAGGTGGCGTCGACGTTGCCCTCGTCGGCGGCGGCCCTGAACAGGGCGGCGGCGCGAGCGTAATCGAGAATGCCCGACGACGGATCGATGCAGAGAAGGCCCAGCCAGTAGTTGGCCTCGACCACGCCCTTGCCGAGCGCCTCCTCGAGATAGGTCGCCGCCTTCTTCTTGTCGACCGGCATGCCGATGCCGAGCGCGGCGAGGTTGGCGAGCTCGACGAGGGCCTGAGGATCGCCGTTCCTGGCGGCGAGCTGGTACCAGATGATCGCTTCCTCGGGTTTCTTCGGCAGGCCGAGGCCGTTGGCGTAGAGGTAGCCGATCAGGCTCTGCGCCTTGGCGTCGCCAAGCTTGGCGCGCTCGACGGCGATCTCGAAGGCGGTGAGGTAATAGCCGCGCTGGAAGGCGCCGAAGGCATAGTCGATCTTGTCGCTATCGGGCAGAGAGGCAAGCAGGTCGGGAACCGTCGTGGCTTCCGGTACCGGCGGTTTCGGTGGGGTCGGCGCGGGTTCCGCGGCCCAAACCGGGGCGACAGCAACCGAAAGGCCGAACGCGGCGGCTAGGCAGGCGGCGCGGATTTCAGGCGGCATCGGCATCGCAGTCTCGGCTCGGTCGGAAACGTGCGGCAGCGTTACCGGCCAAGTTGGCCGGCATTGCGGCGACTATTCGGCGTCTGGCGCTTCGAGCGCGACGCGGTCGAGGATGGCGTTGGCCTCGGCGATGGCGGCGGCCGGCCCTTCGGGGTGCTCCCAGATGGCGGCGCGGCCGGCGACGAAGTCGGCGCCGGTACGGGCGCAGGCTTCGACCGATTCCATCGATCGACCGGACAGCAGCACGCAGGGTGGCTCGAACAGCTCGGCCCACCATGCCCCGAGGTCGATGGTCTTGCGGTGCGCTTCCTCGCCTTCCTCAAGGTCGAGCAGGCCGAAGAAGATGTAGTCGGCGCCCGCCTCGCCGGCCTCCATCGCCTCGTGGCGAACGCGGATGTTGCCGGCGCCGACGATGGACTTCGGCTGCAGCGCCTCGATCGCTTCCTTCAGTGCCTCTCCGCCGGCTTCGATGTGGATGCCATCGGCGCGCGCACGGCCCATGACGCGGCTGTTGCCGAGAACGAGCGCGGCGACGTCGTGTTTCTGGGCGATTGGCACCAGCGTCTCGGCGATGGTCTGGAGGTCGTTTTCCGTGGCGGCATCAGGGGCGATCAGCAGCGAAGCGATATCGCCCGCCGCCAGCGCCGCCTCAAGCTTGGGCGCGAAGGCGGCGGCGTCGACGACGCGGGGCGTGATCAGGAACAGGCGGGCGCGCAAGGGAACCTCCGACAACAAAAAACCCCGTGCCCGGAAAGGGGCACGGGGCGCTTCATATCACAAAGACGCTCGTCAGGAACCAGTTGGTTCCGAACAGGCCTCCCGAAGCCGCGCCAGCGGCTTCCGGCGCCAAGCGGCGCCCGCGCGGAGCGCGAAAGCCAAGGTGACGGATGTCACCGCCGGCGACTGAGGACTCAAAAAGGCCTTCAGCCTTCCAGGGCCTTCACGCCCGGCAGCTCCTTGCCTTCCATCCACTCGAGGAAGGCGCCGCCCGCCGTCGAGATGTAGGTGAAGGCTTCGGCGGCGCCGGCATGGTTGAGCGCCGAGACGGTATCGCCACCACCGGCGACCGTCAGGAGCTTGCCGGCCTTGGTGGCGGCGGCGGCGTACTGGGCGGCGGCGACGGTGGCCTTGTCGAAGGGCTCGATCTCGAAGGCGCCGAGCGGGCCGTTCCAGACCAGCGTCTGGGCCTTGTCGATGGCGGCCTTGACGGCGTCGATCGACTTCGGGCCGGCGTCGAGGATCATGGCGTCGGCCGGAACGGCGTTGACGGACACCACCTCGTTGGCGGCGCCGGCCTTGAACTCACGGGCGACGACGGCGTCGACCGGCAGGACGATCTCGCACTTGGTCTCCTTGGCCTTGGCCAGGATGCGCTTGGCGGTCTCGGCGAGGTCGTGCTCGCAGAGCGACTTGCCGACGTTGATCCCCTGGGCGGCCAGGAAGGTGTTGGCCATGCCGCCACCGATCACCAGGATGTCGACCTTGGCGACGAGGTTTTCCAGAAGGTCGATCTTGGTGGAGACCTTGGCGCCACCGACGACGGCGAGCACCGGACGCTTCGGCGTGCCGAGGGCGGCGCCGAGGGCGGTCAGTTCGGCCTGCATGGTGCGACCGGCATAGGCCGGCAGCTTGTGGGCAAGGCCTTCGGTGGTGGCGTGGGCGCGGTGAGCGGCCGAGAAGGCGTCGTTGACGTAGAGGTCGCCGAGCTTGGCGAGAGCGTCGACCAGCGCCGGGTCGTTCTTCTCTTCGCCCTTGTAGTAACGGGTGTTCTCGAGCAGCAGGATATCGCCGTTGGACAGGGCGGCGACGGCCTTCTCGGCCACGTCGCCGATGCAGTCGTCGGCGAAGGCAACCGGCTTGCCGATGGCCTTGGCCAGCGGGGCGACGATCGGCTTCAGGCTGTCCTCGGCCTTGCGCTCGCCCTTCGGGCGGCCGAAGTGGGCCAGCAGGACGACCTTGGCGCCCTTCTTGGCGAGGTCGAGAATGGTCGGGACGATACGATCGATGCGGGTGGTGTCGGTGACGACGCCATTTTCCATCGGAACGTTCAGGTCGACGCGGACGAGGGCGCGTTTGCCGGCGACGTCGGCGTCATCGATGGTCTTGAAGCTGCTCATGGCTTTGGTCCCAGGTTCGTGCGCCGCCGGGAGCCGGTGGTGTCTGTCGCTCTTGCGCGACGAGGAACCGGACCACAGGTCGGCCGCTGGATGGAGCGGTCGAGCCCGCCCCTCGAGACGCCCCCGTGGGGCCGACCGAAGAGCGGGCTCGAACGTGTTTGTTCGACCTCAGAGGGTCTTGGCGATGGCGACGGCGGTGTCGGCCATGCGGTTGGAGAAGCCCCACTCGTTGTCGTACCAGGAGAGGATACGAACGAGGGTGCCGTTCATGACCTTGGTCTGGTCGAGGTGGAAGATCGACGAGTGGCTGTCATGGTTGAAGTCGGACGACACGTTCGGCTGGTCGGTGAAGCCGAGGACGCCCTTCAGCGGACCGGAGGTCGCGGCGGCCTTGATGGCCTCGTTGATCTCGGCGACCGAGGTGGCGCGCTTGGCGTTGAAGACCAGGTCGACGACCGACACGTTCGGGGTCGGCACGCGGATGGCGACGCCATCGAGCTTGCCCTTGAGCTCCGGCAGCACCAGGCCGACGGCCTTGGCGGCGCCGGTGGAGGTCGGGATCATGGACAGGGCAGCGGCGCGGGCGCGGTAGAGATCCTTGTGCAGCGTGTCGAGCGTCGGCTGATCGCCCGTGTAGCTGTGGATCGTCGTCATGAAGCCGGTGTCGATGCCGATGACGTCATTGAGCACCTTGGCGACCGGCGACAGGCAGTTCGTCGTGCACGAGGCGTTCGACAGGACGATGTGGTCCTTGGTGATCTTGTCATGGTTGACGCCGTAGACGACCGTCAGGTCGGCGCCGTCGGCCGGGGCCGAGACCAGGACGCGCTTGGCGCCGGCGGTCAGGTGCATCGAGGCCTTTTCCTTGGCCGTGAAGATGCCCGTGCATTCCATGGCGACGTCGACGTCCAGGTCCTTCCACGGCAGCGTGGTCGGATCCTTGATGGCCGTGACCTTGATCTTGCCGGTGCCGACGTCGATCCAGTCGGCGCCGGTGGTCACTTCGTGCGGGAAGCGGCCGTGAACGCTGTCGAAGCGGATCAGGTGGGCGTTGGTCTCGACCGGGCCGAGGTCGTTGATGCCGACAACCTCGATGTCCTTGCGACCGGACTCGACGATCGCGCGCAGAACGTTACGACCGATACGACCAAAGCCGTTGATGGCGACCTTTACTGCCATTGTCTGTCTCCTGATGCTGAGGCGGGCATTATCCGGGCCCGATCCTCGTTTGGAACGGAGGAAGCCCGGCGGGTTCCGGAGCCTCCCCCAACTTTCCTCACCCGGTGGGAAAGGCGGGAAGACCGCCGTCCCCACCGGGCAATGCCGTCAACCCAGCTTGACCGAGGCGAGCTCGGCAATGCGGCTCGCGGTGATGCCGAACTTCTCGTAGAGCAGCTCGATCGGCGCCGAGGCGCCGAAACCGGTCATGCCGACGAAGATGCCGTCGGAGCCGATGATTTCGTCCCAACCCATGCGCAGGGCGGCTTCGACGCCGACCTTCACCTTGGCGCCGCCGATGACTTCGGCACGATAGGCGTCGGACTGGGCGCGGAAGTTCTCGAAGCTCGGAACCGAGACGACGCGCGTCGGAATGGCCGGCGGCGTCGAGCAGCTTCTTGGCGTCGAGGGCGATGGCGACTTCCGAGCCGGTGGCGAAGATCGACACTTCGGCCCGGCCTTCGGCTGCCGCGACTTCATAGGCGCCCTTGGCGACCTTGTTGTCGGCACTGACCTCGAAGCGGACCGCCGGCAGGTTCTGGCGCGACAGCGCCAGGGTCGTCGGGCCCTTCTTGTGGTTGAGCGCGAATTCCCAGGCCTCGGCCGTCTCGTAGGCGTCGGCGGGACGGATGACCGTCATGTTCGGGATGGCGCGCAGCGAGGCCAGATGCTCGATCGGCTGGTGCGTCGGGCCATCCTCGCCGAGACCGATGGAGTCATGGGTCATGACGTAGACGACGCGCTGGTGCATCAGGGCCGACAGGCGCATGGCCGGACGGGCGTAGTCGGAGAACACCAGGAAGGTGCCGCCGTAGGGGATGAAGCCGCCGTGCAGCGCGATGCCGTTCATGGCGGCGCTCATGCCGAACTCGCGGATACCGTAGTGGATGTAGCTGCCCGTGTAGGCGGGCGCCTTCACCGCTTCCTGGCCCTTGGTCTTGGTCAGGTTGGAACCGGTGAGGTCGGCCGAGCCGCCGGCCATCTCGGGGATGGAGCCGTTGACGACTTCGAGGGCCATCTCGGAGGCCTTGCGCGAGGCGACCTTGGGCAGTTCGGCGACCAGCTTGGCCTTGTAGGCGGCCATGGCGTCGTTGAAGGCGGCCGGCAGGTCGCCAGCGACGCGGCGGTCGAACTCGGCGCGCGTCTTGGCGTCGAGGGCGTTGTAGCGGGCGGTCCAGGCGTCGCGGTCCTTGGCGGCACGCTTGCCGGCGGCGCGCCAGTCGGCGAGGATCTCGGCGGGAACCTCGAAGGGCGCATAGGGCCAGCCGAGCTTCTCGCGGGCGCCGGCGATCTCGGCGGCGCCGAGCGGAGCGCCGTGGACGGCGTGGGTGCCGGCCTTGGTGGGCGCGCCGAAGCCGATGGTCGTCTTGGCGGCGATCAGCACCGGCTTGTCGGATTTCTTGGCGCGCTCGAGGGCGGCGAGGATCGCCACGGGATCATGGCCGTCGATGGCGTCGGTGTTCCAGCCGGCGGCGCGGAAGCGGGCCGGGATGTCGCCGCTCTCGGAAACCGAGATAGGTCCATCGATTGAAATGCCGTTGTCGTCCCAGATCAGAACGAGCTTGTTGAGCTTGAGGTGGCCGGCCAGCGAGATCGCCTCGTGGCTGATGCCCTCCATCAGGCAGCCGTCGCCGGCCAGCACGTAGGTGCGGTGGTCGACGAGGTCGTCACCGAACTGGGCGTTCAGCATGCGCTCGGCAAGCGCGAAGCCGACCGACATGGCAAGGCCCTGGCCGAGCGGGGCCGGTGGTGGTCTCGATGCCCTGGGCGTAACCGTATTCCGGGTGGCCGGCGCACTTGGAGCCCCACTGACGGAAGGTCTTGAGGTCGTCCATCGAAACATCCTCGACACCGATCAGGTGGAGGACGGAATAGAGCAGCATCGAGCCATGGCCGGCCGACAGGATGAAGCGGTCGCGGTCGGGCCAGGCGGGGGCGGGCGGCGTCGAACTTGATGACGTCACCGAAAAGAACAGTGGCGATGTCCGCGGTGCCCATGGGCATGCCGGGGTGGCCGGACTTGGCCTTTTCGACAGCATCCATCGCAAGAGCGCGGATGGCGTTGGCCATATTCTTGTACCGGGCAGAGTCAGTCATTGTTA
>CAXXNH010000041.1:0-6047 GCA_963665435.2 uncultured Pleomorphomonas sp. | reverse complement strand
CTGGAATCTTCTCTTATTTCTGTTTCACCGTACTCTTCTTCAATGTCCAGTAAAGAGGCTGCGTTTGAGAGGGGGTCAACATCTATAAGGGCTGTTGAATAGCCCTGTTTTGCGTAGTAGATAGCAAGATTTACCGCGGTGGTGGTTTTTCCGACACCGCCTTTTCCCGACCCCACCGCCAGGCTCTGTTTACGCATATTCTCTCCCATTGCTTGTACTCCCGGGAATCTGTTACAATTCCATTACTGCTTTATCAGGAGTTTTGTGTGTCTCTATGCCGACAATGGCGTACATTGTCAATAATATCCCTGATACTCATACTATTATTACACGCCGGCTGTTCTAAAATTCGGCATGATTCAAACATTACTTTACAGGTCTACTCCCGGCTCTGGACCCCCTTGGGGGAACAGGGCTTTATCCGCGAAAATATTGTACCACGGTTTACCGCCGAGTCCGGTATTGATGTTGAGTTCTCATTCTATAACTGACGATGCAATGGATACACTTGCAGAACGGGATTCATTTAAAGGTGCGGACCTGGTGATTCTCTACGGGAACAGACTGAGCAGCCTGTCCCGGAGTATTGATTTTCTGAAACTGCGGGATTATCCGGAACTATACAAAGACCGTACCTTTTTTCAGAATGAAGAACTTGGCGGCTTGAACAGCTGCTGGCAGAATTTTCTTCCTATAAACAGCGATGTTTATCTTTTTATAGCCTCAAAGAAGGCGGATGAATACCGCAGTTTCCCGGTAGAGTCCGGAATCCTCGGCTGGCAGGATGCCGCGGACTGGATGCTGAATGCTTCAAGAGAAGAAGGCCGGGGGCTGCTTGCCCTGACCGGAGTTCCCGGAAAAAATCTTATATATTTTATCGGTGGAATAATAATTGCCTCCGGGGGAGAGTTTCCGGACCTTAATTCTCCGGGAGCACGGCAGGCCCTGGGGCTGATTGAATCTCTCAGGCCGGCAATTCATCCGGAAATCGGAAATTTTGATTCAGTTGCGGACCCGCTTCTTTCCGGCGATGCCTGGTTTGCCTTTGCCCACTGCGCCCGCATAGGCAGTGTACTGCTGGAAAAACCGGAAGAGTTTCGATGTGTTTATGGCCCCCGTGGGAGATGCCGGTTCAGGCAGCGTGGCAGGCGTTAACGGAATTGGTATTCCCTCTTCCGGTATTCATTCAAAAGAGGCATTGCGCTTTGTTGAGTTTCTTACCCGGCCTGAAATACAGGTTGATATTTCCCGCGGAACCGGCGGGTTTATTCCAACAGTACATGAAGCTCTTGACGCCCTTGGCGCTTCACCGCTGGACAGGGTTATACGTTATGGTATACGTATTCTTTCAATAGGCAGAATCCGTACTATACCAGTCAATTATGGTGACTGGCGAAACATCAAACAGGTTTACGAGAACCTCTTTATGCACTTCATGCGTTCCGGCCAGATTAATCAAGATGATATAGAAACTGCAGCCCTGCATCTCCGGAACTTTGAAAATGGTACTGAGAATGAATAACTACAGAAAAAATTCACCCAGGCAGCTTATTGTTCCTATGTATCTTGGATTACTTTACTCTTGCCCTCCTGATTATTGTAAGTCTTCATGTTAACCGGTATATGAATTTCAGAAAGATTGAACAGTCCGCGGTCGAAAGCAGGCTGCTATTTCAGAAAACCATAATAGGTAAGTTTTTCAATGATATAGCCGGAGACTGTCTTTTTTTTGCCCGGTCTTCCTCTGCAGTTGGACCCCTTCCGGATGCACTGGATATTCTTTTCCGTAGTAAGCCCCAGTACCGTTCGGTTTCGTTTTTTGACTTTAAGGGTGATTCTGTACTTCATATACAGTCGGGGGAACAGGATGCATATTTTCAGGAATCTCTGCCTGTTCCTTTTCTCCAGCGGCTTAAACTGATGTCCTTTAATCATATTCTTCTGGAGCATGGAAAATCAAATACAGCGGCTCTCTGGGTCGATCCAGTTGCGCCGGTGCTTGAGGTCTGGGTTCGGGGAGGAGAGAATACCCGGGCGCCTGGGGATTCCTATTTTATCAGAATTACCGTTGATATGACTGTTTTGACCGGTCTTCTGTTCCCTGAAGATACAAATGACCTGTTCCACCATTTTCTTGTTACCTCCGAAGGGGTTGTTATCTCCCTTAAGGGGCAGAGTAATACCCTTCCTCCTCCGCTGGTCCTGCAGTCGGTGTTACAGTCGCCTGCAGGTTCTCAGTGGATTGACGGTGCTCTGGTCGGTTCTGTGCGCATTGCATTAAATAGCAGCAACTCTCTGTCGGGAGTAAGATTTTTAAGCGATGTGTATAACCTGGTTTCTGTTCTTCCCGGAAGTGCGGAAGAGGCCCAGCAGGACAGGCAGCTGTTTATCTATATTCCTCTGGTTTCTAACGGCCGCGATTCTTCTGTTTCCGATTTCCATGCTTGCAGCCAGAGCTATGGTGCATAAAGAGGAAGCGGAGGGGCGGCTGTTTGAAAGTCTTCGTCTTCAGTCTGCCATGCTGCGGACGCTGCCGGATTCCATCTTTCATCTTGGTGAGGATGAGGTTCTTGATGCAGTACAGGTCCATCCGGAAACAAACAGGATACTTCGGGTTCATGATTTTCCTGCTGCTTTGGATAAGGTCTTTCCCGGGGATCTGAGTTACAAGATACGCTATTACCGTAATATTGTGCTGGACCTGGAACGGGAAGCTTGGTTTGAATACCGTTATGACGGAGACCGGGGTTTTTTCTATGAATTCCGTTTTGTAATGTCCGGAGAAGGCGAAATAATTCTGATTATCCGTAACCGTACAGAAGAGAGGGAACAGCAGCGTAGACTGTATACGGCCAGTCAGTTTCTGGATGCCTACCGGCAGGCAACGGATGCAAGTTCACTTGTGGCAAAAACCGACCGGGAAGGGCGGCTTGTCTATATGAACGAACATTTCAGGATTCGTTTCGCACCGGATTTTACCGGAGCAGTAGGCAGGGACCTTGTGAGTATTATGAATCCCGTTAATTCCAGCAGCCCGGTTGCGGAAGATTCGTCTCTGCCGGCGCCGCTGAATCAGCTTTCCGGAATGATCCATTGCCGCAGTTATGACGGTACGGATTATTATCTGGATAATACCCTGCTGCCCATAAGCGATGAAACCGGGGCCGTCCAGGAAATTATATCCTTCGGCCATGATGTTACAGAGCTTCGCAACGCCCTGGAACAGGCACGGTCAGCGGAGCATGCAAGGGCATCGTTTATTGCCCGTATGAGCCATGAGATGCGGACACCTCTGAACTGTATAATCGGGTTTGCGGAAGCAGCCCAGGAGGCCAGAGACCTTACTTCCACCGGACGCTACAGCAGAATGATTCTTGATGAGTCAGGAAATCTGCTGGACCTGATTAATCAGGTTCTGGATTTTTCGAAGATTGAAGCCGGAAAACTGAAGACCCACTCTGAAGCATTTCATCTTCCCGCCCTGCTGGAAGCAGCGGTGGAGTCCCAGCGCGATTCTGCTGAAAAGAAAGGGCTTAAACTTACGCTGAAAATTGATGATGATTTTCCGGTATATGTAACGGGAGATCTGCTGAGGATCCGGCAGGTTCTTAACAATCTGCTGAGCAACAGTATCAAATTTACCGACCGCGGAGAGGTCTCGCTTTGCGTCGCTGCTCTCAACACCGATGCGGCCGGAAGTCTGCTGCGTTTTGAGGTAAAGGACACGGGTATCGGAATTCCCGAGGATATGCAGCAGTATATTTTCGACAGTTTTTTTTCAGGCGGATGCAGGGGACAACCGGAGGTACGGCGGCACAGGGCTGGGAACCACTATTGCCCGGCAGCTGGTTGAACTAATGGACGGAAGCATCGCTTTTGAGAGTACTCCAGGCCAGGGTTCCCGTTTCTGGTTTGATCTGTATCTGAAAAATGCCGGAGACCGGGGTGATGATTTTGTCCCGCAGACACCGGGGGCTGATGATGGTGTTCCTGACTTAAGGGGCAGGCTTATTCTGATTGTAGAAGATTATCGTCCCAATGCGGAGGTTCTTCAGATCTTTCTGAAACCCACCGGAGCGGTAATTCTATTCGCGGTTGACGGAGCATCTGCAGTAGAACGGTATATTAACGAGAAGCCGGATATGGTTTTTATGGATATACATATGCCGGAACTTAACGGCTACGAAGCTACAGTTCTTATACGTGAACATGAAAAAGAACATAAGCTTTCCGCGGCAATGGTTATCGGGGTTACCGCAAATGCGTTTCCCCGTGACATCCGACGCTGTTATGATTCCGGAATGGATCAGGTCCTGGTAAAGCCGCTGCGGAAATCAGAGCTGTACACATCTTTGAAAAAGGCTCTTTCCGGGGTTTCTGACTCTGCCGGCGGGATTCCTGCGGCAGCGGTGTCCGCTGGTAAGACGTCTTCGTCCGCCCCGATAGATACAGAGGCTCTGCTGGCTGAAACTGGGGGAGAATTCCGCTTTGAGGCAGCAGCTGATTGGTGGCTTTCTTTCTGCTCTGGCAGAACAGCTTGATATAATTCAGGAAGCATTACGCCGGCGTGTATGGAAGGATCTCCACCGGGAGGCCCATTCCATAAAAGGCGCGGCGGCAACACTTTTCGCGGAACCTCTGCGGGAGGCTGCGCTGCATCTGGAACAGGCGGCAAAAGAGGAGAACGAAGAGGTCATACTTAAAGTTTATCCTCACTTTCTGGCCGAGGTTGAAACTCTGCGGATTTACCTGGTTTCTAATGGATTTCTTCCAGATGAAAAGGTGTCATCTGGTATACATAATAGTTGAGCCAGTTGGAAAAAAGCAGATTTGCATGGCTGCGCCAGCGTACTACCGGGTGAATGTTTTCATCTTCCTCGGGGAAGTAGTTCTCCGGAGGAGATATTTCAAGACCCTTGTTCTTGTCCCGCATATATTCGTTTTTTAGGGTCAGGGGATCATATTCCATATGCCCGGTTACAAAAATCTCCCGTCCGTCATTATTGGTAACAATAAATACCCCGGCTTCTTCTGATTCAGAAATAAGGCGCAGCTCTTTTTTTGCCAGTATGTCTTCTCTGCGTATTTCCGTATGCCGGGAGTGGGGTGCAAGGAAATTGTCATCAAATCCCCTTACCAGGGGCGGTGTATGGCTCAAGGATAGTATGGGAGTATATTCCGAACATCTTTTTATCCAGCGGATATTTGGGCACCGCATGGTTGTAATAAAGTCCCGCCTGAGCGGCCCAGCAGATATAAAGAGTACTGGTAACATGCTTTCGGGACCAGTCCATAATGGCTGTCAGTTCTTTCCAGTAGGCAACATCTTCAAACTCCAGCTGCTCCACGGGAGCCCCGGTAATAATAAAACCGTCATATTTCTTATGCTTTATTTCGTCAAAGGTTGTGTAGAAGGTATCCAGGTGAGAGTCCGGTGTGTGCCGCGACCGGTACGTTGCGGTATGCAGCAGATCGACCTCTACCTGGAGGGGGGTATTTCCCAGAAGACGCAGCAGGTGCACCTCTGTTTCTATTTTAAGGGGCATTAAATTGAGTATTCCAATCTTAAGAGGACGGATATCCTGATGAATAGCCTGGGTATGGGGCATAACAAAGATATTCTCCTGAGTCAGTACTTCAAAAGCGGGCAGTTTGTCGGGAATATTTACAGGCATGCATATCTCCAGAATATATACTAGATATTTACTCGTACATAATGTACACATTTTCCCTGATTGTGGCGACTGTAAGGTTGGGGAAATATGCAAATGGACAATAAACGGATTACTTTGTATATACTGTAAGATATCTGCTTAAGGAGGTCCCATGCGTGCCGTATTGCTTGAAGACGCCAGGTATTCCTGTCCGTATCTAAGCGGCAGGGAGACTGTTATGGAACAGTTTCTTATACGGGAGGTTACTCCCCTGGAACATGAAGCGCTTCTGTTTCACGGCTACAGACATTTTGGTGCCTATTATTTCAGACCCCGGTGCGGTGCCTGCCACGCCTGTATTCCTGTACGAATTCCGGTAACCGATCCCCGGAG
>CAXXNH010000040.1:0-14611 GCA_963665435.2 uncultured Pleomorphomonas sp. | reverse complement strand
AGGTGCTGCAGGCGATCGCCAAGGGCGTGCTGCCGGAGAACACCGGCCTCGTGCAGCTCGGCGATCTCGCGCTGTGCGGCGGCTTCTCGCAGGCGGTCGTCCCCACCAACGCCGCCCATCGCGACGCGGCGCTGAAGCTTGCCGACTTCATGCTGACCCAGGAAATGCAGACCGCCGTCATCGAGAAGCTCGGCGGATTCCCCGGCGTCGACTGGTCGAACCTGCCGAAGGCGCTGCATGACAAGTATGCCGACGTCATCCCGTCCTCCATCCCGACCTTCCCGTCGGGCGAATGGACCAAGGCGGTGCAGGACGGCTGGTACCGCAACGTCGCCCCGAACATCTCGCGTACCTGATCGGTTCGCGATGATCGCCGCGCTTCGCTCCGGCGCAATGGGGGGGAGGCTTTCGGGCCTCCTCCTCGTCGCCCTTCCGGTCGCCTTGCTGATCTGGCTGGTGCTGTGGCCGGTGCTGCAGGCCATGATCGGCACCGTCTACTTCCCCGGCACCGGCTTCAGCACCGCGTCCTACACCTATTTCTTCACCGACGCCTACAGCCTGCGCAATCTCTGGTTGACCCTCTGGGTCACAGCGCTCACCTCGGTGCTCAGGGTGGTCGTGGCCATGCCGATCGCGCTCTATCTGCGTTTCCGCAGCGGCTCCATCGCCGCGTTGGTGCAGGCGCTGGCGCTATTTCCGATGTTCGTGCCGTCGGTACTGGTGGCCTATGCCTTCATCCGCGTGCTCGGGCCAAACGGCATCGTCGATACCGTCCTCGTGGCGCTGCATCTGCCCAAGCTGGCGAGCCCCTATCTCACGCCGGCCGGCCCGATCATCGGCCTCGTCTGGGATGGGCTGCCGCTGACGCTCCTGTTGCTTCTCTCGGGCCTCGGCCGCGTTTCCATCGCCTCGGTGGACGCTGCCCGCGATCTCGGCGCCGGCAGCTGGACGCTGTTCACCCGCATCATCCTGCCGCGCATCCAGAGCTCGATCATCGTGACGCTGGCCTTCAACGTGCTGGGCCTGTTCTCGGCCTTCACGCTGCCCTTCCTGCTCGGCCCCGCCTCGCCGGAAATGATGGGTCCCTACATGCAGCGTACCTTCTCCGACAACGCCGATCCGCTCAACGCCACCACGCAGGCGGTGATCACCTTCGCCTTCTGCGCCGCCTTCGGCCTCATCTACGTGCGCGCCATCGCCAAGGGCAGAAAGGGGACGGCATGACCGATCTCGCTCCGATCTCTCCCTTCGATGCCTCGCCGTCGGCGGTCGCGCGGATCGCCCGGCGCGCGCCGATCGACTGGACCGGCATCGCCTTTCTCACCGGCCTCGCGGTGGTCATCCTGCTGCCGCTCGTCGTCACCGCCGTCTGGGCCTTCGCCGAAGTCTGGCGCTTCCCGGCCATCGTGCCGCAGCGCATGGGCCTCGGCTACTGGCAGGAGACGCTGTCGCGCCACGACGTCTGGCAGGCGCTGTGGCTGTCGCTCAGCATCACCACGACGGTGACGGTGATTTCGGCGGCCATCTGCTTTCCGGCCGCCTATGCCTTCGCCCGGCTGGATTTCCCCGGCCGCAACATGCTGTTCCTGGCCTTCCTCGCCGTGCAGGCCTTTCCCAAGTTCGGCCTGATCATCGCCACGGCGACGATCTTCCTGACGCTCCACCTCATCGGCACCTTCTGGGGCGTGGTGCTGATCCAGCTCGTCGGTACGCTGCTCTACATGATCTGGATCCCGGTCTCCGCCTTCCAGGGGGTTGACCGGCGGCTGGAGGAGGCGGCGCGCGACGTCGGCGCCTCGCCTATGCGGGTGTTCTGGTCCATCACGTTGCCGCAAGCCCTGCCGACGCTGTTCGCCGCCATCCTGATCACCTTCGTCAACACGTTCTACGAGACCGACGCCGCCTGGCTGATCGGCCTGCCTAACGTGCGCACCATGCCGATGGTGATGATCTCCTTCATCAACAACGCCCTCGAAGTCCAGTATGGCGCGGTGTTGTTCGTCTTCCTCTGGGTGCCGTCCTTCCTGTTGATGCTGGCGGCCCGCCGGGTGATGGGAGCCGATGCATTCGCCAAGGGCTTCGGCGGCTGAGCCTGACCCGAAGCTCTACTGGGGCGGGCATCTACGGGCATCCGCTTGGCCCGAAGAGTCTGCAACTTTTCGGGCGGATGCCTGAGCTTTGTCTTCTGCGCTTCCGGTGCTCACGAACCTCAAGTTCGCTCCGCTCCGGTTCTCGAAACCATCGCCATCTGCCTCGCCCCAGCGAGTTTCGGATCAGGCTCATCCATTCAGGACATTTCAAATGGCTCAGGTTCGTTTGACCGGCATCGCCAAGGCATTCGGCAAGGTCACGGCGCTCGACGCCATGGACCTCGTGATCGACGACGGCGAACTCGTCTGTCTGCTCGGCCCCTCGGGGTCGGGCAAATCGACGCTGTTGCGCGTCATCGGCGGTTTCGAGACGCCAAGCGAAGGCACCATCGCCATCGACGGCGTCGACGTCACCCATCTGCCGCCGGAGCGGCGACCGACCGCCATGGTGTTCCAGAGTCATGCCCTGTGGAGCCACATGAGCGTTCACGGCAACATCGCCTTCGGGCTGAAGCTGCGCCGCCTGCCCAGGGCCGAGATTCGCGAGCGCGTCGAGAAGGTGCTCGATCTCGTCGGCCTCGCCGGCTATGGCGCGCGCCTGCCGAGCCAGCTGTCCGGTGGCCAGCAGCAGCGCGTGGCGCTTGCCCGTTCGTTGGTGATCGAGCCGAAGATCCTGTTGCTGGACGAACCCTTCGCCAGCCTCGACCAGCACCTGCGCGAGCGCCTGCGCGACGAGGTGCGCGACATTCAGCAGCGGCTCGGCATCACCGCCGTGTTCGTCACCCATGGCCAGGACGAGGCGCTGGCCATTTCCGATCGCATTGTGGTGCTGGCCGACGGCCGCATGCAGCAAGTCGGTCGGCCCGGCGAGATCTACGCCGAGCCCAAGACCGCCTTCGTCGCCGGTTTCATCGGCGCCATGAACATGTTGGACGGCGCGCTTGGCGATGGTGAAGTCGTGGCCGGCGGCCTGCGTCTTGCTGCCGAGGGCGCCGGCCCGGCCCGCCTTGCCATCCGCCCCGAGGACATCGCGCTGACCGAGCCCGAGGACGGCCGTACGGTGACGGTGCGCCGGATGATCGACTTCGGTTCGCATGTGGTGATCGACAGCGCGCTGGCCGACGGTACGCACCTGCGCATCCAGACCGACAAGACCATCCGCGTCGAGGCCGGCGAGCGGGTCGGCATCCACGTCGAGCAGTGGACGGTGTTCAGGGACGGCGAGGCGCCGAGCCGCTATCGTTCCGACACGGTGCGGCCCTTTCGCGAGGCGCGGCGCTATGCTTGACCTCGATCCGCCGGGTCTCGACCTTTACCGCGCCGGCCATCGCACCCGCCTCAAATGGCACATGGGGCGGCGTGTCCGTTCCGACGTGCCGTTCACGCCCAGCCGGACGGCCGAGGCGATGGCGCTCGGCGCCAGTTTCGAGGTTGATCTCAACCGGCACGCCGGCGCCGGTTTCGCGGTGCTGCACGACGAGACGCTCGACCGGGAGACCGACGGCCATGGGTCGGTGATCGCGGCGGAGCCGGACGCGCTGCGGCGGCTGAAGCTGCGTCGTCCTTCCGGCGAAATCACCGACGAGAAGGTACAGTTGCTCGACGATCTCGCCGCGCTGGTGCGGGCCGGCTCGGCTCACCCGGAAACGCTGATCCAGCTCGATCTCAAGGTGGGCGCCGAGGCGATCGACGACGCTTGCGTTGCAGCCTTCGCAGCCACGCTCTCAGGCATCGCGCCCTGCTTCATCCTTTCGGGCGGCGACCGCGTGGCGGTGGGCCGGCTCGGCCGGGCGACGGTCGGCCTCAACCTCGGCTTCGATCCCTGCAATCAGGGAACGGTGGGCGAGATCGAGGCTGGCGCCGATCTCCAGGCTTTCGTGGCCGATGCGCTCGACGCCTTGCCGGAGGCGAGCCTCATCTATCTCGACTATCGCGCCGTGCTTCTTGCCGACCGACGCGGCGTCGACCTGATCGCCGCCTTCCACGCGGCGGGAAAGCGCATCGACGCCTATACGCTCGACCTCCATCACCCCGGCGCGGATGACAGCCTGAAGCGGCTGATCGAGCTCAAGGCCGACCAGATCACCACCAACGAACCCGACGCCGTGGCGCGGCGGGCGGTGGAGCTAGGGGTGGCGGAGACGATGCTTAACGAGTGAAATATATATAGCTCTGTCATCCCCGCGAAAGGCGGGGATGAAGAATTGATGTTGTGGAACAATAGGATGCCTGGTTCGTGACGGGTGGCGGCTTGTCGAACTCCCGCGCGGCGGGGGTGCCACTTACGCCGTAAAGCGTTCAACCAGCCAGGGGTGAACGGCCGGCGTCGCGGCGAGCACGGCGCCGGTTTTCGGGATCGCGCCGCCGTCGAAGCCACCGACCAATCCGCCGGCTTCCTCGACGATCAACACCGACGCCGCATAGTCGTGCGGCGACAGGCCGTCCTCGAAGAAGGCGTCGTGGCGGCTTGCTGCCACATAGGCGATGGAGAGCGCGGCCGAGCCCATCCGCCGCATGGTGGCGGCGTGGTCCATCACTTCCATCAGGATCTCGCGGTAGCGGGCGACGTTCATCGACTTGACCTGACCGGGAATGGGCAGGCTGGCGCCGATGACCGCGTGGTCGATGTCGCGATCGTCGCGGACCCTGAGACGCACGCCGTCGAGGAAGGCGCCGTGGCCGCGTTCGGCGTGGAACAGCTCGTCGCGCATCGGGTCGTAGACCACGCCGGCGTCGATGCGGTCGCCCCGCAGGAGCGCGATGACCACGCCGAAGAAGGGGATGCCCCAGGCGAAGTTGGTGGTGCCGTCGATCGGGTCGATCAGGAAGCGCGGTGCGTCGGGGCCATGGTCGCGGTCGCCGGCCTTTTCCTCGCCGTTGATCGACCAGTCCGGATAGGCCTCGGCGAGTGCGGCGGCGATGGCGGCTTCCACCGCCACGTCGGCGGCCGTCACATAGTCGCGCGCCGCCTTCTCGTCGACCTTCGCCTGACCGCAGGCGGAGAAATGCCGGCGGGCGATGTCGCCTCCCAGGCGAGCGGCGGCGATCATGGTGGCGACGAGCGGGGAGGGGGCGACGGTTTGGGACACGGTCGGAACTCGACTCGGGCTGGGAAAAGAGCGCCCTACATGCGCCGAAGAGACGACAGTTCCATGTCGGTCGGGACTGGAACTGATGGCCCGCTCTGCTGTTATACTGCCTGACCAACGGAGGGCCGAGCATGCTGTGGAAGGGGCGCCGCCAGAGCGGCAACATCGAGGACATGCGCGGCAGCGGCGGCGGCTTTTCCGGTGGCGGCATGCGCTTTCCGGGTGGCGGTTTCCCCGGCGGCGGACGGCGTGGCGGCGGCGGCGGACTTTCCCTCGGCGGGCTGATCGTTGTCGGCCTCGTGCTGTGGTTCCTCGGCATCAATCCGCTGGTGCTGCTCGACGGCAACATGGGCGGGACGTCCTATGGTGGCGGTTCGACGGCCATCGAGCGGCCGCGCGGCGGCGAGGCCGACGAGATGCGCGACTTCGTCGCCACCGTGCTCGGCGACACCGAGGACACGTGGACGGAGATCTTCAAGGCGGACGGCAAGCGCTACCGGGCGCCGCCGCTGGTGCTCTTCTCCGGCCAGATCCGCTCGGCCTGCGGTTTCGCCAGCGCGGCCAGCGGGCCGTTCTACTGCCCCGGCGACGGCAAGATCTACATCGACCTTGCCTTCTACGACGAGCTGCGCCAGACCTTCGGCGCACCCGGCGATTTCGCCCAGGCCTATGTGATCGCCCACGAGGTCGGCCACCGGGTGCAGGACCTCCTCGGCATCTTGCCGGCCTTCAACGAGAAGCGCCAGCGCCTCGGCGAAGCCCAGGCCAACGCGCTGTCGGTGCGGGTGGAGCTTCAGGCCGACTGCTACGCCGGCGTCTGGGGACACTACGCCGAGCAGAAGGGGCTGCTCGAAGTGGGCGACCTTGACGAGGCGCTCAACGCCGCCACCCAGATCGGCGACGACGCCATCCAGAAGCGGACGCGGGGCTACGTGGTGCCGGAGAGCTTCAACCACGGCTCCTCGGCCGCCAGAAAGCGCTGGTTCAAGGTCGGCTTCGACACCGGCGATGCGGAGTCCTGCGACACGTTCTCGTCGGCGCGGCTGTAGCGCTCCGGTCCGACCTCGGCGGCAGGTCCGCCAAGACGGGACTTCATGCGAGCCAGCGCGGCGCGCAATCTCGATTGATCTTCGCCGCCAAGATTGGTACATGAGTACATGTGTACCAAGTGGAGGTGGCGATGGCTGGCATGGTCGTGGAGCGGGTGCAGACGGGCATTCGGATCGAGAAGCGCATTCTGAAGGTGCTGAAGGCGCTGGCCGAACATGGCGACATCACGCTGGGCGATCTCGTCGAGGGCATTGTGCTGCATGCTTTCGAGGGCAAAACGCCGTTTTCTCCGGCGACGCTGGAGGTGATCGCCCAGCTCAAGGCCATCTACGGCCTCGATCTCGACGCAGGCGCCAGCCACAAGCTGACCGAACGCGGCGAGGGGGAGGGCGGCCGTGACTGACGCAACGCTCCACCTTCGGCGGGGCGGCTTTCCCTTCGTGCTCGCCACCGCCTTTCTCGACGCGGCCGGCTTCGGCATGGTGCTGCCGGTCCTGCCGGCGCTGATTGGTTCGCTCACCGGTGACGGCATGGGCGCGGCGGCTGTCGAGGGCGGCCGGCTGACCTTCGTCTACGCGGCCATGCTGTTCCTGGTCTCGCCGCTGATCGGCGGCCTGTCCGACCGCTTCGGCCGTCGGCCGCTGCTGATCCTCGCCGTCGCCAGCTTCGCGCTCGACAACCTGATCTGCGCGCTGGCGCCCTCGCTCGCCTGGCTCTATCTCGGCCGCATCATGTCGGGCATCTCCGGTAGCACGGGACCGGTGATCGGCGCGTATGTCGCCGACACCACCGCGCCCGACAATCGCGCCGCCCGGTTCGGCCGGGTCGGCATGGCCTTTGGCGCCGGTTTCGTGCTGGGGCCGGCGCTGGGCGGCCTCGTCGGCGAATGGTCGCCGCGCGCGCCCTTCCTGGTCGCGGCGCTGCTGGCTCTCGTCAACGCCTGTGTCGGCTGGGCCTTCCTCAAGGAAAGTCTGCCTGCCGAACGGCGGCGGCAGCTGGATTTCGCCAAGGCCAATCCGTTTGGTGCGCTGCGGTTCGTCACCGGCGCCACCGGTATCGGCCTGTTGATCGTCGTGCTGGTGCTGATGCAGGTGGCCCACGACTCGCTGCCGGCCGTCTGGACCTTCTCGCTGAAGGAACGCTTCGGTTGGGGCGAGCGGGAGATCGGCTTGACGCTGACGCTGGTCGGCGTGGTGATGACGGCGGTGACCGGCTTCGTCGTCGGTCCCACGGTGAAGCGCTTCGGCGAGCACGGCGCGGCGATGGTCGGGCTGACCGTGGCCGGCGTCGGCTTCCTGGGCTTCGCCTTCGCGACCTCGGGTGCGACGATCACGCCGTTCATCGCCGGCTTCGCCTTCATCGGCCTCGTCGGGCCGTCGCTCACGGCGATGATGAGCCGGCACGTTGCCGCCGACCGGCAGGGCGAGCTGCAAGGGGCGATCGGAGCGATCAAGGGCATCACCATGGCGCTGGCACCGATCCCGATGACCGAGCTGTTCGGCTACTTCACCTCGAACGCCGCGCCGATCCGCTTTGCCGGTGCGCCGTTCCTGCTGTCGGCCGTGCTGATGGCGGTGGCGCTGGTGGTGATCGGGATGGACCGAAGGGCGTCCAACCGGAAGGAGCCTTGAAGGGTGGGTGGCATTTTGCTACCTTCCGGACAGAGGAGGCGACAATGGCGCAGTCCGTGAAACTTGCTGACGACATCATGGCCCTTGTCCGGCGCGAGGCCGACCTTCGCAGCCGTTCCGTTGCCGGTCAGCTCACGCATTGGATCAAGATTGGGCGTGCCATCGAGCGCTCCGGCAACTTCGACTATGCGCGGATTACGGCCGCGCTCGAAGCCGGGCTCGATACGACGGAGCTGAGCGAAGAAGAAGAGGCCGCCTGGCTCGACGAGTTCACCGCCAAGATGGCGGAACCATCGGCGACCGAGGCAGCGTTTTTCGAGAAGCGCAAGATGCTCGGCCTTGGCGTCGGTCTCGATGCCGGCGGCAATCTCGTCCATGCGAAGGGTGACGCGACCGAATGAGGCCGAGCCTGGTTCTGCTTGCCGGGCCCAACGGCGCCGGCAAGTCCACGCTTTACGAAACGCGTGTCGCGCCGAGCTTTGCTGGCCCTTTCATCAATGCCGACGTCATCCAGCGCGACGAGCTCAAGGACGTTTCCGTCGAGGCATCCTACAAGGCGGCCGAGATCGCTTCGGCTCGCCGTTCGGAGATGCTGGCCGAGGGCAAGAGCTTCGCGACCGAGACGGTTTTCTCCCATCCGTCGAAACTCGATGTCATCGAGGCTGCCCGGCAGCGCGGATATGTTGTCATCGTCATGCACGTCGGCGTCGGCAGCCCCGATCTCTCGGTTGCTCGCGTCCGGGGACGTGTCTCCGAAGGCGGCCATGACGTGCCCGAGGACAAGGTTCGCGCCCGGTTCGACCGTGGAGGCCCCCTGATCCGTCAGGCCGTGCTGCGCGCCGATCGCGGCCTTGTCTACGACAACTCAAGGCTCAACGAGCCGCCGCGCCAGGTTCTCGTCTTCGCAAACGGACGCCTGACCCAAGCCGCTGCCTACCTGCCGCAATGGGTGCTGTCGATTTACGCCGCCGACCTCGTCATCTAGGGCGCCTCAGACGCGCTCGGGCACCGGTGCCTCGCCCTTCTTCTCGCGGATCAGGTTGACGAAGCGCTTGAAGAGATAGTGGCTGTCTTGCGGGCCGGGTGAGGCTTCGGGGTGGTACTGCACCGAGAAGGCCGGCTTGTCCTTCACGCGCAGGCCGCAGTTGGAGCCGTCGAACAGCGACACGTGGGTCTGCTCGACATTGTCCGGCAGGCTGTCGGGATCGACGGCGAAGCCGTGGTTCATCGAGGTGATCTCGACCTTGCCGGTGGTGTAGTCCTTCACCGGATGGTTGGCGCCATGGTGGCCCTGGTGCATCTTCTTGGTCTTGCCGCCGAGGGCGAGGCCCATCATCTGGTGGCCGAGGCAGATGCCGAAGGTGGGCACGCCCGATTCGATCACCGCCTTGATGGTGGGGACGGCATAGTCGCCGGTGGCCGCCGGATCGCCGGGGCCATTCGACAGGAACACGCCGTCGGGCTGGTGGGCGAACACTTCTTCCGCCGTGGCGGTGGCCGGCAGCACGACGACCTCGCAGCCCTCGTCGACAAGGAGGCGCAGGATGTTGCGCTTGATGCCGAAGTCGAGGGCGACGACCTTGTACTTCTTGTCGGTCTGCTTGCCGTAGCCCTTGTTCCAGGCCCAGCTCGCCTCGGTCCAGTCGTAGCTCTGCGGGTTGGTCACCTCGATGGCGAGGTCGAGGCCTTCGAGGCCGGTCCAGGCCTTGGCCTTGGCCTTCAGCGCATCGAGGTCGAACTTGCCGTCGGGCGAATGGGCGATCACGGCGTTGGGCATGCCCTTGTCGCGGATCAGCGCGGTGAGCGCCCGCGTGTCGACACCGGTGATGCCGATGATGCCGCGCGCCGTCAGCCAGGTGTCGAAGCCCTTGAGAGAGCGGTAGTTCGAGGGGTCGGTCACCTCGTCGCGCAGCACGACGCCGCGCACGCCGCTCTCGGCGGCCATGTTGACGGTTTCGATGTCCTCGTCGTTGACGCCGACATTGCCGATGTGCGGGAAGGTGAAGGTGACGATCTGGCCGGCGTAGGAGGGATCGGTGAGGATCTCCTCATAGCCGGTCATCGCCGTGTTGAAGCAGACCTCGGCCACCGCCTCGCCTCGCGCGCCGATGCCGAAGCCCTCGATGACGGTGCCGTCGGCGAGCACCAGGACGGCGGTGGGCGTGGGTTCCTGCCAGGCGGCGGTGGTCATGGCGGACGCTCCTTTGGGCTGAAAAGGCATCACGAATGGCGCGATGGCGCACCAAAAGGCCGGCGCGGCGGACCGCCCGGCAGATCTGAGGCTACATAGGCGAGCCCGCCGATGGCGTCAATGACGACGACTGTCATTCGCCGGTGGCGATCACCGGTTTTCGGAGGAGGCGACGAAGGACGAGGCCGGCAATCATCACGGCGAAGATGGCGATCGGGTAGAGGCACGCCTCGCGCCCCGCCACCCTGAAGGCCTCTGCGGCGTCGGCACCGCCCGAGAGGGCGGCGAGGCGGGCGTTCTGGAAGACCAGGTCGACCATGGCGAAGCCGAGGGCGGCGCCCACCTGCTGGAAGGCCTGCTGCACGCCGGCCGCCGCGCCGTGGTCGGCCGACGGAGAGGCCGCCATCACCGCCCGGAACAGCGCGTTGACCAGCGTGCCCATGCCGAGGCCACTGAGATAATGCGCCGCCGCGAAGGGGAGTGGCGTCGGCTCGGTGGCTCCGAACAGGGCGCGGATCGCCAGCATGCCCAAGGCGAACAGCAGGGCGCCCAGAGCGATCTGGCGGTCGATCGGCTGGCCCGTGAGGCGGCCGATGACGAGCGAGGCGGTGAGCACGCCGGCCGGGAAGGCGGCGAGGACGAGGCCGGTCCGGTCGGGAGCGAGGCCGACGCCGGCCTGCAGGGCGGTGGACATGGCTGCGAAGATGCCGGGGCTGGTGGTGAAGACGACGGCGGTGAGCGCCACGGCGCCGACCACGAGCGGCTGACTGATCAGCGAGGCCGGCAGGATCTGCGGCTTGCCGAGGGTGGCGGCGCGGCCAAGATGGCGGCGGAGCAGAAACGCGACCGGCAGGGCGGCGGCGATCGGCAGGGCGATCCAGATCGGCCAGCCGGCGAGGCGGCCGACGGCGAGCGGCACCACTACCAAGAGGATGGCGAGCGAGAACAGGAAGGTGCCCAGGCCGTCGAAGCCTGCGCGGCTCCGTTCGGTGTCGGGCAGGGTGAGGACGCCGCCCGCCAGGATCAGGATGCCGGCGGCGGCCTCGTAGAGGAAGATCAGCCGCCAGCCGAAGCCACCGGGGTCGAGGGTCAGCACCGTGCCGCCGAGAAGCGGACTGAGGATGGAGCCGCAGGCGGTGGTGGCGATGAACAGGCCGATGCCGCTCATTCGACCGCCGGACGGGCCGAGCCGGGCGGCCAGCGCCATGGCCTGTGGCAAGAGGGCGGCGGCGGCGAACCCGGCCATGAGGCGGCTCGCCAGCAGGACGACGACGGAGGTCGCCAGCGCCATCGACAGGCTGGCGACGACCCAAACGGCAGCGCCGGCCAGCAGCACCCGCCGGCGTCCCTTGAGATCGCCGAGCCGGCCGAACGGCAGCAGCCCCAGAGCGAAGGCCAGCGAGAAGGCGAGCGGCACCAGCGCCAGCGTTGCGGCATCCGGCAGGAGATCGCGGCCGATAGCCGGCAGCGAGATGATCAGGAGCGAGATGTCCATGATGGTCGTGGCGGCGGCAAACAGCACGATCGCGAGCGCCAGACGCGGATGACGGGGCCTGGACGATGGGGCAATGGGCATGTGGGCCTCCATGTAACAGTTATTTGAAACTTGATAAGTTACGAATTGGGGCGAGTCAATGTCTCATGTAACTTCCGACGTTTCGTGATAGCGTGGCGCCGATTTGACAGGAGTTGACCATGAGGCACGACGGCCGTCTGTCGCGCATGCTGCACGTGCTGCTTCACATGGAGGAGCAGCAGCGTCCGATGACCTCGGAGGAGATCGCCGGCATGCTGGGCACCAACCCGGCGCTGGTCCGGCGCACGCTGGCCGGGTTGCGCGAGGGGGGGATACGTCGTCTCCGAACGCGGTCACGGCGGCGGCTGGACGCTGGGCAAACCGCTCTCCGAGATGACCTTGCGCGACGTCTACGACGCGGTGGGCGGGCCGGAAATCTTCGCGCTGGGCCTTGCCGACGACCAGCCGCAATGCCTCGTTGAGCAGGCCGTCAACACGGCGCTGCGCCAGAGCCTGGACGAGGCGAAGGCGCTGCTGCTCAGGCGCTTCGCCGAGATCCGCGTGTCCGACCTGCGCGACGATTTTACCGCCCGCGCCGCCGCGCTGGGGATCATCCCGGGGATGAGCTGCGCCGACACCTGACGCGGGCGCCTGCGAGAACGGGTATCTCGTTTTCCGGCCGACAAGCTGGCAGACTGCGGCGACCGCTGCGATTCCGCGTCGGACGAACAGGAGTTTATCGCGATGCCCGCAATCACTTCCGGCTCCTGTCAGTGTGGCGCCGTCCAGTTTCAGGTCTCGGGTGAGTTCGAGGCCTTCTTTCTTTGCCATTGCCAGCGCTGCCGGAAGGACACGGGGTCCGCGCATGCGGCCAACCTGTTCTCGGCGACGGCGAAGCTGAACTGGGTTTCCGGCCGCGAGAGCGTCCGGCGCTACCGGGTTCCGGAGAGCCGCCACGAGAAGAGCTTTTGCGTGACCTGCGGTTCGGCCGTTCCCACCGTTTCGGCGGAGGGGAGCTTGCTGGTGGTGCCTGCCGGCAGTCTCGATAGCGCCATCGACATCCGCCCCAAGGCCCATATCTGCTGCTCAAGCCGGGCGGAATGGGACGAGGGGTTGGAAACCATCCCGAAGCTGGATGGTCTTCCGGGGTAGTTCGCCGAGATCCGAAGGACCCCGGCGGGTTTCACTTTGGCGCCAAAGAGCTCAGTTGCCCTTCAGGAGCGGCCCGACGGTCTCGACCTTGTTGGTCCAGACATAGCCGTCGAAGCCCCAGGGGACGGTGGCGGCCAGTTCCGGCGTGTCGATGCCGGTCGAGAAACCGCCGCCATCATAGGGGCCGAGCAGGATCACCGTGGTGCCGGGCGTCGCGCATGCGCTTCAGGAAGCGGTGTGGCCAGCCCCAGACGTAAGGGGCGTAGTCGATCGGCAGGGCGACCATGGTGTCGCGGCAGCCTTTCGGCACGATGCCGGTCCAGCCATAGGCCTCGTAGGGCAGGAGACAGGACTTGAGCATCGTCCGGTCGAAGCCCTTGAGGCCGGGCATGGCCTTGAGCGCGGCCTGCGTCGGCTCGGTGCCGCCATAGACGCCGAAGGTGGCGGCGCGCGCCGTCGGGTCGGCCTTGAGCAGGGCAGCCAGCGTTTCGCCTTCCTCGACGCGCCGGCTCTTGAAGTTGACGAGGAAGGACCCGTCCGGGAAGGCGCTGTAGACGTCCTCGAGGCGGGGCATCAGGCCGACGCCCTTGCCGCGCAAGGGGAAGGTCTTGCCGCCGTCGGCGGTGTAGCCATAGCCGACGTCCAGCGTCTTGAGCGTCGCCCAGGGCGTTTCTTCCGTGACGCCGTGGCCCTCGGTGCGGCAGTCGATCGTCCAGTCGTGCAGGACGGCGAACACCTTGTCCGGCGTCAGGTGGACGTCGAGCTCCACCACGTCGGCGCCGGCCGCGAAGGCGGCGCGCATGGAGGGGATGGTGTTCTCCATGAACGCGTGGCTGGGCGGGTCGATGCGAGCCGCCGTGCAGGTTTCCGCGTCGAGGCCGATGCGCGAATAGGTCTGGTGGACGCCACGATGGGCGATGATGCGTGGCGAACCGGCCGATGTCGGCGCGGCCAGCCAGGAGGCATTGAGAAGATAGATGGCGCCGGCGAACACGACGAAGCCAGCCAGGATTTTCTTTCCGCGCATGTAGCTCTCCCTTCCTGCCCCGACGGATGGATAGAGGCCAAATGCGGCGTTATCCGGCCGCGAAAGGGGCAGGAAGGGCGCTTTCTACTCCGATTCCCGCTCTACCCAGACCGGCCGGATCTCGATGGTCGCAGCCTTCGCCATCGGGTGCCGGCGCGCAAGCTCCAGGGCTTCATCCCTGTCGCGGCATTCCACCAGTTCGAAGGCGCACATCTGCTCGACCGCGTCTGAAAACGGGCCGTTGACGATTTGCTCCTTGCCGTCGCGGATCCTGATGGTTTGCGCCGTGTCGGCCGGTTGCAGGGGCTTGCCGGTGATGCGCTGGCCGCGCGCCGTGGTGTCCTCGATCCAGGCGAAGATGTCGCCGGCGAGGCGCTCGGTGGGCTGGAAGTCGGCGTCATGGCTGATGATGAGAAGATACTGCAAGGTCATCTCCAATCGTCAAAAAGGGGGGTGCCCGCGTTTCAGGGACGCGAGGTGTCAGGGCGGCCAGGGGCGTCCGCGCTCAGGGGGTCTCGTCGGCGCCCAGCCATCTCAGCGAGCCGGGCGTCGTCAGGATCTCGCCGGTCTCAAGCAGTGTTTTGAGGCCGGAGAGAACCATCGGCCATCCGCCGTAGAGCTGTGGGCTTGCTCCACGCGGGAGGTCGTCGTGCGTCAACACCAGACGGCACGTGTCTTCGATCTTCTCGATGTCGACGACGACGCGAGAAGGGCCGTATTTCTCGACCTCCTCGCTCCAGTGGGCGGAGTAGGTCGTCACGAGGCGCCAGGGCGGATCGGCCTCGACGATGGTTCCGGAGAAGACGAGCCGCCCCTGTCCGGTCGCGGTATACCGGGAGCCGGGGCGATAGTCCGAAACCACCTT
>CAXXNH010000039.1:0-11772 GCA_963665435.2 uncultured Pleomorphomonas sp. | reverse complement strand
ATCCAGCGCGTTCGCGGCATGGTTCGCGGCTGAACATCGGAGGAAAATATCACCGAAAACCAGTCGCTTCCGGGAAGCATGTTGCCTCGAAGCGCGTATAGGGTGGCATTCGGGGAATGAAATTTTCCAAACTGACCAATCCCTAGGGAATGGTATCTCTTGCCAATTGCACTCGTCCTTTTAGGATTTCAACCTGTCGGGAGATACAGAGGCGCCGGAGAGGCGACCGAAGCTTCTGAACAGGTGCGATGCGCGGCATCGCCAAGGGCTGGAGACTGGAAGCATGAGAGGCTCGAAACGTCTGGGATTACTCGCCGCCATTGTTGCGGCACCCCTGGCCCTCGCCGGTCCCGTCTCGGCGGCAACGCTGACCAACGTCTCCTATGATCCGACTCGCGAGTTCTACGAGGCCTACAATGCTGCCTTCGCCGCCCACTGGAAGGCGGAAACCGGCGAGGATATCGCTATTCGCGTTTCCCACGGCGGTTCCGGCAAGCAGGCGCGTGCCGTCATCGACGGCCTGCCGGCCGATGTGGTGACGCTGGCGCTTGAAAGCGATATCAACGCCATTGCCGAGAGAACGGGCAAGATCCCGGCCGACTGGCGCGGCAAGCTGCCTCACAACTCCTCACCTTACACTTCGACTATCGTCTTCATGGTTCGCAAGGGTAACCCCGAGGGCATCCGTGACTGGGGCGATCTCGTCAAGGACGGCATCGAGGTGATTACTCCCAATCCGAAGACGGTCGGGCGGCGCCCGCTGGAACTATCTTGCAGCCTGGGCGTGGGCGGCCGGTCAGTACGGTGGCGACGAGGCGAGAATCCGTGAGTTCGTTGCCACGCTCTACAAGCACGTGCCCGTGCTCGATACCGGTGCTCGCGGCTCGACCGTCACCTTTGCCCAGCGCGAACTCGGCGACGTGCTGCTCGCCTGGGAGAACGAAGCCTTTCTGGCTCTCGACGAGTTCGGTTCCGACAAGTTCGATATCGTGGTGCCACCGCAGTCGATCCTCGCCGAACCCCCGGTCGCTGTCGTTGACGGGAAACGCCAAGGCCAATGGCGCCGAGAAGGAAGCCCGCGCCTATCTCGAGTACCTCTACTCGGCCGAGGGGCAGACGCTCGCTGCCAAGTTCCACTATCGCCCATCCGAGCCGAATCTGGTCGATCCGGAGCTCCTGAAAGTGTTCCCGAGCTCAAGCTGGTCAGCATCGATGATCCGATTTTCGGCGGCTGGGCAAAGGCACGGCCCTATCATTTCGGCGACGGTGGCGTGTTTGATCAGATCTATCGGCCGGGACGGTGAAAGAAATCGCTGACGGCATGCGTGCCGACAGTGCCAAATGAAGGGATGCCCTTGTGGATTGCGATGGTGCTTCCCGGGTTTCTCTCTCCACTGTCCGAACAAGACCTTGCCGCTGGCGAGCGGGAGATCCGGCCCGCCGGCTTCCCCTGAAAGCGAGGCCGATGACCCTCACCGCGCCCTTTGTCAAGCCGAGCGTCCTGCCGGGCTTTCGCCTGACAATCATCTTCACGCTCCTCTACCTCACGGCGATCGTGCTCCTGCCACTTGGCGCCTTGCTCTTCAGGGCATCTTCGTTGGGAGTGAGTGAGTTGTTTGCTTTGGCGTTCGACAGCCGTACGCTGTCGGCGCTCAAGCTTTCCTTCCTCACCAGCTTCGCCGCCGCCGCCTTCAACGTGCCTTTCGGTCTGCTGATTGCCTGGGTATTGGTGCGCTACGACTTCCCGGGGCGTCGCTTCTTCGACGCCATCATCGACTTGCCCTTCGCGCTGCCGACGGCGGTGGCCGGCATTGCGCTAACCGCTCTTTATGCGCCGAAAGGCTGGATCGGATCCGTGGCCGCCGTCTTCGGCCTCAAGGTCGCCTTCACGCCGCTGGGCGTTTTTCTGGCGCTGGTTTTCGTCGGTCTGCCTTTCATCGTCCGCACGGTGCAGCCGGTACTTGCCGAGGTCGACCGCGAACTCGAGGAGGCCGCCGCGACTCTCGGCGCCGGACGGCTCAGGACTGTTGCATCGGTGGTTCTGCCCGTGCTCAGCCCGGCCATCCTGACTGGCTTCGCCCTGGCCTTCGCCCGAGCGGTCGGCGAATACGGCTCGGTTATCTTCATTGCCGGCAACATCCCTTACGTGTCCGAAATCGCGCCGCTGCTCATCGTGATAAAACTGGAAGAGTTCGATTATGCCGGCGCCACGGCCGTGGCCGCCATCATGCTGACGATCAGCTTCGGAACACTTCTTCTCATCAACCTCATCCAGGCCCGGGCGCGCGCGAGGTATGGTCATGTCTGACGGTTCCATCGCTGCCGCCGTGTCGCTCGAGGAGGCGACATCCACCGGGGGCGTTGCCGTTCGCCCGTCGCCGCGACGTCTGCCGACGGAGGAGGCTCCGTGGGTCAGGCGCCTGCTCATCGGTTTGGCGGTGGGCTTTCTCGGCTTGTTCCTGCTGCTGCCGCTGATCACGGTCTTCATGGAGGCGTTCCGCAAGGGAGGCGGCGCCTTCCTCGCCGCTTTCGCCGATCCGGCGGCCATCGACGCCATTCTTCTCACCTTGATGGTGGCCGCCATCGCCGTGCCCGCCAACCTCGTCTTCGGCATTTCGGCGGCCTGGGCGATCGCCAAGTTCGATTTTCGCGGCAAGGCCTTCCTCGTCACGCTGATCGACCTGCCATTCTCGGTGTCCCCGGTGGTCGCCGGTCTCGTCTATATCCTGCTCTACGCCAGTCACGGCCTCCTGGGGGGGCTTGTTCAGTCGGCTGGCATTCAGGTCATCTTCGCCCTGCCGGGGATCATCATGGCGACGATCTTCGTCACCTTTCCCTTCATCGCCCGTGAGTTGATCCCGCTGATGGAAGAACTCGGCGATACCGATGAAGAGGCGGCGTTGACGCTCGGCGCGTCCGGATGGCGCATGTTCTGGACGGTGACCTTGCCCAACGTCAAATGGGCACTTCTCTACGGCGTGCTGCTTTGCAATGCCCGCGCCATGGGCGAGTTCGGCGCGGTGTCGGTGGTTTCGGGGCATATCCGCGGCTACACCAACACCATGCCGCTGCACATCGAGATCCTTTACAACGAATACCAGTTCGTCGCCGCCTTCGCTGTCGCCTCGCTGCTCGCCGCCCTGGCGCTGGTGACGCTCGGCGTCAAGTCCTGGCTGGAACACCGCTATGCCGGCGATCTCGCCGCCGGCCACCGCCACTGACGGAGTCCTCGATGGAACTCGACATTCGCAACCTTACGAAGACGTTCGGCAGCACGGCGGCGCTTCACGGCGTGGACCTCAAGGTCGCCTCGGGCGAACTCCTGGCGCTGCTGGGACCGTCCGGTTCGGGCAAGACGACGCTGTTGCGCTGTGTTGCCGGTCTCGAAATTCCCTCAGGCGGACAGATCCTGTTCGGCGGCGAGGACGCCAGCTTCAAGAGCGTGCAGGAACGGCAGATCGGCTTCGTGTTCCAGCACTATGCCCTCTTCAAGCATCTCACCATTTCAGACAACATCTCCTATGGACTGAGGGTGCGCCCACGCCGGACGCGACCGTCGGCGGCTGCCATTTCCGACAAGGTCGAGGAACTGCTCGCCCTGATCCAGCTGTCCGGCTACGGCGGCCGCTACCCGAGCCAGCTGTCCGGCGGTCAGCGCCAGCGGGTGGCGCTCGCGCGGGCCCTCGCCGTAGAGCCGCGCGTGCTGCTGCTCGACGAGCCCTTCGGCGCCCTCGATGCGAAGGTTCGCAAGGAGTTGCGTCTGTGGTTGAGGGAGTTCCACGACCGGACCGGTCATACCACCCTGTTCGTGACGCACGATCAGGAAGAGGCCCTGGATCTCGCCGATCGCGTCGTCGTCATGAGCAACGGCAAGATCGAACAGGAAGGTACGCCCGAGGATGTCTACGATCGACCGGCGACCCCCTTCGTGTTCGACTTCATAGGCGAGTCGGTCCGCCTCGACGTCCGGGTCGACAGGGGGCGTCCCTTCGTTGGACAGCAGGAGGTTTCGATTCCAAAGCTGCCGCCGCTCCTCTTCGACGGGCCGGCGAAACTCTATGTTCGCCCCGAGCATGTTGCGTTCCGACGCGACGGCGATGGCCTCTGGGCAACCGTGGTCTCCCTGCATCGATCGGGGTCGTCGCGCCGCATCGGCTTCCGTGCCGATGGAACCGAGGCGGTGATCGAGGCGTTGACGCCGGCCGATCGCGAGCCGCCTCGCATCGGTGACCGCGCCGCGCTGGAAATCCGCGCGGCAGGGCTGTTCTCAGGCTGAGGCGAACGAGTGGGATCGGCGGTATTTGCTACGCTACGCAACCCCTGATAACAGCTATGGTTGAAACCGTCCTTTGCGTGGGCGCATCGGATTGTGTCGGGGGTACTGTTCATGCGTTCTCTTGTTGCCGGTGCGGCCATGCTGCCGCTGATCACCGTTGCCCATGCCGAAGACCTACGCTTCGACGTCAGGTCCGGGCGGACCGAGTACAGGGAAATGTACATTTACACGGACAACTGCGTTTCGTCCGGCCAGTTCAGGACCAAGGTCTTGAAGGAGCCGGAACACGGCAAGCTGGTCGTGCGCCGTGAAACATTCATCGCCACCCAACCGCCCTGCCAAGGGCGGAAGTTCGTGGGCACGAAGATCTACTACACGTCGGCCAAGGGCTTCAGAGGCACGGATCATCTGAAGGTCAGCCTGGGTTATGCCGTCGACACCTCCGAGAAGCTTTACACTTACACGACCTATGACGTCACGCTGAACGTCCGCTGATCAGGAGCTGCGCGGCTTGGCCCGGCGCGTCGGCTCGGCGGCCAGCGGGTCCTCCGGCCATGGGTGCTTGGGGTAGCGCCCCTTGAGATCCTTGGCGACGTCCTTCCACGAGCCGCGCCAGAAGCCGGGCAGGTCCTTGGTCGTCTGGATCGGCCGGTGAGCCGGCGAAGTGAGCACAAGGGTCAGCGGCACGCGCCCGCCCGCAATGGCCGGATGACGATCGAGACCGAACAGCTCCTGTACACGGATCTCAACGGCAGGTCCGCCGTCTGCCGCGTAGTCGATAGGGACTCGGCTACCGGTCGGCGCCTCGAAATGGCTCGGCATCAGCCGGTCCATGTCCTGTCGGAGGCCATAGGGGACAAGCCGGTCCAGAGCCGCGCCAAGCAGAGCGGCGTCGATGTCGTCGAAACGGGTCAAGCCGTCGACGAACGGGCCGAGCCAGTCGCCGAGCTCCTCTGCGAGCGCGCCGTCGGAAAGGTCCGGCCATGGCTCGCCCACGGTGCGGTTGAGGAAGCTGGAGCGCTCTCTCAGCCGCCGCTGGTCCTTTGACCAGCCGAGACGGTCGACGCCAACGCGTCGAACGCCGGACAGAAGCGCGGCGACAGTCTCCACGTCGGCCGGTGCGGCCACAGGCTCCTCGGCAAGCTTCACCGCTCCGAGCCGACGGATGTGCCGAGCTCGAACGGCGCGGGCCGTCGCGTCGAACTGCAATGCGGTTTCGGCGACGATCCGGGAGGCAAACAGCGTCTCTATTTCGTCGCGGGAAATGGCCGCGGCCAGTCGGATTCTCGCTCGCTCGGCCTTGCCGGCGAGATCGGCGACCACCAGAAAGGCTTCCTTCGCAAGCCGATCGTAGTCTTCGAGCATGCCGCCACGACCGCTTGCCAGGCGAAACGTACCGCGTTGTCCGCGCGCTTCGGCAACACGGTCGGGATAGGCGAACGAGAGAATGCCACCGGGGGACAGCGAGGTCGTCTGAGCTACCTTGTCCCCTCCGACAAGCTTTGCCCACCTCGCGGCCATGGTGCGCGCATCCGTCGCCCGTCGTCCTCGGTCGGTACTGAAGCGTTGGAGACGGTCGGCGAGGTCGGTCGCGTCGCCGCCGAGACCTTGCTCGGTCAGGATCGCGGCGATGTCGGCGGCCATCCGCCCCGCGCCAAACTCGGCAGCGCGATGGATCATGTGGGCGAGGCGCGGTGGCAGGGGCAGGCGAGCCAGCGCCTTGCCTTCCGAGGTGATGCGACCGTCGTCGTCGATCGCCTCCAGGCCGCGCAGCAGATCCTGCGCCTCGTTCCAGGCCGGCCTGGGCGGAGGGTCGAGAAAGGCGAGGGTGCCAGGGTCTCGGATGCCGACGGCGGCGAGGTCGAGGGCCAGTTGGCTAAGGTCGGCCTCGAGGATCTCAGGCGTCGAATAGGGCGGCAGCGCCGCCGTCTGCCCCTCGTTCCAGAGCCGCCAGCAGACGCCAGACTCGGTGCGGCCGGCGCGACCGCGCCTTTGGTCGGCCGAGGCGCGGGAGACGCGCACCGTCTCGAGTCTCGTCAGGCCAGTGTCTGGTTCGTACCTGGGTACGCGAGAGAGGCCGCCATCGATGACGAGGCGCACGCCGTCGATCGTCAGCGATGTCTCGGCGATCGCCGTGGCCAGCACCACCTTGCGGTCCGGCGGTCGGCAGGGGCGGATAGCGAAGTCCTGTTCGGCAGCGGTCAGTGCCCCGTAGAGCGGCGCAAGGCGGACGTCGACCGGAAGACGCCCCTCAAGCCGCTCGGCAACACGTCGTATCTCTGCCTGCCCCGGCAGGAAGACAAGAGCCGAACCGTCTTCCTCCCGTATCGCTCTTAGCGTCGCCTCGGCTACCTGATCCTCGAAGCGGAGGAGAGGATCGCGGTCGATGTGGCGAGTTTCGACCGGGAAGGCGCGACCGGCGCTTTCGACAACTGGCGCGCCGCCGAGGAGGGACGCCACGCGCCCGCCGTCGAGTGTGGCGCTCATGACGACGATTCTCAGGTCATCCCTGAGCGCCGCTCCGTCGAGGGCAAGCGCAAGACCGAGGTCGCCGTCCAGCGAGCGTTCGTGAAACTCGTCGAACATGACCGCCGATACGCTCTCGAGAAGCGGATCCTCGACGACCATGCGCGTGAACACGCCTTCGGTAATCACTTCGATCACCGTCTTCGCCGAGATCTTCGAATCCATTCGGACCCGGTAACCGACCGTTTGTCCGACGTTCTCGCCGAGGCTCTCGGCCATGCGCACTGCTGCGGCGCGGGCTGCAATGCGGCGCGGTTCAACGACGAGCAGCTTGCCCCGACGCCAGGGTGCGTCGAGCAGAGCCAGCGGCACCCGCGTCGTCTTGCCGGCGCCGGGGGCGGCGACGAGAACGAGGCGGGGGCTGGTTTCTAGTGATGCTCGGACGTTGTCCAGCACCGCGTCGATGGGTAGCGGCGGCGAAAAACGGTCCGGAATGGAGATCACCTGAGAGCCCGGACCAGCGCTGAATCCGGCCAGCCATCGGCCGGCAGGCCAGCCTTCAACTGGAAGCCTCGCACCGCCTCGCGCGTCCGCTGGCCGAGCTTTCCGTCCTTGGGACCGGCGTCGAAGCCCTTTGTCGTCAGCGCGCCCTGGATGAAGGCGATGTCGGAAGCGCCGAGCGCTTCGACCTTGCCGTTGCCGGCTCCGACTGGTGGCGCGCCGGCGAGCCGTGTGGCGAAGTAGGCGGCGGTCGTCGAGTAGACCAGCGACTCGTTCCAGCCGAGATAGACGTCGAAGTTGTGATAGGCGAGGAAGGCCGGTCCGAAGCGTCCCATCGGCAGGTAGAGCGCGGCAAGCCCGTCGGGAATCGAGCCGTTGGCGGCGCGCACGCCCATCGCTTGCCATTCGGCGACCGGCTTCTTGATCGGCAGGTCGGCCTGATCCCAAGGCAGCTGGGCGGGGATGTCGACCTCGACGAGCCAGGGCTGCCCCTTCGCCCAACCGAGCGACTGCAGATAGTTGGCGGTGGAGGCCAGAACGTCGGGCGCGCTCTTGATGAGGTTGCGGCGGCCGTCGCCGTCGAAATCGACGGCGTAGCGAAGATAGTTTGACGGCAGGAACTGCGTCTGGCCGAGTTCGCCGGCCCAGGCTCCCTTCATCTCGGCCGGGCTAAGGTCGCCCCGCGCCACGATCTGGACGGCATCGAGCAACTCGTTCTGGAACATGACCGGCCGCCGGCAGTCGTAGGCCAGCGTCGCCAGCGATTGCAGGGTCGGGAAGTCGCCGGTATTGGCGCCGAAGTCGCTCTCCAGCCCCCAGACGGCGACGATCACCTGCGGCGGCACGCCGTACTGAGCCTGAATTCGACCGAAAAGATCGGCGTTCGCCTTGATTTTCTGGGCACCGACCGTCAGGCGGTTCTTGTTGACCATGCGGCCGGCAAACTCGGCGAACGTCTGCGAAAAGACGCCCTGTCCACGGTCCTTCCGGATCACCGCCGGATCGAAAGATATGCCCGACAGAGACGACCGTACGGCATCGGCCGGAAGACCGGCCTCGACCAGTGTCTTCGAATAGCCCGCGAGCCACGCTCCAAAGCCGTCGCCCTTGGCGCTGCAGCTTGCGGCGAGACCGGACGTGGCGAATGTCGGCAGTCCGAGAACCAACGCTGCAAGGACGGGAACCGAAGACCGCATGAAGACAACCTCCTGAAAGGACTGGACTCGTTGAAACTGATCATAGCGGCATTCGCCGATAATCGACAGGGTATCAGTCGGCTTCTTCCGTCACGCTGTTGTGCCGGTCGCGCCCGCCGACCACCATGAGCCCGGCCACGACGATCACCACCGCGCCCACCAGCATCAACGGGTGTGGCCGGTCGCCGAACACCAGCCAGCCGAACAGGACCGCCCAAAGCAAAAGCGTGTACTGGATCGGCGCCACCACGGCAGCAGGCGCCAGCTTGAGCGACCGGGCGATGCAAAGATGGGCCATCATCGAGATGACACCGAGGGCAATGAGCATCGAGAGGTCGGCGGCGCTCGGCGTCACCCATCCGAAGGGAGCCAGGATGGCGCCGATGAGGAGAGCGCCGATCGTCTGCCAGAACACGAGCACCCGATCGGGCGTGCCTCGAAGCTGGCGGCTTTGCACCACCATCATGGAGTAGCAGAGAGAGCCCCCTATGGAGACCAGCGCCGGCCAGGACAGGCTGCCCGAGCCGGGGCGCAGCACGAGAACGACGCCGACAAAGCCAATGGCGATCGCCAGCCACTGGCGGCCGCTCACCCGTTCGCCAAGTAGCCATGGGGAGACGGCGGCGACGTAAATCGGCCCGGCCAGATAAAACGTCATGACGTCGGCGAGAGGTAGGAAGCGGACGGCCATGTAGAAGAACACGAGCTCGGCCGTTGCCAGCCCGACGCGGGACAACTGCAGCCCCGGCTTCTCGATCCTGACGAGGCTCGGCACACCCCCCTTCATGAGCATGGGAGAGAGTACGACGAGCGCGGCAAGCGACCGAACCAGCACGATCTGGCCGGCTGAGTAGGTGTCCGCCAGCCATTTGCCCATGATGTCGTTGACGGCGAACATGAAGTCGCCGAAGAACATCATGAATATACCGAGACCGGCGGTGGAGCCGACGGCACGGCGGGTCAGAAGCGCGACGGACAACGGGAACTCCGCAGACATCCACGAATGCTGAGTTTCGATAGCCGATCCCCGTGCCCTTGGCGAGAATGGCCGGGCAATTTCCCGGCACCGTCTCTTATTTGCCCGCTTGGCCGAGCGAGTGCACCAAGGCTAACCTCGTGCCGGTTCTTGCCGGTCTGGAGACATGATGCGGAAGCTCGAAATCCTTCTATATACCCGCGCCTCCGGTGGCGGCGGTGCCGAACGTGTTTGGGCCATTCTCGCCAACGGTCTTGCGGCCCGCGGCCATCGCGTCACCTTTGCTTTCGACGAAACCACGGTCAACGATGGCGTCGATCCAGCCGTCGATGCAATCGAGGTCGGCAAGCGCCACCCTGTCGCGGTGCTGCGGCTCGCCCGGCTGCTTCGGACCCGCCGTTTCGACGTGGTTGCCGGCGCTGTATCTGTTTCCTGCGTCAAGCTGGCAGTCGCCAAGGCGCTCGCCCAGTCACGGACGCCGCTCGTCTTTTCATATCACGGGTTCGAGGAATACAAGACGGGCCGCCTGTCGGCCTTCGGCTTTTATGGTTTGCCCGTGCTCGCACCTTTGGTGCGACGCTTCGTCGGCGTCTCCGACGGCGTCGTTCGGGCGCTCGTCGAACGCTGGCATGCGCCGAAGGCTCGGACGGAGCGCATCTACAATCCGGTCCCATTGCTCGCTGCCGCCACCCCCGAGGAGATCGCCGCTCGCCCCCCGACCGTCGGCGCCGTCGGCCGCTTGTCGCGAGAAAAGGGCATGGACGTGCTGGTCGACGCCTTCGCTCGCCTGACGACTCCTGGCGCGACCCTCATCATCGGCGGCGACGGACCGGAGCGAGAGAGGCTGGCCGAACAGGTGGCGGCCCTTGGCATCGGCGACCGGGTCCGCTTTCTCGGGCGGGTTTCGTCGGCAGCAGAGGTCTACGGCCGGTCGAGCGTCGCGGCCGTGCCTTCGCGCACCGAAGCCTTCGGCATGACCACTGTCGAGGCGCTTTCCGCAGGTCTCGCGGTCGTGGCATCCGACTGCGAAGGGTCGCGGGAGATTCTGGCCGGACGTTACGGCACGCTCGTTCCGGTCGGTGATGCCGCCGCGCTGGCGACGGCGCTCGACCGGGCGCTGGCAGCGGCGCCCGACCCCGCCCCGGGTGTTTCCCGGGCGCGAGAGTTCTCGGCCGAGGCCGGCCTCGATCAGTGGGAGCGGCTGTTCACCGGTCTGGCGGCAACCGGCTGACGGAGCGGAGCGCCGGCACGGCCGAGCGCGATATGCCGGTCGAACAGCTTCGGCATCTGCACGGCGACCGAGTAAGGCGTCACCTTGGCGCGGATCGTCTCGGGGTCGAGCCGGCCGGCCGCGATATCCGCTGCCAAGCGCGCAAAGTTGTTGGCCATTGCCTCGGCGGCCGCCTCGCGGTCTTCGGGCCGCTCGACAAGGAAGCCGGATACGCCTGTCTCGATCAGCGGATCGTTACTGCGGCAGCCGGATCGCTCCCATCGGACGGCCGCTCGAAAGTGTCTCAGAAGGTAGCAGGGCATGCCCTCGAAGTAGGAGGTGAGAATGCCGCTGTGGCAGTTGCGCATGATCGCCGATACGCCATCGCCCGTCTGGAAGCCGTGGCGAATGGTGAAGGGCTCGATGGCGGCGAACTCCTTGTCGCGGTGCGGGTCGGATGTGCCGACGTAATGGAACTCCAGCTTGCCGTCGAGCTTGGCATGGAGCCGCCACAACGTCTCGAACATCAAGGGCGGATCCTTGAAGGCGTCAAGCCGGCCCGCGAACACCACGCGAAACACGTCGCTTGACGGGAAGGGGGCGGCTGGGAAGCGCTCGGTATCGACCGAGACCGTCATGAACTCTGATTTGCGCGCGACCCTGGGCATCTCGCGCTCGTAGCGGGCGATGATGTTGGGATTGACGCCGACGACACGAGTGGCCAGAGCTAGGCCGATCTTCTCGCTGAGGCGAGAGCCAGAAATGGCGGCCTAGAAGGCTGTCCATCTTGTCGCCCTTGGTCTCCTCGTTGTGCACGAGTTGCACCACCGGGTGGCCAAGCAAGCGGGCAGGGATTGCCTGCTCGAAGCGCTCGATCTCCGTCGAGGCGGTCTCGCCGGCGGAGAGGCGACGAATGGTCAGGAGATGGCGCATGATGCCGAGGGTGAAGCGCAGCGTCACCGACTCGGTGATCTTCTTCGCCGCCGCGTGCATCGTCTCGCCGGGGACTGTACACCACCGGCAGGAAGTCGATGCGGCGCCCCTCGAAGTCGATTTGCACCGGCTTGCCGATTTCAAGGTCGCCTCGTTCGTCGATGCCGACGAGGAGAACCGATACGTTGTCGGGGTGACGCGACAGCATCAGCCG
>CAXXNH010000038.1:0-3869 GCA_963665435.2 uncultured Pleomorphomonas sp. | reverse complement strand
TGACGCCGGCCAGCGCCGCGTGATCTTTCTGCGTCAGCCCCTCCGCCTTGCGGCGGCGCAATGCCTCCTCGATGAGGCGCGGCCAGGACAGCGGCGCTATGGAAGAAGTCTGAGACATGAGCGGTCCACGATCTCCCTGAAGCGATGGGTGAAGCCATCCTCGAGCTCGGCCTCCGGCGGCCGGATGACCGCCGCCGCCCGTTCGACGCCGCGCTTCACGTCCTTGAAGGCGAGATCCACCGCCCGATCCGGCAGCCCGATCTCCTTGCCGAAAGCCCGGAACAGCGCTTGGTCGACCGCCTCCAACTGGACACGCCGGCCGCCGATCGACAGGGCCAGCACCTGGTCGAAGCCGTCGTAGAGCGCGGTGTTCACAACGTCATAGGCGGGCGACAGGCGCAGGCCATTGGGCGTTTCCAGAAGCGAGAAGTTCTTGAGGTGGGCGTCGCAGTTGCCGACCAGCGCAAAGACGATAAGACGACGGAAGAAGCGCGCAAGGTCGATCTGCGGCCGCGACGAGTACTGGCCGATGACGGCGGCCACATCCTCATAGGCGGCCTCGTATTTGCCGTTATAGTCCTGCCCTCTCGGCTTGCGCAGGATCTGGGCGCAGTCTTCCAGCCGCAGCTTGCCGCCCTCCGCCGTCCGGTCGAAACGGGTGACGACCAGCGCGATCTCGTCGAGCGTGGCGATCAAGGCCGTGGTGAACTCGGTCACCTCCGCCTTGCCCAGCACGGCCGCCGTCCACCTGAGGCTGAGCGCCTCGTTGCGAACCAGGCTGTCGATTCGATCGGAGTTGAACTTGGCGATATAGGGCGCCGGGCCCGTCGCCGCCGCCGGCACGAAGCCCCTGCCCGCTGCCCTTGAGACCAGCAGCTTCCGCTGAACGCCCGACACGGTACGGCCAGGGTTGGCCGTGGCATCGGTGATCTCGGGCAGCGGCTCGGCATCGCCGGACGGGAAAACGCTCACCGCCCCGATGCAATCGGCGCCATATCGCAGCAACAGCCCGAGATCATCGTCGCCAACCACGTGCGCCGCTCGGGCCTTTCGCTCCCGAAGCCAGCCTTCCGAGCCGATATGCTGGAAAAACGGATGCAGCCCGACCGACCATTCATGCTCGCGCCGATGCGACGGCAGGCAGCAGCCAATATCGCCGCCGCGCCAGTCGGCTCGATAGGTAAAGCGCGTGCCGCCACCGGCCGTCTCGACCAGCGTGCCGGCCGGCTCCCCCTTGAACAGAATGTCGGCGCTTCTAGCGACCATGCAGCTACACCTTCACTTCACACGACGAACCTACCATACGGCGATATAATGAAGCCATGACTTTATTCAATTCCGCCTACCGCCGATTGAAAGCCTTATGATTAGATTGCGAGGAAATATGCGAACGGATCTAAATCATAGCTTCATTCATTGACGAAAGGCGGGCAACCTGACCGGCTAGTGAAGCCATAAATTCACCCCACCACCGCCGTAACCGCCGTCCATTCCGTCGGCCGCTGGTCGTAGGCGCCGCCTTGCCAGCTTTCGAGGGCGAGCTGCGCCCAGGTGCCGTTGGCGCGCCAGAGCTGGTCGAGTTCGTCGGCCGAGAGGTAGTTGTAAGTGCGGCCAAGGCCGTCCTTGCCTTCGGCGGTTCCCGTCTTGAAGCTGGCCCAGACGATGCCACCGGGCACCATGGCACGGTGGATGCGGCCGATCACCGGGCCGAGGTCGGCTCTCGGAGCGTGGGTCAGCGATGCGCAGGCGTAGACGCCGTCATAGCGCCCGACCGCGTCGAGCTCGTTGAACAGCATCACCTTCACGGTCTGGCCGAGGCGCGACGAGGCGATCGCCGGCAGTTCGGCCGAACCGTCGGTGGCATCCAGCGCGAAGCCGGCGTCGAGAATGGCGCGGGCGTCGAAGCCGCCGCCGGGTGCCCAGCTCCAGGATGCGACCACCCGGCCGGCAGCGGGCGAGAAAGCCGGCCAGCCGGGGATTCACCCCGCCGCCGGCGGCGTAGTCGGCGGCATTGGCGTCATAGAAGTCGATCGTCACCCGGCAGCTCCTCGTCGTTCGGATGAGGAGCATAGTGACAGAAACGACAAGAACCGCCACGCCGTCGGCGATTTGCCCCTCACCGCCAGTTGGTCTTGGCCAGCTCGATCAGCTCGTCGCCCCGGCCGTTCAGGATCGCCCGCATCATGTAGAGCGAGAAGCCCTTGGCCTGTTCGAGGGTGATCTGCGGCGGCATGGCCAGCTCCTGCTTGGCGGTCATCACGTCCACCAAAACAGGGCCGGGCGTGGCGAAGGCCTCGTCGAGGGCCGCCGGCAGCGCCTTGGCGTCGTCGACGCGGATGCCCTTGATGCCGATCGCCTCGGCCACCTTGACGAAGTCGGGGCTGTTGAGGTCGGTGTCGTCGGAGATGTAGCCGCCGGCCTTCATCTCCATGGCGACGAAGCCGAGCGAGCGGTTGTGGAAGATGATGATCTTCAGCGGCAGGTCCAGCTGGCGCACCGAGAGAATGTCGCCCATCAGCATGGCGAAGCCGCCGTCACCGCACAGCGCCACCACCTGCCGCTTCGGGTCGATGCCCTGCGCGCCGATGCCCTGCGACAGGGCGTTGGCCATCGAGCCGTGGTTGAACGAGCCGACCAGCCGCCGCTTGCCGTTCATCGTCACATAGCGCGCCGCCCAGACGGTGGGCGTGCCGACATCGCAGGTGAAGATAGCGTCGTCCGCCGCCTTCTCGCTGACAAGGCGGGCGAGATATTGCGGATGGATCTGCCCCTTGGCGCCGTCGTCGGTGGCGAGATCGTCCAGTCCCTTGCGCGCCTTGGCGTAATGCTCCAGCGCCGTCTTGAGGAAGGCGCCGTCGGTCCGCTCCGGCAGCTTGTCGAGCAGCGCCCGCACCGTCGCCTTGACGTCGCCGACGATGCCGAGATCGATCTGCGTGTGGGCGCCGAGGCTTTCCGGCCGGCTGTCCACCTGGGCGATCCTGGCGCCGGCCGGGTAGAAGGCGCGGTAGGGGAAGGACGAGCCGAGGATCAGCAGCGTGTCGGCCGCGCCCATGGCGTGATAGCCGGAGGAAAAGCCGATCAGCCCGGTCATACCGACGTCATAGGGGTTGTCGTATTCGACGAACTCCTTGCCGCGCAGGGCGTGGACGATGGGCGCCTTCAGCTTGGCCGCCAGCGCCACCACCTCGTCATGCGCCTCGGCGCAGCCGGCGCCGCAGAGCAGCGTCACCTTCGAGCCGGCGTTGAGCATGTCGGCCAGCGCATCCACCTGCGCCTCCGACGGCACCAGGCGGCCGAGATCCGGCGCGCGCCAGCGGATGCCGACATCGTCGGGCATCGGCTTCAAGGCCACGTCGCCCGGCAGCACGATGACGGCGACGCCCTTCTTGGCGATGGCGGTGCGCACGGCGATCTCCAGCACGCGCGGCATCTGCTCGGGGTTGGTCACCAGCTCGCAATAGACCGAGCACTCGCGGAACAGTTCCTGCGGATGCGTCTCCTGAAAATAGCCCGAGCCGATCTCCGACGAGGGAATGTGGGCGGCGATCGCCAGCACCGGCACATGGCTGCGCTGGCAGTCGAACAGGCCATTGATGAGGTGCAGGTTGCCCGGCCCGCACGACCCCGCGCACACCGCCAGCTCGCCGGTAATGTGCGCCTCGGCCCCGGCCGCAAACGCCGCCGCCTCCTCATGCCGCGTCCCCATCCAGCGGATCTCGCCCAGCCGGTGCAGGCTGTCGCTGAGGCCATTGAGGCTATCGCCCGTCACCCCCCAGATGCGCTTGACGCCGGCCTCGCCAAGAAAGCGGGCGATGTAGTGGGCAATGGATTCGGCCATGAGATGAGGTCTCCTGAGAAATGGGCTGGGG
>CAXXNH010000037.1:0-10442 GCA_963665435.2 uncultured Pleomorphomonas sp. | reverse complement strand
GTACAGCAGAAGTTCAAACTCCATCTGCTCGCCGGTTTCAACATTTACCAGCCGGCGTATTCCTGCGGGTCCCGAATCACCACCGCCGAAAAGACCGGCGATCCAGGAGAAAATTGCCGAGAAAAAGCTTTTTATTCCCAGCCAGATACTTCCGAAGAAACCTCTTTCTGCTTCCGCGGGAACACTTTCCGGCGCCGCAGTCTCAAGTGCCTCCTCCGGGGCTGCCACTTCGCGTATTTCCCAGCCCGCCTCTTTCAGTATTTTCAGGGATTCCCGTATCTGCGGGCGTATGTTACCGCTGCCGTCGGTTACCGAGGGCTGATACTCTTTGGTGAATACTTCCGCTGGTATCTTGTCCCGTAGGGGTTCCAGTATTTTTAGTTCTTCCGCAGACGGCAGTCCTTTTGCTTCGTACTCGGTATTCTGAAAATAGCTCCTGGTACGGGTGTACTGGCTATAGAAGAGGTTCGTATTCATCCACTCAAAGTCCATCATCATGTTCAGGGCTGACCGCACCCGCCGGTCGGCAAAAAAAGGTTTCTGAATATTATAGACAAGAGCCTGCATTCCCTGGGGAATATCGTGGGGTATCTCCTCTTTAAGGATATTACCGTTTTCGAAGTTGGCCCCGGTGTAGAGGGTTGCCCAGTTTTTTGAGATATTTTCCTGCTGAACATCATATTCACCGGCTTTGAAGGCCTCGAAAGCGACATTCTCGTCCCGGTAGTAGTCGTAGCGGATAAACTCAAAGTTCATCTGGCCTTTATTCACCGGCAGGTCACGGGCCCAGTAATTGCCCAGCCGCTTATAAACCACGTACTGCCCTATTTTATAATCTTCTACAGTATATGCTCCGGATCCCAGGGGGATCTCCGTTAAAGGCTCCGAAAAATCCCTGTTTTCCCAGTAGTGTCGGGGAAGAATACTGTTATCCGCAATGGCCATTATAAGTTCCCGGGAACCTTCTTCCATATTAAAACGGACCGTACGGGGATCTGAAATTTTGACGGATACCCCCTCAAAATACTGTTTAAACTGGGGTACTCCTTCGGTCATGAGCTTATTGAAGGAGAAGGCGACGTCCCCGGCGGTAATGGGTACACCGTCCTGGTGGGTGGCTTTAGGATTCAGGTGAAAAATTACGTAGGAGTAATCTGCGGGATATTCAATCTTCTCCGCTATAAGCGGGTAGAGTACCTCAATTTCATCCTCGGAGCCGACCATAAGAGTGTCGTAAAAGAAGGTGCTTCCCGCCGCGGAGACTCCGCGCTGGGCAAAGCGGTTGAAATTGTCGTAGGTGCCAATGGAGTGCTGCCGTAACGTTCCGCCTTTGGGGGCGTCTGGATTAACATAATCAAAGTGCCGGAAGTAGGGACCGTATTTCGGTTCGCCGTGGAGTGCGATGGCGTGGGATACGGTAACCTGGGAAAACAATAAGGCGCTTGTGAAGAGAAGCAGTGCGATGCTTACCGGAAATCTGCGCATATACCCTCCCGTATGTAAAAAGGCGTTTTTGCCTTTTCAACATACGGGATTAGGCGCCTGCCGTCAATTACGGGATTGACGGCCGGTTACATCATCTATAAGTTTTTTTGCTTTTCGGAAGTCCCGCTGGTCCGGAGAGGAAAACCTGCCGGAGCCGGGCTTGCCGGAATTGAAGTTTTTTTTCGGTCCCCTGGTGGGAACATCTGAAGAAGCTTCCTGCCGCCGGGGAGCTCTGTCGTTCCGGGAAGGACGTTCGCTCCGTTCCCGGTCAAACTCACGGGGGGGTCGCTGGGGTCCTCTTGCCTGGCGGTCGCCGGCAGCTTCCTGTCTCCGGGGGTTGTTTCCGCTCCGGGAAGGACGCTCGCTGTTGTTCCCGGGCTCCCTGCTCTCCCTTGGTCCCCTGTTTTCTCTGGGGTTTGGACTGCGCTGCCGGCCCCGCTCGTTGTTACGTCGTCCGGCCAGGACATGGGGAGGAGGTCCAGCGTGGAGTTCCTGCTCATAGCCTTCAATCTTAGCAACCTGAATAGGCTTTTTTAGCAGTTTCTCAATTCCTTTCAGATAGGAGTTCTCGTCGGCACTGACCAGAGATGACGCCAGCCCTTCCGCGCCAGCACGGCCGGTACGGCCGATACGGTGAATGTAATCCTCGGGAATATTGGGGAGTTCAAAGTTGACAACATGGGGCAGCTCATCAATATCTATTCCCCGGGCTGCAATATCGGTGGCTACAAGGGTTTGTATTTTCCCGGCTTTAAAATCCTTCAAAGCCCTGGTTCTGGCAGCCTGGCTTTTGTTGCCGTGAATAGCCGCGGAGGTTATACCGTCTTTATCAAGTTGCTTGGAAAGGCGGTCCGCCCCGTGTTTTGTACGGGTAAATACCAGAATCCGGTACCAGTTGTGCTCATTAATCAATTGAACCAGAAGGTCTTTTTTTGCTTCCCTGGAAACAGGATGGACCCGGTGGGTCACAGTGTCCGCCGCGGTATTGCGGGGGGAAACCTCAACAGATACGGGGTTATTCAAAATGGAAGATGCAAGCTTGCGGATTTCATCCGAATAGGTTGCTGAAAAAAGCAGGTTCTGCCGTTTTTTTTGGCAGTTCTTTTTCCACTGTACGGATGTCATTGATAAATCCCATGTCGAGCATTCTGTCTGCTTCGTCCAGAACAAAGGTTTCGACCTGTGAGAGGTCAATGTTCCCCTGGCGTATGTGGTCCAGCAATCTTCCGGGGGTGGCCACCATTACATCAACGCCGCGGCTTATAGCGCGGACCTGAGGGTTAAAGCCGACTCCTCCATAAATGCAGGTAGAAAAAAGGTTCATGTGTGAACCGTAGTCAACCACGCTCTGGTGTACCTGGGCTGCAAGCTCCCGGGTGGGGGTTAGGATCAGGGCGCGGGGTTTGCTTTTGCGTCCGCCGGCATTGCCTAGGCGCTGAAGAATAGGCAGTACAAAGGCTGCTGTTTTACCGGTACCTGTCTGGGCTCCGCCCAGAACGTCTTTTCCCTGAAGAATCAGGGGGATAGCCCCTGCCTGAACGGCGGTGGGCTGTGTGTAGCCTTTGGCTGCGACTGCTTTCTGCAGGGCAATGTTGATTCCTAAATCACCAAAGGCGCTTGACGGACTCTCGTTGGAGCCGTTTTCGGGATGAGTCATAAAATAGTTCTCCGTGTATATCCGACGTCGCGGCATGTTCTTAAAATTAAGAATATGCCGGTCCGGTCGCGGCGGAAGGTTGTTTCTGCTTGGTAATAACTTGAAAGTTTAAAGATAAGCTACATACAAAGCGCGGCACCGACCGGGGTGCCACTCAATAATTGCTCTGAATATATCATGTAATGAAAAATGTGTATATAGCAGTGTTTACTGTTTAACCCAAATCTTATAAATCGATCTCAACAGATACAGGGCAATGGTCAGAGCCCAAAACTCCGGGATGGATGGTCGAAGACTTAACGGCATAGCGGAAACCGTCATTTACACAGACGTAGTCAATTCTCCAGCCTATATTCTTTTGCCGTGCTCCGGCGCGGTAGGACCACCAGCTGTAATGTTCGCCTTCGCGGGTAAACATACGGAAAGTGTCGGTGAATCCACCATCGGTGAAGCTGTCCATCCAGGCTCTTTCTTCCGGCAGGTATCCCGGATTCTCTTCATTCTGTTTTGGCCGTGCCAGATCAATCGGTTTATGGGCAATATTGTAATCCCCCACTATTACCACGTTTTCTCCCCTGCCGGTTCTTTCCCGGGCAAGGTCGAACAGATGGGAACAGAACCCGAGTTTGTAGCCGAGCCTGGCCCCTTCAGCTTGACTGTTGGGAAAATAACAGTTGAACAAGGTGTACTCAGGGTACTTCAGTATCAGCCCCCGGCCTTCATTGTCGAATTCATGAGCATCGAGAATATCAACCCGTTCCGGCTCCGCTTTGGAATAGACGCATACGCCGCTGTAGCCTTTCTTTTCCGCGCTGGCCCAGAAGGGGTAGTACCCTTCTGGTGTTGTAAGCCCTTCATCCAGCTGGTCCGGCTGGGCTTTAGTCTCCTGCAGGGCCAGAATATCCGGAGAAACCGACTGCATCCATTCCATGAGCCCTTTTTTCTGAGCCGCCCGTATGCCGTTAACATTCCATGAATAGATTGTGCTCACTGTCTGTTCCTTTGTATAAGTTTCTGCAGTTTCGGAATACTGAGTTTAAGTTTTTCCGCGGTAAAATATCCGCCGTGGCCGGGGTGGAACCGGAGTGCTCCCCGGTCCAGCAGCTTCTGCCAGCTTTCAAGCAGTATTTCAGGGTCATCCGCCAGGGGCGGAACCACCGAGGAGGGGGAAATATTAAAAGCGGCGTCCCCGATAAAGGCATCCCCGGAATCCAGCAGTACTCCAAGGGATCCCGCGGAGTGGCCGGGAAGGGGAAAAACCCTGCCCGGAAGGCCGAAATTATTCAGTTCATACTGGTCTGTTATGGTTATATCCGCCATGCAGGGGTCAAACTGGCGGCGGTTGCCCATCAGCTTTCTGCTCACCGAAGAAAAAACTCTGGCATAACCGTTCTGACCCCGGGGGAACGGGGTCCGCCCCTCACGGAGATGTACAGCTTCTATGGCTGTACAGAGTACCGGTGCCTTCGCGGCTGCCTGTATGGCTGAAACCCCTCCGGCATGATCGTAGTGGGCGTGGGTAAGTATTATAAGGCCGATTGAGGTAAGTTCAACACCAGCCCTGTTTACAGCTGAAATAAGCCGGCCCCGGCTGCCGGGCAGCCCGGTATCTACCAGCATATTAATGCCGTCCTGCTGAACAAGATACGCATTAACATGCAGGAGCCGTATGGGAGTTATACGGGGTGCCGGATCAGACAGAATCAACCTCGCTTAACAGTCTTTAATAGTGATGTCCCAGCACAATAAAGAGTTCGTAGTTGTCTCCTCTCCAGGTGCCTTCATCAAGCATCTCCTTAAGATCAAATCCTAAAGAGCCGCGGAGAAAGTAACTGCGGGCAAACAGGGGAAAGCCTATGGCCTCGATTCCTACGCCCATTTTTACATGTTTGTCCGGATCAAACGCTATGTCCCGCTCCTGCACCAGACCGGCATCAAAATAGATCGACCCCTGGGCTTCAACAAATTTAGGAATGGTAAAGGCCCGCATGGTAAGGTCGGTATTTACAAATGCGCCGTACTCCACAGCTGTTCCCATTTTTGTATCCCGGATACCCCGGATATAGGATGCGGCTTCATCTTCAATATTGTCAAATTCCGCCAGCGCGGAGACTCTTCCGGATACCGCCATATCCCAGAAAAGAATCCTGAAGGGCAGGGGAGAGTACCCGGAGAGGGAGGCTGTAAGGTCCCTGTCCCAGTAGGCACGCTGCAGGTTCCAGGTGTTTGTATTTGATGCACTGAAACTTACACCTTTTCTGAAATTGCCTACCCAGTCGACCCTTCCCGCAGAAACAGACTGTCCGTAGCCGATTTCCAGGCCCTCCTTGGATTCGGAAATATCTCCGTTGAGTTTGTAATCTACCTGGGAATAGATATCCGGCGTATAGGTAAACTCGCCGAACCCCGGCAGGGTAAACCCGGTATCAAACTCCTCTGCAAGATCCAGACGGGTGGTAAGCCAGTTCTTGTCAATATCGGAGGTGTCGAAGTTATAGGATTCCTTAACAGTAAAGGTGGGCAGAAAAGAACCGAAAGGCAGGTCTATTCCCATGGAGGTATAGGTTTCCAGGTCATGTTCGCTATTCGTGTATTCCCAGTCTACACCGGTATTCCAGTACCACTGATGATCTATCCAGTTAAAGGGCAGAGTGAATTCTCCGTCGATTGCATAGGTTGTTTCTTCTTCTTTTTGTTCCCAGGAAAAATTCAAGGCAAAGCGTTCCAGGGTTCCGAAGAAATTCTTGTCCCGGTATTTAAGTGTAAGGGAAAAACCAGTATTTGAGTCGTATTCGGGAATGGGGAAAACGATAATATTCCATGTATCTTCGGTGTAAATATCCACAGTAACAGCATTGGTGTCAGGTGCTATGGAATACTCTACTCTTGAATCTTCTTTGAGCTGCCGCAGGTTCAGAAGCAGCTGTTTCTGGTCCGCAATAAATGTCTTAAGTTCGTTCTCTGTAGCAAACGTTACGCCCGCCCGGAGATTCTCCAGTTCATTTAACAGAGCCCCTTCCCGGGTTATGCCGCTAATATGAAAATTAACTTCTTTAATAGTATAGTTTTCGGCCATAAGTTGCGTGCCGGTTATAATTATTAACAGTAACAGCAGTATACGAAATAATGTTTTCACCCAGACTCCTCCTGATTGCAGTGCGGGCAGGCAGTAATGTGATACTATTTTTATCATATACTGGGGAAAAATCCCAGAGAAAAGAGTAAAGTAGCCGCACTTTTGTCATTGTGCGTAATATAAACTATACTTCAACAGTAATTTCTAACAATTTTTGAGGAGACCGACCTGCCATGAAGTTACATTCAAGAGTTCTGTTTACTGTTTCTCTTATTATGTTGATTAATGTTACCGCCTATGCAGATCTCAATGAGATTCAATTCCGGAACAAGACAGGCAACACTATCTATTATCTTTTCTTTTCACCCGGAGACAGTGAATTCTGGGGACCGGATATTCTTGGTTCGGAAGCTACCTTTGAACCGGGAGATGAACTTAACTACTATGTCAGTTTTTCCGGTGATTCAACGACTTTTGATTTTAAAGCAGTTGATGACGAAGGCAATATCTACGAGTTGTACAATATGGAAATTATAGACGGGGAACCCGACCGTATTATAATAAGCAGTGACAAACTCTCGGAGACCGTGGATCTTGAAGATTTTGAAAACGGTCTGGTCTCTCTTGAAATAGCAAATGCCACGGGATTTGAACTTTATAACCTCTTTATTTCTCCGGCCGATTCTGACCATTACGGAATTGATTTTATGGATTCGGAGACCACCCTTAATGACGGCGATTCTGTGGAAGTACTTATGTTTGTATCCGGAGACGGCGCTGAATACGACATTATGGCTGTTGATCACGAAGACGATTCCTACTCTTTTCAGCTGTCTGTCGACCCGGAGATTGTTGAGCAGTATGTTGAGATCGTACTTGAGGATCTGGACTGAAAAAATCCCCGGCGGGCTGCCGGGGATCAACTGTCAGATTTGAGCAGTCTGCTGTTTTTTTTGCTTGATACTGGTGTAAACCATTGAAAAGACGGCGATCAGCAGGAAGGTCGCAGATATGGGGCGTGTCAGGAAAGGGAGAAAAGTACCGTCGGACAGCATTAGTCCACGGCGCAGGTTTTCTTCCGCGATGGGGCCCAGAATAAATCCGAGAATAATCGGGGGAAGGGGAAATCCCCGTTTTTCCAGTGCGTAACCAAGGAAGCCGAAGAAGAAAAGTGACCATACGTCGAAAATGCGGTTGTTCAAACCAAAGGAACCGACCACGCAGAGGGCTATTATTACCGGCAGCAGATATCTCTTTGGAATCTTGAGCAGACGTACGAACATACGCATTCCAAAGTACTCCATGGCAAGCATTGCAAAGTTTGCAATTATAAGTGCTGCAAAAATTGCGTAGACCAGATCTCCGGAATTTTCAAAAAGAAGAGGTCCTGGCATAATTCCGTGCAGCATTAAGCCTCCCAGCAGCATTGCTGTAACAGTGTCTCCGGGAATACCCATGGTTAAAAGAGGGACCAGGGCTCCTCCGACGGAAGCATTGTTCGCTGTTTCCGACGCTACAATTCCATCCATGATTCCTGTTCCGAATTTTTCCGGGTGTTTTGAACTTCGTTTAGCAGTCAGATAGGCTATAATATTGGATGTTCCGCCGCCTATGCCGGGTAAAATGCCGATTCCGGTACCGATCATTCCCGACCGGATAAGGTTTCCAATTTGCCCTACAAACTCCTTCATTGAGAACCCGAGACCTTTGATATTGTAATTCTGAATGTCTTCGTCGTGTACTTCTTCAACAGATTCGGCTGCCTTAAGCACTTCAGAGATGGCAAATAGCCCGATCAGGGCCGGGAGCAGGTTGAATCCTGCATCCAGTTCGTAAAAGCCGAAGGTAAAGCGGGGAAAAGCATCAATGGGTGCCGTGCCTACAGTAGAAAGGATTACACCGAGAATTCCGCTTATAAGCACCTTTGACGGTGGACCCGGTGCTGACCGATGCAATCATGGTCAGGGAGAAAATGGCAATTGCGAAGTATTCAAAAGGAGCAAACTTAAGGGCGAGCTTAGCCAGGGGAGGACTAATAAAAAAAAGTATCAGGAAGCTGAAAAATCCCCCCAGGAAGGAGAAGAAGAGCCCTGTACCGAGAGCTTTGCCGGCCTCTCCCCTTGCTGCCATCGGGTGTCCGTCGAAAGTAGTGGCAATGGAAGCGGGGGTTCCGGGTATCTTCAGGAGTATGGCGGGAGATAAGCCCTCCGGAAACTCCTCCGATATAGATGCCTATCAGCAGGGACATTCCCTCCACCGGGGAGAAACTGTAGGTTATCGGCAGACACAGGGCGACACCCCATGGTGGCTGTAAGCCCGGGAATCGCTCCGAAGATAATCCCTACTCCGACCCCGAGAAATATCATGATAGCAGCGGCACTGGTGAAAGTATGGCGGAAAATCCTATTCCGAACATTTCAAACATATTCAGTTCCCTCCTTTATCCCAGCAGTCCGGCTGGCAACATCAGTTCAAAGACGTATACAAATATCAGGTAAATGACTACGGATGAGATTGCCGAGGTAAGAATTATCTTCACCAGGCTTTTTCCCCTGTTTCCGAAAAGTATATAGATCTGGCAGAACAGGTATCCGGCAGTGGCAAGAATGAAACCGAAAAAGCCGAGAACGGCTCCATAAATGATCAGCAGTCCGATGGAAAGCCATACCGAACGGTTGATTTTTACCGCTTCTTCACTGCTTTCTTCCGTTTCCTGCAGTTTCTTTCTGCCCAGTGCCTGGAGTATCAGCAATATACTGAGGCCGGCGAGTATAAATGCAGCCAGCTGGGGGACAAAAGCTGCCCCGATCCTGGAAACTATAAACAGTTTTTTAATGGTAAATGTGCCCAGGAACAGGAGCACTGAGAAAACCAGCAGCCCTATTCCGCTGGCAAGATCCTTCTTGTAGGTCACAAAATCCTCCTTTTCTTATTACCAGACTCATCAGTGCAAAAAATGTGCCAATAGTGTAATGGTAACATAACTTACTGTATTGCATGTACTTATATTTCTGTTTCCGCTATGGAAAACGGAAACGTTTCGATCATGTTTCAAATTGTGTCACCCTGTTTCAGAGAACTTTAAGGCGCTTTATCTTTCTCCATAGGGTGGAACGGCTTATTCCAAGGTATTCCGCGGCTTTATGCTTATTGAAGGCGCAGCGGGTCAGGGCGGCATAGATCTGTTCCTTTTCGAGTCTCTCTATGCTGTTCATTGAGCGGGCCGGGGCAGCTTCCTGTGCTGCCACAGGATTCTGTGCGGGGATCATTTCAAGAATTTCATTGATTTCGGAATCATTTATTATGCTGTGGTCCGTCAGTACCACCAGCCGTTCGCAGATATTTTTCAACTGCCGAATATTTCCGGGCCAGTCATAACGGCAAAGCTGGTGTGTTCCCCGGGAGGTGAGGCTGACGGGTATGTTCTTGAACTTGAGTCCGTACTCTTTAAGCCAGTATCCGAGGAGATCCGGAATATCCTCCCGGCGAAGCCGAAGCGGGGGAAGGCTGAGCTTGAGTATGTCGAGACGGTAGTAAAGATCTTCCCGGAATTTCTGCTCCATTACCAGCTGAAAAAGATCCCGGTTGGATGCGGAAATTATCCGCACATCTACGGGAATTACCCGGTCGTCTCCAAGCCGGCGGATCTCCTTTTCCTGTATGGCCCGTAGAAGCCTGCCCTGAAGAGGGTGGGGGATCTCGGAGACTCTCATCAAGAAAAAGAGTTCCCAGATGAGCCAGTTCGAAGAGTCCCGGTTTTCCCTCCTTGGATGCTCCGGTAAAAGCCCCTTTTTCATATCCGAAAAGTTCGCTTTCCAGAAGGCTTTCCGGAAGGGCCGCACAGTTGACCGCAACAAAGGGGCCGTGCTTCCGGGGGCTGTGACTGTGTATGCTCTGGGCGAATAGCTCCTTGCCGGTGCCTGTTTCGCCGATTATCAGTATGTTTGAGTCTACCAGGCTGTATTTTTTTGCCTTCTCAATAATTGAGTGAATCAGGGAGCTCCGGCCGATTATGCTTCTGAAGGTGTGATGGGTAATGTGTCCACGGAGATAGATTTTCTTGCGAATTTTTGATTCAAGGGCCTGTATCTGGGCGATTTCCTGTACCATAAGCAGTCTTCCGATTACTTCGCCCCGTATGGTAATAGGAGAACTGCTTAAGGTGATTGAACCTTCTCCGTGCATGATAATCTCGTTTTTTACATTTTCCGGTTTTGACAGTAT
>CAXXNH010000036.1:0-16677 GCA_963665435.2 uncultured Pleomorphomonas sp. | reverse complement strand
TTCAGCAGGAGGTCGGCGACTTCGTGAAGAGCCTCAACGCGGCGTAAGCCATCGCAGGCAAAGAACGACGCGGCGCCGGTCAAATGGCGCCCGTTTTCATACCGTTTCCGTCGGCTTTCGTCCTTCCGGGCGGAAGCCGACGGAAACGGAAGCGCCCGACCGGGCGCCGGCCGGTCAGGCCGAAACCCGTTTGAGCTGGATGAGTCCAGATCAAACGGAACGGGTATCATTCGTAGCCGCGGATCTTGTCGCGGATGCCGTCGGGGCCACCCTTCGGCAACCGACCGGTCCGCGAGGGCCGACCGGCGCGCCTGGAGCATCATCCGACCGGAGTGAAGCGAGGATCGACAAGATGATGCCTTGCAAACAAGAGCTTAGGGCGCCGATCTGATTCAGTCAGATCGACCGGCGCTCTAAATGGCCTCGATCGGCGCCAGGAACGAGAAGCCGAGGTTGTGGTTGGTCGCCAGCGGCAGCTCCAGCCCGGTCCTGTCGCGCACCTTGGCCCTCAGGCGGCTGAGGAGCGTATCCAGGCTGCTGCGGCTGACCTGCCCCTCCTCGCCGATGATGTCCTCGACCTCGCGGCGGTTGAGAATGTTGCGGTCCGTTTCGGCCAGCGCCCGCAGCAGGCGGACTTCCCGCGCCGTCAGCGGCGCCAGCTCGCCGTTGGGCGCGCACAGGCAGCGCCTGTCGTTGTCGACGCGCCAGCCCTGGCCCGTCTCCGGCGGCGGCGTCTCCTCGCCCTTGCGCTCGGCGTTGAACCGGCGGCCGATCATCTCGATCGCCGCCACCAGTTCCTCGGGGTCGACGGGCTTGGTCATGTAGATGTCGGCGCCCGCCTCGTAGCCCTTGACCCGATCTTCCAGCGTTTCGCGCACCGAGGTGATGATGACGGCGCAGTGTTGTTTCGACGCGAGATAGCGCGTAATCGAGAAACCGTCGTAGTCGGGCAGGTTGATATCCACGACGGCCACGTCGAACTTCTGACTGCGCAGAAGCTGGTAGAACTCGATCGCCTCCCCAACCTCGTGGACCTGATGCCCCTTCACGCTCAGAAAATCTGCCAGACTGCTTCTCAGCGCGAGATTGTCCTCGATCAACGCGACCCGCATCAGGCCCTACCTCGTTTCTGCTCTGGGTCTGTCGGCGAGAAAACCGGACTGCGAAGCAATCGGCGCCGGTGGTTTTCCTTCGGACGGCTTCAGGCCTGTCGCGTTCCGCTCCTTGGCCTGTTTGTCATATTTTTAGCGTTGAACGCGTCATTCGCAAGCCCCCTAGAGCAGCCGCCGCTGAACTTGTCTTTATTAAACAAAGACAAAGAACAGATTTCACTAGCCGGTCACTTCGCCATGCTGCGGGACAACACGGGAAAGCTGACCATATCCGACATGGTCGACGGCACCGTCCCGCCATCCGACTTTCTCCTCGCCAAGGACATCCCCACTGCGGGCTACACCTCGGACACCGTCTGGCTGAAAGTCACGCTGACCACGGATTCCATCTGGCAGCCGAACCTGACCCTGATCGCGCAGCCGCCCTTCCTGCATACCCTGGACATCTACGTCCCCAAGATCTCAAGCCCTGGAAGCGGCGAGGACTTCACGGTCTTTCATCGCGGCACCTTTTACGAGGACCAGCAACCGGGCAACTGGAAGCTGTTCTACACGGTCCCGCTGATGCTGCCGGACACCAACGAGGCAACCCTCTATTTCAGGATCTCGACCGGCAGCACCGTGACGCTGAAGGCCAGCATCGCCACCACCGCCGGGCTTCTCGACTATTCCCTGCGCTGGATGTCGTTTTCGGCCAGCCTGATCGCTCTGTCCGTCATCGCCCTGCTGATCAGCCTTTTCTTCTGGCTGCAATCGAGACGCCGCTTCTTTCTCAGCTTCGCCGGACTGATGTTCAGCAACGCCTTTCTGGTGGCCTGCCACTCCAACCTTCTTCCCGGCTTCGTCGGGGCGACCGGCGACATCCTCTTCTCGATAGCCAGCCTGTTGATCGTCCTGGGCAATCTTGTCTTCATCCACGACCAGATGTTTCCCGGCCGCGCGCCCAGATGGATGCGACATTTCATCGTCGGCGCCATGGTCTACAACCTGTTCGGCTTCGCCAATCTCTACCTCGATCTCGTTCCCTACACGGCCGTCATAATGCCGCTGATGCTCGCGGCCATCCTGTCGGTCCTCGTCCTGGTCGCCTATTATCTTCGCATCTACCTCCGAACCCGGCGTCCCGGCAGCCTTACCGCCCTTCTGGCCCAGACCACCCAGACCGGATTCGCGGTGTCCTCGGTGGTCAGCCTTCTGGGTGGGCCGGATATCCTGCGACTTGGCGAGCGCGACTACTGGGTGACGATGGGCCCCTTCACCATCCTCATGGGGCTCTCGATGGTGATCCGCGGCAACCACCTCTACCAACGCCGGAAGATCACCAGCAGTCAGCGTCTGGCCCAACGAGCGGAGCGACGGGCCAACGTCCTTGCCGAGGAGCGCACCGCCGCGCTGCGCCAGGCCAAGACCGTCGCCGAGGAGGCCCTGGTCAGGGAAAAGCTGGGACGGGCCGAGCAGGCCCGCTTCGTCGACATCATCCGCCACCAGTACCAGACGCCGCTGGCGGTGATCCGCAACAGCGCCAGCACCCTTCTTAGCACCCTGCCACCCGACGATCACGCCAATCGCGACCGCCTCGGCCGCATCGAGGTGGCGACCCGCGACCTGCGCGAGGTGCTGCAAGTGTCCCTGAGCCGCGCCCGGCTGGAGGAAACCGGCGCCGCCGTTCGCTTCGAGCCCGTCGCCTTGGGCGAGATGCTCGCCGCCACGGTGGAGCGATGCCGCGCCCTGCACCCACACCATGCCATCCGCCTGGACCTGCCCGACCGGCTCGCCGAGGCTGAACTGAAGCTGGACCGGCGCATGGTGGCCGTCGCGCTGGACAATCTGATCGGCAACGCCAGCAAGTTCTCCCCAGATGACAGCGAGATCCTCATCTCGGCCGCCAGCCTCGGCACAGGTATCGCCATATCCGTCAAGGATCAGGGGATCGGCATCCCCGAGGACGAGCTGGCCAGCGTCACCGACCGCTACTATCGCGCCTCGAACACCGGCAACGTGAGCGGAACGGGACTGGGCCTGCATATCGTCGGCGAAGTGGCTCGGACCCATGGCGCGTCTCTGCAGATCGCCAACGCCGATACCCGAGGCGTCGTGGCCACGCTGACCTTCCCGGCCCACCGCCCGCCGGGCTGAGCGGGCCACCGCAACGCCAGCAAAAGTGGGAACCGGTTTTGCGTCCGGCGTTGCGGCAGACCCAAAGCAACGCCAGCAAAAGTGGGAACCGGTTTTGCGTCCGGCGTTGCGGCAGCCCCCCCCCAAACCAGCACCGGTCGACGAATCACCCCTGCCCCAAACGGTTGCCCAGAGGTCGCCGCCGGCTTGTTCCAGCGGCCCGCGCCTCGTCAGAATTCACAAATGCTGGCGACGTGGTTCTTTTGCCACAGCCAGCTAACCCCATGGAAACAAGGCCACGCAAAGCGAGGACGAGCCCAGCCTGCAAGATACCTTACATGACTGCAAGATACCTTACAAGTATCTGATAATAAAAGATATTCTGCCGGATTGTCATTTCCTGGGTCGCCCCTTACCGATCGAACGAATGTCGTTTGCCGCCCGCGAACGACAGACGTTTCAAAAAGGCTGGGGCTGAGAATGGACTTCACGTCGCGCACTATTTTCGACCGGAACACGTTTCTGACGGGCGTTTCCGTCTGCGTCCTGTCCGCCGCGCTGTTTTCGCCCGCCACGATAACGCCGGCGTCCGCGGGCAGTCCTTCGGACGAGACCACCGTGATCACGGAAGCAGGCTCCAGCGATACAAACCTCGCCACCAACGGAAGCGAAGTCTTCAGGTTCGACGACTCGGGCACTGTGGCCAGCTACCTCGAATATGTCTATTCAGGTACAGCCCAAAACAACACGAATTCCGGAGAGGATTACCAAAAATCTGTTTTCTACACCCCTTCATTACAATCGTACATCAGAATAGTAAATGATGGAATTCTATTTTCCAAAACAGGAAAATCAATACTTGGGGATGGAAATTATGTATCAATCGCTAACAACGGAACAATTTTTGGGAAAACATACAGCATTTACGCCAACGGCGACGCATACAGAATAGCGAATAATCTATCTGGAGTTATAGGATATTATTCAGATGGACTTGTTTATTACAAAAGCGCAATTGGCGTTTACCTAGATGGAAGTGAATCTTTAATTTACAACCAAGGCGAGATAACGGGAACATCCTACGGCGTAACCATCTCGGGCGGATATTCGACAATCTTGAATTACGGCACAATATCTGGTGATGACGCCGCGATAAGATTTGAAATGGGGAATAATAAACTATACATATACGACGGTTCGTCTTTTGTCGGCGGCGTGGATTTCTATGGAACGTCAGACAACAGTGTATATTTTGAAACAACCGGAAGCTACACGCTGGGTGTCTCGGAATACGTCTCAAGCAGCAACACCGTCACCGCAACCAACAGCAATGTCACCATCGTCAAATCCCTCAATGACGCGGGGAACGGCACGCTGAACGCCGTCGAGGCGGGCAACGTCGCATCCGTGCCCGACGTCCAGCGCTCCTACGGGCAGTCCGTGCTCACCGTCATGAACGGCATCCTCAATCTCGACATCGACCGCTCGGCGCCGCCCGCCCCGGAAGCGGCCTCGCCGCTGCTCGGCTATGACGAGGTCAACCCCAGGATTCAAGACCCGCTGAAGATCATGGGCGACGGCGTCGCCGTCAGCGGCTCCAACCTGTTGTGGGCGCGCGGCTTCGGCGGCCAGCAGTTCTACAACGCCACCGACACAACCTCGTCCCACTACGGCCTGGCCGTCGGCATCGACCACCAGTTCGACCGGGAGCGCATCGGCCTGCTGGCCGGCGCCAGCCGCCTCGTCAACAAGGCCGACGACGGCTCGGGCAAGGTGACGGGCACCTTCGGCTTCGGCGGCGCCTACTGGCGCCATCCGCTCGGCGCCTTCACCCTGGACGCCCAGATGGTCGGCGGCGGCCTTTCGGCCACCTCCGAACGCACCGTCAACGCCACCGAGACCGCCGAGGGCGACCTCAACGGCTGGTTCTTCTCGCCCGAGCTGCGGCTGTCGCGCGACTATGCCCTCTCCGGCGACTGGTCGCTCACCCCCGTCGGCCGCCCTGCGCTACACCGCCGCCGGCTTCGGCGCCTACAGCGAGCACGGCTCGTCGCAGAACATCTCCTACGACGACCAGACCACCCACACGCTGGAAGGCATCGTCGGCATCAAGCTGTCCAAGGCCGCCAACCTCGGCGACGGCAAGCTCGGCAAGGTCTCCTTCACCGGCGAACTGGTCAACGCCACCCGCCTCGGCTCGACCGACATGAGCGCCAGCCTGTCGGGCACCGACTTCACCGTCAGCACCATGGACGACCGCAACGTCCTCGGCGCCCGCATCGGTATCGGCGGCGAACTGATGATCAGCGACAACGTCTCCCTGTTCACCAACGCCAAGGTCGGCCGCTACTCCGACAACTCCAGCTCATGGTCCGCCGACGCAGGCCTCAAGATCAGCTTCTGAGCCGGGACGGCGGCAGCCCGGGCCGGCGGCGACAGTATCCGCCGGCGCGAGGACAGCGCCCGGCGCGGACATGCCGCCGGTCGCCATCGTCCCACCCGGGAAATCCCCGAGGATGGGCTGCCCCGCTTTTGTCATTGAAAGGTAAGAATATTTTTGTCATTCTCCGGTCGCTCCGAAGCGGCGGGATGACGATGTTCAGCAAACTGGCGGCCGACGACCTGGATCTTCGAGACCTATTCAATGCCTCGGCGAACGCCTATGTCATTTTTACTCGGGAGCTGATGATCGCCGGTTGCAATGACGCCTATCTCAAGGCAGTCGGACGAGAAGAGCGCGAGGAGATCATCGGTCGGCACCTGTTCGAGGCCTTTCCCGCCGATCCCGCCTCGGACGGATACCGCATCCTGACGGCTTCGTTCGACCGGGTGCTGAAGACCGACCAGCCCGACCATGTGGCGCTCGTCCCCTACGACACCTCGCGACCCGGCGACCCGCCCGCCCTCCGCTTCTGGAGCGCCACCCACACGCCGCTCAGGAACAAGAGCGGCGAACTCGCCTACATCCTCCAGCACACGCAGGACGTCACCGAACTGCAGCTGCTGCGCGAGCGCGACGCACGCGCCAACATGGCCGAGTCAGGCGTTCTGGCGCGAGCGCAAGCGGTGCAGACGGTCAGCGACAAGCTGTCCGGCGAGATCGCCCTGTTGCGCGAGCTGTTCGAGCAGGCGCCCGGCTTCATCGCCGTGCTGACCGGACCGACCCACGTCTTCCAGCTGGCCAACGACGCCTACCGCCGGCTGGTCGGGCGCAGCAACCTCGTCGGCCTCAGCCTCGCCGAGGCATTGCCGGAGGTGGTCGGCCAGGGCTTCACGGATATCCTCGACGAGGTCTGGCGCACGGGAGAGCCCTTCTCGGGCCAGGACATGCCGGTGTTCCTGCGCTGGGGCGGCATGGCGGAGCCCGAGCTTCGGCACGTCGACTTCGTCTACCAGCCGATCCGCGACGCCCAGGGCGAGATGACCGGCATCTTCGTCCAGGGCCACGACGTGACCGAGCGCTGGCGCGCCCAGCGCGACCTCGAACGGCAGACCGAGCTGCTGCGCCTCGCCCAGGAAGGCGGCGGCTTCGGCACCTACGACTGGGGACTTCCGGCGCCGCACGGTGCGCGGCTCGCGCCTGTTCCACGACCTGTTGCGCCTGCCGGAAACGATGGAGGACGTGCCCATCGTCGAGGTGCTGAACCGCATCCACCCCGACGACGCCACCCGCCTGATCGGCCTTGCCGCCGACAGCGCGGCCGGCGCCGACGTCGAGATGCCCGGCGAGCTGCGCCTGCTGATCGACGGCCAGGTCACCTGGATCGGCGCGCGCGGCACCGTCGTCCGCGACGCCCAGGGCCGGCCCGAGCGTGTGCTCGGCGCCGTGCAGGACCTGACGCAGAGAAAGCAGATCGAGGAGCGGCTCGACATGGTGGCGCGCGAGAGCGCCCACCGCGTCAAGAACATCCTGACCATCATCCAGATCATCATCGAGAACACGCTGCGCCGGGCGCCCTCCATCGAGGCCGGCCGCCAGAGCCTCGGCGACCGTATCGCCGCCCTCAACAAGGCACAGATCCGCATCCTGGCCGGCCCCGGCGACAGCCGCCTCGACGGCATCGTCCGCGACACCTTCGCCGTCACCTACCAGCTCGACGACCGCGTCGTCATCAAAGGGGATGGCGACGCGGAGCTGGCGCCGCGCACCGGCCTCGGCCTGGCGCTGGCCCTGCACGAGCTGATCACCAACGCCATGAAATACGGCGCCCTGTCGACGCCCGAGGGCAAGGTCCACATCGGCTGGACGCTGACGCCCTGCCCCGAGGGCGAGGGCGCACGGGGTCAACCTCGACTGGCGCGAGGACCGGCGGTCCGCCCGTGGTGGCCGGCGGCGGCAAGGGCTTCGGCTCGAAGCTGATCCGCAGCAGCCTTGCCCACGATTCCATGGGCCGCGCCGACTGGACCGCCGCCCCCGACGGCGTGCGCTGCCAGTTCGTGTTCTCCGCCAAGGCCATCGTCGATGACAGCCGAGATGGGGATCGACGCGCGCGGCGGAAATGCGCCATGACGGCGGGGTGAGCGTTCGGGGCGTCGAGCCCTTCGCAGCGCCGCCATGAGGCAACAATGATTCTCGAAGCCACCGAACAGGATTACGCGACCCTCATCGAGGGCCGCGCGCCGAGGGATCTTCGGTTGGCCGACACGCCGATCGCCTCTTCCGATATCCTGGACATGCTGGCCGACGTGGCCGCCGAGGTGCGCGAAACCTTCTCGCCGACTTCCTGGCTGATCGTCCACGACGGCGAACTGGTGGGCATGTGCTCCATCACCCGCCCGCCACGGGATGGCGTGATCGACATCGGCTACGGCATCGCCCCGAGCCGGCAGCAACAGGGCCATGCCGGCGCGGCCGTCCGCGACATCGTCCGCTGGGCAAAGGCCACCCCCGCCGTTCGCGCCATCACCGCCGACACCGGCCTCGACAACATCGGCTCGCAGCGCGTCCTCGAACTCGCCGGCTTCGTCCGCACCGGCAAGCGCTGGGACGAGGAAGACGGCCGGCTCGTCACGTGGCGCTGCGAGACCGAATGACGTTCTGCGGCCGCTGAGTCACGCCACCTTGCGGACCGGCAACCAGATCTCCGTTCGGAGATCGGCCGGCGCGGTGGTGTTCGGGTCCGTGAGATAGACTTCCAGCGACGGCAGGTCGGCGATGTCGTAGCCGGAGCGCGGCAGCCACTGGCCGCAGAGCGCGGCATAGGTCCGGCCCACGCCGTGGAATGGCCCCCTCGTGCACGGCGACGGCGTAGTCGCCGGCCTCCACGGTCTTCACCGACAGGCCGGGGCCCGGCACGAAGTCGTCCGCCACCGGCAGGCAGGCGTCATAGCGCACGCTGGCCGGATCGGTCACCTCCGGGTCGTCGTAGGCGATGGCGAACGGGGCGCCCAGGGCGGCGTCGGGCCGAAGCGCCCCGCGCAAGGCCGCCCAGGCTTTTCCGACCTCCTGGTAGGGGCCGACATGCGGCACGAAGACGACGCGCGTCGGCGCGCGATGTTGAATGCGGACGTCCATGATGGCTGTTCCTTTCCAGCTGCGACCCACCCCTCCGTGCCGCCCGAGGGCAACGCCTGGGGGAGCCGCCGGTCCGCCCGGCGCCGATGCCGTCCGGTAGGCGCTCGGCGATAGGCCGAAGGCCGCCCGGAAGGCTCGGGAGAACGCCTCGTGACTCTCGTAGCCGGCATCCAGCGCCACTTGCGTGACCTGGTCGCTGCCGGTTGCGAGCTGCGCCGCCGCCCGCCTCGAGCGTGAGCCGGCGGATGTAGACGTTGACTGGCTCGCCCATCATGCCCGTGAACACACGATGGAAGTGGTAGGGCGAGAAACAGGATATGTCCGCCAGGGTCTTGAGAGACACCGGCTCGTCGAGATGCGCGCCGATGTGGTCGAGCACCCTCTGCAAGCGGCTTCTGTAGGCGGACAGCGTCGTATTTCTCATGCCCGCATCATCGCTCCAAAGCCGCGCCGGAACTTGATCGCCCTTGCGGATTTCGCCGTCGAGGCAGGCCCCATCGACCGCGCGACCCAGGGGTGCGCCGTGCGATCACGGTCCCCCGCCGGACGACGATCGTCAAGGCGATCGGGAATCGCCACGATGAGGGGTCCAGCCCGCCGAGACGGCGGAAAACCTGAGAAATTGAACGAGGTAATAAAACTCATAGTCATTCGCATTTCACCAGATGCGGACCGGTTACACCGGGACGTAGTGTCGGCTTGCTTTTGCGAGGCGATCGCACACCAACCTCCGGTAGATGCGAAGGGGCGATCAATTGACCTTCATGGAAAGAGAGCGGCGCTCGATACCGGCCATTCCGCTGACCATGGCGCGTGAGGGCCAGCCGCTGCGCATCGTCGACATCGACCATGGCCAGCGCTGCCGAAGCCGCCTCGCCGACCTCGGGGTGTTCGGCGGCGTGGTGGTCACGGTCGTCAAGGGCGGCGGCTGCGGCCCCCTTCTGCTGGCGATCAACGGCTCGCGCATCGCCATCGGAGCCGGGCTTGCCTCGAAGATTCTCGTGACCGATCAGGATGGATAGTTCCATGGACACACTCGTCAGACCGTTGGCCGTCGGCGACCGCGCAAAGGTCGTCGGCTACATGCAGGGAGATCGGCACATCCGCTCCCGCCTCCTCGAAATGGGGCTGACCCCCGCGACGGAATTCACCGTCATGCGGGTCGCGCCGCTCGGAGACCCGATCGAGATCCGCCTCAGAGGCTTCTCCCTCTCCTTGCGCAAGGCCGAAACGGCCGCTCTCAAGCTCGAAAGGCTCGCGCCATGACCGGCCTCACGATCGCCACCGTCGGCAACCCCAACTGCGGCAAGACGACGCTCTTCAATGCCCTGACCGGATCGCGCCAGAAGGTCGGCAACTGGCCGGGCGTCACGGTCGACCGCAAGGAGGGCACTTACGTCCAGGACGGGCAAACCGTCACCGTCGTCGATCTGCCCGGCACCTACTCGCTCGGCGGCCTGTCGTCGAGCGGCCTCGACGAGGCGATCGCCCGCGACTACATCCTGTCCGGCGAGCCGGGGCTCATCGTCAACGTCGTCGACGCCGCCAATCTCGAGCGCAACCTCTACCTCACCGCCCAGCTCATCGAGATGCGGGTGCCGGTGATCGTCGCCCTCAACATGACGGACGTCGCCACCGACCACGGCATCGAGATCGACGTCGCCGCGCTCAGCGCGGGCCTCGGCTGCCCCGTGGTGCCGCTGGTCGCCTCGCGCAGCAAGGGAATCGAGGCCTTGCGAAAGGCCATCGCCCAGGCCGGCCGGCAACCGGCGCCAACCAAGCGCCTGTCCCTACGGCAAGGCGGCCGATGCCGCCGTGGCCGAGCTCGCCGCCAAGATCGGCCAGAAGACGCTGGCTCGCAACGCCGCGCCGGAGTGGCTGGCGGCCCGCCTGATCGAAGGCGTCGACGGGCTGGACTGGTTCGCCGAGCCATCCTGCCGGAGCGCCGCTTCGACCGCCAGGGCGGCGCTCGAAGCGTCCGCGAACGAGGATGCCGACATCATCTTCGCCGATGCCCGCTATCGCTTCGCCGGCGAGGTAGCGAAGGCCGCCGCCCGCAACAAGCGCCGCGTCGCCCAAGACGGTTTCCGACCGGATCGACGCCGTCGTGCTCAGCCGGGCGTTTGGCATCCCCATCTTCCTGGTGGTGATGTATGTGATGTTCCTGTTTGCGATCAACTTCGCCGGCGTCTTCATCGACTTCTTCGACATGTTCTTCGGCACGGTCCTGGTCGACGAGCCGACCAAGCTGATGACCGGCTGGGGCGCTCCCGACTGGCTGATCACCCTGCTCCCCGGCGGCATCGGCGCCGGCATCCAGACCGTCTCGACCTTCGTGCCGGTGATCGCCTTCCTGTTCCTCTTCCTGTCGCTCCTTGAAGATTCCGGCTACATGGCCCGCGCCGCCTTCGTCATGGACCGCTTCATGCGGGCCATCGGCCTTCCCGGCAAGTCGTTCATCCCGATGATCCTCGGGCTTCGGCTGCAACGTGCCGGCGGTGATGGCGACGCGCACCCTCGACAACCGGCGCGACCGCGTCATGACGGCGATGATGGCGCCCTTCATGTCCTGCGGCGCCCGTCTGCCTGTGTATGCGCTGTTCGCCGCCGCCTTCTTCCCGACCACCGGGCAGAACATCGTCTTCCTGCTCTACCTCATCGGCATCGCCGCGGCCGTTCTGACCGGCCTCGTCCTCAAGACCACCGTGCTGAGGGGCGAGACGTCGCCGTTCATCATGGAGCTGCCGCCCTACCATATCCCGACGTTCGGCGGCGTGCTCAGGACCACCTGGGATCGTCTCAAGGCCTTCGTGCTCAAGGCGAGCAAGATGATCATCGCCGTCGTGGTGGTGCTCGGCTTCCTCAACTCCGTCGGCACCGACGGCAGTTTCGGCAATGACAACACCGATCGGTCCGTGCTCGCGGCCATCGGCGAGGGCATCACGCCGGTCTTCGCGCCGATGGGCATGACCGAAGAGAACTGGCCGGCCACGGTCGGCATCTTCACCGGCATCCTGGCCAAGGAGGCCGTGGTCGGCACGCTCAACGCGCTCTACGAAAACATCGACGGCGCGGCCGCCGACGCCGGGGAGGAAGAAGACGCAGGGCTGTGGGGACGGTGTCGCCGCCGCCTTCGCCACCATCCCGGACAACTTCGTCGCCTTCACCGAGAGCTTCAGCGACCCCTTCGGCCTCAGCGTCGGCGACGTCGCCGACCAGGAAGCCGCCGCCAGCGCGCAGGAGGTGTCCGTCGGCACCTATGCCGCGATGGCCGCGCGCTTCGACGGCACGGCGGGAGCCTTCGCCTACCTGCTGGCGGTGCTGCTCTACATGCCCTGCATCGTGGCGATCGCCGCGATCTGGCGGGAAACCGGTACGGGCTGGGCGATCTTCGCCAGCGCCTGGACGTCGGGCCTTGCCTATGGCGCGTCGGTGCTGTTCTACCAGGCTGCAACCTTCGGCCGGCACGCGGTCTCCTCGACGCTGTGGATCGTCGGCATCCTCGCGGTGTTCGCCGCCGTCGTCGCCGTCATGCGCTGGATCGCCGCCGACCGCCTGCCGGGCGGCGCCGTGCCGCAGCCGGCGGCCTGAACGAAAGCCGAATGGCCCGCCGGTCCCCACCGGCGGGCCTTCCCCCAACGAAGACGACGACCAGCTCATCGAACGGCCCGGCGAAGGCTCTGATCCAAGGAGCGGGTGTCGGCTCCCCTTGAAATCGGTAGCACTGAGTGCTACCTAGAAACATGCGAGAGCGTACATTCAAGACAGCCTGGTTTGCAAAGGCCGGCGAATTCTGGGTGTTCACCTACCTGTTCGCCAAGCAGGATCGCGCAAACATCGAAGATGATGAACTGGAGGCGTTTCGCAAGCTCGCGGACCTCTATCGCCGGAAGACATCGAAGGACCTCGAAGCCGAGCTGAAAGCCGGCGCATTGGTGGACATCAGCCATGACAGCGAAGCGTAAGTTCAAGAGCGACGCCTTCGAGGCCATCCACAGCGCCGTTCTTGGCATGTACGAGGCGGGAACCGTCGACAAGGCGACGTTGAAGACCTTCGACGAGACCTGTCTCTCGATACCCGTGGCCCTCTCGCCCGAGGAGATCAAGGCGTTGCGGGAAAGGAACCGCGTCAGCCAGCCGGTGTTCGCCCGCTATCTCAACACCAGCGAGTCCACCGTGCAGAAGTGGGAAACCGGCGCCAAGCGGCCGAGCGGCCCGGCGCTGAAGCTGCTCGACATCGTCCAGAAGCACGGGCTCGCGATGCTCGCCTGAGCCTTCCGGGACGAAGCGCCGCCTATTCACCCCGCCGAGAGCGCCGCCGTCACCTCCTGCGCCAACAGGTCGCAGATGAACAGTTTGGCGGCCACCGGGCTCATTTCGCCGCGCTGGGGCAGCGGGGAGACCGGCGTCGCCACGAAGACGACGTCGCAGAGGTCTTCGAGGCCGCCGAACTGGCGGCCGGAGATCGCCACCGTGAAGGCGCCCGCCGCGCGGGATTGCGTCAGGAAGCGCTCGGCCGGCACCGTCAGCCCCGTTTCGGAAATGGCGATCACCACGCTGTCCTCACCGCGCGCCCCGGCCACCTCGTCGGCGAGGATCGGGTCCTGGAAGGCGCGGGCGACGAGGCCGAGGCGCGAGAAGCGGTAGGCGAAGAGCTCGGCGACGATGCCCGACACGCCGGAGCCGAACACGTCGACATGGCGGGCGGCCGTAAGCCGCGCCGCCACCGTCTTGAGGTCGGCCTCGGAAATGGTGTCCGAGGTCGACTTCAGGGCGGCGATCATGCGGTCGGCAAGCTCGGACGAGCCGCGCGTCTCGTCGGAGCGCCGATAGGCGATGTCGGAGGCCAGCGCGATCTTCAGTTCGCGAAAGCCGGCAAAGCCCATCTGGCGGCAGAAGCGGACGATGCTCGCCTCGCCCGCCCCGCATTGCAGCGCCAGTTCGGCCGTCGAGGCGCGGATGGCCGCCTCCGGTTGGCCGAGGATGTAGCCGCCGACCCGCGACAGCGCCTCGGGCATCTCGTCCATCGCACCCTGGATCTCGGCCAGAAGCCCCCGTCCCGAACAGCGTATCCGCCACTGGTCTCTCGTCTCCGCTCGATTCTCCGGAAGCCTACACCAATCAGAGCCAGACCGGGTTGCTCCAGGCGCGGCGGCCGACGGCGTCGGTGACGATGACGCGCAGCCAGGGGCTGCCCTCGAGCCCGTCGAGCGGCAGCGACACGCGGCTCATGCCGGTGCCGAAGCTGTGCTCGTACTGGTAGCCCCGGCCGATGGCGAGAACGCCCGAGGCCGGCGAGCACTCGACGATGAGCCGGTCGCCCTCGAAGGCGATATTGTGGATCTCCGGCCCCTGGCTCGAATAGAAGGCGCCGGCCTTCAGCGCGGCGAGGATGGCCTCGGCGCTGTTGTCGGCCGCCTTCACCATCACCCAGGCGGCGCCAAAATCCGGCGCCTTGAAGTGCGCGTCGTCGGCGGCATAGGCGAGGAGGCGCCGGGCCCTTGTCGGCGAGGCCGTCGAGCATGTAGGCGCCGTCGCCCTTGTCGTGAACGATCTGACAGCCGTGGTTGTAGATCTCCACCGCGTGGCAGGCGTCGGCCACCGTCTCTGCGTCGGCGAGCGACAGCTGGTACCAGGCCGGATGGGCCATGCCGACGAAGGCGCCGGCCGCGCGGGCGCGGCGGGCCAGCGCCGGGCCGTCCTCGTCCTCAGTGGTGGGCGCGAAATCGGCCGGCAGGCCGACGGCCACCAGATGCCACAGTTCGCTCATCTCCGTGCGCGGGGCGTGCAGCTCGGCGCCGAGGATCAGCGTCAGGCCACTGGCCGGGCCGGCGTCGGTAATGGGGAAGCCGTAGGACGGCAGGAAATGGTCGGTGATCGACAGGAAATCGTAGCCGGCGGCGCGGTAGCGGCTCACCACCTCGTCCGGCGGCAGGCGGCCGTCCGAGCGGTTGGTGTGGGTGTGGATGTTGCCCTTGAGGAAGCGGCCGGGGGCGGTGAAGGCGGCGAAGTCGGTCATATCGATCATCCGGAAAAGAGAGGCGCGGGAGGGCCGTGGCGGGGGCGAACCCCGCCACGGCGCATCAATTCACTTGGCGATCAGATCGTCGGTGGCGTTGACCATCTCGGCGAGGCCGTCGTCGACCGAGAGCTCGCCGCTCATCACCTCGGCGATCAGGTCGCGCTGGGTGCGCCAGATCTCCACGGCGTTGGTGCCGGGGTAGCCGGCCCAGGGGGCGGCGCGGTCGATCTGGTCGAGCGAGGTGCGCCAGTTGGGATGGCTGGCGTAGAAGTTGCCCAAGAGTTCCGGCGCCATGGCCTTCTGGTTGGTGGGCATGTAGCCCGAGCCGAGCACGGCGATCTTCTGGCCTTCCGGCGAGGAGATGAACTTGACGTATTCCCAGGCGGCGGCCTGCTTCTCGGCATCCTTGGCGAGGATCAGCGCGCCATTGCCGCCGGTCGGCACCTTGCCGGCTTCCTTGTTCGTCACCGGGAACACGGCGGTGCCCACGGTGAACTTGCCGGCCGACATCTCCTCGAAGGAGCGGGCCGAGTTGACCGACTGCACGGTGAAGCCGGTGAGGCCGGCGATGAACTGCTGGCGGGCCTGGTCGAACTCCATCTGCTTCATGCCACCCTCGGTGACGAAGCGGCGGGCGAGCTCCAGCGCCGCGCGGCCGCTGTCGCCGTTCCAGGCCACGGTCTTGCCGTCTTCGTTCATGAAGGGCTGGCCCTGCTGCGAGATGAGGGCGCGCCACAGCCAGTCGTCCGGCCAGACGTCGATGGTATAGGAGGCGCCGGTGACGTTGCCGCCGAGGGCCGCCACCTTGGCGCCGAGGGCGATCCAGCCGTCCCAGTCGGTCGGCAGGTTGGCCGGGTCGCCGCCGGCCTTCTCGATCAGCTCCTTGTTGTAGAAGATGATCGGCGTCGAAGCGTTGAACGGCATGCCCCAGATCTTGCCGTCGACGGTGGTCAGGTTGATCATCGCCGGGTTGAAGTTGTCGTCGAGCCAGCCCTGGCCGCCTTCCTTGTCGATGAACGGCTTGAGGTCGACGATCTGGCCCTTGGGCTCCAGAACGCGCACCATCGCCGGCAACAGGTGATAGCCGGAGTGGTAGACGTCGGGCAGGTTGCCGGTCATGGCGTCGCGAATGATCGCCTGGTGGCCGGCGTCGTAGCTTTCCGGCGAAGCGCGGAAGACGACCTTGATGTCCGGGTGCTTTTCCATGAAGGCCTTGGCTTCGGCCTCGTGGAAGTGGTTGTGGCCCGGCCAGGGGTGCATCACCTCGATGGTGACTTCCGCTTGCGCGGGGCCGGCGGCGAAGGCTAGGCTTGCGGTTACGGCTGCGACGCCGAGGAGCCTGTTCATGGGTGTTCTCCGTTGCTTCGGTGGACGACAGGAACGGCGCGCGGAACCGCCGCGGCCGGGGCGGGATGGGGCGCAATCCCATCCTGCCCGCCGGGTCCCGGCCAGCGGCCGGACCCCGGAACGCGCTGGGGCCCGACTACTTCAGGCCCATGGTGGTGATGCCGCGGATGAAGTGCCGCTGCGCCAGAAGGAAGCCCAGCATCAGCGGCGCGGTGAGGATGGCGGCCGTCGCCATCAGCGCACCGTAGTTCTCCCCGCTCTCGACGTCGGTGAAATAGGCAAGGCCGAGCGGCGGCGTCATCAGCTCGTTGGAGCGGACAACGATCAGCGGCCAGTAGAGGTCGTTCCAGTGGGCGGTGACCGAGAACACCGCGAAGGCGGCGATGGCCGGCAAGGATGCGGGCACCACGATGGTCCAGAGGATCGCGCCTTCCGACATGCCGTCGAGCCGGGCGGCCTGGATGATCTCGTCCGGGTAGGACTTGAAGGTCTGCCGGAACAGGAAGATGGCGAACACCGACAGGAAGAACGGCGCCATCATGGCGAAATAGCTGTCGAGCGCGCCC
>CAXXNH010000035.1:0-27320 GCA_963665435.2 uncultured Pleomorphomonas sp. | reverse complement strand
GCCGGCCCAGGTGCCGTTGACCGAGTTGTAGGAGCTCATCACCGCGGAAGGCGCCTGCATCGATGACGCGCTTGAAATGCGGCAGGAAGGTCTCCTGAAGGTCGGCCTCGGCAATGGTGACGTCGACCGAGAAGCGGGCGTTCTCCATGCTGTTGAGCGCGTAATGCTTGGCGCAGGCCATGGCGTGGTGCTGGATGCCGCGCGTTAGCGCCGCGGCCCATCTCGCCCAGGATCACCGGCTGGTCGGAATAGGTTTCCTGCACCCGGCCCCAGGCCGGATGGCGCGGCAGGTTGATGCAGACGCCGCCGAAGAAGTTGGCGCCGAGGGCGCGGATTTCCCGGCCGATCACCTCGCCGACCTTCTCTTCCAGCGCAACGTCCCAGGTGGCGCCGCGCGCCATGGAGACGGGGAAGCAGGTGGAGCGGCCGAGAACCGAGCCGCGCGGGCCGTCGGCGAAGCGCACGCCGGGAACGCCCAGCCGGTCCACCGCGCCCATGACGTAGGGGTAGACGTTGTAGCCATCCTCGACCAGGCTGAGCATGCCTTCCCAGAAGGGCTGGTCGCCGCCGAGCAGCGACAGGCGCTCGTCGGTGGTCATGTCGGGCATAGAGCGCGCGGGCTTCGTCGGCGGGCTTGGCGCCTTTTGCGGCACCCGGTCGACGGCCTGGCTGAGAGGTTTGGTTGAGAGCCTTCGGGCGCCGACGACGCAGCATCGGGCCGCCGCCTCCGTGGTGGTGGCGGTTCAGGGGCATTCTGGTCCTCCCTCGAGTAACGCGATGCGCCTTACTTAATACATACTAGGTATTCTGTAAAGCCGGGGCGTGACGCTGACGGAGGCGAAAAAGATGTGCTATAAGAAGGCCATCCGTGAATTTACGAAGAGAGTTGATTCCCCTTGGCCCGCGACCTTTCTCCCCCGCCCCGCCTGACGCGCGAGCGCAAATCGGCCGACGCGCGCCGCTCGCAGATCATCGAGGCGGCGACCCAGCTGATTGCTGAGCGGGGCTTCTGGGGGGTGACGCTGAGGGATGCCGCCCGTGCTCTGCGGCATCACCGAGGCCGGCGTGCTGCATCACTTCCAGAACAAGGCGCGCCTCCTGATCGCCGTGCTGGAATATCGCGACGAGGCCGACTTCCAGGCGCTGGCCGGGCTGCTCGGGGTGAGCCGGGAAGACATCGACCTCGATCCGCTGCCGGTGACGCTGCGCCAGCTCTGCACCGCGCTGATTCCGCCGCAACGCCGGCCAGCCGGAAATCGTCCGCCTCTACAGCGTGCTCAACGCCGAATCGCTGGAGCCGACGCACCCCGCCCACGGCTATTTCCAGGACCGGGAAGACATGGCGCTGGGGCTGTTCGCCCGCTCCATCCGGGGCGTGCCCAACGCCGAACACGTCGCCCGCCACGTGCTGGCCCTGATGGACGGTCTGCAACTGCGCTGGCTGCGCAAAACCCGACGAAATCGACCTGCTGGACGAATGGAACAGCCTCTTCGACCACGCCTTCGCCGATGTGGAGGCGAGGTAGGCTGATATCGGTCTCCCGCTCCTATCACGCCGCCATCCTGCGCTTTAGGCGCAGGACCTCGGGCAGGATGGGGCGAGGGGTTGATATCGGGCGCCCTTGAGTGAGGGAGCTTGATATGGGCCGAGGAGATTTCTTGTCCTGAGGTCCTGCGCCTTACGCGCAGGATGACGGTAGTCTTATATATAACAATAGGATAGTCGCCTCTCGCGCCCGCTTGGTTTAGCCGTGGACGAGGTTTTTGGAGATGTCGGCGGCGACGGCGCAGATTGCGTTTGGCGAGGTCGGGGAAGTCGCTTGGCGAGACTTGCAGCACGGTGCCGACGGCGCTGATGGCGGCCACCACGTTGCCCTGGCGGTCGAACACCGGGGCCGAGACGCAGCGGACGTTGAGCATGTCCTCCTCGTCGTCGGTGGCCCAGCCACGGGCGCGCACGCCCCTGGAGATGCTGGCGCAGGGCGTCGGCGTCGGGCAGGGATTTCGGGGTTCGGGCCACCCACGTCGATCTGGGCGATCAGCCGTTCGCGCGCCTCGTCGGGTTGCCAGGCCAAGAGCACCTTGCCGAGCGACGAACGGTAGAGCGACAGCCGCTTGCCGACCCAGGTGTTGATCTTGATGTCCTGGTCGGCCTCGACCTTGGCGAGATAGATGGGGGAATCGCCTTCGAGAACGCCGAGGTGGGCACGTCATGGCGACGTCCAGCGACAGCGCCTTCAGATAGGGCAGGGCGACGCGCTCGATGGTTCGCTGATCGGCGGCGATCGCGCCGAGTTCGGCGAGCTTGAGGCCGAGCAGGTAGCCGGCCGTCGGGCGTCGGTTGCAGGGCGCCGACGTCGCGCAGGGTCGAGATCAGCTGATGGACGGTGCTCTTCGGCAGCCCCAGCGTCTTCTGGATGGCGGTGAAGCCGATTGCCGGCCTCGCGCGCCACCAGATCGAGAATGGCAAACGCCTTGGGAAGCGCCGGCACCATGGGGCGCCCGCCCGGTTCGCTGTCGCTTTTCGTGTTCACCATCGTTGACCTTCGTTGCCGATTTTCAACCGGTTGGCGATGGTCTAGCCGGAAACCAACCGCCTTGCCAAGGGCGGCCCGGACCCGCATGCCGCACCCCAGCGAGTTTTAGGGCACCCCCTCAGGCGAAGGACTTACGCGTTCATGCTGACCGCCCATGAGGCGGTTCCGCCTTGCCCCAATCCCCGACAGGAATGCTAGCTGTTCTGTATAGAGATCATGGTTCTAAGTACAGAACAAAAAGCACGGCAGGAGATCATGCAGTCTTTCACGCTCAGAGGCGTCATTCCCCCCGTTCCCACCATCGTCGACCAGGCCGGCGCATTCGACCCCAAGGGCATGGCCGCGCTGCTGGAGCGTGAAATCGCCGCTGGCATCCACGGCATGCTGATCCTCGGCAGCGGCGGCGAGTTCTGCCACATGAGCCTTGCCATGCGCAAAGAGGTGGCCGAGTTCTGCGTGCGCCATGTCGCCGGCCGCGTGCCGGTGCTTCTCGGCATCGGCGCTTCGGCCACCGCCGAGGTGATCGAGCTGGGCCAGCACGCCAAGGCCTGCGGCGCCGACGCGGTGCTGGTGGTCAACCCCTATTACGCCACGCTGAGCCGGCCGGCCCTGATCGCGCATTACAAGGCGGTGGCCGCCGCCGTCGACATGCCGATCATGCTCTACAACTTCCCCGGCCTCACCGGGCAGGAGCTGACGGTCGACCTGGTGCTGGAGCTGGCGCTCGCCTGCCCGAACATCGTCGGCATCAAGGACACCGTCGACACCATGAGCCACACCCGGGCGCTGGTGACCACGGTGAAGGGCGCGCGGCCCGACTTCCTGGTGTTCTCGGGCTTTGACGAATACATGCTCGACACGCTCTTGATCGGCGGCGACGGCGGCATTCCGGCCACGGCCAACTTCATTCCCGAGATCACGCTCGGCATCTTCAATGCCGTCGAGGCGGGCGACTTCGCCGCCATGCGCGTCGGCGCCCGCAGGCTGGCGACGCTGATGCCGATCTATGGCCTCGACCAGCCGTTCTTCGGCCTCGTCAAGGAGGCCATCCGCCTGACCGGCACCGACGTTTCCACCGCCGTGCTGGCGCCGTCGCTCGTGCCGTCGGACGAGATCAAGGCCCAGCTTCTGGCCGTGTTGCGCGGCGCCGGCGTGCTGCCGAAGGCCTGAGTTCTAGGGGGCTGAGTTTCGCGTCGCCCGGTCGCTCCAGCAAGTGAATCTGGAGCATTCGCTGGGCGATCGGCGCGCCCCAACGATGTCAAAGGAGAGGAAAATGGTGTCGCTTCCAAATATCAAGGACTGTCCGCGCCTTCTTCATGGGCGGTGCGACGGCCGAAAAAGGCAAGGGTGGAGCGGATTATCACGACCAGGGCGGCAAGCACTGGATCGATGACCACATCGCCACGCCGATGAGCAAGTACAAGGACTACGAGCAGTCTCGCCAGTCCTTCGGCATCAACGTGCTCGGCACGCTGATCGTCGAGGTCGAGGCGGACAACGGCGTCAAGGGCTTTGCCGTGTCGACCGGCGGCGAGATGGGCTGCTTCATCGTCGAGAAGCACCTCAACCGCTTCATCGAGGGCAAGTCGGTTTCCGACATCAAGCTGATCCACGACCAGATGATCGGCGGCACCATGTATTACGCCGGTTCCGGCGGCCTCGTCATGAACACCATCTCCTGCGTCGACCTGGCGCTGTGGGACCTGTTCGGCAAGGTGGTCGGCCTGCCGGTCTATCGCCTGCTGGGCGGCGCGGTGCGCGACGAGCTGCAGTTCTACGCCACCGGCGCCCGGCCGGATCTGGCCAAGGGCTTCGGCTTCATCGGCGGCAAGATGCCGACCCACTGGGGTCCGCACGACGGCGACGCCGGCATCCGCAAGGACGCGGCCATGGTGGCCGACATGCGCGAGAAGTGCGGCCCGGACTTCTGGCTGATGCTCGACTGCTGGATGAGCCAGGACGTCAACTACGCCACCAAGCTGGCCCACGCCTGCGCGCCCTCCAATCTCAAGTGGATCGAGGAGTGCCTGCCGCCGCAGCAGTATGCCGGCTATGCCGAGCTGAAGCGCAACGTGCCGCCGGGCATGATGGTGACCACCGGCGAGCATCACGGCACGCTGCAGTCGTTCCAGACGCTGTCGGAGACGGGCGTCGACATCATGCAGCCGGATGTCGGCTGGTGCGGCGGCCTGACCACGCTGGTCGAGATCGCCGCCATCGCCAAGGCCAAGGGCCAGCTGGTGGTGCCGCACGGCTCGTCGGTCTACTCGCACCACGCGGTGATCACCTTCACCAACACGCCGTTCAGCGAGTTCCTGATGACCAGCCCGGATTGCGCGAGCCTGCGCCCGCAGTTCGACCCGATCCTTTTGGGCGAGCCGGTGCCCGAGGGCGGCCGCATCCACAAGTCGGTGCTCGACAAGCCCGGCTTCGGCGTCGAGCTGAACCCGGCCTGCGAGATGAAGCGCCCCTACACGCACTGACCGCAACCAACCACTGGCGCGGCCGCCGATGAGAGAGCGGCGGCCGTGGCCAGCAACGCACCGAACCTCACTTTCGGGAGGACTACCTTGACTATCGCATCCGATCGCCTTGAGGGCATCGTGGCCAAGACGCGCTGGCGGCTCATTCCGTTCATGCTGGCGCTCTACATCCTCGCCTTCCTCGACCGCTCGAACATCGGCTTCGCCAAGCAGGCCTACCAGCTCGACACCGGCCTTTCCAACGAGGCCTTCGCGCTGGGCGCCGGCATCTTCTTCGCCGCCTACGCCTTCCTCGGCGCCCCCGCCAACCTGATGATGAAGAAGGTGGGCGCGCGCAACTGGATCGGCTTCACCACGCTGGTCTGGGGCGTTCTGTCGGCCGCCATGGCCTTCGCCGACACCGAATGGAAGTTCCTGGTCGTCCGCACGCTGCTGGGCGCGGCCGAGGCCGGCTTCTTCCCCGGCATGATCTACCTCACCTCGCAGTGGTTCCCCTCGAAGGTGCGGGCGTCGATCATGGGCCTGTTCTACATGGGCGCGCCGCTGGCCTTGACGCTGGGTTCGCCGCTGTCGGGCGCCCTGCTTGAGATGCACGGCTTCGCCGGCTTCCCCGGCTGGTTCTGGATGTTCCTGATCGAGGGCGCGCTGGCCATCCTCGCCGGCTTCTACACCTTCGCCTATCTCGACAACCGTCCGGAAGAGGCGCGCTTCCTCACCGCCGAGGAGCGGGCGATCCTGGTGGCCGAGCTCGCCAAGGAAGACACGCGCAAGACCGCCTCGCGGCTGATCGACGGCCTCAAGGACCCGCGCGTCTGGCACCTCTCGATCATCTACATGATCATCCAGATCGCCGTTTACGGACTGATCTTCTTCTTGCCGACGCAGGTGGCGGCGCTGATCGGCACGACGGTGGGCTTCAAGGCGTCTCTCGTGGCGGCCATTCCCTGGGTGGTTGCGCTGTTCGGCACCTATTACATCCCCCGCTACTCCGACAAGACGGGCGAGCGCCGGCTGATCGCCGCCGCCACGCTGGCCGCCGCCGGCCTCGGCATCGGCATCTCGGCCCTCAGCGGACCCACCGTGGCGATCATCGCGCTCTGCGTGGCCGCCGCCGGCTTCATCGCCGTGCAGCCGGTGTTCTGGACCATGCCTACGGGCATCCTGTCGGGCACGGCGCTGGCCGCCGGCATCGGCTTCGTCAACATGTTCGGCGCCTTCGGTGGCTTCTTCGCCCCGATCATCCGCGTGAAGGCCGAGACGATGTTCGCCAACCAGTCGGCGGGCCTGTTGACGCTGGCGGCCATCGCCCTCGTCGGCGCCGTCGCCATCCTGATGCTCAACCACCGCAAGGCCGTCCAGCCGCTGGCGGCATCGGAAGCCGCCCGCTGAGCGGACAGCCCTTCTGAAAACAGCCGGCCGCGCCCCGCTTGATTGCGAGGCGCGGCCGGTGTCGTAGAAATGAAATGATATAACGTTACATCTCCCCCTGTCACTTTGGACAGGGGAGCTCCAGATGCGCCTTATCAAGACATTCCTGATCGCCTTCGCCGTGACGTCGGCGATCGTTCCGGCCGCCGTCGCCGCCGATGGCGTCGCCAAGAACGTCATCGTCATGATTTCCGACGGCGCCGGCATCAACACCTGGCACGCGGCGAGCTACTACCGCCATGGCGGCCTGGGCCACGAGGTCTATGACGGCTTCGAAACCAAGCTGTTCATGTCGACCCATCCGCTCAACACCAACAAGGAGCCGACGGGCACCGACGAGGGCTCGGTCAAGTTCGATTCGGCCGCCATCTGGGATGCCGCGCCGGTCGACACCGTCTTCAAGGGCGCCATCGGCGACTATGCCGGCTTCTTCGCCGGCTACGACTACGTTCGCGCCGACGTGACCGACAGCGCCGCCGCCGCGACGGCGCTCGCCACCGGCCACAAGACCTACAACAACGCCATCAACTGGTCGAACACCGACCAGCGCCTCAAGCACATCGGCGAGATGGCGGTGGAAAGCGGCCGGGCGCTGGGCGTCATCACCTCGGTGCAGTGGAGCCACGCGACGCCGGCCGGCTTCCTCGCCCACAACCGCAGCCGCAACGACTATGTCGGCATCGGCAAGGAGATCGTGGAGAGCGGGCTTGCCAGCGTCGTCATGGGCTCGGGCCATCCCTATTTCGACAAGAACGGCAAGCCGGTGGAGCCCAAGGACGACAAGGCCTTCAAGTATGTCGGCGGCAAGGACACCTGGGACAAGCTGAAGGTCGGCGCCACCGACTACAAGCTGATCGAAACCCGCGCCGACTTCGAGGCGCTGGCCGCCGGCACGCTGGACCTCGGCGGCAAGACCAAGGTGCTCGGCACCGTGGAAAACAACGCCACGCTGCAGTTCAACCGCGCGGGCGTCGCCGCCGGCGACCTCCTCGCCAACCAGCCCGACCTTCCCACCATGACGCGCGGCGCGCTGGAAGTGGTGGCCAGGGACCCCGACGGCTTCTTCCTGATGGTCGAGGGCGGCGCCGTCGACTGGGCCGCGCACGCCAACAACCTGCCGCGCCTCATCGAGGAGCAGATCGACTTCAACCAGTCGGTCGAGGCGGTGGTCGACTGGGTGGAGGCGAACTCCTCCTGGGACGACACGCTGGTGATCGTCACCACCGACCACGGCAACGGCCTGCTCCTGGGCCCGGATTCCGACAAGGCCGCCTATTCGGATATCGTCAGCCAGGGCGCCGGCGCGCTGCCGCTGGTCCGCTGGCACAACGACAACCACACCCGCGAGCTGGTGCCGCTCTACGCCAAGGGCAAGGGCGCCGACTTCTTCACCTCGGTCGCCAAGCCGGAAGCCGGCCTCGCCGCCTATCACGTGCCGGCGGAAAGCCAGGTCTTCGTCGACAACACCGACGTCTACAAGGCCAGCGCCAAGGCCTTCGGCTTCAACGCGCAATACTGAGGCCGACACCCATAGCGAGCTCGCCGATTGTGCCCCTTTCGGCGACCTCGGGAGAGCCGGTCACCCGGCTCCCAACGCCCCCGCTGATGAAGAGCAGCGGGGGCGCTCTCGTTTCCGGGGGGAGGGGGAGCGCTACGTGGGGGGGGCGGTTCGGGGGCGCTATATCGGCCGCTCGCCCCTTTCTGCCTGAGGTCCTCGCCTTCGCAAGGATGACAATTTATATATAAGATACAAGCGGATAGGGGTTGCATGCACTTGCGAGCGGTGTGTTCCGCTCGAGTGGCGGTGATGCCATGTGGGAGCCTTGCGAGCGGCTTATCCCACTGCTCCCCTCTATATAAATTGGCATCCTTGCGCAGGCCGCTTGCATTCGCGCGCACTCAACGTGGACCTCGGGCGGGATGGAGCGAGATCTAGCTGGCGCGGGCTTCGATCCAGGAGCGCGTCTGCTCCAGGATCTCGTCGGAAAGCGCGAGATCGTCGATGGCCCGGGCAAGGATGACAGCCCCCACCATCGCCGCCCAGCTGCCGATTGCCGCGCGATGCCGGTCCGTCGGGGCCGCATCCGGAAGCGCTTTCTCGATGCGGGCGATCTGTGCGCGCAGTCCTTCCGTCATGGCGGCTTTGGCGGCCGGAGTCTGGTGGCGAATGGTCGCGACGAGACCTGCCGTCGGGCAGCCGCCGGCCGCGTCGTCGCGATGGTATGGCGCCAGGTAGGCGCGGACGAAATCGCTGAACTCGCCCTCTCCGAAACTGTCGGCGGCGAGGGCATGGGCAAGGGTCTGCGCCACCAGATCGTCCTTCGAACTGAAGTGACCATAGAAGCCGCCATGGGTCAGGCCGGCGGCCTTCATGACCTCCGCGACACTCACCGCCTCGAAACCCTTGTCCTTAAACAGCCGGCCGGCCACCTCCAGAATCCGGCGCCGGTTTTCGGCCATTTGCTCTCGACTCACCTTCATTTCGAAAAATCTCCCGGACAGCCGTTGACATTTACATGATGGCCGTCATATTTAAGCTCAATCATGATGATCATCATGAATATAGACCCGACGAACGAAAAGAGCAATCCAATGAGCCACGCTCCCGCAGTCCTGATTACCGGCGCCTCCACCGGCATTGGCGCCACCTACGCCGAACGCTTTGCCCTGCGCGGGCACGACCTCGTACTGGTGGCCCGTGACGCCACTCGCATGGAGGCGCTGGCGAGCCGCCTCCGTCAGGAGACCGGCGTGGCGATCGACATCCTCCCGGCGGACCTGACGCAAGCGCCGGACCTTGCCAAGGTCGAGACCAGACTGCGCGACGATGCGCGTATCGGCATCCTGATCAACAATGCCGGCACGGCCATCGGCGGCAGCTTCGTCGAGCAGAGCACGGACGACATGGCCCGTCTCGTCGCGCTCAACGCCACCGCGCTCGTCCGGCTTGCCAGCGCGATCGCCCCGCGTCTCGCAGAGGCGGGCGACGGCGCCATCATCAATATCGGTTCGGTGGTCGGCCTTGCCCCCGAGTTCGGCATGACCGTTTACGGGGCGACCAAGGCCTTCGTGCTGTTCCTGTCGCAGGGGCTCGCCCTGGAACTGGGCCCGAAGGGCGTCTACGTGCAGGCGGTGCTTCCCGCCACGACCCGAACCGAGATCTGGCAGCACGTCGGCACCGACGTCAACGCCATGAACAATGTCATGGAGGTGGGCGACCTGGTGGACGCGGCGCTGGTCGGCTTCGACCGTCGCGAGCCGGTGACCATTCCGCCGCTTCACGACGACGGCCAGTGGAACGCCCTCGAGGCCGCGCGCAAGGCCATGCTCGGCAACCTCGTCAACGCGCGTCCCGCCGAGCGCTATCGCTGGCCCGCCTGAGCCTATCACCCCATCCCGCCTGGAGCCGGGCGTCGGCCCGCCCCAGGCGGAATCGCCCCCTCGCGGGGCTGTCCTGCCAACCCCCTCGAGCCAGACAGAGAACACCGATGGCGACGTTTGCATCGAAAGACCAGAAGACCGCGCTCGTGACCGGGGCGTCCAGCGGCATCGGCAAGGCGGCCGCGCAAGCGTTGCGCCGGGCCGGCTATCGGGTGATCGGCACCAGCCGCAAGGCCACCCCCGGCGACCTGCTCGACGGCGTGAGGATGATCGTCTGCGACGTGACGTCCGACGCATCCGTCACCGCCGCCGTGGCTGAGGCGCAGGCCGAACTCGGCCGGATCGACCTCCTGATCAACAATGCCGGCTACGCCGTTTCCGGCGCGGCCGAGGAAAGCTCCGTCGAGCAGGTCCGCGCGCTGTTCGACACCAACTATCTCGGGGTGGTGCGGGTGACGAACGAGGTCCTCCCGGTCATGCGCCGGCAGGGCTCCGGCAGGATCCTGAACATCGGGTCGGTCGTCGGCCTGATTCCCGGCCCCTTCGGCGCCCACTACGCGGCAACCAAGCACGCGATCGAAGGCTATTCGGAATCGCTGGACCACGAGGTCCGGTCGTTTGGCATACGGGTCTCCGTCATCGAGCCTTGGGCCACGAAGACCTCCATCGAGACCAACTCGCCCCAGGGCGATCGACCGATCGAGGCCTATCGCGAGACGTTCGCCCGATACCGCGCGGCCTTCGACGGCGCCATGGCGAACGCCGACACGGCGGACGACGTCGCGGCCACCATCCTGACGGCGGCCACGGCCGAGGTACCCCGGCTGCGCTACCCCTCGGGCAGGGCCGCCAGACAAACCTCCTTCGCCCGGCGCTTCCTGCCGCGCGCGCTGTTCGACCGCATTCTGCGCAAGCAGTTCAACATCGCCTGACATCGCCACACCTCACGCCCGCAACGCGCAGGCAAGGCAGGATCCCCATGACAGACGCATCTCGACCGACGGCAGTACCCCCTCGCCACCGCGACGCGCCCAACCGCTTCGTCACCGTCGGCAACACCCGGTTTGCCTATCGGGAGCTCGGTCCGCGCGGCGGGGTGCCGCTGGTGCTTCTCAACCATTGGGGCGCGGTGCTCGACAACTTCGATCCGCGGATCGTCGACGGGCTTGCCGCCGTCCACCATGTGATCGCTCTCGACTATCGGGGGATCGGCCTGTCCGGCGGCACGGCCCCGGCGACCGTCGGCGACATGGCTCGGGACGCGATCGACGTCATCGGCAAGCTGGGCTACGCCACGGTCGATCTGCTGGGCTTCTCGCTCGGCGGCTTCGTGGCGCAGAACATTGCCATGAAGGCCCCCGCCCTGGTCCGCAAGCTGATCCTGACCGGCACGGGCCCCGCCGGCGGGGCCGGCATTGCCAGGGTGGGAGCGGTGTCCTGGCCGCTGATCGTCAAGGGCCTGCTCACCCGGCGCGACCCCAAGACCTACCTGTTCTTCACCTCGACCGCCAAGGGGCGGCGCGCGGCCGAGGGTTTTCTGGCGCGGCTGAAGGAGCGCACGCAAGATCGCGACAAGTCCCCGACGCCCCGCGCCTTCCTGCGCCAGCTTTCGGCCATCAAGGCCTGGGGCCGTCAGGCGCCGCAGGATCTGAGCCGGATCCGGATCCCCGTTCTTGTGGCCAATGGCGACAACGACATCATGGTGCCAACATCGAACAGCCGGGATCTGGCGCGCCGCATCCCGAATGCCGAACTGGTGATCTACGAGGATGCCGGCCATGGCGGGATCTTTCAGTACCATGCCGATTTCGTGCCGAAGGCCCTGGCGTTTCTCGCTGCCTGGCCTGATGGACTTCACACCGGAGAAAAGCCGTGAAAGCCTTCGTCGTCGACAAGTACAAGAAGAAGGGCGCCCTGCGCCTCGCCGACGTGCCCGATCCCCGGGTGGGGCCGGATGACGTTCTGGTGCGCATTCGGGCCACCGCGATCAACCTTCTCGATTCCAAGGTGAGGGACGGCGAGTTCAAGCTGTTCCTGCCCTATCGGCCGCCCTTCGTTCTCGGCCACGATCTGGCCGGAACGGTCTTGCGCGTCGGCGCCAACGTGCGGCGGTTCAAGCCGGGGGACGAGGTCTACGGTCGCCCGCGCGACCATCGGGTCGGCACCTTCGCCGAGTTGATCGCCGTCGACGCCGCCGATCTGGCCCTGAAGCCCGAACGCCTTTCCATGGAAGAGGCCGCGTCGATCCCGCTGGTCGGGCTGACCGCCTGGCAGGCGCTGGTCGAAGTCGGCAAGGTCAAGCCCGGCCAGAAGGTATTCATTCAGGCCGGGTCCGGCGGTGTCGGCACCTTCGCCATCCAGCTCGCCATGCATCTCGGCGCCACGGTGGCTACCACAACCAGCGCCGCCAATGCCGAGCTGGTCAAGAGCCTCGGCGCCGATGTGGTGATCGACTACAGGACGCAGGATTTCGAACAGCTGCTCTCCGGCTACGACCTGGTGCTGAACAGCCAGGACGCCGGGACGCTGGCAAAGTCGCTGAACGTGCTGAAACCGGGCGGCAAGCTGATCTCCATCTCCGGCCCGCCGGACGTCCCGTTCGCCAAATCCCTGGGGCTGAACTTCTTGCTGCGCTTCGTGATGCGGATGCTGAGCCGAGGCGTTCTGAAGAAGGCCAGAGGCCGGGGCGTCGATTACGGCTTCCTGTTCATGCGCGCCGATGGCCGGCAGTTGGCGGAGATCGCCAGGCTGATCGATGCCGGCGCCATCCGCCCGGTGGTGGACAAGGTGTTCCCCTTCGCCCAAACGGCGGAGGCCCTGGCCTATGTCGAAACCGGCCGCGCCAAGGGCAAGGTCGTCGTCACCCTTGCCTGACGACCGTCTGGCCGGCGGATGGCGCGAGCCCTTTCGACTGGCCCGCCCTGGACAGGCCCCGCCCGACGACCAACGGTAGGCCAGGGGATCGCCCTCCGGCCCGCCCCCCCTTCGCACTCGGTGAGAGCCGGTCCTCCGGTTCCCCAGCGCCCCCGCTGAAGAAGAGCAGAGGGGGCGCTGTTGTTTTTGGAGGGGAGGGGGGAGCGCTATTTGGGGGGCGGGGAGACCTATATGGGCGTTGGTTCGGGGAGCGTGATATCGGCCGCTCGCCCCCTTCTGCCTGAGGTACACCTTGCATTCGCGGGCGAATGCAAGCGGCCTGCGCAAGGATGACAATTTATATATATGATACAATCGGATAGCAGTTGCGTTCACTTGCGGCCCTGTGTTCCGCGCGAGTGGCGGTGAGGACGCGTTGGGGGGGCGCGAGCGGCTTATCCCACTGTCCCCTCCATATAGAGCTGTCCTTGCGAACGCCGCTTGCATTCGCATGCGAATGCAAGGTGGACCTCGGGCAGAAAAGGGCGCCGAGGTTGATATCGGACTCCCCTTTTCCCTCGCAGCCCCCCCAGCTGACGTTTGAGTGCGTCTGCCTGCACGCCTGGGAGACTACACCGGCGCCCAGACGACATCCTCGATGGAGCGGGCGCCGCTGGCCAATACCACCAGCCGCTCGAAGCCCAGCGCGATGCCGGAGGCTTCGGGCATGTGGGCGAGGGCGGCGAGGAACTCCTCGTCGATCGGATAGCGCTCGCCGTAGATGCGCGCCTTGATGTCCATCTCCTCCTCGAAGCGCCGGCGCTGCTCGGTCGGGTCGGTCAGCTCGCCGAAGGCGTTGGCGAGCTCGACGCCGCAAGCATAGAGCTCGAAGCGCTCGGCAAGGCGCGGGTCGCGGGTGACGGGGCGGGAGAGGGCGGCCTCGCAGGCGGGGTACTCGTAGAAAATGGTCGGCCGCTCGAAGCCGAGGTTCGGCTCGATGCTTTCGACCAGGATGCGCGAGTAGATATCGGTCCAGCTGTCGTCGGCGACCACGCGATAGCCGCGCGCCTCGGCCCGCGCGGCGAGGCCGTCGCGGTCGGGCGCGCCGGGATCGTCGGTCAGTGTTGCGAGAAGATCGATGCCGGCATAGCGCTCGAAGGCCTCGGCGACGGTGAGCCTTTCCGGTTCGGCGAAGGGATCTGCGGTGTGGCCGCGCCAGACGAAGTGGTCGCGCCCGAGCGTTTCGGCGGAAAGCCGCATCAGCGCCACGGCGTCGTCCATCAGTTGCTCGTAAGGCTCGTTCGCCCGGTACCATTCGAGCAGCGTGAATTCGGAGGCGTGCAGCGCGCCCTTCTCGCGGTTGCGGAAGACGCGGGCGAAATCGAAGATGCGCGTCTCGCCGGCCGCCAGCAGCTTCTTGGCGGTGAACTCGGGCGAGGTGTGCAGGTAGCGCGGCGTCCGACTGCCATCGAGACCAATCTTTTCGGTGGCGAAGGCGTGCAGATGCGCCTCGTTGCCCGGCGAGACCTGCAGGGCCGGACATTCGACCTCGGTGAAGCCGGCGTCCTCGAACCAGAAGCGGATGGCGCGCTTGATCTTGCCGCGCGCGGCAAGGAACGGACGGCGGGCAAGATGCCGCTCGACCGACCACCAAGGCGATTCTCCAGCCGTTTCGTACATTCCGCCTCTTCCTTTTCCGCTTCAAAAATGTCAGGAGAGACGCGAAGCACGCCCGGAGCCACCGTTCCGAGGCCACGCCACCCTTTTGTCAGGATATCCGATACGTCATGGTCAAGGTCATCGCTAGCCAAATCCGCAAGGGCAACGTCGTCGAGCTGGATGACAAGCTCCACGTCGTCCTGCTGGCCGAAAGCTTCCATCCGGGCAAGGGCACGCCCACCACGCAGATCGACATGCGCCGCATCAACGACGGCGTGAAGGTGTCGGTGCGCTACAAGACCACCGAAATGGTCGAGCGCGCCCAGATCGACGAGCGCCCCTACACCTTCCTCTATGAGGAAGAGCATGGCTTCGCCTTCATGCAGATGGAGACCTACGAGCAGATCTCCGTGTCCAAGGATGTGGTCGGCGACCGCGCAGCCTTCCTGGCCGAGAACATGGAATGCCATATCGGCGTCTACAACGACGTGCCCGTGTCGATCGAACTGCCGGCGCGCATGACGCTGGAAGTCACCGAGACCGAGCCGGCGGTCAAGGGCCAGACGGCCGCCTCGTCCTACAAGCCGGCGATCCTGTCGAACGGCGTGCGCACCATGGTGCCGCCCTTCGTTGCCGTCGGTACCCGCATCGTGGTGATGACCGAGGATGCCTCCTACGTCGAGCGCGCCAAGGACTGATCCTGCCGCAAGGCAGCCTCATTCATGATTGCGACGCCCGGAAGTTCGTCTTCCGGGCGTTTTTTTTATTTGTGGGACGGAACCGAAGCCTCCCTTCGTGCGTCTATGAAGCAGGCCATTCGGCCGCGATCCAACAAAGGGGCTTTCCCATGTCCGCAAAATCCGTTCTCAGCATCGGCGTCGTCATTCTCTCGGTCGTCGCCTTCGGCGGCTGCGCCAACACCATCCGCGGGGTTGGCAAGGATACGGCCAGCGCCGTCAATGCGACGCAGGACGCCGGCAACCGGGTCGGAAACGCCGCCGCTCGCTGATCGCCCTCGAAGCGGTCTGACATGGGATGACATGGGCCGTTAGGCCTATTCCCGTCGCCAAGATGCATTTCAAAGGCCTCGTCCGCCCAAAAGGGTTGGCGAGGCCTTTTGCTTATCAACCAAAGACCCGATCCGCCCCGGGGCGGCGTTCGCGGCCGAGCCTCGCGCCAATGGGTAACGCGAGCGCGTCGTCGATGGGCGAGGGGCGGACCGAATGCCCGGATATCCGCCTTCGAACGGCAGGGTCCTATCCCCTGCGCGGCGGTGGAACGACTTGTTAAGCCTAACGCTTCATAAATGTGGAGAGCTGCCTTCAGGCAGTACGTATCGCTCGGCTTTCGTTGACGCCCCATATGATCCCATGCTATCCCAAATCATCCCGGCAAGCAGGTGATCCGTGTCCGATGTCTCGCTCTATTCGAGAGTCGGTCGGGCAATCGAGGCGGGGGTCAGCCGAGACGGAGGCTTGCAAAATGCAACGACCGTCCTGGCCGTCGGTTGTGTCCGCGTCACGCGAGCCGCCAGGTCGGATTGCTTCGCAAGAGGCAGTGTTCCGACGCCAAAAACAGAATGTCAGGCACCGCTCGCGGCGGGCTGCGGGGATCGATGAACGGCTTCGTATCGCGCGTCACCAACAGGATCGATCGGAAAGGGCGGGTCTCCATTCCCGCGCCGTTCCGTCAGGTTCTGGCGCGCGATGGCTTCGAAGGGCTCTATTGCTATCCGTCCATCGACATGGAAGCGGTGGACTGCGGCGGCAACCAGCTCCTGGCCGAGATCGAGCGCAACCTTGCCCGCTATGCCCCGTTTTCCGAAGACCACGACCTGTTGTCGACGGCCTTTTACGGTTCGTCAGATCGGCTGACCATCGACAGCGAGGGACGCATCGGCCTGACGCCGGCCCTTCTGGAGATCACCGGCATCACCACCGAGGTCACCTTCGTCGGCCAGGGCTACAAGTTTCAGATCTGGGAGCCCACGCGCTTTGCCGCCTACGAGCTGACCGCGCGCGAACGGGCGAGGGCGCTTCGGCGTTCGTCGAGGCCTGTCCCGCAGCCGGAGGGCGGCGCATGAGCGAGCTCGTCGAGGCCGGCGCCGCGCCGCACGTTCCCGTTCTTCTTGCCGAAGTGCTCAAGGCGCTGTCGCCGCTCGATGGCGCCGTCGTGGTCGACGGCACCTTCGGCGCCGGTGGCTACAGCCGCGCCATTCTGGCCGCTGGCGCCGGTCGCGTCATCGCCATCGATCGCGACCCCACGGCCATCGAGGCGGGCGCTGCCGTCGTCGCGGCCAGCGCCGGTCGCCTGATGCTGGTGCCCGGCACCTTCTCCGAGCTCGACAGGCTCGCCAATGAGGCGGGCGAAGCGTCGGTCGACGCCGTCGTGCTCGACATCGGCGTGTCCTCCATGCAGCTCGACCGGGCCGAGCGCGGCTTTTCCTTCCGCGCCGACGGCCCGCTCGACATGCGCATGAGCCTTTCCGGCCCTTCGGCGGCCGACGTGGTCAATACGCTCGACGTCAAGGAACTGGCGCGCCTGTTCTGGATCTACGGCGAGGAAAAGCAGTCGATGCGCATCGCCAGGGCGATTGTGGCGCGGCGCGACAGCCAGCCGTTCAGCCGGACGGCGGAGCTGGTGTCGGCCATCGAAAGTGTGCTGGGCGGCAAGCGCTTCGGCGAGATGCATCCGGCGACGCGCGCCTTTCAGGCGCTGCGCATCCACGTCAATGGTGAACTCGATCAGCTGTCCGATGCCCTGGCCGCCGCCGAACGCGCGTTGAAGCCGGGTGGCCGGCTCGTCGTCGTCACTTTCCATTCCCTTGAGGATCGCATCGTCAAGCGCTTCTTCGCCGACCGCTCGCGCGAGCGGGCTGGCGGATCGCGCCACCAGCCGGAAGCGACCGTGCCGCCCGCCACCTTCCGCCTCGAGGGGCGTCAGCCGGTCGATGCCGGCGAGGCGGAGCTTTCGTCGAACCCGCGCGCCCGCTCGGCCAAGCTCCGGTTCGGCATTCGCACCGAGGCGCCGGCCCGCCCGATCGACCGCGCCGCGCTCGGCGTGCCCAGTCTTGTGAGAGAACGGCCATGACCCGCTATATCAACGCGCTTCTGGTGTTCCTGATGGTGCTGTCGGCGGCCGCCGTCTACGACATGAAATACGAGGCGGAGATCGCCGCCGAGAACATCAAGCAAAAGCAGGCGGAGATCAGCCAGGCGCGCGAGGATATCTCGCTGCTCAAGGCGGAATGGGCGCTGCTCACCCGTCCGGCCCGCATGCGCGATCTTGTGGAACGGCATCAGGACATCCTGAATCTCACGCCGCTCTCCGCCAACCATATCGGCACGCTCGCCGACATTCCCGCGAAGCCGGTGGTGCCGCCGATGGAGGCACCGATCGAGCGTTCGGCCGACGGTTCGGCGGTTCTGCCCCAGATTCAAGACGATACGAGACGGGTACAATGAAGTTGCGGTTTGGTCCGTTCAGAAAGTCCGCCGAGCCGATGGCCTCCGCCCCCGGTCAGGAGTTTCGCGCGTCCGCGCCCCGTGGCGCGGGCGACACCATGCGTGGCCGGATCATCCTCGCCTCGGCGTGCTTCATTCTCGTCTACGGCACCATCGTCGGCCGCCTCGTCCAGATGGGCGTCAGCCTGCCGCAGGAATCGGTGACGCTGGGCAACGCCCAGGCGTCGGTGTCGGCCGCCCGGCCCGACATTCTCGATCGCAACGGCGAGATCCTCGCCACCGACATCAAGTTTGCCTCGCTCTATGCCGAGCCCCGGCGCGTCGTCGACCCCGACGAGGCGACCGAGCAGCTCGCCACCGTCTTCCCCGATCTCGGCACCGACGCGGTGCGCCAGCGCCTCGCCTCCAAGCAGGGCTTCATCTGGCTGAAGCGCGAGATCACGCCCGCCCAGCAGGCGGCCGTCCATGCCCTGGGGCTTCCCGGCATCGGCTTCCTGACCGAGAACAAGCGCTTCTACCCGTCCGGACGGACGGTCGCCTTCGTCACCGGCCACGTCAACATCGACAACCAGGGCATCGCCGGCATCGAGAAGTATATCGACGACCAATGGCTCGGCGACCTGCAGAAGGCCGGCATGGCCACCAACCTCGAGCCGATCAAGCTGTCGATCGACCTGCGCATACAGCAGGTGCTGCACGACGAGATCACGGCGGCGATGCAGCGCTACACGGCCAAATCCTCGGCGGCGGTGGTGCTGAACGTCAAGACCGGCGAAGTGCTCGGCATGACGTCGGCGCCCGACTACGATCCGATGAATCCTGTCGAGGCGCTCGACCCCAACAACATGAACCGCGCCTCGGCGGCGGTCTACGAGATGGGCTCGACCTTCAAGATATTCGCCACGGCGATGGCGCTCGACTCGGGCAAGGTGACGATGAACGACACCTTCGACGCCACCAAGGGCCTGACCATTGGCGGCTTCACCATCCACGACTTCCACGGCAAGCACCGCGTGCTGACGGTGCCTGAGATCTTCATCTACTCTTCCAACGTCGGCACCGGCCGCGAGGCGCTCAAGGTTGGCTCCGCCGGCCAGCAGGAGTTTCTCAAGCGCCTGGGACTGATGGACAAGGTGCCGACCGAACTGCCGGAAATCGCCCGGCCGATCCTGCCGAAGCGCTGGTCGGATCTCGTCACCGTTACCGTCTCCTTCGGCCACGGCATCTCGGTGTCGCCGCTTGCCACCGCCATGGCGGCCAGCTCGGTGATGAACGGCGGCATCCTCATTCCGCCGACCTTCTTCCCGCGCAGCCAGGAGCAGGCTCGCCTGATCGGCAAGCGGGTGATGAAACAGTCGACCTCCGACCAGATGCGCTACCTGATGCGCCTCAACGTTCTGGCGCCGGGCGGTTCGGGCAAGTCGGCCGACATTCCCGGCTATCGCATCGGCGGCAAGACGGGCACCGCCGAGAAGGTCGTGAACGGCCGCTATTCCAACAACAAGCGCTTCAACGCCTTCGTCGCCACCTTCCCGATCGACGACCCGCAGTATCTCGTGCTGGTGGTTATCGACGAACCCAATCCCGAACGCCCCCGGCCTGCCGGCGACCGCCGGCATGAACGCCGGCCCGACGGCCGGCAATATCATCGGCCGCATCGCGCCGATGCTGAACGTCGAGCCGCGTTTCGACGACGTCGACGTGCCGCTGATGGCCTCTTACTGAGAAAACCGTCCCTCGCGGGCGGCGAGGCGAAGGACGGTGTGAAAAGAGTGAGTTGTCCTCATTTAGATCGCAAATCGAGGACAGTGTGCGGCGTCCCGCGATCAAATAATGGACGGTCATATGAAACTCGCCGAACTTGCGCCCGACATCCTCACGCTCGATCCGGCCCTTCGCCGCGTATCGATTACCGGCGTTACCGCCGACAGCCGCGAGGTGGTGCCCGGTTCGCTGTTCGTGGCGCTGCCCGGCACCCGTGCCAAGGGCACCGATTTCATTCCCCAGGCCATCGAGAAGGGCGCGGCGGTGGTTCTCGCCGACACCGAGGACGAGTTGCCGGCCGGCCTCACGGTGCCGGTCCTGCGCGACAACGATCCCGCACGGCGCTTCGCCCGCATGCTCGCCCGTTTCTATGGACCGCAGCCCAAGACCGTGGTGGCCGTGACCGGCACCAACGGCAAGACCTCGGTGGCCGCCTTCGTTCGCCAGATCTGGCTCGCCGCCGGCTATGAGGCAGCGTCGATCGGCACGGTCGGCGTGACCACCAAGGCGGGCAACGCCTACGGTAACATGACGACGCCCGACGCTGCGACGCTGCACCGGACGCTGCACGACCTTGCCGCCGACGGCGTCGACCATGTGGCGATGGAAGCCTCCTCGCACGGCCTCATCCAGCGCCGGCTCGACGGCGTCGAGGTGGCGGCCGGCGCCTTCACCAACCTGTCGCGCGACCATCTCGACTACCACGGCTCCATGGAGGCCTACATGGCCGCCAAGATGCGGCTGTTCGACACCATCCTGCATCCCGGCTCCGGTGCGGTGGTCAATCTCGACGACGTCTACGGCGAGGCCTTCGCCTCGGCGGCGCGCATCTCCGGCCTCGATCTCCAGACGGTCGGCGCTGCCGGAAGCCGCATTCGCATTCTCGACGTCGCCCGCGATGGCTGGGCGCAGATCGCCACCGTCGACATCGGCGACGGACCGCGCCCGGTGCGCATTCCGCTGGTCGGCGCCTTCCAGGTGTCCAATGCGCTGGTCGCTGCGGCGCTCGCCGCTGCCGACGGCTCGGTGTCCCTCTCCGACGCGCTCGATGCGCTCGACGGCATCAAGGGCGCCAAGGGGCGGCTGGAGCTGGTCGGCTACGCGCCGTCCGACGCGCCGGTCTTCGTCGACTTCGCCCACACGCCGGCCGCCCTCGAAGTGGCCTTGCAGACGCTCCGTCCCTTCACCTCCGGCCGCCTTGTCGTCGCCTTCGGCGCCGGCGGCGACCGCGACAAGGGCAAGCGGCCGCAGATGGGCGAGGTCTGTTCCCGCCTCGCCGACGTTGCCATCGTCACCGACGACAACCCGCGCACCGAGGACGCGGCGACCATTCGCGCCGAAGTCATGGCCGGTTGTCCCGGCGGCCTCGAGATCGGCGACCGGGCGACGGCAGTGCGCAAAGGCATCGCCATGCTCGGCCCGGACGATGTGTTCCTGATCGCCGGCAAGGGTCACGAGACCGGCCAGATCATTGGCCGCGAGACGGTGCATTACTCCGACCACGAGGCGGTGCTGGCAACGCCCGGCGTGACGCCGGCCGACCGGTCGCTGTGGTCGCCGGATGAGTTCGTCAAGGCGCTCCGCGGAGAAGCCGAAGGCGAGGTGCCTCCGATCGACAGCATTTCCATCGACAGCCGCACCGTCGAACGGGGTGGGGCCTTCTTCGCCATCGCCGGTGACCGCTTCGATGGCCACGATTTCGTCGAGGGCGCGCTTCGCAAGGGGGCGACGGTGGCCGTGGTGTCGAGCGAGAAGCGCGGAGCGCTGCCGGCCGATGTCGGTCCTCTGGTGGTGGTGGACGACGTGCTCGCCGGTCTTGGCCGGCTGGGCGTCCGGGCGCGCGAGCGCACAGCCGCCAAGGTGATCGCGGTGACGGGGTCCGTCGGCAAGACCTCGACCAAGGAAGCGCTGCGCGAGGCGCTGACGCCGTCCGGCTCGGTGCATGCCTCGGCCAAGTCCTTCAACAATCACTGGGGCGTGCCGCTGACGCTCGCCCGCATGCCATCCGGCTGTCGTTACGGCGTGTTCGAGATCGGCATGAACCACCCTGGCGAGATCACGCCGCTGGTCGGCATGGTGCGTCCGCACGTCGCCATCGTCACCACCGTGGCGCCGGTTCATCTCGAGCATTTCAGCTCCGTCGAAGCGATCGCCGAGGCCAAGGCCGAGATCTTTTCCGGCCTTGAACCGGGTGGCACCGCCATTCTCAACCGCGATGGAGAATTCTCCTCGCTCCTGGCCGAGCGCGCCCGCGCTCATGGCGCCAAGGTGGTGTTCTTCGGCGAGCATGCCGATGCCGAGGCGCGGCTCATCAAGTGCTCGCTGAACGAGAGCTGCACCGCCGTCACCGCCGACATCCTCGGCGAGACCGTGACGTACAAGCTCGGCGCGCCGGGGCGGCACATCGCCCAGAACTCGCTCGCCGTGTTGGCGGCGGTGAAGATCGTCGGCGGCGACCTCGCCCGGGCGATGCTGGCGCTGCAGGCGCACCAGCAGCCGAAGGGACGCGGCAAGCGCCACGTGCTCCAGGTGTTCGGCGGCACGGCGCGGCTGATCGACGAAAGCTACAACGCCAACCCCACCTCGATGCGGGCGGCGATCGAGGTGCTCGGTTCGGCCACGGTGGAAGGGCAGGGGCGCCGCGTCGCCGTGCTCGGCGACATGCTGGAACTCGGGCCGGGCGCGGCGGACTTGCACGCCGGGCTTGCCGAGCCGCTCAGGGCCGCCAAGGTGGACACGGTGTTCTGCGCCGGGCCCTTGATGCACAACCTCTGGCAGGAGCTGCCGCGCGGTATGCGTGGCGCCTATGCGGAGACGTCGAAGGCGTTGACCGACACGCTTCTCGACGACGTCAGGGCTGGCGACGTGCTGATGATCAAGGGCTCTCTCGGCAGCGCCATGGGGCCGCTGGTGGAGGCCCTGATCGCCCGCTTCGGCAGCGAGGCGTCCGGCTGAGTTGTCGTGCCCCGACGCGGGTAGGCAACGCGGGGAAGAGGGACTAATACGGGGCCGCGCCGCGAACCGCGAGGGCAAGGATTCCCCGGATGCGGCGATGGAATGGAGAGCTGTAAAAAATGCTGGTCTACTTGGCCGATTGGGCGGGGCAGTTGTCGGTCCTGAACGTGTTTCGCTACATCACCTTCCGCACCGGCGCGGCGGTGATCACGGCGCTTCTGTTCGTGTTCCTGTTCGGCCCTGCCATCATTTCGTCTCTGCGTCTCCGCCAGGGCAAGGGGCAGCCGATCCGCGAGGATGGCCCGCAAACCCACCTCGCCAAGAAAGGTACGCCGACCATGGGCGGCCTGATGATTCTGTCGGGCATTCTGGTGGCGACGCTGCTCTGGGCCGATCTCGCCAGCCCCTATGTCTGGACGGTGTTGCTCGTCACCGTCGCCTTCGGCACCATCGGCTTCTATGACGACTACCTCAAGGTGACCAAGCAGTCGCACAAGGGCCTGTCGGGCCGCGCCCGCCTGATGCTCGAGGCGGTGATCGCCATGCTGGCCTGCCTCGTCATCATGTCGGCCGGGCAGGCCGCCGCCGTGCCCACCGAGGAACATCTCGCCACGTCGCTGACCTTCCCCTTCGTCAAGACGCTGATGATCAACCTCTGGTACTTCTACGTGCCGTTCGGCGCCTTCGTGATCGTGTCGGCCGGCAACGCAGTGAACCTCACCGACGGCCTCGACGGCCTCGCCATCGTGCCGGTGATGATCGCGGCGGCGAGCTTCGCGCTGATCTCCTACCTCGCCGGCAACTACGTCTTCGCCAACTACCTGCAGATCCACTACGTGGTCGGCACCGGCGAGCTCGCCGTCATCTGCGGCGCGGTGATCGGCGCCGGCATCGGCTTCCTGTGGTTCAACGCGCCGCCCGCCGCCATCTTCATGGGCGACACCGGTTCGCTGGCCCTCGGCGGCCTGATCGGCACGGTGGCGGTGGCGGTGAAGCACGAGATCGTGCTGGCCATCGTCGGCGGCCTGTTCGTGCTGGAGGCGGTGTCGGTGATCATCCAGGTCGCCTCCTACAAGCTGACCGGCAAGCGCGTCTTCAAGATGGCGCCCATCCATCATCATTTCGAACAGCTCGGCTGGACCGAATCGCAGGTGGTGATCCGCTTCTGGATCATCGCTGTCGTCCTGGCGCTGGTCGGTCTGTCGTCCCTCAAGCTGCGCTGACGGAGTCTCCGGCGATGATCCCCATCACCTCGATGAAAGGCAAGCACGTCGCGGTTTTCGGCCTCGGCGGGTCCGGGCTGATCACCGCCGAGGCGCTGATGGCCGGCGGGGCGGAGGTCATCGCCTGGGACGACAACGAAGCGGCCCGCGAAGCCGCCCAGGCGCGCGACATTCCCGTGACCGACTGGCGGGGCAGCGAGTTTGGCGCCTTTTCGGCGCTGGTGCTGGCGCCAGGCGTTCCGCTCACCCATCCCGAGCCGCACTGGACGGTCAAGATCGCCCGCGAGGCCGGCGTGGAGATCATCGGCGACATCTGTCTGTTCGCCCGCGAGCGGACCTTCCGCGCGCCGACGACGCCCTTCATCGCCATCACCGGCACCAACGGCAAGTCGACGACCACGGCTCTGGTCCATCACATCCTGAAGTCGGCCGGCAAGGACGTCGAGATCGGCGGCAACTTCGGTCCGGCCGTGCTCGGTCTCAGCGATTTCGCGCCCGACCGCTTCTATGTCATCGAGTGCTCGTCGTTCCAGATCGACCTCGCGCCGGGCATCGACGCCAGCATCGGCATCCAGCTCAACCTCACCGAGGACCACCTCGACCGACATGGCTCGATCGAGGGCTACGCGGCGGTCAAGGAGAAGCTGGTGGACGGCGCCATGGTGGCGGTCGTCGGCGTCGACGATGCCTATAGCGCCGCCATGGCGACGCGGCGCGAGTCCAAGGGGCTCGAGACGCTACGGATTTCGACGCGCGGTTCCGTCGCGCAGGGCGTCTGGGCCGTGTCGGGCCGGATTATCGAGCCGATGGGCCTTGCCCAGACGGTGGTCTACGACCTGCACGGCCATCCGATCCTGAAGGGCGTTCACAACGCCCAGAACGTGGCGGCGGCGGTGGCGGCGACGCGCCGACTCGGCCTCGGGCTCGACCAGGTGCGCAAGGGGATCGAGACCTTCCCGGGTCTTGCCCACCGCATGGAGCCGATCGGCCGCTGCGGCTCGGTCATCCTCGTCAACGACAGCAAGGCGACCAACGCCGACGCGGCTGCCAAGGCGCTTGCCAGCTACGACAACATCTACTGGATCGCAGGCGGCAAGCCGAAGACTGGCGGCATCGCGCCGCTCAGCGGTTTCTTCCCGAAGATAGCCAAGGCCTATCTGATCGGTGTCGCGGCCGAGGAGTTCGCCGCCACCATCGACGGCGAGGCGCCGCACGCCATCGTCGAGACGCTCGACCGCGCTGTGTCCGAGGCGCTGACCGACGCGCTGGCCGCCACCGAGGCATCCGGCGGCGAAGCGGTGGTGCTGTTGTCGCCGGCTTGCGCCTCCTACGATCAGTTCAAGAACTTCGAGGTGCGCGGCGACCACTTCCGCGAGCTCGTGCTGACCGACCCCCGCGTCACGCCTTTCCAGGAGAAAGCCTGATGGTTTCGCGTGCCGAACGCAATCCGGTGGCCGATTGGTGGTTCACCGTCGACAAGCTCCTGCTCATCGCCTTCCTGGCGCTGATCTTCGGCGGCATCGTGCTGTCGCTGGCGGCCAGTCCCGCCGTCGCAGAGCGCATCGGCATCGCCGACAGCTACTATTTCGTGAAGCGGCAGGCGATGTTCGCCTTCCCCGCCATCGTCACGCTGATCGGCGTTTCCTTCCTGAACCCCAAGCAGATCCGCCGGGCGGCGCTGGCAGGCTTCGTCGTCTGCGTCGTGCTGCTGGTCCTGACGCTGCTGATCGGCCCCGAGGTCAAGGGATCTCGTCGCTGGATCACCATCCTGGGCATCTCGGTGCAGCCGTCCGAGTTCATGAAGCCGATGTTCGCCGTCCTCGTCGGTTTCCTGCTTGCCGAGGGGCAGAAGCGGCCCGACCTGCCGGGACGCAGCTTCTCGATGCTGCTGCTCGGCATCGTGGCGGCGCTCTTCGTGGCCCAGCCCGACTTCGGACAGACGATGCTGATCTGTCTCACCTGGGGCGGCCTGTTCTTCATCTCCGGCATGAGCTGGATGTGGATCGTGGCCTTTGCCGGCGCCGGCGCCACCGGCATCCTTTCCGCCTATACGCTGGTGCCGCACGTCCGCTCGCGCATCGAGCGCTTCATGAACCCCGAGGCCGGCGACACCTTCCAGGTGCAGACGGCGCAGGAGGCTTTCATCAACGGTGGCTGGTGGGGCCAGGGGCCGGGCGAGGGCACCTTCAAGCGCATCCTGCCCGACAGCCACACCGACTTCGTGTTCGCCGTGTTGGGCGAGGAGTTCGGCCTCGTGCTTTGCATGTGCCTGGCGCTGGTGTTCGCCTTCGTGGTGTTGCGCGGCATGAGCCACGCGATGAGGGAGAACGACGGCTACGTCCGCCTTGCCACCACCGGCCTCATCATGCTGTTCGGCTTGCAGTCCTGCATCAACATGGCCGTGAACCTGCACCTGATGCCGGCCAAGGGCATGACGCTTCCTTTCATCTCCTACGGCGGTTCGTCGCTGGTGGCGGTGGCCCTCTCGATGGGCATGCTGCTGGCGCTCACCCGCAAGCGGCCCGACCAGACCCGGTTCGTGGCGCCGATGGAATTTTCGCCGCTGCCCGGCCGAGGCTGACCCATGACCCGCACAATCCTGATCGCCGCCGGTGGAACCGGCGGTCATCTCTTTCCCGCCGAATCCCTCGCCTATGCGTTGGCTCCGCGCGGTTTCGACATTCATCTCGCCACCGACCACAGGGCCAACAACTACGGCTCCGAGTTTCCCGCCCGCGAGATCCACATCATCGCCTCGGCGACTTTTGGCGACCGCTCGCCGCTCGGCCTTCTGAAGTCGGCCGCCAACCTGGCGCGCGGCGAGTTGCAGTCGCTGTCTCTGGTGCGCAAGCTCGACCCGGCCGTGACCATCGGCTTCGGCGGTTACCCAACGTTGCCTCCGCTCGTCGCCGCCTGGCTGACGCGGCGTCCGACCATCGTCCATGAGGCCAACGCGGTGATGGGCCGGGCCAACCGGTTTCTTGCGCCGCGCGTCACCGCCATCGCCACGACCTTCAAGGACACGGGCCTCATGGGGGCGGGCGCCGCCCGCGCCGTGGTTACCGGCAACCCTGTGCGGCCGAAGGTGCTGGCCGCCGTCGCTCCCTATCGCGAGCCTACCGGGGACGACAAGATCGACCTCCTGGTGTTCGGCGGCAGCCAGGGCGCCCGGGTGTTCGGCGATCTGATGCCGCCGGCTCTCGAGAAGCTGCCGTCTGATGTGGCGGCGCGGCTCCGCCTCGTGCAGCAGGTGCGGCCCGAGGACATGGAGCGCGTCGGCGCGGTCTACGCCCGGCTCGGCATCGAGCACGCAATCGCGCCTTTCTTCGTCGACCTGCCGGACCGCATCGCCAACGCCCACCTCGTCGTCTGCCGGTCGGGCGCCTCGTCGGTGGCCGAACTGACCGTCATCGGCCGGCCGTCGATCCTGGTGCCGTTGCCACATGCGCTCGACAACGACCAGAAGACCAACGCTCTTGGCCTCGAACGGGCGGGGGGCGCCATCATGGCCGAGCAGGCGTCGCTGACGCCGGACAAGCTGGCCGATCTCATCACCGGCCTCGTTCGCGCGCC
>CAXXNH010000034.1:0-198110 GCA_963665435.2 uncultured Pleomorphomonas sp. | reverse complement strand
CCGCGCCCGCGCCGACGTCCTCGAAGGCGATCGTCTCGGGCGCCGCGGCGGCCGTGCGACGCAGCAGCTCGACCAGCGTCACGTTGCTCCAGACACCGGAGGCGACGTAGGTTTCGGCTCGTTGTTCGGACGTCAGGATCATCGCGCTTTTCCCTGTTGCGCTCGGGTTCCGGAACTTGGCGTCAGGACTTCCCGTCCGCCCACCAGGCGGACGGCTGGATGCCGGTCAGGGCCGTCGTCTCCGGGCGGTGGACACGCGTCCAACGGGCGACCAGATCCTCGGGCAGATGATAGAGTGGTACGCAGTAGAGGCCGGAGATCAGCAGGCGGTCGAGGGCCCGAACGGCCGTCTCGAACTCGTCGCGGCCGGTGGCGGCCAGAAGGGCGTCGATCATGGCGTCGATCGCCTGGCTCGACGCGCCGGCATAATTGAAGGTGCCCTCGGTGACGGCGGCCTTCCGCGACCAGCGGTTCATCTGTTCGTTGCCGGGCGACAGCGATGCTGTCCAGAGCATCTGGAGCATATCGAAGTCGAAGGATTTCTGGCGATCGTAATACTGTGTCGAGTCGACCAGCCGCACCGACATGTCTATGCCGACCAGCTTGAGTGTTGCCTGATAGCTGAGGGCGAGCCGCTCTTCGTCGGGCACCTTGGCCATGAACTCGAAGGTGAACGGTTTGCCGTCGGCATCCACCAGCCGCTTCCCCTCGAGCTTCCAGCCAGCTTCGCCGAGAAGATCGAGGGCGGCGCGCAACGCCTTGCGGTTCGCGGCCGGTGCCGTCGCTGACCGGCGGCGCGTAGGTGCCGTCCATGACGTCGGGCCTGACCTGGTCCTCGAAGGGGGCGAGCAGCGCCTTTTCGGCCGTAGAGGCGGGGACGCCGAGCGCCGACAGGCTCGAACCCTCGAAGTAGGAGCCGCTCCTGGCGTAGGCGCCATAATAGAGCGTCCGGTTGACGGCTTCGAAATCGAACAGCCGTGTCAGCGCTTCGCGAACGCGGACGTCCTTGAATATCTCGCGGCGGGTGTTGAACACGAAGCCGGTCATGCCCTTGGGCGATCCGTTCGCGATCTTCTCCAGGGCAACACGGCCATCCTTGGCCGCCGGGAAATCGTAGGCCTTGGCCCAATGGCCGGGGTCGCTGTCGATGTAGAGGTCGAAAGCGCCGGACTTGAAGGCCTCAAAATAGGAGGTTCCGTCCTTGAAATACTCGATGCGGATCTCGTCGAAGTTGTCGAGGCCACGCTTGATGGGCAGCTCGCGCGCCCAATAGTCCGGGTTGCGCTTCAGCACCACCTGCCGGCCTTCGTCGACGCTCGCCACCTGATAGGGGCCGGAGCCCATAATCGGCTTCATCGATGACTGATCGAAGGTATCGGGATCGACCGCATGTCGCGGCAGGATCGGCGTGTAGCCGCCGATAACCAGCGGCAGTTCGCGGTCGGCGCCATCGGCGAAGGAGAAGCGCAGGGTGCGCTCGCCAACACGGTCGACCGAGACCACCTTGTCGAAGCGGCGCTTGTAGACGGGGCGTCCCTTGGTCTTCAGCAGGTCGACGGTGAACAGCACGTCGTCGACCGTTACCGGTTCCCCGTCGGCGAAGGTGGCGGCCGCGTTCAGCGTGAACTCCACCCAGCTACGGTCGGGCGGCATCTCGATGCTTTCGGCAAGAAGGCCATAGAGCGAGAAGGCTTCGTCGGCTGATCGATGGAGCAGCGTGTCCCAGACGTTGTTGCCGTAAAGGGCGTCCGACAGACCGCGCGGCGCGTTGCCCTTGATGATGAATGGGTTGAGGCTGTCGAACGATCCGGGAAAGCCGAGGGCGAAAGTACCGCCCTTCGGGGCCGCGGGATCGGCGTAGGGAAGATGGTCGAAATTGGCGGGAAGAGCGGGCTCGCCATGCATGGCAATGCCGTGGGCCGGCGCGGCGCGAGCCGGCAGCGACAGAAGGAGGGCGGTGCTGGCGGTGCCAAGACAGAAGACGCGGCGAGTAATGACGCCAGACATGAACCGGGCTCCGTTCGGAAGCGAATCTTTCAGAGACGTTAACACGTTCGCCCTGTCCGGACCGATGATTTTTGGCTTGAGCGAGGCGCGGTCCACCGCCGAACCGCGTGTTGGGGCATGACTTTTTCCCTTTGAAACCGCCGGGTCACCGTGTTGCCCAATTTTGAAGTCATCGGGTTCTGCGACTTCCGGGCGAGGTGCGAGGTGCGCCCCTCGTGCCGCAGGGGAGGGATAAAGTCACTTTCGGCAGGCTTCCTGGGGCTGAGATTGCGCGAAGCGCTGTTGACAAGTCGATCGAAATCAGACGATCGGTAGCGCCACAGATGTGTGCCTCCGGATCGACGCATGCAAAGGATTGGGCGAATGGCAACAGTTAACTCCTTCAGGACTCTGGGCTGCGTGGCGGCGCTGCTTTTGTCGGCGACGGCCGCTCTGGCTCAGGACAAGCCGGCCGCTCCGGCCGAGGCCCCCGCCGCCAGCGATGCGGCAGCTCCCGCTGCGACGGCCGACAATCCCTGGAACAAGCTCTGTGGCCAGGATGCCCGGACCAAGAAGCAGGTCTGCTTCACGGTCCGCGAGCTCCGCACCGACAGCGGTCAGTTCCTGGCTTCGGCTGGCGTGCGCGAGGTCGACGGCGAGACGCGCAAGATTCTCCTGGTGCAGACGCCGGTTGGCATGCTGCTTCAGCCGGGCATTCGCGTTCAGGTCGACCAGAACACCCAGGTTCCTGGCAAGTATACCATCTGCATGCCCAACGCCTGCTTCGCCGAGATCCCGATCACCGACGACTTCACGGCGTCGATGAAGAAGGGCAAGGACCTGATCATCACCACGCAGAATCAGCAGGCCAAGGCGCTGAACTTCCCGATTTCGCTGACGGGCTTCACGGCCTCCTACGAGGGTCCGGCGATCGACACTGCGGCGCTGCAGCGCCAGCGCGAGCAGCTCGCCTCCGAGGTGCAGCGCAAGGCCAAGGAAGCCCAGCAGAAGCTGCTCGACGCGCAGAACGCCGCGTCCGGCGCCGCTGCCAAGCCCTGATTACGGCCTCACTGAAACGAAAGAAGCCCGGCGGGTCTCCCAGCCGGGCTTTTTTCTGTTCTGCGGCCTGCAGGTTCAGGCGATGGCGAGGGCCTGTCGCACACCGGCGGCGTAGGCCGGGTCCGCCTTCTCGAAGTGACCAAGCTGGCGCTCGACGATTTCCATCGGCACGCCCCCCATGGCGGCTGCGAGGTTTTGGAACAGGCGCTGCCGCTGTCCCTCGTCGAACAGGCGGAACAGGGCGCCGGCCTGAGAGTAGTCGTCGTTGCCCTCTCGATGGTCGTAGCGGTCGGCATCGCCGGAAATGCGGAGCGGCGGCTCGCGGAACTCCGGCGCCTGACGTGGTCCGCCGAAGCTGTTGGGCTCGTAATAGGCGTTCGGGTTCGCCTTGTTGGGCATGAAGTTCATGGCGCCGTCCTTGTGGTAGTGGTGGACGGGGCACTTGGGGGCGTTGACCGGCAGCGCCTCATAGTGGGTACCGAGCCGATAGCGGTGGGCGTCGGCATAGGAGAAGATGCGGGCCTGCAACATCTTGTCGGGCGAGAAGCCGACGCCGGGCACGATGTTGGATGGCGAGAAGGCGGCCTGCTCGATCTCGGCAAAATAGTTGTCGGCGTTGCGGTTGAGTTCGAAGGTGCCGACCTCGATCAGCGGATAGTCGGCATGCGGCCAGACCTTGGTGAGGTCGAAGGGGTTGTAGGACGTCTTCTCGGCGTCGAGCTCCGGCATGATCTGCACGCAGAACTGCCAGCGCGGATAGTCGCCGGCCTCGATGGCGCCGAACAGGTCCTCCTGGGTCGACTCGCGGGTCCGGCCGACAACCTCGGCCGCCTCGGCGTTGGTGTAGTGGCGGTGGCCCTGCATGGTCTTGAAATGGAACTTCACCCAGAAGCGTTCGCCGTCCTCGTTGATGAAGGAATAGGTGTGGGAGCCGTAGCCGTTGATGTGGCGCACGTCGGTCGGCAAGCCGCGATCGGAGAACAGGATGGTGACCTGATGCAGGCTTTCCGGCGACAGCGACCAGAAGTCCCACATGGCGGTGGCGGAGCGAAGATTGGTGCGCGGATGCCGCTTCTGGGTGTGGATGAAGTCGGGGAACTTCAGTGGGTCGCGGACGAAGAACACCGGCGTGTTGTTGCCGACGATGTCCCAGTTGCCTTCTTCGGTATAGAATTTCAGAGCGAAGCCGCGCACGTCGCGCTCGGCGTCGGCGGCGCCGAGTTCTCCGGCCACCGTGGAGAAGCGGAGCAGCAGCGGTGTCTTCTTGCCGACTTCGGAGAACAGCCTGGCGCGGGTGTAGCGGGTGATGTCGTGGGTCACCGTCAGCTCGCCGAAGGCACCCCAGCCCTTGGCGTGGACGACGCGCTCGGGGATGCGTTCGCGGTTCTGATGGGCGAGCTTCTCGATCAGTTGCCAGTCCTGCATCAGCACCGGGCCGCGTGATCCGGCGGTGAGCGAGTTCTGATTGTCGGCGACGGGTGCGCCTGCAGTGGTGGTCTGGATCGGTCTGTCGGTCATGGCGGGGTTCTTCCTGGCGGAGGTGGAAAAGCGTCTCGTGCCACCGACATGACGGCATTTTCTGGAATCATTCCAATTGCTTTGTCCGGTCAGGCTGATAGGATTTTCCTATGAGGATCACCCTGCGTCAGTTGCGCTATCTCGATGCCCTCGCCGCCGAGGGGCATTTTGGCCGGGCTGCGGATCGAGCGTCGGTCAGCCAGCCGGCCCTTTCGGCCCAGATCCGCGAGCTTGAAGACGCGCTTGGCTGCCAGCTGGTCGAACGTATCTCATCCGGGGCTCGCTTGACGCCGGCCGGCGTCTCCGTCGTCGAGCGCGGTCGGCGTATTCTCGCCGAGGCTGCCGATCTCGAGGCTTACGCGCGTGTCGCCGCCGATCCGACAAAGGGCTCGCTCCGCCTCGGGATCATCCCATCGATCGGTCCTTATCTGCTGCCGAAGCTTCTTCCGGCCCTTGACCTGGTTTTTCCTGCTCTCAAGGTCAGTGTGCGCGAGACGGTAACCGCCACCCTGGTGGGCGAGTTGCAGGACGGCGGCCTCGATCTGGTCATTGCCAGCCTGCCGCTCGACGATCCGTCCTTTCGGGAAATGCCGGTGTTCACGGATGCCTTCCTGCTGGCGATGCCGGCGGCAGGGCCACTGTCTCTCGGCGTCTTCGACAGCGCCGCCGAGATTCCGACCGAGGCGCTCCTGCTGCTGGAGGACGGCCACTGCCTTCGCGACCAGACGCTCGCATCCTGTGGCGCCCTCGACGCCCGGCGGTTGACGCGGGCGGGCGTCACCTCGCTTGCCACCATCCTGCAACTGGTGGCGGCGGGGCAGGGGGTAACGCTTCTGCCCGAGCTCTTCCTCTCTGTGACGCCGCTCGATGCCGGGCGCGTTCGTCTGCGGCGCTTCCACGCCCCCGAACCTCACCGCACCGTCGGCCTCGCATGGCGCAAGAGCAGTCCGCTTTCGGGGCTTTGCGAGCAGATCGCCGACCTGATCGCCGAGATGAAGCCGGCGGTCGAGCGAGTGCCCGCTTGAGAAGCGCTAACTTGAGGCTGGGCCGCGACGACCCCTAGATTTCCTTGCCAAACAAGGAGTCCCATGTCTTCAAGGCCCTTGCCGCGCTTGCTCCGATGCCCTCCCACCGCTATAAGCCCGCCTGACCAGAGATCCGGCACCGGCCGGACCCGGCCTTGCCGCCAACCACAGAGGGGCAGACTTCCATGGCGATCGAACGTACCTTCTCGATGATCAAGCCCGACGCGACCCGTCGTAACCTCACCGGCGCCATCACCGCCAAGCTCGAGGCGGCCGGCCTGCGCGTCGTCGCTTCCAAGCGCGTGTGGATGAGCCGCAAAGAGGCCGAAGGCTTCTACGCCGTCCACAAGGGCAAGCCCTTCTATGACGAACTCGTCGACTTCATGTCGTCGGCCCCGACCATCGTGCAGGTGCTCGAGGGCGAGAACGCCATCGCCAAGAATCGCGAAGTGATGGGCGCCACCAACCCCGAGAAGGCTGCCGAGGGCACGATCCGCAAGGAGTTCGCGCTGTCGATGGGCGAGAACTCGGTGCACGGCTCCGACGCGCCGGAGACGGCCGCTCAGGAGATCTCCTACTGGTTCTCCGAGACCGAAATCGTCGGCTGACGCTTTCCATAAGTCCAGGCGAAGAACAAAAGGGCGCTCTGAACAGGGCGCCCTTTTTGCGTCGGGTCATAATTTAGAAAACGTTTCGGTCGTAAACCAAATTTTCTTCATTCCATGGCAAGCCTCAAGCCCGGACGAGGAGTTATTACGTTCTAGCAGGTTGTTGTCGTAGGGTTTTTCGCTTCATGGTCGATCCGGCGGATCAAGGTACCTATGTGCGTCTCGACGCTTTGCGCGTCGGAGTTGTCGATGACAGTGCCTATTTTCGCAAGCTTGCGGAAACAATGCTGGGCGCTTTCGGCGTACGCGTCATCCTGCAGGCCGCCACCGAGGCGGAAGCCCTCACCATGGTCATGTCGCAGTCGCCGGACGTGCTCCTGCTCGACTGGAATCTCGGAACCGCCGGTAATGGCGTGGCGCTGCTCGATCTGCTTCGCCGCCATCCCGACGAACGGGTCTCGACGCTCGCCGTGGTCATGGTCACCGCCTATGCCGACAAGCGCCGCATGCTGGCGGCGGTGGAGCTGGGGGCCAACGACGTTCTGGTCAAGCCGCTGTCGGCGCGGCGCCTCTACGAACGGCTCGCCGAACTGTCGTCGGTGCGGCAGCTTTACGCGCGGCGCGGCAACCGACTGGTACCGGCCGTGCCGCCGGCCAAGGTCATTCATGATGGGCCAAGCGAAATCATTCGGGTGCGTTCACATTTTCTGAGCAAGCCGACCCATTGATTCCGTTGCCGTGGCGAGGGCTTTCTGGCTAAATCGCCGCCACCATGACAACTTCCTTTCGCTCTCTGAAGCTCGCACTCGCCCAGGCCAATCCAGTGATGGGCGATATTTTCGGCAATCTCGACAAGGCGCGGCAGGCTCGCGCCGAAGCGGCGCGACTTGGCGCCGATCTCCTGATTCTGCCGGAGCTCTACATCGTCGGCTACACGCCGGAGGATTTGGTGCTGAAACCGGCTGTCCAGCGCGATTGCCGGCGGGCTATCGAGCGTCTGGCCGCCGAAACGGCAGACGGTGGGCCGGCGGTGCTGGTCGGTACCCCGTGGCTCGATGACGATGGAGCGCTGCGCAACGCGGCCGCCCTGCTCGAGGGCGGTGCCATCGCCGCCCTGCGCTTCAAGGCCGACCTGCCCAATTACTCCGTGTTCGACGAGAAGCGCGTGTTCCAGCCCGGTCCGCTACCCATGCCGGTGACCTTCCGCGGGGTCAGGCTGGGCCTGCCGGTCTGCGAGGACATCTGGAAGCCAGAGGTCGTCGAGCATCTCTCGGAGACCGGCGCCGAGCTGCTGATCGTCATCAACGGTTCGCCCTATCGCTGGACGGTGATGAGCGAGCGCATCGAAGTTGCCACGGCGCGCGTCGTCGAAAGCGGCCTGCCCATGGTCTACCTCAACACGGTCGGCGGCCAGGACGAGCTGGTGTTCGACGGCGCCAGCTTCGGGATCAACCCGGACCGCGATCTGGCCTGTCGCATGCCGGCCTTTTCCGAGACGACGGCGCTGGTCACCCTTGCCGAGGGGGCGGATGGCTGGCGGATCGTACCCGGGGAGGTCGCGCCCTATCCGGACGTGCAAGCGGCCAACTGGCTCGCCTGTGTCACCGGCCTCCGCGACTATGTCGAGAAGAATCGCTTCCCTGGCGTGGTGCTCGGTCTGTCGGGCGGTATCGACTCGGCCGTCGTCGCGGCGATGGCCGTCGATGCCTTCGGCGCCGACAAGGTTCGCTGCCTGATGCTGCCCTATCGCTACACCTCGGCCGACAGCCTCGAGGATGCCGCGAAATGCGCTGCCTTGCTCGGCGTTCCCTACGACGTCGTCGCCATCGCCGATCCGGTGGAGGGTTTCCTCAAGTCGCTCGGGCCGCTGTTCGAAGGCACCAAGGCCGATACCACCGAGGAAAACCTCCAGTCGCGCGCGCGCGGCACCATCCTGATGGCCGTTTCCAACAAGTTCGGCTCGATGGTGCTGACCACCGGCAACAAGAGCGAGATGTCGGTGGGCTATTGCACGCTCTATGGCGACATGAACGGCGGCTTCAACCCGATCAAGGATCTCTACAAGATGCAGGTCTACGGGCTGGCCGAGTGGCGCAACGCTCACCGTCCGGACGGCCTCAAGGGACCGGCCGGCGAGGTGATTCCGAAGCGCATCATCACCAAGGCGCCGACGGCCGAACTGCGCGAAAACCAGACCGATCAGGACAGCCTGCCGCCTTATCCGGTGCTGGACGGCATCCTCAACGGCCTTGTCGAGGAAGAGAAGACGGTGGCCGAGCTGATCGCCGCCGGTTTCGACGAACCGACGGTGCGCCGCGTCGAGCATCTGCTCTACATTGCCGAGTACAAACGCCGGCAGGCGGCGCCCGGTGTGAAGATCACGACCAAGAACTTCGGCCGAGATCGTCGCTACCCGATCACCAACCGGTTCAGGGATCGTGGGTAAAGCGTGCCGCCGAGAAGGCTGAAAGCCATGGGCCATGGGGACAACCTCTCCATGGCCTTTGTTTTCGAAAGGCATGACGGCGAGGCTTTTCAAATGGTCCGAGCGCGCGTCGTCGAAGACGCTCTGTCCGTCCGCCTGCAACAAGAGACCGACCACACCGTCGGCGTCGTCTTCACCGATCGGGTGTGGCGTTTCGTCAAGGTGCGCCGACGGACCGCCTGATCACTTGTAGGGCGGTGTGGGGATTGCCCTGTAGGCGGCGCGCAAGGCCGCGCTCCAGCGCTCGCGCAAATCGTGGAAATAGGGCTCGCCCGGCTCGATGCGGTGCAGGATGTCGTGGGCGATGGCGTCGCGCTTGACCGTCACCAGATCGATCGGCATGCCGACGCCGAGGTTCGAACGCATGGTCGAATCCATCGAGATCAGGCCGAGCTTCACCGCCTCGATGAGATCGGAGGAGAAGGTGATGGCGCGGTCGAGGACCGGCTTGCCATACTTGTGCTCGCCAATCTGCAGGAAGGGCGTGTCCTCGGTCGCTTCGATGAAGTTGCCCTGCCGGTAGACCATGAACAGGCGCAGCCGCCCCTTGGCCACCTGGCCGCCGACCAGCATGGTCACCTCGAAGCCGGCGTTGGACTGCTCCAGCGCCTCGCCGTCGATGCGGTAGACCTCGCGCACGGCGCGGCCGACGAGCTGGGCCGTCTTGAACATCGAAGGCGTCGTCCAGATGGTCTCCATCTGGCCGGTTTCCTTGTTCTCGATGCCCTCGTTGAGGAAGGAAAGGACCGCCTGGGTGATGGCGAGATTGCCGGCAGTGGCCACCGCGATCATGCGGTCGCCCGGCTTCTCGAAAATGTGCAGCTTCTTGTACTGGGAGACGTTGTCGAGACCGGCGTTGGTGCGCGTGTCCGCGATCATCGTCAGGCCTTCCTTGACGAGGAGGCCGACGCAATAGGTCATCTCTTTCTCCCGAGCGGCCAGAATTCCGTTCTGTTTAGATCATCGGTCTGCGATTCCAAAGCGCCATTTGCGCAAAAGGAGCGCGCGGTTTCGACAATGTTGCAGAAAAGAAAAGGCCGGATATCCATGAGGATACCCGGCACTGAAGTGTACGATCGCCCGCACGGACAACGCGGGAACCGATCGTTCTGGCGGGGAACCGCCGAAGCACCACCGTCGCAGGAGGAGTGACTGATCCGCGGCGACGAAGACGACGGGCGCCGCGCGACCAGCGACCGTCATCCTTGAACAACCAAGCAGGGCCCGGAGACGATGCGAGACCATCTGGAAGCGCCTCGGCGGCAGCAATTCGCCTTGGCGCACCCTTGTTGCAAATGATTGTCACTTTTAACTCGCGATCGATGGTCAGGCAATCCGGGAAAATGCGGGTAGGCGACGAATTCTTGAATTTCTGCATCAAGAAATACAAGAGAGCGGGCGCGGCGCCCTTCGAAGGATGCCGCGCCCGCCCGAAATGTCAGTTGTTGGTCTCAGCCGTAGTAGGCCGCGGTGTAGAGCGCCTTGACGTCGGTCACCGAGGGTGTGCCCGGGTTGGTCAGCGTGCAGGGATCGGCGAAGGCGTTCTCGCTCATGCGGTTCAGGACCGTCTTGAACTTGCTCTCGTCGAAATCGACTTCCTCGCAGTCCTTGAAGGTGGCGGGGATGGCCAGCTTCTTGTTGAGGTCGCGGATCGCCTGGGCCAGATCCTTGATGCCGAGCACGTGCTCCACATAGGCGTACTTGTCGGTGAACTGCCGATTGAAGTCGATGATGTAGGGCAGCATGATCGCGTTGGCGAGGCCGTGGGTCACGCCGAACTCGCCACCGATCTTGTGGGCCATCGAGTGGACGAGACCGAGCGAGGCGTTGGTGAAGGCCATGCCGGCCAGCGCCGAGGCGTTGTGCATGTTGAAGCGGGCCGTCTTGTCGGTCGGCGTCGTGTAGGCCTTCTCGAGGTTCTCCAGCACCAGCTTGATGGCTTCCACCGCGTAGGGGTCGGTGAAGGACGTGGCCGCGATGGAGGCGACGGCCTCGACCGCGTGGCACATGACGTCCATGCCGGTGTTGGCGGTGACGTTGGCCGGCATCACCATCGGCAGGGCGGGGTCGAGGATGGCGATGTCGGGCACCATGTCGGCGGCGACGATCGGGTACTTGATGTGGTTCTGGGTGTCGGTGATCACCGAGAAGGCGGTGATCTCCGAGGCCGTGCCGGACGTCGAGGGAATGGCGACGAACCGCGCCTTGTTCCTGAGCGGCGGCATGGCGCCGACCGGGATGATGTCCTCGAAGGTGAGGTTCGGATGCTCGTAGAAGCACCACATCACCTTGGCGGCGTCGAGCGCCGAGCCACCACCGATGGCGACGATCCAGTCGGGCTCGAACGCCTGCATGGCCTTGGCGCCGCGCCAGACGGTTTCGACCGACGGATTGGGCTCGACGCCGTCGATGACGATCGAGTCGATGCCGCCCTTCTTCAGGATGGCGATGGCCTGATCGAGGAAGCCGAACCGCTTCATCGAGCTGCCACCGGTGACCAGCGCCGCCTTCTTGCCCTTGAGATCGGCGAGCTTGGAGAGAGAGCCCTCGCCGTAAATGATGGTGCGGGGGATGGAGAAGTTCATGACGGTCATCTCAGTCTCCTTGTCGGAACGAGGGGAGGGCTCGTCCGGACATGGCGGTCCGGTCCGACTCCTTGCGGGAGGCGGCGAAGGCGGGCTCTCGGTTGCGAATTCTGAGGCGGGGCCGGGGAGGTCGGCTGCCGCTGGAGGAGTTATTTCCTGACGTCTAGATCAGACTTTGGTCGCAAAAACTCAAGCGACCTAAAAACGTTTAAGTCTTTGGGATGACGATATAAACGGTTTATATGTAAAGAATAATCATCTTTACTGTGAGGGTAAATACTTGGATCTGTTGGCGGTGGACGCTGGGAAGGTCGCTGGGCGGAGGCGATGCTGCGAGCGATTGGTGCGGACGGCGGGGATCGAACCCGCATGACCAAGGCCGAGGGATTTTAAGTCCCTTGCGTCTACCAGTTTCGCCACGTCCGCGCTGAGCGGCGATATTGCTGGCCGAAGCCGGCGGGTCAAGCCCCGATCGCCGTTCGGCAACCGCCAAACCGCCTTCTAGACGCCTTTCACCGCCCGGCCTCGATACTTGTGAGGGGCGGTGACCTCGTACTGGGGGATGCTCGCCGCGCCGAGATGGAAGTGTTCGCGGTCGATCTGCGACACGAGGATCTGCGTGTCGGACGGTGGCTCGCTCACCAGTATTCGCAGTTGCCCGGCTAAAGCTTCCAGCACGCTGCGCGGCAACAGCCCGCCCAGGATGATCGCTTCGCAATCGAGGAGCATCTGGGCGTGCTGGACGAGGGGAGCGAGCTGCGATGCGGCCCGGCGCAGCCAGCCCTCGATGCGCGCGTCGGTTCCGAGTGTTTGGGGCAGGTCGAACAGGCTGCGGTGGCTCTCGCCCAGCCCGGATAGATAATGCATTAGGTCCCGTCCGCTCGGGCGCGGCTTGTCCTGGGGAAAGTGGCTGCCGAAGGCCGCCGCGTTGCCGAACGAGCCCCGAAACAGGCGTCGATGCAGGATGTTGCCTCCGCCAAGCCCGTAGGCGAAGTAGATCAGGCAGAAGTTTTCCATCTGGGCGCCCACACCGAAATAGGCTTCGGCGAGGGCTGCGGCGTGACCGTCGTTCTCCACCCAGGTCGGCACGCCAAGCGCGTCTTCGAAGATCTGGCGCGGTTTGCTGCCGCGCCAGAGCGGCCATTCGCTCGGTGTGAAGAAGCGTCGCTGGTTCTCCGTAAGGTTGATCGGCAACGAGACGCCGGCGGCCAACAGCTGGCTTCGATCAAGGCCGGCGCCTTCCAGCAGTTCCTGCACGATGCCGGCCGTCATCGCCGCGGCCGCGCCGGGGTCGCGCATCTCGGTTTCCACCATCCGCTCGGCGATGACCTCTCCCGTCAGCGAACTGAGGGACACCGCAACCCGGTCCACCGTGAAGGCGATGCCGGCCATGCGCAGCCTGTCGCTGTTGACGCGCAGAAGGCGGGTCTTGCGCTTGGCGGCGGAGCGGGGCTGAGCGACGCTTTCGAAATCGACATCTTCCAGCATCCCCCAGTCGATCAGGTCCTGGCTGAGGCGCGTCAGGGTGGCGGGCTGGAGGTCCGTGAGATCGGCAATCTCGATGCGCGGCATCGGACCGTAGAGCCGCAAAGTCTCCAGAATGCGTCGGTGATTGTGGCCTAAGGAGAAGCTGGGCTGCAGCATGATGGTCCTGTGGCGAAGAGGGCGGGCCAGCCTCAGTGATGCCGGATCGGCCGGCCGGAAACAATATCGCTTCTAATTTTCTTTCTGTAAAGAAAATGTCACCGAGCGTCGTTAAGCCACAGGGCGCCACCCGGGCGTAGTCCGTCTCTCAAGGAGCCCTGTCATGTCCTCCAAGTCCCTCGTCGCGTCAGTCGCCGCCCTGGCGCTGATCTCGACGGCTGCTCTTGCCGCCGATGTCGCATCGCCAGCTTTCGGCGACACATTCAACGTTACCGATACCTCCGTGCCGCTCGACAAGCTCACGCGCGCCAACTTCTATGAAGTCCTGGTGCCGCTCGCCAAGGCGAAGGGCAGTCTGACCTTCTACAGCTACTGGCCGCCGGCGCCGCTCGTCGTCTACCAGCAGCAGATCATTCCGTCCTTCGAGAAGAAATACGGCATCAAGGTCAACTTCAACTCCGTGGAGACCAACGTCGGCCTGCCGCAGCTCGATGCGACCTTCAAGGAAGGCAAGCCGTCGCCGATGGACGCCTATTTCTCGTCCGACCTGCCGGCGAATCTCGATGAAATCGCCAACATTCGTCTGGTCGACTTGCTGCCGAACGCGGCGGACGTCGATCCGAAATATGCCCGTACCTACCGGGGCATCGCCCACGGCGGCGCCTACGTTCCCTTCCATGCCAACCAGACGGTGATCGCCTTCAACTCGGCAATGGTGAAGGACGCGCCGAAGACCTTCGACGAGTTGCTTGCCTATTCCGAGCAGCACCCCGGGAAGGTGGCCGTGACCTCGCCGTTGCGCGGCGGTTCCGGCAGCGGTTTTCTGACCTCGCTCGCCAGGCAGAAGATGTCGGCCGAGTGCGTCGAGAAGTTCATGGACCTCACCAGCGCCGAGGCGCAGTCGAAAGCCCTGGTCAATGACAGCCCGTGCTTTGCTCCGGTCTGGGATTACTTCAAGACCCTGCTTCAGACCGCCCAGATCACCAACGGCAACACCGACACGCTGAACCTGATGGCCAATGGCGTCGCCACCATCGGAACCGCCTGGGAAGACCTGACCTTCTCCTACATCAAGGGAAAGCAGCTGCCGGAGACGATTCGCGTCACGATCCTGGAAGGCGGTCAGACCGGCGGCGCGGAAGGCGCGTTCATTCCTGCCAATACCGACAATCTCGCCGCCGCGCTCCTGTTCATGGACGAGATGCTGGCGCCCGAGCATCAGGCCTGGAAGCTGGTCGGCTTCGCCTCGCGGTCGCCGAAGACCAGACTTGACGACAACATGATCCCCGAGGACGTGCGGAAGTTCCTGCTGCCGACCAAGCTGTTCGTGGAGCGGCAGATTCCCAGCCCCAATCCGATCATGTCCAAGGTCGTCCGCGATGCCTTCGCGGCCAAGGTTCTCGAGAACTGAGCAAGAAAAGGGAGTGGCCGCCGTGACGACACAGGCGAACGAACTCGACGTCCTGGACGTTTCAAAGGGCTTTGTCGGAGCGCGGGCACTCCTACCCACCTCGTTTGCCGTGAAGAAAGGTGAGTTCGTCACCATTCTCGGGCCGTCGGGGTGCGGAAAATCGACACTTCTGCGCATCATCACCGGCATCACCGAGCCGAGCGGCGGGCGCATTCTGCTGCGCGACAGGGATATCACCCGTTTGCCGCCGGAGCGTCGGGACATCGCGATCGTCTTCCAGTCCTATGCGCTGTTTCCGCATATGAGCGTCGCCGACAACATCCTGTTCGGGTTGAAGATGAAGCGGGTGCCGAAGGAGGAGCGCAAGCGCCGGTTCGACCAGGTGGTCGCCATCTGCGGTCTTGAAAGCCTCGTCACGCGCTCGCCGCGCCAGCTCTCCGGCGGCCAGCAACAGCGTGTCGCACTGGCGCGGGCACTGGTGGTGCAGCCGGCCCTGCTACTGCTCGACGAGCCGCTCTCCAACCTCGACGCCAAGCTCCGGGAAACCCTGCGCGAGGAACTGATGGCCCTCCACAAGCGGACAGGTTCCACCACGCTCTATGTCACGCACGACCAGAGCGAGGCGATGAGCATGTCCGACCGGATCATCGTCATGAAGGACGGCCAGGTGGTGGAAAGCGGCGCGCCGCGTGCGCTGTACATGCGCCCACGCCAGCGCTTCACGGCGCTGTTCTTCGGCCATACCAACATCGTACCCGTCGACGTCGACGGCGCCCGGGCACGGCTGCCCTGGGGCGGGGCGGTTGCGCTGGCCGAAAGGGCGAGCGGGCGCGGCGAGATTTCCCTGCGGCCCGAGTGCCTTTCGCTCGTCGCCGATCCGGCCGGCCCCGGCGTCGTCGACGCGGCGGTCTTCATGGGAGCCGACGTCCACTACACCGTCCGGATCGGCGATCACTTGCTGCGGGTTCGTCGCGGAAGCGCCGCTCCTCTCGCCGAGGGCACGCGCGTATCCGTCGCCGTTGATGCGCCTGTCTCTCTCCTCGCGGCGGAACCGCCGGGCGCTGTTGATGCGACCGTGGAGGCGCGGTGATGCGTGCCGTTCATCTCCTGCTGCTCCTTCTGCCCGGCGTCGGCGTTCTGCTGGCGACCTTTGGCTTGCCACTGTTCTGGGCCGTGCTGGGCGCCTTCGGTCTCGGCGCCGACGGCGCCGGCTTCACGCTCACCCCCCTGACGGACATTTTCGCAGAGCCGAAGTACCGCAAGGGGCTGATGATGTCGCTCTACTACGCCATCGCGCCGACCACGCTGACGCTGTTCGTCGCCATTCCCCTGGCGCTCATGCTGCAAAAGAGCTTCATTGGCCGCAAGCTTTTGAACGGTCTCTACAAACTCCCGCTTGCGGTGCCGGCGATCGTGGCCGCCTTCATGGTTCTGACGCTGTTCGAGCAGGGTGGTTTCATCGACCGGCTTCTGATGCTGGGCGGCTGGAGCATCGGCAAGATCGTCCGCGATCCCCTCGGCATCGGGGTCATCCTGGCAACGCTCTGGAAGGACGTGCCGTTCATGACGCTGATCATCGCAGGGGCCTTCGGCGCCATCCCCAGCGATACGGTGCATGCCGCGCGCAGCCTCGGGGCCACCAGGCTTCGCGCCTTCTGGGCCGTGCAACTGCCGCTCGCCATGCCGGGTATCACGGCCGCGACCTTGCTTTGCTTCGTCAAGTCGCTGGGCAACTTCGCCGCCCCCAGCCTGCTGGGGCCTGCCTATCCGTTGCCGCTGTCGATCCTGATGTACGATTCCTATCGCGACGGTGACTGGATGGCGATCTACGCCATGGGAACCGTGTTGATCCTGGCAGCCTTCGTCGTGCTGGCTGCCTACTACACGCTGACGGCGGCGGCCTTCGGCACAGGCAAGGCGGCAAGTTCACGATGAAACCGGTTGTCTCTTTCCGTTCGCGCGGTCTCCTCCTGTCTCTCGCGGCATTGGTTTGCGTGCTGCTGATGCTCGGCCTGCCGTTCGGCATCATCGCGCTGTGGTCGGTGTCGGATGGCTGGTTTCCGCCGAGCCTCCTGCCGGACGGCTTTACCGCTCGCCACTGGCTTATGTTCCTGAACGATCCGTCGCTTCGGTCGGCGGTGGTCAACAGCCTGGTGATCACCTTTGTCGTCACGCTCGCCACTATGATCATCGCCATGCCGACGGCCTGGGCGTTGGCTCGTTACACATTCCCGCTGAAGAAGGTGGTCGAGGTATTCGTCCTCGCGCCCCTCATCGTGCCCGGCATCGTCGTGGCGGTGGGGCTGGGGCGCGTGTTCCTCAAACTGGATCTCGCCTACACCATGCTCGGCGTCATCATCATCCAGGTGGCCGGCGTCTTGCCGATGACCATCCGCATTCTTGCGAGCGGTTTCGAGGCCATCCCCTCGGACCTTATCGCCGCAGCGCGGACCTTGGGGGCAAACCGGATCGCGGTGGTTCGCCATATTCTCGTCCCGCTCAGCATTCCCGCCATGTTCGCCGCCGGCCTTCTGTCCTTCATCGGCAGTTTCGAGGAGTTCGAGCGGACCTTCATCGTCGGCGCACCCATCGTCCACACGCTGACGACCCGGCTCTACATCAACCTCTCCGGCGCGGGGCTGGTGGTGCCGGTGGCCTCCGTCGTCTGCCTCATTCTGCTGCTGCCCGTCTTCCTGGTCTTTATGCTGACCAGCCGCATCATGCGCGACGACGTCATGGCGGCCGGCATGGGCAAGCTCTGAGAGCCTGGTCGAAATTCCACTGGGGCGGGCATCTAGCTTCGGATTCTGCGCTTCCGGTGCTCACGAACAGGAAGTTCGCTCCGCTCCGGTTCTCGAATTCATCGCTACCTGCCGCCCCCCAGCGAATTTCGAGTCAGGCTCTAGACGCCCGCCTTGTCCCCATCGACCCACCTTTTCAGTGGGCAGTCCATCCGACGAGGGCTTCTCGTGGACGCTGCCGATCCAACCTCATGCAATGGAAGAGACCATGCCAAACACCGCTACCACCATCCGGGTCGGGGCTTCCGCCGAATCCGCAAACGGGTTGCCGTCGACGATCATCGAAAGCCTGGATCGTCTGGAAGAGGTGGGGACCGACACCGTCGAGTTGCCGCTTCTATGGATGGAGCTGGTCATCGATGGGCGAGTCATGCCTGCTCGCCTCGAGGAGCTGCGCCGGGCCGTCAGCGGGCGGCCGTTTGCCTACAGCGCCCATGCCGCCATCGGTATCAACTTCATGTGCGATCCGGTCTATCTCAAGCTGCACCAGAACCTGGCGCGGGCGCACCTGACGATTGCGGCCGAACTCGGCTGCGAGCACATGGTGGTGCACACCGGCTTCTGTGCGCCCAGTCTGGCCAAGCCGCAGATCGAACGCTTGCGTGCCCAGGAATGCGAAACGCTGCTGAAGCTGGGTGACGAGGCGCGGGCGGCCGGCGTCATTCTGTGCGTTGAGAACATCTTTGCCGAAAAGGGCAATCGCCTCACGGCCTCGGCGTCCGAACTGGCAGCCGAGCTGCGCGAGCTCGATCACCCGCACCTGAGGGCCTGCCTCGATATCAGCCATGCGGCGCTGCATTGCGACAGCGTCGGCCTCGACTTGATGGAAGAGGTCGCGCCGCTCGTCCCACTCGCCAAGCACGTCCACGTTCACGACAGCTTCGGGCGTACCAACAACATTCCGGTTCATACCCAGCAGGAGGCACTGGGGCTTGGCGTCGGCGACCTGCACTTGCCGGTCGGCTGGGGCAACCTGCCGTTTGACGATATCGTCGTCCTTGGCGAGTTTCCCGAGGGAACGATCTTCAACATCGAACTGAACAAGCACAGATGGCACGCGCTTGACGAAACCGTCCGCGAGACGCGCCGTCTGGCTTCACGCGCGCGGGTGCGCTGACGTCGGCGCGCCGGGACGGCGTTCGGCGCGAAAGGTCGAACAGCCATCTGGTGACATCGTCGATCGATCGGGCGGCGCTCCTGCGGGAAGCGCCGTCTCGAGTGGGGCTCAGCCGCAGACTTTCTCGGACGACTGGTTCTTGTCGTTGAGCACGGACAGGCGAACGCTCGCCGTACCGGAGCTCACCATGCCGATCTCGTTGGCCGCGCCGCGCGACAGGTCGATCACCCGTCCCTTGATGAACGGGCCCCGGTCGTTGATGCGCACCACAACGGTGCGGCCGTTCCTGAGGTTCTCGACCTCTACGAGGGTTCCGAAGGGCAGCGTACGGTGGGCGGCGGTGCGGGCCGCCGGGTTCATCCGCTCGCCGCTCGCAGTGCGTCCACGCTCGGCGTACCAGGACGCCTTGCCGCATTGCGCCAGCGCGGGCGCTGCCTGGTGAAAAAACGCGACCGCCATGGCAGCCGTGAAAAAAGCGCGTGTGGCGCTTATTTTGAAGAGCATCAAGTCAATCCTGTTCAAACCCGCGTTGGCAGCGCGGACGAGCCTCCTTAGGGACCACCGGCGGTTATCGGTGATCAGCGACGGCGCTCAAAACAGGGAAAAATGCGGCGAGAATCAGGCCATGCCAGTTCGGGCCGGACAACCGCAAATTGGTTTGTCCAGCCTAAACTTTGGCGAATCAGTTATTTACGTGGTGAATAAAAAACTAGCGGGTCAGTCATTGCCCTGACGGGAAATCGGCGGCTGGAAAGCAAAACCAAGGTCCCAAGGGAAGTAGATCCACGTATCCTGGCTGACCTCGGTGATGAAGGTATCGACCAGCGGCCGGCCCTTGGGCTTGGCATAGACGGTGGCGAAATGGGCCTTCGGCATCATGTCGCGGACCATGCGGGCGGTCTTTCCGGTGTCGACGAGATCGTCGATGATCAGCACGCCCGCGCCTTCGCCGCCGTCAAGGGCGACGATGTCGGGGCTGACTTCCTTGATGATCTGCAGCTCACCTTGCGAGCTGTAGTCGTGATAGGAGGCAATGCCGACCGTTTCGATGACGCGGATGTTGAGCTCGCGCGCCACGATGGCGGCGGGCACCAGACCGCCGCGCGTGATGCAAACGACGGCCTTCCATTCGCCAAGGCCGGCGAGACGCCAGGCGAGGGCGCGGGCGTCGCGGTGAAACTGGTCCCAGGAGACCGGGAAAGCCTTGGGAGCGAGCGGCTGGGCGTCTTGCGGGGACATGTTGGCGATCCTCATGCGATCAGGCGTGGGGCTCTTCAAATGCCTGTTTTGCGTCGATTTCAATAGTCGGTGAGAGTGCTATCCCCGGCTTTGTCGCGAGCGATCGATGTCAGCATCATTTCCACCGCCGCCGTGGCGGCCGCGAGGGCCTCGGGATCGCGCGAGCGGATCACCAGCTTGGTGGAGAAGTTGCGGGCGGCGAGGATCGGATAGCTGCCGATGGAGACGAGCGGATTGGCCTTGGCCACCTCGCCAAGCGCCGAGCCAATCACGCCTTCGCCGAACGGACAGTCGACCGTGACCGACTGCACTGGCACGCCGCCGACCAGCTCCTTTTCGACATTGAGCAGCATCGCCTGCATGATCTTGGGCACGCCGGCCATGACGAAGACGTTGCCGATGTGGAAGCCCGGCGCCTTGGAGACCGGGTTGTCGATCAGCGTCGCGCCCACCGGAATGCGCGCCATTCTGAGACGTGCCTCGGTCAGTTCCTCCGGCGTCGCGTAATGCTGGCGCAGGATCTCGACGGCGTCGGGGTGATGCTCGACAGCCACGCCGAATGCCTTGGCCACCGCGTCGGCGGTGATGTCGTCGTGGGTCGGGCCGATGCCGCCGGTGGTGAAGACGTAGGTATAGGCGGTGCGCAGTGCGTCGAGCGCCGCCACGATGCGATCTTCCTCGTCGGGAACGACACGGATTTCCTTGAGGTCGATGCCGATCTCGGTGAGGAAAGCGGCGATGTGCCCGGAGTTGGTGTCGCGTGTGCGGCCGGAAAGGATCTCGTCGCCGATGACGAGGACGGCGGCGGTGGGGGATTGAACTGTCATGGATCTGCGCCTTTGGAATCGTTGTCCCGTTTGTCGGGGATTCCGGGCCTGGAGACAATCGCGAACATTACGCGGAATTAAAGTTGCGGGCCCCGCTTCCGCCGCCGGATTGACGCAATCGAGCAAGATAAGGCGCTGATTGCAGGGCGTCCGCCCGGCTTTGTCCCTTTCAGGTAAATCATGCCCGCCGCATTGCCCTCGGAGTCCGCCGTCGTCCCCGTCGCTCCTCCCCACCGCTTCGTCCGTCTGAAGCCATTTTTCGTCGCAGCCGTGGCGCTGCTCATCGTTGGGCTGTCGGTGCTGGCGTTGTCGCGCCTGCTGTCGAATGTCGTCTACGACGATCTCGTGGCCGCCATAGACGGTACGTCCTGGTCGCGGGTGGGGCTGGCCCTTCTGTTCACGGCCGGCAGCTTCCTGGCGCTGTCGATCTACGACGTGCATGCGCTGCGCTTTGCCGGCGTCCGGCTTCCCTATCGGCTGGTGGCGCTGGCAAGCTTCTGCGCCTATGCGGTGGGCAATATCGCCGGTTTCGGCCCGCTGACCGGCGGTTCCGTCCGCTACCGCTTCTATTCGCCATTTGGGCTCGAGCCGGAAGCGATCGCCAAGGTGGTGGCTTATGTCGCGGCGGCCTTCGGTTTCGGTCTCGCCTTCGTCGCCGGCTTGGGACTGACCATTTCCGGCCCCGATCTCGCCTCGCTGATCGGCATGCCCGGTGCCACGGTGCGCGGCATCGGCCTGCTGGCCCTCGCCGGCGTCGCGGCGGTGCTTCTGTTCGCCAGCCTCAGACGGGGTTCGGTGACCGTGTTCGGCCGCGCCGTGGCGCTGCCCGAGGCGCGCGACATTCTCGCCCAGCTCGTGGCCACATCGGTGGATGTCACCTGTGCCGCCGCCGTTCTCTACGTCCTGCTTCCCGATGGCGACGTCTCGTTCCCGGTGGTGCTGGCCGTGTTTTCGGTGGCGGTCGGCGCTGGTGTGCTCAGCCATCTGCCGGGCGGCGTCGGCATATTCGAGACGATCGTCGTCGGCGCTCTGGGAACCAGATTGCCGATCGATGGCGTGATCTCGGCGCTGCTCATCTACCGCATCATCTACTATGTGGTGCCGCTGATCGTGGCCGTGTTGGCGATGATCGTGACGGAGGCGCGGCGGGCGACGATCGCCAGCCCCGCGCTCACCGCGGCCGTGTCGGGCATCGCGCCGGTCATCCTCGGGACGCTGGCAATCGTGCTCGGAGCCATGCTGGTTTTCTCAGGCGTGACGCCGCCGGCCGATACTCGCCTCGATCTGATGGCGTCCTTCGTTCCGCTTCCGCTGGTGGAGGGCGCCCATTTCGTCGGCTCGGTGATCGGCGTCTTCCTGCTGGTGTCAGGGCGTGGCCTCGTCCATCGGCTCGATGGGGCGTGGTGGCTGACGCTGACCCTGGCGGCCCTTTCGATTCCCCTGGCACTTCTCAAGGCATTGGCTATCGGCGAGGCCATTTTGTTGGCGATCCTGATCGTTGGATTGGTCTCAAGCCGTCATCTCTACAGCCGGCCGGCATCGCTGCTGCATGACCGTCTCAGCCCTGCCTGGTGGCTCTGCATCGCATCGATCCTGGCGCTTGCCGCCGGCATCCTGTTCTTCGTCTACAAGGAAGTGCCCTATAGCCACGATCTCTGGTGGCAGTTCGAGCTGTCGGCCGCCGCGCCACGCTCTCTCCGGGCCGCCGTCGGTATCGGACTGGCCACCGCCGCCGTGGCGACATGGCTGCTGATCCGCCCACCGTCCGGCCGGATCGAGCCGGTAAGCGGTGAAGACCTGACGCTCGCCGTCGCCATTGTGGAGAAAGCCGGCCATGCGTCGGCCAACCTCGTTCGTATGGGCGACAAGAACCTGATGTTCTCGGACGATGGGGCCGCCTTCCTGATGTACGCCAAGCGGGGCCGGTCCTGGATATCGCTCGGCGATCCGGTGGGGTCTCAGGCGGGGCGACGCGAGCTTGCCTGGCGCTTCATCGAGATGGCCCGCGCGCATGGCGGACGTGCCGTGTTCTACCAGGTGCCGGCGGAAAGCCTGTCGCTTTACGCCGATGCCGGTCTCTCCGCCTTCAAGCTCGGTGAGGAGGCCGTGGTCGATCTCGCCGCTTTCGACATCAAGGGCACGCGGCGTGGCAACTTGCGCAACGCCATCAACAAGGCGGAGCGCGACGGCATCGCTTTCGAGGTCGTCCAGCCCGAAGGCGTGCCGGCGCTCATGGATGAGCTCTCCGCTGTGTCGGCAAGCTGGCTGGAGGCCCGGAAGGCGCGGGAGAAGACCTTCTCGCTCGGTGCCTTCGAGCCAGACTATGTGGCATCCCAGCCGGTGGCGGTGCTGAAGCGGGCAGGGCGGATCTTCGCCTTTGCGACGCTGATGATTTCGGGCGACGGCCGGGAAGCGGCGATCGACCTGATGCGCTTCACGCCGAAGTCGCCCAACGGGACGATGGAGCTACTGTTCACCCGCATCTTGCTGCACTTCAAGGCGGCCGGCTTTGCCAACTTCAGCCTCGGCATGGCGCCGCTGGCCGGCCTGTCGGACAGCCCGATGGCGCCGTTGTGGCACAAGCTCGGCCGTGCCGCCTTCGAGCACGGCAATGCCCTCTACAATTTCCATGGCCTGCGCGCTTTCAAGACCAAGTTCGATCCGGTCTGGCAACAGCGTTACATGGCGGTGGCCGGCGGTCTCAACCCGCTGCTGGCGCTAGCCGACGTGACCTTCATCATCTCTGGCGGCCTCAAGGGAGCCGTTTCCAAATGAAGCGACTGATATTGTTCGTCATGGTCGGTCTCCTGAGCGTGACCGGCCTGGTGACGGGTGCCTTCCTGCATCTTTTTCCCCGCCTGCCTCCCGAGAAGACGGATACGCTGGCCATCTCCGAGGTGATCGCGCCGCGAGGTGAGCCCAGCGGCCTCGTTTATCTGTTGTCGGGTAGCGAGGGTTATGGCTTCTGGGATCGCGTGAAGGCTCGCCGCTATGCGGCAAGCGGCGCCGTCGTCGTCGGCATCGACACGCCGGCCACCTTCGCCAAGGCGGAAAAGCTTCCCGACGACTGCGTCTACTTCGTTTCCGACGTCGAGCAGGTCAGCCAGAACATCCAGCGCGCGCTGGACGTCGAGAGCTACCATTCCCCGGTGATGGCCGGCGCCGGTCTGGGCGGCACCTTTGCCTTGGCGCTTGCCGCCCAATCGCCGGACGCGACGATCGGCCGTACCATCGCCGTCGATCCGCATGTCGCTCTGCCGCTGCGCAAGGAGCTGTGCAGCGAGGCCAAACACGTTCCTGCCGCCGATGGCGTCGGCTGGATCTACGAGTTGCAGAAGGGGCACCTTCCCGACCCGATCGACGTCTATCTGACCCGCACTGCCGATCCGGCGGGCGCCGCCCACGTCGATGAACTGATCGGGTCGGGGTTTGCCATCGCCACTGCCAAAAGTGTCAAGCGCGCCGGCCGGACGCTCGACGGCGCGGTTCTTGAGCAGCTTGCCGACGACGAGGATAGCGGATCGCCGCTCGCGGGCATTCCGATCACGCTGGTGCCCGCCACGCCCACGCACGACACCATGGCGATCATCTACTCAGGCGACGGCGGTTGGCGCGACATCGACGCCGAGATTGGCGGTTATCTTGCCAAGGCTGGCGTGCCGGTGGTCGGCATCGATTCACTCCGCTATTTCTGGAACGAGGTGGACCCCGCCGACGCTGCCGGTGACCTGACCAAGGTGATCGACACCTACGAGAAGAAGTGGGGTGTCCACAAGGTGGCGCTAATCGGCTATTCCTTCGGCGCCGACGCGCTGCCGACGATCTATCAGGCTTTGCCGGAGGATCGAAAGGCCGGCGTCAAGCTGGTCTCCCTGCTGGCCTATACCGGCGCTCACCAGTTCGAGATCCAGGTGTCCGGCATTCTCGGCAGCAAGACCGACCCGAGCGGCCCCACGACGCTGCCCGATCTCATGAAGGTCGAGCCGGTGAAAGTTCAGTGCATCTACGGCAGCGAGGACGACGAGACCACCTGCACACGCCTGCCGAAGGACAAAGGCTTCAGTTTGCTTGTTCATCCTGGCGGGCATCACTTCAACGACGACTACAAGCCGGTGGCGAGGGATATCCTCAATCGTCTCGCGTCTTTGGCCTCCGCTGCGACGGAAGTGGAGGCGCAGGCCACGCCTTGACGGCAGCCGTGAGAGCGGCGAACAAGGCGGGATGCTGTTTCCTTCTCCGCTGGTGCCCGGCCGCCTGCTTCGCCGTTACAAGCGCTTTCTCGCCGACTGTCGTCTCGACGATGGCGAGGAGGTCACCGCCCATGTCGCCAACTCGGGCTCGATGCTCGGGCTCGCGACGCCTGGCTCGCGCGTCTATCTCTCCCGTTCGAACGATCCGAAGCGCAAGCTCGCCTGGAGCTGGCAACTGGTCGAGGTGGATGGCGCGCTCGTCGGCATCGACACCGGCCTGTCCAACCGCATTGTCGCCGAAGCGGTTGCCGCCGGCCGCATCCGGGCTCTCGCCGGATACGACAGGCTGCGACGCGAGGTGCCCTATGGCGAGCGAAGCCGGGTCGACATGCTGCTCGAAGGCGATGGACGTCCGCCCTGCTATGTCGAGGTCAAGTCGGTGACACTGTCGCGCCGGGCGGGGCTCGCCGAGTTTCCCGACGCGGTCACCGCGCGCGGCGCCAAGCATCTTGCCGAACTTGCCGCCGTGGTCAGAGGGGGCGCTCGCGCGGTCCTCCTCTATCTGGTGCAGCGCGGCGATTGCCACGGCTTCGAGCTGGCTGCGGACATCGATCCCACCTACGCGGCGGCGGCCGGGGCAGCGCGCGCCGCTGGCGTCGAGATGCTGGTGGTCCACGCCGACGTCATGCCGGCGGGAATCGAAATCCGGAGCGATTTCTGACAGAATGCATCCCAAGCATGTACTTCCCGCGGCGCTTGGGTATATGACGACGAAAACACGAAGCCCTGCGGCTTCCAATGCCAGACACAGGTTGGTTGATCCGATGATCAATTGCACGGACTAGGCTGGAATACGATTTATTTCAAATGAGTTAGCCGCGTTCGCCTTGTGCGTGTTCCAAAAACAATCGGCCCCGCCGAAGCAGGGCCGATAGGCATGGGAACCGTCATTCAGCGGTAGGGCGATCAGCCCCTTTCGCGCTTGGGCCATTGGTCGGGGTCGATGCGATGGACAGTGACGCCGGCCGCTTGAGCCTTCTTGACCATGTCCCAAGTTCCAAAGGTGCCTGGGAAGGCGATGACTACGTCAGGCTTTCCTTCTGCGAGCATCTTGGCATTACGCATCGGCCCAGCGGTCTTGCCGTAGCGGTCCCAATCGGCATTGAAGGTTGCGACGCTTAGGCCGCGCTCAAACGCCCATTCAGCGGCGAGGCGGTCGGCCCCATCTGCTCCGCCCTGTATCACGACGGACAGCCCTAGGCGCTGCACGGCTGCGTCAAGGACCGCTTCTAGGCGCGCGGCCTGCTTGGCGGCGAGTGCTGTTGCCTCCACGCGATTGGTTGGCGGGGTGCGCGGCGGGACGGTGCCATAGTGACGCCCTCCGCAAACAAGGACGCGAGTCATTGTCAGTATCTCTTCCCCCCGCTCTGGGCTCGGTTCAAGCGCTTGTGGTCCTCGCGCTGCTGGTTGAAGCGGTTCTTCTCGATGATGGCTCCGGCGACATCGAGCCCAAGAGCGTCGGCGGTGTCAAGAATGCGAATGATGCAGTCCGCAAACTCGACTTCACGGCCGTCGCGGTGCGGCAATTTGTCGTCCATGAGACCCCGGCGATCGGCCTCCAGCGCCTCGCTCAGTTCGCTGTGCATCAGCGCGACGACCTCGCCGAAGTTGCGCTTGATCGGCTCTCCGGTCGCCGGGTCGGTGTACCACCCGGCGTTGCGCGCCGTCCTGACAACGAGCTTCTGAGCGACCCGGAGGCCAGTAAGAGCGCTGTACTCTTCGGCGGTGAACTCACCAATGTTCATGATCGGTGCTCCTTCATCGTCTGCCGGCCAGCTGGTCGGCGTCCTTCCGGGCGGCTTCGGCTCGCTTATCGATCCATGCCGCCAAGTCCTTGATGTGCACGCCACGGGCGGCCTTTCGGCTCTGCTCGATGGCGATGACGGGAATATCGATCTGACCGGCCGTCGTCTTGCGGATGAACTCGACGGGCGTCAGGTGGGAAAAGTAGTCTCTCACGACAGCATCGACAGGGATGACAGCCCGGCCGTCGTACTGCGCCATAAGGAAAAAGGTCGTGTTCATACGGGGTTCTCCCGAACCCACTGAAGGCCGCGAGCCGTATGCACAATCATGGACTCTTGGCCCTTCTTCCCCTGGATCATGTGCCGGTCCATCAGCCCCTTGATGACGCTGTCTTTCTCGCGGAAGCCGCTGACGCCGCCGCCGTTCGTACGCACGACGCGGCGCAAAAGCTCCTCCTGGGCCTTCGTCATCTTGCGGGTGACCGGCTCGTCAGGGGCGTAATAGTTGTTCATTGCCATTCACAAATCCTCCGGCTCGGGGTCGCGGCGGTATGTCCAGCCGTTGATGACCAGTACGGGCGGCGGCGCTTCTTCGACCGCTTGCGCGTCGTATCCTGTCTCCGCCAGCGCGGCGGCAAGGTGGGGAAGCTTGGCGGCCTCCTTGGGGGAGACGCGGCGAGCTCTCCAGCCTCGCCGGCCGGGTTCGTGCTCGGCGATGGTGACCGACCGGCCTTCGGCGTTGACGACGTAGACGCGGAGGAGCTTCGTCTTCCCGTCCTCCTGGCGGTTCCAGTGGATCGTTGCAGACTTGCGCGCCTGGGTGGTGCTGATCGCCATTTCCTTCCGGGCGGGAAGAAATATGAGACGGCCGTCGCGGCTGAACGTGGCGACGGATGCGAAGATAGTCATATGGTCACCGGTGGCGGGTTTTCGTTGCGATCGAAGAAGCGACACGCCTTCGCATCGTGCGGGATGCGGCGGCGTGATTTGTTCGGCAGGCGATAGCGGCACTGGTGGCGCTTAAGCTCTCCGGCGCGTTTCTTGTTGCTCGGAGCAAAACGAAGCCAGACAATCGCGGTAACGCGGTTCTCGATCCGTGGCTCGTGCCAGAAGCGGCATTCGCGACAGGTTGCCCCCGTGGGACCAGTTCCGGCGATATGGGCCTGTCCGACGAACGTCGCGGCCAAGGCGTCGTGTTTCGGCTCTCGGGTCAGGTGCGGGGTGAGAACGATATGGTCAGGCATCGCCGCCCCCCAGTAGAAGGGCTATGCGGGCGTCTATCTTCTGGTCTGCCCAATCGATACCGGTATTGATCGCGGCTTCGATCTGCGGAAGCATCTGCTCTATGAGTGCTCCGGCCTCTGCGGTCATGAAAACCTGAATTTGGTCATGACCGTTTTCTATGACGAGTGAGGAGAAGGGCCGTCGTCCCGGCGCATCGTGCCGCCTAAGGCGGAGAGACGTCGCGCCGTGGCGGGTGTGCATGACTATATCCATGGGCGGCCTCAGACCGGAAGAGGGGTTGAGAGTAGGTCGAGCAGGTAGGCAAGGGCGAGGAAAGCCGACACCATGGACAGGGCGGCGGCGAGGTCTTTCAAAGCCATCGCGGAAACTCCTCAACGTGCGCCGCTAGCGCCGAGACGGCCTCGTCTGCGTACTCGGTCGCAAGAGCCTCCAGCATGCCAAGGTGCAAGATGTCGTCGGCAGTCGGCGGCTCATCTTTGCTGATGGCTGCGATCCGAAACGAAATGGTTGCCGTGTTCTGGTGGTAGGCCCTGCGCTGAAGGTGACAGACGTTGTCTTCAGACGCTTCGCGCGGGGTGAGTGCGTAGATGTACCTCATGCCGCGCGCTCCTCGCTGTCGGCCGGCAGGAGGGATGTCAGATAGTTCCGCATCCGGACGGCGGCGGCCTGGAAGGCAGGGGCGTAAATGTCGCCATGGCGAGCCCACAACAGGCGGGCTTGCTGCGCATCGTGCCACGGCGACCCGCTGCAATTGCTGGAACCGGTGCGCGCCTTGATCGGGCATCCGTGGCAACCGGCGTTGTCCTCGTCCGCTTCCGTATGGTCGATCTCGTCATAGAACAGGTCGCAGAGGGGGCACGTGTCGCCGTAGACCTTCGCCTCTGCCGGCGACATGGCGCGGGTGTTGTTGTCCCACTTGATGATTGAAGCCTTGAGCGCGGCGAGGGCGGCGGGGGTCATGAGCGTTGCTCCGTGTTGCGTGAAACACAACATAGAGCGCGCTTAAGCATGCGTCAATATGGTTGTTGCGAAAAACGCAAGAGCCCCGCCGGGTGAATGGCGGGGGCTCTGGTCGTTGGGGGGGTGTCAGTCGATCAGGGCGACAAGGTCCGCGTCGTTCTCCATACTGGCACTCGTGAATACGGTTCCGAACTTGGTGTAGGAGTTGAAGCTGTCGCCTGTGAAGGGGAAGGTTCCATCGTCATCACGGCTGGTAATCGCTTCTGTCCCCCCATCGCGTCGGAGATAAAGCTTCCCGACTTCAAGCGGCTCGGTCAGAACCGCATGTTGCGGGCGGTCATCGCCAGGGAAATCGAAGTCAACAGCGCCCCCAACTTGGTCGAACGGCTCGACGCCTTCGGGCTCGTGGAATGTGACGGCTCCGGCGTCCTGGGTGGTCGCGGTCGGTGTCGGCTCTGCCGTCGCCTTGGGGACGTGGGAGACAAGGTCCAGTTCGTGCTTGATGCCCGAAGGGTGCCATCCGCCGGACGCGTTGTAGCTCACGCCATGCGCCGACCGGAATGTGAAGGACGGATAATCCACGTTCTCGTCTTCGTAGAGGATCTGCGTCGTTGTCCCGTCACGCCGCAAATAGGTTTCCCCGACCTTGACGTCGACCATCTTAACGAACCTGTAGTCAGAGCCAGCGGCGGCTCCTGCGGCCTTGAGGGCGGCGGCCTCCGACTTCGTCAGGGTGCGAGCGTCAGGGGCAGTCTCCAGCTTTTCCGGCGGTGCGTACGGATCGTCCTCCGTGGCGGCGATCGGCTCGGTGGACTCAACCTCGCGAACGAGGTCAAGGCTCCTATCAGAGCCGTTGCATCGGCCATTCTTGGCGTAGTGGCGACCATTGTTGCCGCCGAAGGGGCAAATCAGACTCGGCGAGAGCTGATGGCTCTCGATGTGGATGCGATCCCCGTGGCCGTCTTCGTACGAACTACCGGCCTGGATGGATAGGGCTCCGTCTTCGGTCTTTGTCTTGCCCGAATTGTCGGCGGCCTCGGCCTGGGCGTCACTGACCGAAGCGACGTGACGCTTGAGCCTGTCCATAAACTGCGGCGGCAGTATCGACGCGATCGAGACGACGGACGGCCTGTTCAACTCGGCGTCATTCTCTCGCCGGGCGAAGTCGGACAGCGCCTCAATGGCTGCAATGCCGACGCGCTCCGCGCCATCGAAGGCGCAGCATATCGCGTGGACCTCTTTCCCGAATTCCTCGAATTTGATCATGGGTGTTGCTCCTGGTCGAGCATTGGCGCTCGGGGTCGCCGGCCTGTCACGGTCGGCGGGCCGGGGCGTCACTTGTCGGCGGAATTGGCTTGTGGAGTTGAGCCGGCAAGGCGTTCTCGGGTTTCTTCATCCGCCTTGGCGGCGCCCGTCCATCCTTCAACCCACATGCGAGCGCGCTCGCTATCCTGCTCAGGAAACGGGTGCATGCAGCACCACCCATCCCGAAATGCCTTTGCACCGTCTGTCAGCCAGCTCATCATCTTCCCCCTTGGCGACGCGTCTAGCGTCAAATCTCGCTACCGTCGAAGTTGACGCATATGTCCAGGCAAGCGCCTTTCCAGTCCCCATCCGGCCACACGCGGTTTAGGTCCTCGTGGTATAGGCAGGGTGCCGACGACGACGGCGTCTCGGGGTCTCTCGCAACTCGTGTCCACCCGTTCGCCTTGGCGGCCGCTTCCCATTCGTCATCATTCGCGCCAACCACAGAACACCCTTCGATCTCGACGAGGTCGCACCGGTCTTCACGGTTGTAAGTGACCTCGCCAAGGATCGGCGAACCGTCAGGCCAAGCGCCGAGGTTGGTGTCGGCCACGTAGAAGTGCTTCTTGATCAACTCGCGGGCTTCGTCCTCCGAGAAGGCGTAGACGCGCACGGTCGCGGTAAGGGGAAGGCCAAAAGTATATTCACGGCCGTGCATGGCGGTTCCTCTGAGCTGTGTGGCTGCGGTTAAGCTCGCGCCGCTTTGGCGATATCGGAGCGGCGCGCGGTGAAGGGGGCCGGCCGAAGCCGGCCTTGTTTCAGCGGTGCGCGTTGCGCTTTTCGGCAGCGGCGAATTCTTTGTTTGCCTCTACGAGGTCGGCGCAGTAGTGCCCCCACGACCACGTATTTCCGAGTATCGGTGCCCACGTTGCGACAACGAAGCGGTGCGGATTGTCTGAGCCGCGATCCACCATGACAGTGGCGCAGCTTTCATGCGCGCTGGTGCGAATTACGGGGTGTCCATTCAGGACGGTTGGTGTTCCTGCAGCGGCGGCGATGGCGGTCATTTTGAAATCCCTTGCGGTTTAAGGCCGGCCGAAGCCGGCCGGGTTGTCAGTACGGAAGGATTTCCTTGGCCTTCTTTTCAGCGGCCTTTCGAGACTCCTCAAGGCGCTTCGCGATGTGCGCGTCACGCTCTTCGATGGTCTTGAAGTACTTGTTCGGCTGAGAAGCGCCGTACTCGACGCCATTGCGGGTCGCCTGGATGTTGACGCCAAAGAAATAGCCGGGCTCGTGCCTATAACAGCCGGTGTCTTCCTCGCTCGCCTCGGTGAATACGGCGGCGAACGTAGCGATCCGAACGCCAATGTCACGGCCAAGGCGGTCCTTGATGCCGAACCTTGGACGCTCGGTGGTCCGTCCAGTGACTTCCCGGTTTACGCGCTGCGTCATCGTGAAACTCCCTCTCAAATCTGACCAGAGAACGCGACGGCCCACGTGAGTAGAATGGCCGCGCCGCCGGTCGCGCACGACGCATAGAGGAAGCCCCTGGCGAAGCGTTCCATACGGCGGGCGGAGCGGCGGCGGTTCATGGTCGGTTCCTCGTGTTGCGATAATCACAACGTAATCCCGTTTAAACGGGTCGTCAAGATGGATCGTGCGAAAATCGCAACACTGAGGGCAAGGGTTTATGTCGGGTTGCCGTCGATGTAGGCTGACAGCTCGTCGTATCGCTGGGCGAACGCTAGGAGGTGGGTGCGACCCTTTTCCTCCTGGCGCAACGCCTCATCCCATGCGTCATGGTCTCGCTCTGCGTCGACCTGTTCGCGGATCAAGTCGGAAATGACGCTCGGGTCTAGGGCGTCGAGTTCCCACGAGCTTTCCCCGTACTGCTCGACATAGGCGGCGTGTCGGCTGTCGGTGTCCTTTGCGGGGTTCGGCGGCGGTGAGTAGCGCTCGATCTGATCAAAGTTCAGCGCGACGCGGCGGACGTCGACATCATGCCCGCCGGCAAACATAAGGACGCGATCTGTAATGTCGCGCGTCATGTCGATGCCGCTCGGGTCGTGGTCGCCAAGATGAATGACGACAACGCGCTTGTCGTCTCCAGCTCGACCGGCAAGCCGTCGCCCCGCCTCGTAAAGCTCTGACTGCGAAGCATAGCCACGGCAGGCAAAAAACGGGATGCGAAGACGGTTGCAGATGGGCTCGATAACGCCAATGAGGGCGTCCTTCTCTATCCACACTTCCATATAGGCGGGTTGGTCCGCCCAAAGGTCTTCCCGGTAGCTGTAGGCGGCGCTGTCGATGATACTCGACGGCGTCGACCAACTGCTTGACCGGCGGAGGAACCGGGTCCGGTCCTCGATCGCATTCCAGTCGATCAGCCCGGCGAGGCGGGCATCGCTCACGATCTGGCCGAGGCGCTTGTATTCCTGCTGCTTGTTCTCCAGCATGTCGCGGGACACGAACTGATAATATAGCTGTCGAAGCGTCAGCGTGAAGCCCTGCAACTGGTACTCATTGATTATCTTGTTCGCCTGCTCGATTATTTCGAGGGACGAGCGGCGAAACGTCTTGTCTACGAACTTCCTCTTCATGATAGCTCCCAACGTTTGTATTTCGGGCAAGACCGATTTTCTAAGTCCTTGCCTCTGACCACGGTTCGAGGTCTAGCGCCTGCTCGACGCAATCGAGCGAATAGGCGTCAGATCCTTTCCAAAGCGCGTGATAGATGGCGTGGCCGCTGTAGCCGGCGCGGCGGGCGACGCTGTCGAAGGTCACCTTCAGGTCGTCGATGCGGTCAAGGATGCGCTCGCCACGCGGTGACATGTCTTTCTTGCGCTTGCGGCCGTTCTTGGCTCCGGCCGGGCGGGGCTCAAGGGGGTGGATGCGCTGGTTTTCGAGGGGGTTGTTTCCCACTCTCATGTCAATTTGCCTCGCTCTTGTCTGGGGTGACGCTCGGCGACACGAAAACAATCATCGCGTCATAGATGCGGAGTGCCGGAGCGGTGGCTGTGCCCTTCACCTCCGCCGTCGTGAAGGTGATCGCCCCGACCGACAGGAGTTTGTCGACCAGACCGCCGAGAACGCGGGCGTTCATTTCCTCGTGCAACGCGACCTGTTGCTTTGGGGCGGCAAGCGCCACATCCTGGCGGGCGATGGCGTCGGAGTACTTGGCGAACAAAAGCCGGTTCGACTGGATGAGACGATATCCGGCCTCGCGAAGGGCGGCCTCGAACTCTGCCGGCGTCGCGGTGATGGACTGGTCGCCAATGGCGACGGTGATTTGCTCGGGGTTCATGACTGTTCCTTCAGGTTGGCGATGGTCTCAAGCGTTAGGCCGGCCGTCGTCAGGTCGAATTCCGGCCAATCATTGGCGATGACGCCCCATTCCCCGTCTCGCCATGCCTGGAGAAACTGTTCACCTTCGGCTGGTGTGGCGACGCAATCAGTGCGATCAAGGGCGAAATCGATAGCCGCCTCCGCAGATCGAGCCATCTGGTGGCACTCGTCGCGCAACATCCTGGCGGCGTCGCGCTGCTCCTCAAGCGTTTTCATCCAGTCGCGCGTCCAACTGACGATGTGAGCCAGACGGTCGCGCTCCCCTTCGGTGATCTCGATCAGGCGTCGGAGTTTCCGGCGCTGGCCGTGAAGGTGGCCGATGTAGACGCCAGCGGCGAACAACAGGGCGAGGTTGATCCAGTTCATAGCCTCGGCTCCTGCCTGTTGAAGGCCTCGGCAGCGGCAAGGGCGGCGCGACGCTGAACCCGGCCTGCGAGGGCCGTTTCTTGGGCTCGCCTGATTTGGCAGTCTTCGATGCGTTGATAAATGAGAGACATGTCGTCATCAGCGGCACGCAGCGCCTCGACAAGTTGCGCCCGGATCGGGTCGACGGCCGGAAGGCGCTTCATCTCGTCGATGGTTGGGTCAAGCTCGGAGAGTGGGGAGCCGGGCTCGATGTTCTCGACGCGGTCGTCCATTGTGTCGCCATTGATCGGCAACAACACTCGGTCTGTGACACCGAAATGCCAGTTCCACACGAGGTAGCGGCGCATGTAGCGGGTGACGTTGGCGCGTGGTCCGATCTGGATCGTCCAGATGGGGCCGATATCGATGCGCTTGCGATAGAACCGGCCTCCAGCCTCCGGGCGGCGGCGTCCTTCGGCCTCGCGCCAGTAGAGTCCGCCGTCTCGATAGTCGAGCAGCTCCCGCACCGCCTCTCGGCTCATCTGTGCGGACGAGAACCACGTGTTTGGATGACCGTCGATGGCGATGATGGGTTTTTTGAGCGGCTTTATATTCATGGCTTGCGCTCCTTCAGGGCGGCAATCAGGGCGTCGGTCTGGGCGACGGCAATCGATGCCCGCCACTTGAAGGCGTCGTCCTGTGTGTCGCTGAAGTTCCACCCCGTCGCCCCTGGCATCATCCCAGAGAGGATCATTGCGGCCATGTTGGCGCGTAGGTTCGGCGTTGGTTCGGTCGGCTTGACGGGTCCGGTGTCAGGAGTTACCAGCTCCGGATGCACTCCAAACACGTCGGCGTAGATGTCGACCAGCTGGTTAGCGGGCTCCCAAAGCGGGCGCTCGACTTGGCAGTCATCGGCCAAGCACTCGGCGCACGGCGACTTTCGGGAGATCACGTCGGAGTGCTTGCACGTTTCGCATGTTCTCTCGGTCATTCTTCAATCCTCATCTGCTCGATGATCTCTTCGGCGATGGCCTCGCCCTGCTCGGTCAGGACGTATCCAGAGCCGGTCAGGTACCCGTCGTCCGTGAACGTCGGCACGAGCTGAAGCATCCCCTTCCGCTTGAGGGCTCGCATATCGACGCGGACGGCTGACCGTTTCACCGCGTCGTAGGGCTCGATGTTACCGAAGCGCGCCGCCCACTCAGTGCCGCTCACGTATTCGTAGATTTTGACGAGCGTTGCGGACTGGCGGGCGCTGAGACGGATGGTCATCTCTTTGCCTCCGGGTGCTTCAATCGGATGTGAGCGCACATCTTCGAATAGGCCCCGCCACCTGTCCGGAGGCCGAAACCCCTTCCGGGTGCTCGTTCTCGTTTAATAGTGATGTGTTCGGGGCAGAGAGGGCACTCATAGACCGTAGCCATTGGCCCGCTTGAGACCTTTATTCCGTAGGCGCGGACGGACGTTTTCATTCCTCGTCCCCCTCATCATTCAGGAACTCGGTTCCGACGCGGCCGTTGAAGTACTGGAGCCAACGGCAGTACGGGGCGTAGCCATTGGCGAGGGCATAGACCGCGTCCGCCTCACTCATGCCGGCATGGCAGGTCATGAAAGCCTCGACGTAGGCGGCTTCGTCGGCGATGCCCTGGCGCTGCATCTTCCGGCGCGTGTCGTCGGTGAGGTCTGACCACGTCGCCCCACGTCCTGGCCGTTCGCGTTGGGGTTCCGGCTTCTCGACCCTGTGATGCTCGACGGGAGCCATGGCCTGGGCGCGGATTTCCTCACCGTTCGCCATCCAGTCGCGCAGGATCGGCTTCCCCTCGGCTTCGCAGTAGTCGACGCAATACCGGGCCGTTCCCTGCCATAGGGAGCGTTTGAACGCCTTGGCCTCGGCAATGGTCTTCGGGTGGATGCCCTCCAACCGCAATGCCTCGCGGATATCGTCGTTCGAGAAGATGCCGTTGTGTTCGTATCCCCAGACATCGAACGGGGGGAGGCGGTCGAAGAAGAACACAATCTCCGCGATGGCTGGCTTGAGGGTGATGTTCTCCACGTCGAAGAGCATTCGATAGCCCTCGCCGCGAGGATCTTCCTTGCCGACCTTCAACGTGGTCGCGGTGATAGGCGAGCCGGTCTCTTCCTTCCAGCGCTTGAAAGCCTTGGTCGCGTTGACGCGCTGTCCGTTGGTCTCGAACCACATGGATGTGCGAGGCCGAACGTTGGTGAAGTCGTAAAGCGTCGAGCTTTGTGGCTTGACGAAGTAGTCGTCGATTTCTGCCATTTCAGGAGATTTCCCTGTTGATGCGATAATGACAACATTAGCAGCAACAACCCGCGTTAGCAATGCGGCAAACGCAACGTTAGTACGTGATATGAGTGGGCAGTCACTACATAAATCGGTACTGAATGGGGGCTTGTTGGCTACATATGTCGGAGGAAACGAAGCGGAAACTTATGCAGAGGTAAGCAAGCCTTACTCCTTCATTTTTGAAAATATCAATAATTTCAGTATATTAAATATTTTAGAAATGGTGCTGGAGGCTTCCAAACATTTTTGTTTTTCAGAATAGGGGGTCAGAGATACCAGTCTCGGCGATTTTATTTTTTCCATCGCAACACGTAAAACGGTTCAATCGGTGACGAGTGACCGCGAAAACCCATGCTGTTGTAGTGTTGCGTAAATCGCAATGGAGGGCCTGAAAAGTGGCTGAGTTGACGGCGATGCAGAGCCGTTTCGTTGATGAATACCTGCTCGATCTGAACGCGACGAAGGCGGCTATTCGTGCTGGATCAACCGCAAAACGAGCTGAACAGGCCGGCCACGAGTTCCTGAGAAATCCTGACGTGGCTGCTGAGATCGAGTTGCGGCGGGCCGAAAGGTCTCGGGTAACGGGCATCAATGCTGCGTGGCTGCTGGCTCGTCTCGCGGAAGAGGCTATGGCGGACATTGCCGACCTCTACGACGACGCCGGCCGCCTGCTGCCTGTCAGCGATTGGCCGCTGATCTGGCGTCAAGGGCTGGTGCAGGGCATCGACGTTGAGGAGCTTTTCCAAGGCCGTGGCGAAGATCGCGAGATGATCGGGCTCCTTAAGAAGGTGCGGCTCTCCGACCGCGTGAAGCGCCTAGAGCTGATCGGCCGCCACATCGGCGTGAAGGCGTTCGAGGACACAGTAAACGTGAAGGGGCTGGAAGGCCTGGGCGACCGGCTGGCGAGGGCGCTTAAACGGATCGATGAGGAAGAGGGTCCGGGCGAATGAAGCTGTACAGACAGAAAACTCAACAGGTGTTTCTAGCTTTTCGGTGGAGTGGATGCCTTGAGGACTCCCCGGAATGGATTGGGGACGCCTTCAGGGATGGGCGCGTCACGCTCGATCCAAAAGAGCGTGGGTGGAAGGCGAACGTGCTGACGCCATACGGATGGATGAGGGTCAGCAAGGGGGATTGGGTTCTGTCTCGGAACAGCGGTGAAATGATCGTCTACAGCGACGAGGAATTCACAAACGAATACGAGCCTGCCGAATGATCCGGCCAGCCGACCCGAACGACGAAATCATCCGCTTAGCTGCCTCCTGCCGGCACGATCCCGACCGATGGTCAGTGCTTGCATACGATTGGGGCGAGGGTGATCTGGCCGGACATCCCGGCCCGCGTCGATGGCAACGCGACATCAATCAGCAAATCCGCGACCACCTGGCTAACCCGGAGATGCGCTTCACGCCGCTCCGCATCGCCGTCGCCTCAGGCCATGGCATCGGCAAGTCAGCCGAGATGGGCATGCTCTCCAATTGGGCCATGTCCTGCTTTGCTGATTGCAAGATCGTCATCACCGCCAACACCCGGACGCAGATGCAGACCAAGACCGCACCGGAGGTAGGGCTTTGGTTTAGGCGATCGATCACCGGTCATTGGTTCGATACGCAAGCGCAGTCAATCAAATCGAGAGATCCGGCGCGCGGTGACGCATGGCGAATGGACTTCGTGACATGGTCCGAGCACAACACGGAGGCGTTCGCCGGCCTCCACAATCAAGGGAAAATCATTCTCCTGCTGTTCGACGAGGCGAGCGCGATTGCGGATAAGGTCTGGGAGGTCGCGGAAGGCGCGCTGACCGACGAGAACACCGTCATCATATGGGTCGCCTTTGGTAACCCAACGCGCAACAGCGGCCGGTTCCGTGAGTGCTTCCGGCGCTTCAAGCATCGCTGGATCACCCGCCACATCGACAGCCGCACCGTCGAAGGAACGAACAAAGCCTATCTTCAGTCCATCGTCGACGACAACGGCGGCGAGGAAAGCGACGTGGCGAAGTACCGCGTTCGTGGACAGTTCCCGAGCCAGTCCCCCATGCAGTTCATCAGCGAGGCAGACGTCTCCGCCGCCCAGAAGCGCCACCTTCGGCCCGAGCAATACCGATTCGCGCCGAAGATCATTGGCGTAGATCCAGCTTGGACCGGCGTCGACAAGCTGGAAATTGTCATGCGTCAGGGCCTCTATTCCAAAAAGCTCGCGAGCCTTCCACGCAATGACAATGACGTGGAGGTGGCAAACCTCATTGCCCGCTTCGAGGACGAAGAGGAAGCCGACGCGGTCTTCGTTGACGCCGGCTATGGCACCGGCATCGTCAGCGCCGGGCAGACAATGGGCCGCTCGTGGCGTCTCGTCTGGTTCAGCGGGAAGCCAATCGACCCCGGCTACCTCAACAAGCGTGCCGAGATTTGGGGCACCTTGAAGCGGTGGCTCAAAGATGGCGGCGCGATCGATCCGAACGACCAAGAGCTCTTCGACGAGTTGACAGCGCCGGAAACCATGCCCCGGCTCGACGGCAAAATCCAGCTTGAGAGCAAACAGGACATGAAGGACCGGGGCGTTCCGTCGCCGAACAGGGCAGACGCGTTAGCCGTCACCTTTTCCGAGCCTGTCGCGAAAAGACAACCGCATGTTATGGGAGGTGACCCCGGAAACCCATCGCGGGGTAATCCTCAATTCGATCCACATGCAGGGCTGTGAAATGATCTCCAATGAACAACAGACGCCAACTGTCGTTATCGCCACCGACGCGGACAAGGCCATTCGCAACGTCGAGACGAACGGCCGCCTGTTCTGCATCCTGATTTGCGTCTGCGATCTGGTCGCCGCACACGCCGGCTACGGTCCGCAGTTCATGGCGCTGGCAATCTTGGCGGCCATGGTGCCGGGCGCGGCCGTCATCGCCGACCAGATCGGCGGAGGCCGCCTCAAGGCCATCGCGACCGTGTCGCTCTACGCCGTCGCGGCCATCATCGCGATTGCGTCGTTTCTCTCTGTCAACTGGTGAGGTGGCCGACATGTGCCTTTCGCAGTCCACGCCCGAAGTCGAGAAGTACAAGACTTCGGCGCAATCTCAGGAGCCCGACAACGGAGCCGCCCAGACGGCAGCGGCGCGACGGGCAACGGACAAGATGCGAGGCGTGCCTACCGTCTTGACCGGCGCTCAGGGGGTCACTTCGGCGGCTCCGACACAGAAGAACGTCCTTCTTGGCGTTGGCGCGTGACGATGCGCGAGCACCCGGAGCTACCGACGCCGGCCGAAATCGCTGTTCGCGATGCCATCAAGGAGGTGGAGAAACTGCCTCGATATGGCCTCGTGCAACACGCACTCATCAACCTCAATGCAGCAGCGGCCGATCTCGCCGAGCATTTCAATGAGGTGCCCGCCTGACCATGGAAAAGCGCGACAGCGAGACGCAAATCCAGTACCACCGCCGCCGCGCCGAGGAGCTGAAGAAGCTCCGCCAGCCGTGGGAGAGGTCGTGGAGTGGCCTTGCCGAGTTCGTCGCACCGCATCGTCTACGACTGGAAGACGCGTCGGAGTTCTCCATCTCCAGGACCAAGATCCTTGACCCGAGCGGAACGTATGCTTGGCGGTTGATGGCGTCAGGCATGCATTCTGGCCTCACGTCTCCGGCGCGTCCGTGGTTTCGCTTCGAGACGGAAGATCCTGAGATGCGCGAGTGGGGGCCTGCCAAGCTGTGGATAGACGACGTTGAGAACGTGTGCCGGCGTATGTTCAGCCGATCCAACGTCTATCCGGCATTCCACGAGGGTTATGGCGACCTCGGGCTGTTCGGCCAGTCTTGCGGAATTCTGATCGAGGGCAGCGACGATCCGTTGCACATGGTGCAATGCCTACATGGCCGGTTCTGGATCGCCCGCGACGGGGAAGGCAGGGCAACGACACTCTACCGTCTGCTCCGCTGGTCCGTTGACAAGATCGTGCGGCGGTTCGGTACTGATCGGTTGTCGAATGCCATCAAGAACGCCTATGACGCCGCCCGCTACAGCGACGTGTTCGAAATCTGGCACGCCATCGAGCCGCGTTGGGTGCGCGACCCGAACAAGATCGACAAGCGCAACAAGCCGTTCCTGTCGAACTATTGGGAGGCGGCCGGCGGCGGCGTGGCTGGCGACCAGTTGCTTGAAGAAAGCGGCTTCGACAGCAATCCAATCATCTGTCCGCCGTGGTTGCTGTGTGGGGATGACACCTATGCGCAGTCTCCGGGGATGGACGTTGTTCCGGATATCAAGTCGCTTCAGGCCATGGTGCGCGACAAGATGCAAGTCGTTGCCATGCTCGCCCGGCCTCCGCTGCAAGGGCCCACAGCGCTCCGCAACAACCCGCATTCCATGCTTCCGGGCTCAGTCACGTTCGTTGATGACCCAACGGGGAAGGGTCTCCGCCCTGTAATGGAGGCCACGCCTCAGATCACGCCGTTGACACAGGACATTCGCGAGCTGCGTGACCGCATCAGCTCGGGCTTCTATGCCGACCTGTTCATGATGCTGTCGAACCTGGAAGGCATCCAGCCTCGCAATCAGTTCGAGCTTGCCGAGCGCAAGGAAGAAAAGCTTCTCGCCCTCGGCCCCGTGCTGGAGAACGTGTTCAACGGTCAGCTCGAACCGTGCATTGACCGCGCGTTTGAAATCGGCATGAAGCGCAACCTGTTCCCGCCGCCGCCCCGCGAGCTTCAGACACAGCGCCTCTCCGTGAGCTATATCTCAACATTGGCTCAGGCTCAGAAGGCCGTGGCGACCGGCGCTGTTGAGCGCTTGGTGGCGTTCGCGGCTCAGTGGGCATCCGTCAAGCCTGAAGTTCTCGACAAGCTCGACGCCGACCAATCCATTGACGTTTACGCCGACATGATCGGAGCGCCGCCGTCGATCGTTGTGACGGACGAGAAGGTCAAGGAAGTCCGAGACGCCCGCGCCAAGGCCCAGCAACAGGCCGCCCAGGCAGAGATGGCCGCGAAGTCCGCCCCCGTCATTTCTGCCGGCGCGAAGGCCGCCGAAGTCGCAGCAGGCATGATGGACAATCCAGGCGGCCAAAGCCTGATGTCACAGCTCGGGATTAGTTGATGAACGACGATAAGCGCGCCCTGACCGAAGCCGAAGACCTCAACGAAGCGCTCGGGCGGTTGCTGGGCACGGCGGACGGCAAGCGAGTGATGTTCTGGGTTCTGAGTATGGCCGCGCCGTACGGGAATGCCTTTGCGCAGTCCGACGCCACCGAACGCTATCTCTTGGGCCGACAATCCATCGGGCAGGAGATCATTGCGAGAATGGGCGAGATCGACGAGCGCACTTATCCGCGCCTGCTCCTTGAGGCCGGAGAGATGAGGGAAATGGACCGCGTCGCCCGAGAGGCGAAGGCGCGCGCAAGCGAGCCTGAAGATGGAGATGATCAATATGCGTAAGTCCTGGCTCAGTGGTGCGGCCTTCTGGCCCGTGGGTGCCGTGTTCGCCCCGGAAGATGGCAGCGGCTCAGGCGGCGGAGAGCAGACTGGCGGCAACACGCCAGTCGCTGGCGGAGATAGCGGCGCGAAGCCCGACGCCGGTAGCGTGCTCTTCCCCAACGAGGGGAAGGCCGACGACGCGAAGCCGGCCGGCGACAAGCCGGAAGGAGAGCAGGGCGAGCCCGACGACAAGACCACGGAGGGAGAGGCGGCGGGATGGAAGCCGTATGCCGATGATCCGGCCAAATCGAAGGAGGAAAACGACAAGGCGCGAGAGGCGCACGAGCTGACCAATCCTGACAACCCGATCAACAAGGTTCCGGATGACGGCAAGTACGAGTTCAAGATGCCTGATGGCGTCGCCCTCGACGAGAAGCTGTCGGCTGCGATGTCGCCGGTCCTGAAGGATATCGGCATCACCCGCGCCCAGGCTCAGAAGCTTGTCGACGTCTTCGCCGAACAGCAGCGCAATTCCGGCGAAGAGTTCGCCAAGTCGCCAACCGGCATCATGTTCGCCAGCATGAACGCCTACAACGCCGAGTATGGACAGCCCGACAAATGGGCGGACATGGCGGCGAAGGACAAGGAGATTGGCGGCGCGGCTTGGGACGGATCGGTGAAGACCGCCCAGGCCGCGCTCGCGAAGTTCGGAACCCCAGCGCTGAAGGACTTCCTGCTGTCGAGCAACGCCGGAAACCATCCGGAGGTAATCCGTCTTATGGCGCGTGTCGGCGCGGCGGTCAGCGAGGACCGGCCGGCCGGCGGAGACGGAGGTTCGGGAAAGCCCGTCGAAGCGGCTCATGTGCTTTTCCCCGATGACAAGCCCAAGGGGTGAATGAATGGCTACGGTTGGCACTTACTATCCGAACCTGATCGACGCGCAGAAGCAGAGCGCCGAAGGGACGGTCCTCGAAATCCTGTCCCAGCAGAACCCGGTTCTTGACGACGCGATGGTGACCGTCTGCAACCAGCAGTCCATTCACCGCCACATGATCCGAACCGGTCTGCCGTCCGTCTCGTGGGGCCGCCTCTACAAGGGCGTTCCTCAGTCCAAGGCCACCGTTCAGCAGGTCGACGATACCACCGGCTTCCTGGAGGCGCGCTCGGAAATCGACGTGCGCCTTCTCGCGCTCGCCAAGGACGCGGCCAAGCAGCGCCTTACCGACAGCGCTCCGTTCCTGGAAGCGATGAACCAGGAGATGGCGACCGGCATCTTCTATCACGACGTCGCCACCACGCCGGAGAAGTTCAAGGGCCTTGCCGCCCGCTACAACGCCTATTACGACGGCCCCAACGCCACCAAGCCCAACGTCGCCGCCGGGCAGGTGATCGACGGAGGTGGCCGTGGTGCGGACAACACCTCCATCTGGTTCGTCACCTGGGGCGACCACGCGACGTCGCTCCTGACGCCCGAGGGCATTCCCACCGGCGTTCAGGTGGCCGACAAGGGCGAGGAAGTGACGCTGGATGCGGCCGGCAACAAGTTCTACGTCAAGTCGACGCTGTTTTCTTGGCATGTCGGCATGTTCGTCAAGGACTGGCGCTACAACGCCCGCATCGCCAACATCGACGTTTCCGACATGCTCTCCGGCTCCATCGATCTCTGGGAGCTGATGCGTGCGGCTTACTACCGCCTCCAGAGCCGCCGGCTCAACGCCGCTTCGAGCCGCATCGCGATCTACATGAACCGCGACGTGCTCGAAGTGCTGGACGCTCAGTCGTCCGACCGGTCGCTGGTCAACAACGGCGGCACGTTCAACTACTCGGCCCCCGGCCTCAAGCGCGAGACCATGGAGGGCCGCGAGGTCACGACCTATCGCGGAATTCCGATCCGCGAGACCGACGCCCTCCTGAACACCGAAGCGGCTTTACCTGCTTACGCCGGCTGATGAACACGACGCGCCCGCTTAATCGGCGGGCGTCCTCATCCACATCATCGGCCGCACGGCCGCAAGGCAAAGGGGTGCCTACAATGATCCTCGACAATCAGGCCATTTACTCGGACGCTCAGGCGATCACCGCGACGGCCGCATCCACAAACACCATCTATCACGGCCCCGTTTCGTCGCTGGTCAAGGGCCTCGACTTCGGCAAGGGGGAGAAGGTTCCGCTCCTCGTTCAGGTCGTCGAAGACTTCAACAACCTGACCTCGCTCAAGATCGAGCTGGAACTTGACAGCACTGAGGCGTTCACGCCGGATCGTGTCCACGATCTCGGGACGTACGCGCTCGCGAAACTCAAGGCCGGCTTCCAGATCACGCGAGACGATCTTCCTCGCGGGTTCGATCAGGTCTATTCCCGCATCAAGTACACGGTGACCGGAACCGCTCCGACCACGGGCAAGATCACTGCCGGCATCGTCGCCGGAGTCCAGTCCAACGGGGTGACCCTCTGATGCTGGTCCGTGCGATCAATAGGGGCTACTTCGGCGGCATCATCCGCGAGCCCGGCGACAAGTTCGATATCGACGACGCTATCATGGCGGACGCTGATTTGCGCCCGTCGTGGGTTCGGCCGGTCAAGACCGTCCTAGGTCAAGTCGAAGTCGACGGAGACGATGACGGCGGTGACGGCGACGAGACCAACGAGGGCGAGCCGCCCAAGGGCAAGCGCGGCCGGAAGAAGAAGGCCGATGGCGGCGGCCTCGAACAGCTTCCGCCCGTGACGGTGCCGGACGAGACCGGCGTTGCCGCCGCCCTTGGTGGTGCGGCTCCGGATTGGCTCCCCCAGGCGGAGCCGAAGTGAGATAAAGGCGGGCTCCGGCCCACCTAGCCGCGCCACCGCGAAAACCCTTGGCTCGTACCGTCTCGCCAAGGGTTTTCTTTTTGGTGCGCTATGGTATCCGTCGTCTCGATCTGCAATCTCGCGCTCGGCCATCTTGGGGCCGACCATATCAGCGATCTATCCGAAGCGAGCACAGAGGCCCGCACGTGTAAGCGCTTCTATGACCAGACGCGCGATACGCTGCTTGGCTCCGGCTACCCGTGGTCATTCGCAAAGGCCACGGCCGACCTCGCGGAGGCAGGCGGCGTTGCCAAGTGGCGATGGGAGCACACTTATCCTAAGCCGGCGGACTGCTTGCGGGTGAAGACGGTTCACCTGTCAAACATTCCAGGCTCGCTTGGACTTACCGAAGAGGCGTTGTGGGCCGAAGAGCTTGGAACCCCCTACGAGCTGTCGGCCGGACATGTCCTCTGCAATATCTCTCCGGCAACGCTGCGCTACATCCGGCGCGAGGTCGACCCCTCCAAATACGACCCGCTTTTTGTCGAGGCGCTATCTTGGCACCTCGCCGCACGCCTCGCCATGCCGTTGACGCGTGACCCGATGCGCCGATCAGAGTCTTTCCAGATGGCGATGCAGACGCAAGCCATGGCGAGCGCCGGAGATGCCAACGACGAGCGAAACTCCGCGGACTTCATGTCCGACTATGAACGCGCTCGGAACTGAGGTTTTCGGATGGCAAGAGACAACGGAACATTCCGCGCCTATCAGCCGGCATTCGTCGGCGGCGAGCTGTCGCCGGCCCTTTGGGCTCGTGTCGACGTGGCGAATTATGCGGTAGGCCTGAAGACGGCTCGTAACTTGTTCGTTCATGCCCACGGAGGCGTCAGCAACCGCGCCGGCCTTGAGTTCGTGGCGGAGATCAAAAACAGCGACGATCCAGCCCGCCTTATCCCGTTCCAGTTCAACGAGGAACAGGCGTACGTGATCGAGGCTGGTGACGGCTATTTCCGCTTCTTCCGCGACGGTGGCCTTATCCTCGCGGAAGGCGGGGGTATCTATGAGGTGTCGACGCCGTACGCGGCGACCGACCTAGACGATATCGTCTTTGCCCAGGAGGCGGACGTCTCCTACCTCGCCAACTCAAAGTATCCGCTCAAGAAGCTGTCTCGCTTCTCTGACAACAATTGGAGCATGACCGAACCGACGTTCACCCCGGCGATGACCGCGCCAACTGGCGTAGCGGCGGCGGTCCAGCATGGAACATCTGGAGAGACCGGATATATCGCCCATACGTACCGGTACAAAGTTGCGGCGGTCAGCGCTGAGACGGGGGAGGAAAGCCTTCCGTCAGACGAGGCCAGCGTCGTCAACGATCTGTCCATTGATGGCGGCATCAACCGGGTGACCTGGAGCGCGGTGGCCGATGCTTCCAAATACGTGGTCTACAAGTTCTCCAACGGCTCATTCGGCTACATCGGCTCGACCACGGATCTCTATCTCGACGACGAGAACATAACAGCCGACACGGCCGATGGCCCCCAGATTGGCCGCAACCCGTTCTCGGGGGCGGGCAACTACCCGCGCGCCGTCACCTTCATCCAGCAACGCCTAGCGCTGGCCTCAACCGACAACGAGCCTCAGGCTGTCTATCTGTCGCAGACGGCCAATTACGAGAATTTCGGCTACGCCTCGCCAGCCAAGGACAGCGACGCTATCACGTTCCGCATGCGGGCGCGGCAGGTGAATATCGTGCGCTCTATGTTGGCGGCGCGCTATGGCCTGTTGCTGCTCACCTCGTCGGCCGAATGGGTGGTGACGGGCGGCTCGGCGTCGGACGCCATCACGCCCAGCGCCATCGTCATCGCCAACCAGGGCTATCGAGGCGCGGCCAAGGTTCAGCCGATCTCCGTTGGCGAGACGGTGTTGTTCGCCCAGCGCTCGGGCGGGGTGATCCGCGACTTCTCCTTCAGCTACGCCGATGATGCGTGGATCGGAAAAGACCTGACCATCATGTCTCGGCATCTGTTCGAGAACCGATCGGTGAAGGCTTGGGCATATGCGCAGGCCCCTTATTCGATTGTCTGGGTGGTTCTCGATGATGGATCGCTCGTCTCCCTAACCTACATGCGCGAGCATTCGGTCTGGGCCTGGACACACCACGACAGCGGGGCCGACGCGGTGTTCGAGGATGTAACGTGCATCGCCGAGAACGGGGAGGACGTGCCTTACTTCATCGTTCGGCGAACCATCAACGGGCAGACTAAACGCTATATCGAACGCCTTCACACGCGGGTGTTCGACCGGGTGGAGGACGCGTTCTTCGTGGATTGCGGCCTCACCTATGCCGGCGATCCAGCGACGGTTATTTCCGGTCTTGACCATCTTGAGGGGTGCGGGGTCGTCGCCCTTGCCGATGGAAACGTCGTCAGGGGGCTCACAGTATCCGGCGGATCCGTGACCCTGCCCAACGCTGCGAGCAAGGTCCATGTAGGCCTGCCATTCGAGGCCACGCTTCAGACGCTCGACCTTGATCTTGGTGCGGTGCAAGGTCTCGGAACGGTGCAGGGCCGAGACAAGTCGATCGCTCGTCTCGTGCTTCGAGTTGAGAAGACGCGAGGCATCTTCATTTCGACGAAGGACGTCGGCCGCGACAGTGACCGCATTGTCGAGTTCAAGCAACGATCAACAGAGGCGTGGAACGAGGCTATCGGGCTTTACACCGGAGACATCGACATGTTGCCACCTCCGGACTGGAACCGCTCCGGGGGGCTGCTCGTCAAGCAGTTTGACCCGCTGCCCATGTCCATCCTCGCCCTTATGCCGGAGGTGGCAGTTGGCCGTTGATGTCCAAATCGTCCCGGCGTGCGGGAAGCACGTCAACTCGATCGCCAAGCGCATGAGGGCGGCGGATGCAGACGAGTGCAGGGCGATGACGGGCGAGTCTCCACGAGTCGCCCTGCGTCTGTCGTTTAAACGCTCGCGAGCCTTCACAGCACTCGTTGACGGCCGGCCGGAGCTTATGTTCGGGACGTCCGATCTGAACGTTCTGGCTGGCGTCGGATCTGTGTGGCTCCTTGGTACCGACGAAGTCGACAAGCATCCGCGCGAGTTCCTAAAGTTCTCCGCCGAGTGGAGGCGGAAACTGTTCGATAGGTATGAAGTCCTGAGGAATGTCGTCGACACCAAGAACACATCATCCATTCGCTGGCTTCGGTGGATGGGGGCGGAATTCTCGATGACGCTAGACATCCGTGGCCGTGAGTTCGTCCTTTTCGAGTTGAGGAAATAGCGATGTGCGTTGATCTCGGAACGGCCCTCATGATTGGCGGATCGGTGCTCGGGGGCGTCGGTCAGGTCGCCACGGCGCAAGCCAACTCCAAAGCCGCGAAGTACAACGCTGAGGTCCAGCGCCAGAATGCCATTCTCGCCGACAAGCAGGCGAAGAACGTTCTGGAGGCCGGGCAGCGCGAAGAGCAGAAGCAAATGGCGATCACGCAAAAACTGGTCGGCAAGCAGAAGGCAGCGTTCGCAGCGAATGGGATCGACGTCGGGTTTGGCTCCGCTCTCGACACCATGGTTGACACGGTGAAGCTCGGAGAGGTTGACCGTCTTACCATCAGGACGAGCACTTACCGAAATTACGACGACACGAGAAATCAAGCCGTCGCCTACCGCAATCAAGGCGCGCTGTACGACATGCAAGCCAGCAGCAGCCGGACGGCTGGCATGCTGAACGCCTTCGGGTCGGTTCTAGGCGGACTGTCCGGCGCGGCCTCCTACAACAAGCAGTACGGCAACGGCAAGTTGGCTTCGGCCTTCGGCATGGCTTAAGGGGTGAGTGAATGCCTGTAGTCCCTCTTTATGAAGATCGCGGCATCCGTCTTGATCCTGGCATGAACTTCCGAGACGGCACACGCGCGAGCGGCGACATGTTCGGCGCGCAGGTCGGCGAGGCCCTGGGGAATGTTGGTCGCGGCATGAAAGAGGCCGCGACTGCCATAGCCCAAGTCCATGAGTTCGACGATACCAACTTCGGAAAGGGTGCACACAACAAGCTGATGCCAGCGCTGCGCGATCTCCAGTATGGAGCCGATGGCTTCATGGGGAAGTCTGGAGAGAACGCAATCAATGGCTTCAGCTCGTTTCAGGCCAAGGTGAACGAGACCATCAGGAAGTACGGCGAAGGGCTGTCGCCCGGCGCGCTCCGGAAATACATGGATGCCGCCAACGCTTCGGCCGAAGGCGTGCTCAACAGCGCCATGGTTCACGTAAGCGGCGAGCGAAAGTCGTGGGCAGTCGAGCTCGGAAACGCCCGAATTGCGGAATTCGCCAATAACGCCCTCGTCAACTACGGCAACCCCGACGAGGTAAACAAGAACATTGCCGCCGGTATCATGGAGTTGAGGAGCACGCTCGCCGCGCAGGGTCACCCGGCAGAGTACATTCGCCAGAAGGAGCTTGAATACTCCTCTGGCACCCACAAAAACATCGCCCTTCGCATCGCCCAAAGCGACGCCATCAAGGCGCAACAGTACATCAACGCGAACAAGAAGTTCCTGAGCGGTGCGGACCAATACGAGCTTCAAGGGACGGTAGGCAAGGAAGCCGAAGCGGCCGAAGATCGAGACGCGGCGTTGCAGTTCCTCAGCGGTCAGGGCCGGTCCTTCGATGATGCGCCGGATGCCGCCACGTCGGCCGTGACCGGTGGCACGGCATCGAAGCCCGGCCCGACGCGCGACAAGGCGTTTCTCCTCGGCAAGCTTGCTGCCGGTCATGGCTCGGATCACGTGACGAACCTTGACGGGTCGTTCGCAACGAACCTTGCCGCGCTCATTCAGGACGCGCCGGAGGAAATCCGGAACGGCCTCGGCATCGGCTCGGGTTATCGCTCAAACGAACGGCAAATCCAGTTGTTCGAGAATTCGGACAAGACCGGAAAATGGGTGGCGTTCCCGCAGGGCTACGTCAAGCCGAACGGTCAGGTAGCGCGCGGGTCGAACCACACCCACGGGACCGCCGTGGACCTCACTTACAACGGGGCACGCCTGGACAAGGCCCCTAAAGCCGTCCTTGACTATGTCCACCAGAACGCGGCGCGCTACGGCCTCCGCTTCCCGATGGGATATGAGCCTTGGCACATCGAGCCGAGCGGCGGGCGCGATGGCGTCGGAACCGTGGTTGCGTCCTCTGACCGCGTAACCGCGCGCTCGTCGATGCCGTCCTACAACGATATCGAGAAGTACCTTCTGACGATCCCGGACCCGAAGCGCCGAGACCGCGTGCGGCAGACCATCAACACTCAGATGGAGCTGCGAGCAAAGCAGGAGGAACAGAACGTCAAGGCCGCCAAGGCGGAATTGTTCCGCTTCGTCGAGACAGGCAACGACCCCGACGACGCGCCGTTTGACCTGAAGATGCAGGCCGGCATGGATGCAATGGCCTCGGCTCGCAGTTTCTACGCCAAGACGATCGAGGGGCCGAACATCCCGACCGACGAAGTCTTGCTGCGCGACATGCGCCTTTATGCGGCGAGCAACCCGGACGAGTTCGCCAAGCTCGACATCAACGACTATCGCGACAGGCTGTCGAAGTCCGATGCTCGGGCGATGACGGATATTCAGGCCAGCGCCATCAACGACGCCCGCAAGGCGCGCGAGGAGGGCGTCAACATCACGGCGGCCTTTGATATGGCGAAGAACCAGCTAGAGGCCGTGGGCATTCCGACATCTGGCGCGAAGCGGAGCGAGGAAGACAAGAGGAATTTGGCAGAGTTCCAGAACGCTCTTTACGCGGAGATCGCCGAATTCAAGAAGGCCAACCCGGATAAGAAACTCACGCCAACCGACATGTACGAGATGGTGACAACCATGCTCATGCGCGGCGTGATCAAGACTCCGCGCTCGTCGTTCAACCCTGCTGCGTGGGTCGGCAACGACACCTCGAACAAGGAAGGGTGGTTGTTCCAGGCGCGCAAGCTCCCCGAGGGCGCAACGTGGGAGTTTACGACGAAGGTAACCGACATTCCGGCCCCGGTTCGCGACGGCATCAAACTGAACCTTGAGCAGAAGCTAGGTTATAAACCGTCTGATGCTGAAGTCGTGCGCGAGTATGTCGCGTTCCGTCTGCATCAGCCCTCGCCGTCTGCCGGCGCTCGGGCGGAGTACGCCAAGCGCGTGCAGGATCAGCAGGAGCGCGAAAGGGTTCTTGGCGTTCGCCGCGACTGGTGAGGGTGGTATCTTGGACGAGCTGAACGAGTATCTGGAATGGTCCGCCGACAGCAATAAGTCTAACGCGGCGGCCGGCGCTCTTGTCGTTTCGTCTCAGGACGCCCAGCCGGACCAAGCGGCCGGCGACCTGCGTCTTTCCCAAGAGTTCGCGAAACTTACTGGAAACCCAGCACCTACGCGCGAAATGCTCGGACAGAACAAGAGCGCGTTTCAGAGGATGGTCGATCAGGCGAAGGCCGCGACCGCTCTATCTGAAGCCCCGCGTCTGGCGTCGTTCGTCCGCAATCCGAACAACGCGGCCGTCGTCAAGGATGATATCGACTGGCTGGCGGGCATCGAGAAGGCCGCGCGCACGAGCTGGGTTCCTCGCGTCACTGAAAAGACTGTGACCGGCGATCCGACAGCCACCATGTCGAGCGCGGAATTCGCCGGCCGCTACGTCAAAAATACGGTTACCGCCGTTCCGGGCGGTGTCGTGTCGGGGGCGGGCCTCGCCGTTGAGGCGACCGGTCAGTTGCTCCGTCCGGTCGACCCGGCCGAACGCATCGCCTTTGCGACGCGTGTAAGCAAGGCGCTCGAACTGACGCAGGAGCAGTTGGCGGCGCTGCGTCAGGAGATTTCCAAGCAAGGCGTAATCAACCCCTCCTATACGCAATCCATCCTCTCCGACCTCCTGGCCGGCGACCTGACGCCAGAGCAGGTCGTTGAAGCGCTCGGGCCTCAGTTGGGGCCGGGCCTCAAGGTCGCGTCGGATGCGTTGCAGGAAGCGGGGCCGAAGGTTCAAGACTTCGGTGACAACCTCATCTCGGCCGACGCTGGTTTTGAGGACTCGTCCAGTCGGGCAATCGGAGGCGGTATCGGGTCGCTCCTGGCGATCCTTGCGGCGGCCGTGGCGAGCGGGGGTGCGGCCGGGGCGGCCGGTGGCTCCGCCGCTGTCGGCTCTACCATTGGCGGCGCTACGGCCGGCGCGCTGATGACATCCGGCGAGATGGTCGCCGACGCACGCAAGCACGGGGCGAGCGAGGACGTTCAGACGATTTCCGGCCTGATCGGCCTTGGCGTCGGCTTGACCGAGATCATTCCGGTCGAACGCCTGTTGAACAACAAGGTGGTGCGTGAAGGCCTTGTCGGTTTCCTTCGATCCAACCTGACGCAAGGAGCAATGGAAGGCTCGCAAGAGCTGGCGCAACAGATCATGCAGAACGTCGCGGCGATCGAGCTTTACGACAAGGACCGCTCGATCACTGAAGGGCTCAAGGAGAGTTTCGCAACGGGCGGCGTTATCGGCGTACTCATGGATGTTGCTCACATCGGGACGCGCGGGCTGATGGGCAAGCGAGCCCAGGCCGTGAGCGCCGAACAGCGTCAGCAGGTGTTTCAGGAGATTGCCGGTCAGTCTGCCGGGTCGAAGACGCGCGAACGGATGCCGGAGACCTATCGGGACTTCGTCGAGACGGTGACGCGCGACGGCCCCATTGAAAACGTCTATGTCCCGGCGCAGGTCTTGAACGACTACTTCCAGTCGGTTGGCGTGGACCCTACGGCAGTCATCGGAACGCTCGAAGGTGTGACGCAAGACGATTTCGACGTGGCGCTTGCGACCGGCGGAGACCTCCGCATCCCGACAGCGACCTATGCCGCCCGCCTCGCCGGCTCGGATGCCGACGCGGTACTCATCCCAAACATGCGCTTCAACCCGCTCGATATGACGGCGATCGAGGCGAGGGAATTCAACGAGAAGGCCCAAGAGGCGCTTCAGGAGGCATGGGAAGAGGCTCAGCGCGTCACCGCCGAATTCGAGGAGCGTCGGACGTTCGAGCAGGAAATCTACGACACGATGGTTTCTCGCCTTCGTGCTGCCGGCCGGTCGACCGACGTAGCAACTTCTGAGGCCATGCTGTGGCCGGCGTTCTACCGCGTCATGGCCGAAAGGTCTGGCTTGACCGTTCAGGAGATGATGCAGCGCTACCCGTTGCCGAACGTGGCAGGGGCGATCCCGGAGGGGATGCAGTTCAAGACGGTGGATGACCTGAAGCTCGCCCTCGCCAATGCGCGCAAAGCCAAGCAGCCCAAGGAGACGCGCTCATCTCTAGCTGAATGGCTCGACAGTTACGGCGGCGTCAACGACGCGGGCGGCGAGCTTCGCGCCATGGGGGCAGCAGAAATCAAGCGAGGCCCTGGCAAGAAGACGCTGAAGCTATCCCGGCCGGAAGACGCCCCGAGTATGTTTGACAGCGGGACACGAAAGAAGCACGGGGCCGACGTCGTCGCGATGGCGGCCGTTGAAGCTGGCTATCTTCGTGACCGTCCGGAGGTGCAGGCGTACCTTGCCGCCGCCAAGAATGGCACTGTGGCGCCTGATATCACGGGTGCGATGTGGGACGCGCTCCGCGAGGAAGTCGCCGGACGGCCCGCTTATCCAGCCGACCCGGAGGCAGAGGCTCGCGCCTCTGAAGCCCAGAAGCTCAACGACATTGAGGAATATCTTGCCTCTCTCGGGATGTCTCTCGACAACACCGACGAGGATATCCGCAAGGCAATTGACGCGGATCAGGGTTCGGGCCGTTCATACGGTCAAGCCGGACGCGAACCGTCGATCACCCGAGATGTCGAGGTTTGGCGCGGGAAGCTCCGTGATTTGCTGCGGAACAAACTCCCAGAAGGCGCTGATTTGCGCGTCGGCCGCGTCGGAGCAATTCTCCGAGCGATTGGCGTACCGAGCGGGCAGGTTGTCTTCCGTGGGAGCAAGGTTCGGAAGGTCATCCGCGAGCATGGAAACATAGGCTCTTCGACGCTGATCGACCTACCTCTGCTGATTGCCGACCCCCTGGCTATCTATGAGGAGACGGGGAAAGAAAGCGATTTCGTCCTTGTGACGGACAGGGCCACCTCGGCCGGCTCTCCTATCGTCATCGCGATCAAGGCTGAAGGGTCCAGCAATGGCGCACCGGCAACGGTGGTACTGACGGTCTACCCGCTCGACAATGCGGCCGAACGACTTCCACTTGTCGCCAAGGCTGGAAAGCTTCGCTATGTCAGGGATGGCGCGGCCGGTGCCAAGTCCGAACCTACCGGGGCTAATTCCCTTAAGGGCTTACTTGCGCAAGCTCTTGGTCAGCGACCGCGCAACAACAAAATACTCACGTCCAAAGACGTTTTCAAGGGGGATGAACAACCGCCGTCTCGCACGCTCTACCAAGGGGATCAGGGGCCGCGCGGCATGATCTCGTTCGACGGTCGCGGCGGGTCCATTCTGAAGCTCTTTGAGACAGCCGACCTTTCGACCGTGCTCCACGAGGGCGGGCACTTTTTCCTGAAGACAATGCAGACGATGGAGCGGGCCGGCGAGCTGCCCTCGACTGACGGGATGGCTACGCTTCGCAAGTGGTGGGGCGAGAACTCCAGGGCAGTCTTCGCCGACGCAAAGAAGGTCATGCCCGACGTGGCACTGACCGACGCCGATCTTAAGGCCTACCTCGCGGACGGCACAACTGGCAACCTGATGAAGGACGCAGCGCTTGACGTTGGTACGCAGGAGCAGTTCGCGCGCGGGTTCGAGGCCTACCTTATGGAAGGCAAGGCCCCGTCCACCGAACTGCGCGAGGTGTTCCGCCGGTTCCGGGCATGGCTCCTTGAGGTCTACCGCAAGCTGCGCGGCCTGAACGTCACCATCAACGACGAGGTGCGCGGCGTCTTTGATCGCATGCTTGCGACTGACGCGGAAATAGAGACCGCCCGTTCATCTGCCGGCGATAGCGGCCCCGTGTTCACGTCGGCTGAGATGCTTGGCTTGACGCAGGAGCAGTTCGCCAAGTTCATGAAAGCGCGAGAAGTGGCGGAGGCCGACTCGGAGGCGCGTGTCACCGCCGAGATCATGCGTCCGCTTCGCGAGCAACGGGAAAAGTGGTACGCCAAAGAGCTTCAGGAGGTGCGGGCAGAGGTCGAGCGTCAGGTAAACGCAATGCCTGTCTACCGCGCTCTTGAGTGGTTCGGTAACCGCCGCTGGCTGGGTGAGGGAAGGCGGGAGCTCCCAGACGCTCGACTGTCCAAAGACATACTTGTTGAGCGCTACGGCGAGGGGGTCTTGTCGCTTCTCCCCCGTGGACAGTTCACGATCTACACCAACGAAGGCGGGCTTGACCCCGATGTCGCCGCCGACCTGTTCGGCTTTTCGAGCGGCGACCAGATGGTCAAGGCCGTGCAGGAAGCCCCGAAGCGCAAGGAGGCCATCGACGCCGAAACGAAACGCGTCATGTACGAGCGCCACGGTGACCCGCTCACGGATGGTTCTGTCGAGAACGAGGCGCTGGTGGCCGTGCATGGCGACCGCAAGGCCGATTGGATGGCCGCCGAACTGAAGGCCATCGCCGACGTGGCGGGCCTCCCGAAGCAGATGACAGCCAAGGAGGCTATGGCGACCGCGAAAAGCACACTCGCGCGGTCTCGTGTTCGCGATGCCGTTCACGCTGACAGGTTCTTGGCAGCAGAACGGAAGGCTGGTCAGGAGGCCGCCAAGCTCGGAGCAATGCTCGCTCGAGAAAAGCTCTGGGTTGACGCTGCGCGTCGCAAGGTGACGGCCAAGGCCAAGGGAGCCATCGCTGGCACCGCTTCACCGGAAGCCGTGTCGCCGGCCATCGATCGCGCCAACGCCGCGACGCTCCGACAGAATGAGGTCGTTACCAAGCTGATCGAGGCCAAGCGCCGGCAGCTCCTCAACCACGCACTTTATGCAGAGGCCCGTAAGGTCGCCGATGAGGTCGAGAAGGCGGAGAACTATATCCGCAAGCTCAACAAGGCCAGCAATCGCGAGAAGATCGCCGGAGCCGGCAGACGTGACGGGATGACGCTCGGAACCGGTGGTGAGCCGGTATCGGCCGCCGTGGACTATCTGTCGGCGATCGATGAAATCCTTGAGCGCTACGACTTCCGGAGAATGAGCGCCAGCGCCGAGGCTCGGCGGGGCGCGCTGGTGGCGTTCGTCGACGGGATGAAGGCGGCGGGCCGTGAAAACGAACTTGCCATCCCTGAAACGGTCTTGGCCGATCTTGGCCGCAAGCCGTACAAGACCATACCGATGGAGGAGCTTCGCGGCGTCGTCGACAGCCTCAAGAACATCGAGCACCTAGCCAAGCGCTGGGATGCGCTGATCGATGAGCGCGGTAAGCGCTTGCTCGACGAGGCGGCTGGCGAGATCGTCGGGGCATTCAATGCCAATATGCCGAAGCGCCCGCCTGGCCGCGTTGCGACGACTGGCGAAAACCGGCGCGACGGCGTCAGGAAGTATCTTAACCTGACCTTGAACACGAGCACGATGCTCCGTGAAATCGACGGGTTCGAGGATCTTGGCCCGGCCTTCCGCAACATAAAAAGCCCGATCGACGCGGCCGTTAATTCCATGATCCGGCGCAAGCAAAAGGCAGCCCTCGACGTTGAGGCGCTTTACAAGCCGTACTCCAAACAGGAGCGGCGAGCTATGAACGTGCGCCGTTTCGTGCCTAAGCTTGGTCAGTCGTTGTCGAAGTGGGAAATGATCTCTGTCGCCCTCAACTGCGGCAACGACGGGAACTATCAGAGACTCACAGATAGTCGGGTGCGCGGCTCATTCACCCCCGCCCAGGTCGACACGATCCTTGCGAGCCTGGATGAACGCGATGCCCGGTTCGTTCAATCGGTCTGGGATTATCTGGAGAGCTTCAAGACGGACCTCGCCGCCCGCGAGCGCCGCGTATCCGGCGTGGAGCCGAAGTGGGTTGAGGGCCGGCCTGTCACGATTGCCGATCTTGACTTGAAGGGCGGGTACTACCCGATCAAGTATGATGGACGCCTTGGCGGCCTTGCTGCCGACTTCGCTCAACAGGATATCGCCGACGCGGTCATGGGTGGCCGGTTTGGCAAGGCCCAAACTCGTAACGGCCATCTCAAGGCGCGCGGAAGTGGCGCGGTCGGGACGGTCGACCTCTCGCCATCCGTGTTCCATAGCCATGTCAATCAGGTCATATATGATCTCGAAATGAGCGAGGCGGTCGCGAACGCTTGGCGTCTTCTGCATCACCCGGACATTCGCTCATCATTCACCGATGCGGGGCGCGCGGCTGATTTCGAAACGCTTGAGGCGTGGGTCAAGGACGTAGCCGAAGGCGATCTTCGCCCGGCTGATATCGTTGGGCGTCTTGTCTCTACCGGTAAGGCCAACTTCACGGCAGCAAAGCTAGCCTTCAACCTGTCCAATACGCTCGCCCAGGTGGCCGGCCTCGCTCAGACGATTGTCGTAGTCGGAAAGAAGGATTTCGCGCACGGCGTCAAGGCCATGTTCCAGCCGGGAATTCGTGACCAGATTGTCGCGAAGTCGGCCTTCATGAGTGAGCGACAGACGACCTTCAACAAGGACGTGTTCGATTACGCGAATGACCCGAAGTTTGGGCCGCTCGCGTCGCGCTGGGGCGACTTCAAGAAGGACATAGTTGCCCCTTTGTCGTTCTGGCTCATGACGAAGGTGCAGTGGCATTGCGCCGATGTGCCTACCTGGCTAGCCGGATACCATCAGGGCTTGCGCCGGTTCGGCAACAATGAGGCCAAGGCTATCGAGCACGCGGACAATGTCGTCAAGCGTGCCCAGGCGTCGGGGTTGTTCGCCGACCGGTCGGCGATCGAGCGCGGTTCGCTATCGGTCCAGAAGCGACAGAACGCGGTCTTGAAGCTGTTCACCACGCTCGCCTCGTACAGCTTCGCCAAGTTCAACATCGCTTATGAGCGATCGGCACGCGCCGGAAGGGTGATCGGCGAGGAGGGTGTCTCTGTCCGGAGCGCTGCCGAGGTCCTGTCGTTCACGCTTGACATGGTGTTCCTGTTCACTGTCGACGCGGTCATCTTGGCCGCGATCAAGGGCCGCCTCCCAGATGGCGATGATGAGGATGACGACGGGTGGATGATGTTCCTAGCCAAGGAGACCGGACTAAACATGATGGCAACGGCTCCCGGCATCCGCGACGCGTCGAGCGTCTTGCAGGGCTTCGACAGCGGCGGCGCATATGGGGCGATGCTTGGCGAGATGACGGCACCGTTCCAGCAGGCCATTCAAGGCGATGTGGACAAGGGGCTAGTGAAGTCGATCATCAACTTTGCCGGCCTGACCACTGGCGCGCCATCGACGCAGGTCAACCGCGTAGTCGATGCAATGTGGCGTCAGAGTGAGGGCGACGACGTCGCACCAATTGAATTCCTGATGGGGAGAATGGGCGGGGCGAAGAAATAAACCTGTGCATCGTAGGGTCCCGCTAAACAGGCGCGAGACCCTACGCATGACCATTGCATCCGAAGCCAATCGAGCCGGGCCGTATCTCTGTAACGGCGTCACCACGTCATTTCCGTTTGGTTTCAAAGTCTATGACGACAGCCATGTAAAGGTGGTCTTGACCGATGAAGATGGGGTCGACACCATTCTTGCGCTTGGGGCGGACTATTCAGTGTCGGGCGTTGGCGACAATGCCGGTGGGTCGGTCGTCACAACTGTTGCGCACACGACAGGAAGCAAGCTCACCATCCTTTTGAACCTCTCCTTCACTCAGGGGGTGAACCTTGAAAACCAAGGTGCATTTTTTGCGGAGGTGGTCGAGCGGGCGTTTGACGAGGCGACGCAGAAGCTTTTGCAGCTTCGCGAGGAATTGACGCGAGCCTATCGAGCCCCGCCATCCGTCGCTGATGGCGTTGTCATCGATCCATCCGCGTTTGAGGAGGTCCTTGGCAACGCGGAGGCTGTCAAGGCCTACAAAGATCAGGCGGCGGAAAGCGCCAGTGCCGCCGCAGCGTCGGTGGTTGCTGCGGGCGAAAAGGCTGAAGCAGCTACATCACAGGCAAATGTAGCTACGGCCAAAGCAGGGGAAGCGGCGGCGAGCGCGGAACAAGCCGCGCTGTTCGGCGGCCTTGCGTGGACGCCGTACCGATGGACCGCAGCCGGCGGTGAAACGGTACTTGCTTTCGGCGAAGTAATCAATCCGGCTCGTGTTGACGTCGTCAAGAACGGCTCGACGTTGCAGAGCAACGGAGCGGACTACTCGCTGAGCACGACGGAACTTACGCTAACCGAAGCGCTCGTTGCTGGTGACGTTGTCGAAGCTAAAGTCTACGCTTCTTTTGCCGTAGCCGACGCGCTACAGCCAAGCCAAAACTTGGCGGACTTGTCGAGCGTTGTATCGGCGCGAGCAAATCTCGGTCTCGCAGCGGGCGCTACAGCGGCGAAAGCCACTGAAGCTCAAGCTGCCGCAGGTACGGACGATACTACGTTCACAACTCCGGCTGGGGTCAGTGCGGCAATCGCTGCGCAAGCAGGTGGCTACACTGACGTAGATTATGTCAATGTAAGCGGAGATTATACATTCCCCGCCGATCTTGACACGTCGCTTGATCCGCTTGTGTTCGTGTGTGGCGCTGGCGGTGGCTACAATAGCAATCCCGGTAGATATGGCGGTCTTGCTGTGGGCACTGTGGAGGCCGCTCCCAATGAAGTAGTCCCAGTCACAGTTGGCGTAAGCGTGATAACTGGCACGGCCGGATCGTCGTCTTTCAAAGGTCTATCGGCCACTGGTGGTGGAGCAGGTGGCGGGTCGGACGGAATGGGGTCCGGTGGCAACTTAGTTAATAGTTCGGTCCCCGTTATCCGAATAGCGTTTGGCCTTGATAATATAGGTGCGCGTGTACTTGTGTCTGCGTTGGCCTCTCTTACGACAGCAAAGCAGTTAGCTTTTACTGGACCTATTCTGTTCCAGAATTACGCAATAATCACGCTTTCAGCACCCCAGCCATGGGTAGCTGCGGAGGGCGTCCTTCCAGGTGGCTACGGAAACAACGCGACTTACCGTTACGGTGCTGGTGGTGCCGTGATCATCTTCTATCGCCGCAAGGGAGGCTGACTATGACCCTAGCAGCAAATCTAGCCGCGCTCGCCCGCCGCGTCGTCGGCATCTCCGCAGATAACCTTGTTGCGCTCGACGCGGCCGGAAATCTCCCTGCTGTGCCGGGCCATCAGTTGACCGGGCTTGTGCTCACTAAGGACAGTGATTGGCTTCCCGAAATCTTGCCGGTTACGGGCGGGACTTTCAGCGTGAACCACGGGCTAGGAGAGGTTCCAAAGATCGTAGGGATGAAACTGGTTAATAAGATAGCTGAAGGCGGTTGGTCTGTTGGGGACGAGCTGCTGACAGCGTCCCACTACAGCTATGTTGGCGCGACATCTGGCATCATGGTGGCCCGGAATAATACGACGTTAATCGGAGTATTCGGGAGCAACTACATTCTAGAAATGCTCAACAAGACAACAGGTGCAGGGTTCTACATGACGCCAGCAAACTGGAGACTTCAGTTGAGGGCTTTCGCATGATGGATTTCTACGCCACCGCTGATGGGACTTACGCCGGGCAACATGATATCGCCCCCGAGGGATGCACGGCGGTCCCGTCCGCGCCTCCCGACGCATCGCAGGTCTGGAATGGCGCGGAGTGGGTATCCCCGGAGCCTACGCTGGCCGAACGAATAGCCACCATCGATGCGATCTATAATCCGAAGTTCGACCAGCTTCGGCAAGACATCGGCACAGTCACTCTTCTCGACGGGCCTCTCATGGATGACAAGGTCACGGCCCTCCGCGCGAAGTATGCGACTACGTGGGACGAATACAGCGCGGCCTTGATTGCCGCCGTTTCGGAGGGTGACGCATGAGGTGCCCAAGGTGTCTTTCGTCAAACATCGCGCCATTCGCAGTTGTTCTTTGGAAGTGCAGTGACTGTAACGCGGTCTTCTCGACGCCGGAGCCCGACGCCGTGGTCGTTGCTCCTGACGGCGTGGTAGAGGGTGGGAAGTACTTCCAGTCGGCGGCCGACGCCACGAACACCGATAGCGAGTGAACTGAACTATGCAGCAGTTCTTTCAAGACGGCGACGTCATGGGCCAAATTCTCGTAAAGCTCGGGGAGCTCGGGTCGAGCTTCGGTCAGCTACGCGAGGACTTCAACGATGAGAAGACAGCAGCCCGCGACAACCGGGCTACGCTGCATCGCCGTATGGATGATCAGGCGAGGGACATCGCCGACATCAAGACTGACGTAGCCCTGAGCCTTCAGGCGGTGGGCGACATTTCCAAGAAACAGGACGAGGTCGCGAAGACCCAGTCCACAGTCATCATGCCGGCCGTTGCCGAATGGCAGGATATGAAGAAAACAGGCGTTCGCATTGTCGGACTCCTCGCGCTTGGCGGTGTCACGGTCGGCGCGGCAGCGACCTGGTTCTCCGATCAAGCGGTGACAGTTGTCCGGCATTGGCTGCGCATCCACTGACGCGGCGACGACGGAAACCTCTCGCGAATAGGGTGTTGCTGTAAACGCAACATGGACAACCGCCCTATGAAACTCACACAAAACTGGAAGACCGTCGCAAAGCGGTCTTGGTCGTTTTGGGGGAATGTCGCGCTTGTGGCTGCTTCGGCCGTTGCTGGCGGGTTCTCCTCGGACGGAACGTTCTACTGGCTGATGGCGCTTGCCAATGGCGTCGTCGCTGCCCTCCGCCTCATCTACCAGAAGGAGCTCAGCGATGGCTAAGCTTGTGAAGACGAAGCGGGCGACGGCCGCCCTGTCGGCCTTCGGCGCGCTCGTGGTCGGCGGAATGGTCGCCATGTTCCCAGGCGAGAAGCCGGTGCCCGACGACGTAGCTCTTGCCGTGCAGGAGCTCGTCAAGCCGTGGGAGGGGCGTTCGCTCAAGGCCTATCTCGACACCATCGCCAAGCCGCCCGTCTGGACGATCTGTGATGGAGACACGACCGGCGTGAAACGGGGCATGGTCGAGACGCCGGCCGGCTGTGACAGGCGGCTGTCGATCAAGCTCGTGCGCGACTACCGCTCAACGCTCGTCGCCTGCATCCCCAACTGGTCCGCCGCTCCACTTTCCTGGCGGGCGATGATGAACTCGCTCGCCTGGAACATCGGCACCGGCGCGGCCTGTCGGTCGACGGCGGCGCGGCTCGGCCGGGCCGGCCGCTGGCTGGAGAGCTGCACGGCGGCCACGGCATTCAACCGGGCCGGCGGGCGCATGGTGGTCGGCCTCGCCAACCGGCGCGGCATGGGCGATGCCGCGCGCATCGGCGAGGGTGAACTCTGCGTCTCGGGGGCTCAGTGATGCTCGGGCTCCTCGACAAGATCGGATCCACGGCGGCAGCAATCGCCGGGCTCGTCGTTGGTGCGTCCGTCATGTTTTCGGTCTTGACCGCATATGACGCGCTGATTGATGACCCGGCCGTGACCAGGGCGGCGCGTGATGGGTATGTCGCCCAAGCCGAGAAGGTTGCTCTACAGGGCGCGCTCGATGAGGTGCGCCGTCAGTTCAAGATCGCAGAGGCGGCGGCGGTCAGCGATCGGGCACGGGCTGAGGCGGCGAACAGGGATGCGGAAGATGCTTGGAAGCAATACGAGGCGGCCGTGGCGGCCGATACTGGTGATGATGGTTGCCGTGTCGGCGCTGATGACCTTGAGTGGCTGCGGAAATCCGGGGGCTCGATTGGAGGCGGCGGGGGCGGAGATCGGCAAGCAGTCGGCCGGGGTGAGCCTTCCAAGTCTGCCGGCGCGGTGCCGCGCTGATATGCCACGCGTCAGGCCAAAGGCTGGCGAGAAGTGGCGAGCTGTTCAGGGCAGGTGGGAAATTGTCGCCGACAACCAGGACCGCCGCACGGCCGATTGTGCGGCGTTCTACGACAACGTGAAGGCCGGCATGGAAAACGACTTCACCCGACCCGTCGTACCTTCCCCGTGATATTGCGGGCCACCACAACACCGATAGGAATTGAGCCCTTGCCCTTGAGATTGGCGAGGGCTTTTTTCGCAGACTGCCAAGTCTTCCGCCCATGGTCCTCGTCATTCCACTGGCGCTCAAGCCGGCACATCTCCGCCCAAACGCCTTGCTCCTTCGCGATGCCGCGTTCCCGACGCATGATCCGGAACAGGTCATACAGTTCAGCGCCGCGCTGCATGCGCCGATTGTTGAACGCCTGACGGCAAGGGGCGCAACAGAACTCTTTGTCAGCGCGCGCGCTCTGGAAGGCCTCGCCGCATTCGGCACAGTGTCGCGTGAACAACTTCATGGCGGACCACCTTAACGAAATGTGGGCGATGCGTTTAAACACATCGCCCACATCACTTAGCATTGCGTTGTGATAATCGCAACAGTGTTGTTATTCGGCCTTGACCGTTTCGCGCTCCTTGCCCCTCTTGAGGAAAGCCGGGACACCCTCGTCGTCGCCGTCCTCCGGACCTTCGCCGGAGCTGTCGTGATTATGGTCGAGGTATCCTGACTCTCCCTTCGACGGGTCGTGCATTTCGAGCGCGTCTCCGTCCGTGGTGGCTGCTCCGTGGTTGTCGTCACTCGGCTCGATCGCCGGAGCGTCTTCGAACCGACGCGACTTCTGCTGAGCCTTGACCGCGTCGACAGTCGCCATGGCAATGACCTTGGAATAGTCGCCGCTTTCGTGTGCGGCCTTGAGGGCGGTCAGGGCCTCCAACTGCTTGTTCATGTCGCGGTCGACGACGATATGAGCCTTGATGCTGATTTCGATAACCTGGAGATGTCTCGCCATTTTTGTTTCCTGCTCCTGTTGTCAGCCGCGACCTTCGCGGATGGTGATGATGGCGGCGGAAAGATGGTTGATCGCATCCATGGGTTCGGATTTGGCGGCCTCTCGGTCGCCTCGCCAGTTCATTAGAAGTCGTCCTTTGGCCTCCTTGCCGCATCGTCGGCATACTCGGCCGGATTTCCGTCCACGTCGTAGCCGGTCACTTCACCGGTCTCAGGGTCGAAATCCTCAGCGTCGATGACATCACCTTCCACCGACTTGTCATCCGGCTCGGGGGGCTGGGCGGGGATGATGTTCTTCAGCGCCGCTGCCGCGCCTCCGCGCTTCTTGGCTGTCGACGGCTTCGCCGGCTGCTGTTCGTGGTCGAGATCGAAATCAAAATCATCGTCGATGCGCTCCGCCGCCTTGACGAAACGGCCAACCGCATCACTGCTCTTCGGCAGATACTTGACGATGCGGCGGATCAGTGTCTTGCGCCACCACTCGGCAAAATTCTTCCCTTTCTCGGGGTCGTACTGGAACGAATTGGTGCCCTGCGATCCGATGTTGATGATTTCGGACTTGCGCAAGACCTCGCGGACAACGGTCCCGTCCTTGAGCTTGGCGATGGCGTAGCAGGCGATAGGCAACCCGCGATCATCTTCGAGGCTGGCCGGTGAGTGCTCGATACGCTCGTCGTCTCCGAGGATGTAGTGGAACCTATCGTTCTTGTAGACGACGTGGGCGATGATGCTGCTAATCTCCCCACTGTTTCGAGCCAGCTTCATCAGGCCTTGAACCATCGGCTGGTATACGGCCTGCTTCTCCCACTCGTCGGGTTGCCCCTTCTTAGATACCTTGACCTTTCGGACGACAAGTGCGGCCTCCCGCCCGTCAAGGATCAGGCCATCTGCTGCCGCCTTCATGCACGCCACCATGAGCGAGCGCGGTGCACAGGTCATCAGGTCGGGGTTGACCTGGAGAGCCGTCTGTATCGTCCTGGCGAACGCGTCCGGGTTGACGTAGTCTGGAAGAGTTTCGGCGAGCTGCGGCTTCAGGCCGATCGCTATTGACGTCGGGGTTCGCTTCTCTGCGAGTTCAACTGCATTTGACATCGCTGTTTCCTTCGATCAGATCAGACGCTCGGCCAGCTATCGGGCCGGGCGCGTTGTTGGCTACGTTCTGGAGGATTTGCCGGGCGGCGGCCTTGTCTCGGTCATCGCCGCGGCGAATGAAGTAGGACGCATTCCAGAGAATTCGCGTCCACTCCTCACACGTCCGCGTCGGCATTGTCTGGTGCCTTGGTGAGCTTGTAGGCCCAGCGTGGAAAGCGAAGCTCGGTGACGTCGTCGCCGTATGCCGGCCACCTGCCTTCGGCCTTGCATTTCGCATAGGTCTCGAACGCTCGGTCAGCGATGGCTCGCCCCTCGGAGACGATTGACGGAGGAAGTTCGTAGAGCTTGGCCGCGTAAGGGGCCTCCTTCTCGAACGCGAGGAACAGGAAGCCTTGCACGCCGCCCGCCGCCATCCCCTTAACCTCACTCGCCGGGTCTTCGTCTGTGGCTGGCGTGTAGGTGTCGGCCGCTCGTGTCGCACCCAGTGCTTCGTTCAGGCCATCGGTGTACCAAGCCTCTTGCACGTGATAGCCGTAGTTGACGACGGATCGCGCGAAGTCGTGCGGGTTGGCGCTCAGTGCCGACTTGAGGTCAACGACAACCCCGATGTCGCGGCGGTAGAAATCGGGGCGGCATTTGCACAAGACGCCATTGCGCAGCCAATAGGCCGACATTTCAACGACGCCATCTCCGCCGGTAATCAGGTTGTTGATGTAGGTGTCGGCGTGGACTGCGTCCCGGATCGTCTCGGCCTTCTCGTACTGGCCGGCAGTAAGAAGGAGCTTACCGGCGCTCTTGCACCACTCCTCGGCGTCGGTCCACTTGTTGCCGCGCCGGTCGACTGGACCTTTGAAGACCTTTGCCTCGAATTCCTCGGGTTGGAGGATGGAGAAATGTAGGGCCTTCCCAAGATCCAGGTCTGCGCCTTCCTTCTGCTCCCCGAACTTGAAATGAGCTGGGCTCTTCGTGTCGATGATCCATAGCCCTGACTTCGAAACACCCTGGCCGGCGTGATACACCTCTTCGTCAAGGTCATAGTAAATTCCGGGCTTGCTTGGCCCGAGCGGAGTGACGGCATCCATTGTGGAAGCTCCATATGTGTTGCGACAATCGCAACATTAAGAGCTATGATGCCGTAATGTCAACATAGCTTGACATGAATTTTCATCGGTGCGATTGTCGCAACGACGCGAGGGGTCGGGGCCGGTGGGCGTTAGGTCCATTTCGCTATAGGGCCGGAGGAGCCGGGCGCGTCGCAGCAGGGTGAAGCTCGTGCGGAAGAGTACCGGCCTTGGAAGCCGGACGTCTGAGGTAGGAACTCCGCACCCTGACCAATTCGCCCGAACGGGCAACATAAAAGCGGAGGTCGCCGGTTCGAGCCCGGCCGGGTTGCCCAGCGGCCCGTAGCTCAGTTGGTTAGAGCGCCGCGCGGGGTATGGTGGTTGAAGGAACGCTTCCACCCGTGGCGGGCTTCATGAACCGGTCACGCCCCGCCAGTTATCGCCAGCGCTTCCGCCATCATTCCCCGGCGGTTTCTCCCAGGCGCAAGGCGGCGGCGCGGTCTCGTGTTGCGAACCTCGAAAGGCCGCGCCGCATTTCTCCTTGGTCGGAGACCAGCGATCCTAGCCCCGCTTCGGCGGGGTTCTTTTTTATGGCAGCACCGCAAGGACTGGCGTAGCCGTCACGAGCAACACTTCTTGTTCGGTATCGTCGATGCGAACAATCAGCGCCTCACCTGTCTTCCGCGCCCTGACAACCCTGGCGAGGAACTGTTCCCCGCTCGCTGCCCGGCAGATGGACAGTTGACCTATTGCCGATGGGTCGACTGCGTCGGTGTGCTGGAACAGAATGACCGCATCATCCCATATCGTCAGCGGGCCAGACGATGCGCGTACTTGTGCGGCAATGATTTGACTATTGATGTCACGTGTTGCTGATTGCGCTCTATCAATAACGCTCTGGGGCAAAGGTCGTGCGTCTTGTAGTCTTGAGATATTTCCACCCTCATCTATTGTTGATGCCAACAATATTCTGGTTGGCTCGCCATCAAGATCGAATGCAACTCCAGCATGTTTGAGCACTTCCGAAGTATGTACGCCGAGAAATAACGCAATCTCGCTAACCTCTTCAACTTTCATCTTACGTTGTCCTGAAAACATCCGGGATATTCCGGACGGGTCAACGTCCATATGCTTGGCAAGGCCACGCAGTGACTTACCACTTTTTTGTAGTTGAGTCATGAACCAGTCGCGATCTACATCAGTTGTCATTGTTACCGTCCTTTAATGGCCTCCGTCGTCTATCAATGTTGTGTAACACGCAACATTTGATCGTTTAAAGCGATATTCCCGATTTGGTGTCTGTAAAATTCACGACATGGTTGACGATGCGAAATTCGCAACGTATGTTGCCGAATGTTGCGTAAGTCGCACAGCCCAAGAGGGGATCGAATGAAGACGCTGGAGAACCCGAAAACGCCTTGGCAGAAGGTCTTCGTCAAGCTCGGGATGAACATGGCCGAACTTGGCCGTGCGATGGGGAACGATCGGTCGAAGATCAGCCGCGTTCTTCGTGACTCTGCCGGCTACATCAACGGCGACGACCTCGACAAGCTGAAGTCCATTGCTGCGCGTCGCGGCGTCGAGCTCACCATTGACGATGTCACGTCGGGTGCGACGGGAAATGTCTGACGGCGACGGACAACTCTCGATCAGAGATCAGGCGCGGCTCTTGGACGCTGTCCTGAGCAAGACCGTCAAGCATGACGGCAAGGTGTCATCGTTCACGGCCGTTCATGTGACGGCCGACGAGGTTCACCACCTCACCCGCTTGGTGGATCGTCTCTACGTCCTAGCTCGGTTCGAGGATCAAATTCGCGAACTCGTCAGGTGGGGCAGGGTGGGCCGGTAGATGATCGACCTCCGCTCATATCAGGATGACCTTGTCGGCAAGCTCCGCGTCGCGCTCAGGTCAAGCGCCGCTGTGCTGGCCTATGCGCCAACCGGCGCGGGCAAGACGGTGATTGCGGCTGCAATCATCAGTCGCCTGATAGCCGCCGGTAAGCGCGTCATATTCTGCGTGCATCGCATTGACCTGATTATTCAAACGGCCAAGACGTTCTCTCACTTCGGTATTCCGTTTTCAATCATCTCCGGTAACGAGCGCACGAACCCCTATTTCCCGTGCTTCATCGCTTCAATTCTGACGCTGAAAAACAGACTCGGAAAGTATCCGGCCGACTTCATTTTTGTCGACGAAGCGCACCTTTCCGCCGCTGCCGGCTGGTCGGCCGTTGCCGCGCACTACAAGGGAACGGGGGCAAAGCTCATCGGTCTATCGGGGTCGCCCGAGCGCCTGGACGGTAAGCCCCTCGGTGATGTCTGGGATCAGATGGTAATGGGGCCATCCGTCCGGTGGCTCATTGAGAACGGACACTTGTCGACATATCGGGCCTTTTGTCCGGAAGGACTAGACCTGTCTTCCACCCATACGCGCAAGGGCGAGTATGTCTCTTCAGAGGTTGAGGAGCTTATGGCTGGACGGGCCATCTTGTCGAAGGCCGTCAAACACTGGAAACGCTTCGCGCTTGGCAAGCGGACAATCGCTTTCTCCAGATCCGTTGTGGCTGCTGAAGCTCTGGCGGCCGAGTTTAGAGAGAACGGCGTAATGGCTGTCGCGCTCGATGGAGAGACGCCACAGGACGACAGGCGCGAAGCTTTTCTCGGGTTCGCCGACCGACAGATAGACGTGATCGTCAATTGCTCCTTGTTTTGCGAGGGCTTCGACCTCGCCGCTCAGGTTGACCGTGACGTCACCATTGAGTGCGTCCTTGACCATTCACCAACCCATTCGTTGGCGAAGCACATCCAGAAGAACGGGCGGGGCCTCCGCAAAAAACCATCCCCGGCGATCCTCCTCGATCTTGTCGGAAATATCCCGCGCCTCGGGCTCCCGGATGAAGACCGGGAATGGAGCCTGGAGGGGCGAAAAAAGAAGGCGAGGGAAACGAGCCTTGTCATCTGCCCGAAGTGCTTTGCGCCATTTGAACCCGCCCCACGGTGTCCGGCCTGCGGCCACGTGATGGCGAAAGAGGCGCGAGACACCCACGGAAGCCGAGCCCTCGGCGAAGTCGACGGCGAGCTGAAGGAAATCGATCCGGCAGTTCTTCGCCGGCAGAGGCGCGAGGAACAATACCGCGCCGAAACACTCGACGATTTGGTCAGGCTAGCGACCGACCGTGGATACAAGAGCCCCCAGAAGTGGGCGGCCCACGTGTTCACGGCGAGGTTGGAGAAGCAAGGGGCGCGAGAATGGGGCTGAAACAATCTAGCACGTTCTGGGAACGCGGGGCTGGCGACCCGGATGTATCGATCAAAGAGGCGAGCCGGAGAAGGATCGAAGGGAGCGGCGTAAGCGGGCAAAGGACCGATAACGTTCTCGATATGATCGGCCGGTCCGGCGACGAGTTCGCGTCACCGAAAATTCAGGCTCTTCCGAAACCGCTGCACTGCCCGTGCTGCGGCGGTGACGTGTTCAAGCCATCGCTTGAGATCGTGATTGATGTCCTGGGGTTGCCGCCGCAGCAGGCCGCAATCTTGACCGCTGTGTGGGGGGCGAGGGGGTATCCATGCCCAACCGCCCGCATCATGGATGCCATTTGGGCCGATGATCCTGACGGCGGACCGCCGCATGAGCGGGCAAGGCTCTATTTCAAGACGCAACTGTCGCTGCTTCGCAAGCGCCTGGACGGCTCGGGCGTCGGCGTCGAGACCGTCGATTTCCGCCGTGGATATCGGCTTGTCATGGGAGATGTTTGAATATGGCTGGTTCCCTTAATCAGGTGATCCTCATCGGACGGCTCGGGGCCGATCCGGAAGTAAGGGTGATGCAGACGGGTACAAAAGTCTGCAATCTTCGCGTCGCTACGTCCGAGACGTGGCGGGACAAAAACACGGGCGAGCGGAAGGAGAAGACCGAGTGGCACTCTGTCGTCATCTGGAATGACGCGCTCGTCGGCATCATCGAACAATATCTAGCGAAGGGGATGCTTGTCCACGTACAAGGCAAGCTGCAAACCCGCAAGTGGCAGGATCAGTCCGGCGCGGATCGGTATTCGACAGAAGTTGTCGTTCAAGGTTATGACGGCAAGGTTGATTTCTGGACGGTCGAGAGGCGTGGCGGCGACGGCGGGCAGTCGAGCGACTACGGCGCGCGTGACGGCCGGAGCGCCCCGGATGGGGCGAGCGGCGGAGGCGGTCGTCCTGGAGATTGGGGTGGCTCGTCAAACCAGCTTGACGACGACATCCCGTTTTAAGCCATGTCTGAAAGCGATCTCATGCGGCGGCTTCAGGTCGCCGCGACAACCTACGGTGCCCGTCTGTTCCGTCAAAATACTGGCATGGCGTGGACAGGTAGCAGAGTCGATAGGATCACCTCAACGCGGCTCGCGCGCGTCCAAAGCGGTGACGTCGTCATTCGCAACGCTCGACCGTTTCACTCGGGGTTCCCCGGATGGTCCGATCTGGGCGGATATAGCCCCCTAGTCATCACGCCGGACATGATCGGGGAAAACATTGCCGTTTACACGGTTGCCGAGGTGAAAGAGCGAGCCCCCGTGACGAGAGAACAGCTCGACTTCATCGCGGCTGTGATCGCGGCAGGCGGGCGCGCTGGCGTGGTCCACAATGAGGAGGAACTTGCGGCCGTTCTTGGTGTAAGCGGCGCGAAAATATCAGCTTGAAATTGTCGGCAAACAGTGTTGTGATTATCGCAACACTTGGGGGAATGAATGTTTGATGTCGAGCGCATGCGGAGCGAAACGAACCTGCCTCAGCTGGCTAAAACGTTCGGCGTCAGGCTCTCAAAGGACGGCGAAGAGTTCGTTGGGTGTTGTCCTTTTCACAAGGAGAAGGACGCGTCATTTTCGATTTTCACCGGGAAAGATGGTGTTCAGCGCTTCCATTGCTTCGGATGCGGTGAGCACGGCGACGCGATAGAGTTCACCCAGAAAATCAAGGGTGTCGATTTCAAGGAAGCTTGTCGCATTCTCGGCGGCAAGAAAACGGACAAGGCGAACGTCGCTCCACGGACGGACATTGCTCCGGTCAACGTTTACGCCGGTATCACGACAGAGTCTCCGCCTGCCGATCTGCTGCGCGCCGGCCAGCCGATTAAGCTCTACAATCCCAAGCGCGCAAAAACGGATATGGCGTGGGGACAGTTCATCCCTACACATGTCCACCCTTACTGCGACCTGAACGGCGACCTACTCGGCTATGTTCTCCGTCGCAATCTACGCGACGGCGGCAAAGAAACGCCGATGGTCATGTGGGTTCGCCTCCCTGGAGGTGGTCTCACATGGAGCCGCTTCCCGTTTCCTACCCCACGCCCGATCTATGGGCGGCAGCATATACGCGACGCGCGACAGGTCATCGTCGTTGAGGGTGAAAAATGCGCGGACAAGGGGCGAAAGGCGACGGGGCGCGCCTTTGTCTCCTGGGCTGGCGGGACGCAGGGCGCGAAATATGCGGACTGGTCAGCCCTTGCCGGCCTTGACGTCATCCTGTGGCCAGATGCCGACAGGCCCGGCCTCTCTGTCATGGATCAGAACGCGAAGGCGCTGAAGGCGCTAGGTTGCCGTGTGCGCGTACTCGATCTTCCCGCGTTCAGTGATGACGGAGATATCGGGGCTTCGTTCGATGGTGTGCAATCAGGCGTCACTGTCGGCACCGGATGGGATTGCGCCGACGCTATAGACGCGGGCTGGACGCAAGACCAACTCGACGCATTCATTCGCACCCGGCTCCGCGAGTGGCTTTCGCCTGACGATCCGGAGCCTGCTGGCGGCAATCTGCAACAAGAGGCACCGTCACAGCCGGCAGAGGATGAACGTCAGCCGGAGCCCACGCCAGCGCCAGAGGACAGCAACGTCATAGAGCTTAGGTCGAAGCAGCAGGCCAAGCCAGACGCCAATGAGAAGAAGGAACGCAAGAAGCCGGCCGGTCTGCCTGCCGACATGATCGACATTCGGACTAGGCAGAAGTTCACCCCTGACACCGCATGGAAGACGGGCTTCGTCCTCACAGAGGACAACGGCATCAAGGCGACAGCCCCGACGAACTGGCAGTTGCTCCTAGAGCACTCTGATACGATGAAGGGTGTGTTCCAGTACAACGAGTTCACAAACACGCCGATGGTTGTCAGGTGCCCTCCATGGGAGCGCGAAGCGGGATGGAAGCCACGGCCACTCAAAGACACTGATTACGCGGAAGCTCTGATGTGGCTGGAACGGGCATACTTGATCCCGAAGCATTCGGCGCTCGCCCCGATGGTCCTGCTCTGCTGTTCGCACAACAGCTATGATCCGCTCCGCGACTACGTCGAAAGCCTGGAGTGGGATGGCACCCCTCGCGTCGACACGTGGTTGACCTATTACGCCGGGGTTTCCGACAGCCAATACACACGGACGGTTGGTCGCAAGTATCTGATTTCGGCGGTGGCTCGCGCGCTCGCTCCGGGCTGCAAGGTGGACACGATGCTCATTCTTGAGGGGCCGCAAGGGCGCAAGAAGTCAACGCTGCTCCGCCGGATTTTCGGTGACGAGTTTTTCACCGACAAGCTGTCAGACATCGGCAGCAAGGATGCGTCACAGGAAATGTCTGGCGTGTGGTGCATCGAAGTCGCCGAAATGCACAGGTTCAGCGCGGCGGACTTCAATCAGGTGAAGAAGTTTCTATCCACCCAAGAAGAGCGCTACCGCCCGCCGTATGGCCGGTCAGTGATCCGCGCTCCGCGTCGCGTCGTCCTGGCCGGGACGATCAACCCGGACGGTCAGCCATATTTCAACGACCCGACCGGCGCTCGCCGCTTCTGGCCCGTGACGGTTGGCGAACGCATCGCCATCGACGACATTGCGGCTGACCGTGATCAGATTTGGGCGGAGGCCGCGCACCTCTACAGACAGGGCGAGGCTTGGTGGATCTCTGAGGACGAACAAGACGCGGTTGTTGAGGCGCAAGAGAGCCGCACCGATCTCGACGCGTGGACCGGGATTATTGTCCGCGCCTCGCGCGAGCGGGCGAGCTTCAGCCAGATCGAGATTTGCGACCTCCTAGGCATCAGGAAGCAAGACCTAGACCGCCGGCACACATCGCGCGTCGCCCGCATCATGAACAAGATCGGATGGGTTCGCCGCGTTTCTGATGACGAGGTGGTCTATCGCAAGCCTGGAGCGACGCCGACTCGGCTAGATGAAGTCGGCGATTGGGACAACCCATAAAGAAGCCGGGCTTTACGCCCGGCTCCTGCCCCTTCTGCGATTACGCGCGGTGCATCGTCCTAGGCCTGCACCGGCCGCGCGCCGTTCTTCACGGATGATCGTCAGCATGTACGGCCGCCTATCCGGGGTGAGGATAGCCTGGAAATACCGGCCGGCCCTATGAAGCCAAGTTGATCATCCAACGGTTTCCGCCGTCACACGAGCGAGCCACGGCCACCCGGCCCATTTATCACCCGTCTGCCTCAGGTGAGCGTACCGGCTCAAACTCTGCCAAGACCGATGTCCTGAGACGGTGGCGACCTGCGGGATCGTCTGCCCCATCTCGAATAGCCGGCTTACGCCCTCGTGTCGTAGGTCGTGGAAGTGTAAGTCATCGATCTGGAGATCCCTGCATCCGCGCGTGAACGCGGCCGATATGGCGGCGGTGGAGTAAGGAAAAATCTCCTCGGCGATTTTCGGTTGGGCCTTGATGATGGCGACGGCCTCCGGCGGCAGGTTGCACCAGCGGTTATTTCCGATCTTCTCGCCTGGGTGCTTCATATCGCGGACAAGGACACGCGATCCGGCCTCATCAAAGTCGGCCCATCGGATCGAGACAATCTCCTCCTGCCGGCGGGCGGAGAATATTGCGAATGCGACTATAGTAGCCATGGGGGTTAGGGACGGTCGGCGGAGTGACATTCGATGGAAGCGCTCGACGATCCTTGACGCCTCATCAACAGAGGGCCGGCGGTCCCTTTGCCTTGTGCTTGCGATGATGCCCAGACGCGCCATTACCTTTCGAGCGCCATCCATTTCGCCCATGTCGAGCGGTATTCCCCACGCCGGCTTGGCAATGGCGAAGATGGACGCAAGGTGACTGATGTAGCTCCCAACCGTGGACGGACTGCGCCCGCCATCCATGAGCCACTGTCCAAGCTCGACAAGCCGGGCGCTATCGATCTTGATGCATTCCTCCTGGCCGATTGGCCACGACTTTATGCTTCTAAGAACCTGTAGCTTCGACTTCCCCGGCGGCTTGCGTGAGGTTGTTTCATATTTCTCGATGGCCTGATATAGCTTCACAGATGATGCGTTTAAACTCTCGATACCACCCGGCCTCGCAAGCTCCGCCTCTCGCGTCTTGATCCATGCAGCCGCCGCCGGTCGGCGGTCGAAGGTCTTGGCCTCGCTATGGACAATGACCTTGTCGCGCATGACGGATACCTTCGCCAAGTAAGACAGGCTTCCGTCCTTCCTTTTTCGCTCTATGATGCTCCCCATTTGGTGCGCGGCCTTTCGTGCTTAGCTCTTGGAACAATGTTCTAAATAGCCCTGACGAATACCGGCGGATATCGCTAAATACGCAACAATGCTGGAGATATTCGCAACTGTCGCAACGAAAAAAACGAGGAATTTCAATAAAAGTGAGCAACATCAACGGCCTGTTTTTTGTGGTGATCCGATGATCAATTACGTCGACGCGGCGGTCGCGCCGTTGCGAAATACCGGAGACATTCGTCTATACAACGCTGCCGACTTCGAGGGCATGCGCAAGGCCTGCCAGCTGACGGCATCGTGCCTTGATGAACTCGTGGACATCGTCAAGCCCGGGGTCACAACCCAGGCCATCGACGACTTCGTCTACGGTTACGGGCGCGACCACGGGGCCCTGCCGGCCACGATCTACTATCGCGGCTACACCAAGTCGGTTTGCACCTCGATCAACCATGTGGTTTGTCACGGCATTCCCGACGAGAAACCGCTGCGCGAAGGCGAGATCGTCAACATCGACGTCACCTTCATCCTGGACGGCTGGCATGGCGACTCTTCGCGCATGTATGGCGTCGGCGCCATCAAACGGGCCGCCGAGCGGCTGATCGACGTGACGCATGAATCGCTGATGCGCGGCATCGCCGCCGTCCGTCCCGGCAACACCACCGGCGACATCGGCGAGGCCATCCAGCGCTATGTCGAGGGCGAGCGCTGTTCGGTGGTGCGAGATTTTTGCGGCCATGGCGTCGGCAAGCTGTTCCACGACACGCCGAACATCCTGCACTATGGCCGCAAAGGCGAGGGCCCCGTGCTGAAGGCCGGCATGATCTTCACCATCGAGCCGATGGTCAATCTCGGCCGGCCGCACGTGAAGGTTCTGTCCGACGGCTGGACGGCGGTCACGCGTGACCGTTCGCTGTCGGCCCAGTTCGAGCATGCCGTCGGCGTGACCGATACCGGCTGCGAGATTTTCACGCTTTCGCCCAAGGACCTGTTCAAGCCGCCGCTGACGGTGGCCTGACCTGCCTCAGAACCCGGCGGCCATCGGGCAGCCGGGGTTGGCGCATGTCGAAGGATTGCAGCCCGGCTCCGCTGCAAACGACGCCTTGGCGGCGCCGAGGCTGGGCGCCATCAAAGCCTTTTCGATCTTGGTGGCGCCGCAGGATGGGCAGGCATAGTCTGCTCTCTTGGCTTCCCAGTCGGCATTGCCCCCGAACCAGTCGTCGAAGTCGTGTCCGCAGGCGGCACAGTGCAGGTTGTAGTGGATCATGGCTGGCCGTGGTCTCCTCGTTGGGCAGGCGATAGGTCGCCGCGACGGGCGATCCTGTCAAGCGCAGAAGCCCGGATTCCCTGCCCAAAAAGCCTTGAGGCCGCCACAGGTCGGTCTTCGCTCCATCGCATTCGTCGGGCAGGATCGTCACCATCGAATGAAGTCGTGCCTCGGGGGAGATCAACGTGAAATCGATGCCAGTTGCCGCCGCGCTTCTTGTCGCGGCTTCGCCGTTCGCGCTCATCACGTCGGCCTGTGCCGCCGACAAGGTGGGGTCGGTTCTGTTGTCATCGGGCGGTCTCGCCGAGATCGTTCGCACCGTCGACCTTGCGGACGGGGAAAGCCGTCTGGCTTTGGAGATCCCGGCCGATCAGGCCGATGACGTACTGAAAAGCCTTCTCGTCAGTGATCCCGGCGGCAGCATCGTTTCGGTGACCCTCGATGGCGCCAACGCCGTCGCCGAGGCATTCAAACGCTTGCCGCTGAAACGCGAGGATCTCGCCTCCACCGCCAGCATCGCCGCCGCCATGACCGGCTACGCCGCGACCATCGACGATGGAGCGGGCCATAAGGCGAACGGCGTCATTCTCGGCGTTGCCAAGGTGCCTCGGGCCACCGAGGGGCAGCCGATCGAGGTGCCGGCGGTGACGCTGCGCCAGGACGACGGCAGCTTCGCCGAAGTGCTGCTGGGACCGGGCGCCAACATCACCTTTGCCGACAAGCCCTTGCAGCAGCGGATCGACGCGGCGATCTCGGCCGTTCGCACGTCGGCCGACACCAACTTCCGCACGCTCGCCATCGAAACGACGGGGAAGGCGCAGAGGACGGTGCGGCTGTCCTATGTGGTGGCGGCGCCGGTATGGAAGGCGGCCTATCGTATTGTGCCAGCCGAGGGTGGCAAATACCGAGTTCAGGGCTGGGCAGTGCTGGAGAACGGCAGCGGTGACGACTGGAACGACGTCCGCCTGACGCTGTCGTCGGCCAATCCGGTGGCGCTCCGGCAGCGGCTCGTCGACATGTACTGGCGCGAGCGACGCGAGGCGCCGCTTCTGCTGCCGGGCGGGGCCATTAATCCGATTATCGATGGCGCGTCGGCTGGCGGTGCTTATGACGCGGCGGAACTGATGGGCGAGGCGGATCTGCCCGGAGAGGCGCCGCCGGATGTGATGGCAATGCGAGCCCAGGCCATGCCGGCGCCAGCCGAACCGTCGCGTGGGCCGGAGGCCGTCTCCGTCGAGGGTGACGTTGGCGTTACCTTCACGCTACCACAACCGGTGACCCTCAAGGCGGGGGCGACGCTGACCGTGCCGATCATCGACGCCGATCTCGACGCCGACCTCGTTTCGCTGTGGCGGGATGGCAGTGGTGGTTCGCCGCAAGCAGCCGTCTTCTTGTCCAACACCACCGGCAAGAGCGTACCGCCGGGTATCTTCACGGTCTATGGGCCGGATGGTTATCTCGGGGACGCACAGGTGGCGGGCATCCCTCCAGGTGAGAAGCGGTTTGCCGCCTTCGCTGCCGATCCTAAGACGCAGGTTGTCAAAGACCAAAAGCAGCAGATGACTATTGTCGGTCTTTCCAGCCGCGACGGCGTTCTGAGCTTTCGGAGATTGAACGTCTACACCACTCTTTACCGCCTCACTGCGCCTAAGGGCGAGGCACGCACAGTAATGATTGATCATGACAAGTTCAGCGGTACCGAGGCGACCACGGATGCTGACGTGCTGTCCAACGAGCGGGGGTGGTTGCGCCTCAGAACCAAGATGCCGGCGGGTACAACCAAGATTGTTCGGGTGACAGAGACCCTCCCAGATACGTATGAGATCCGGATAGCCGACACTACTGCCGAATCGCTGCTGAGCTACGCCTCGACCCTTAACATTGAGCCGGCGATGGCGAACAAGCTGAAGGGACTCGCCGCCATCAAGGGGCGCGTTGCCGACGCCGAGCGAGCGATCGAGCGCGCCGAGCAGATCGTTGCGCGGCAGTCCGACGAACAGGGACGCATCCGCGCCAATCTCGAAGTCTTGCCGGAAACCTCCGACAGCGCCAAGTCCTATATCGCCAAGCTGGCCCGTAGCGAAAAGACGATTGAGGGGGCCGAAGCTGCACGGACCGAAGCGCAGGCGAAGGCCGACCGGGAGCGGGCAGCTCTCGACGCGGCGATCGCAGCCTTCTGAACAGCGAAAAGGCCCGGACGAACCGGGCCTTTCCCTCAAACCCCAGAGGGGATCGATCTTACCAGTTGCGGGTCAGCTTCAGCATGGCGTCCCAGTTGTCGTCGGTCGTGCCCGAACCGAAGTCACCCGAGGCATAGCCACCATCGCTGGTGTAGTTCACTTCGGCCGTCAGGATCAGGTCCGGAGTGAAGGCATAGTCAGCACCGAGCTGAGCCTTGTAGGCAGTGTCGGCCTTGTCCCAGAACGCGCTACCAATACCGGCGTAGACGGCCAGGGCGTCGGTCGCCTTGTACTTCAGAGCCGCAGCGGCACCGAAGTAGCTGTCAGCATCGTAGTCTTCGTAGGTGGCGACCAGACGAGCGCTGAGCTTGTCGACCAGCTTGAGATCGGCAGTGGCCTTGACACCCCAGATGTCGTTGGCGTCGCCGTCCAGGGCCTGATAGAAGGCCGACACGTCAGCCGAACCCCAGGACTGGCCATTGATGCCGAAGCGACCGGTGTACATCAGCTCGGCGCTTGAGCCCTGATCCCACACGCTCGGGTTCCACTTGGTCGAGCTCGTGCCGAGGCTGCCGGTGTTGGAAGCCTGAATGCCGGCGCCGACATAGAAACCACCGCCGAGCTTGTCGACCATGATCTGAGCGCCAGTGGAGCTCTGATCGAAGGCGCCGTAGATCGCGCCGGTGTCGCCATAGAACACGTCGCCGTAGGCATTGCCGAACTTACCAACCGTCAGGTAACCGACCTGAATGAAGGCGTCGTCAGCGGTGATGGAGCCATCAGCGCTGTCGAGTTTCATGGCGAAGAACGAACGCACGGTGCCGAGATCGGAGGCGGTGCGGGCATCGAACCTGACCCGCGCGTCGGTCTTGAAGCTGATACGGTCGCCAACGACAGCAGCATTCTTGGTCTTGGCACCAGCACCAGCTGCGACAGCAAGGTCAGCAAGCTCCTCGGTGGAGTAAGCGACACCACCAACGCTCCACGTCGCGGCCGAAAGCTTCGCATGGTTGGTGTAGGCAATGCGAGCGCGAACGCGGCCGGACATCTGCAGGCAGGTCTCGGTGCCGGGGATGTAGAAGAAGCCGGCGCCGTAGGCGTCGCAAACCTTCACGTAATCGACGGCAACCGGAGCGGCTTCGCCCGGCAGGTCGGCGGCGTAGGCGCCAGAGGCGACCATCAGGCCGGCGGCGGTGCCGAGCAGCGTCTTCATATTCATTTCGCGGTCTCCAAAAAAGGATCGGGGAACCTTTCGCGCCAACGGCGGCTGTTATCCGTCTTCGGCAGAGTCCGGTCCCCATGTGTTACCGCGGTGCCTCCGGCCACCCCAGCCCGATTGCATCCACGCGGCAGTGGGGCCGTGTTTCGGCAAACCCACGGCGCCGTGATGGCTGACTACGATATGACATTCAATGTCATAATTACCGAGTCGAATGAGGATGATATGAATGAAAATACATGTTGCAAAATTACAACTCTAAAAAATAACCGGCTAAGTTTATCGTTTAATTAGCCGACGTGGGAGTCTTTTGTGGGCGATTTTACGTTGATATAGGTGTATTTATGTTTTTCTTGAATAATAATTGGGTTTACCTGGAATAATTTCTATATATACAATATGTATATTCACTCACAGAAGAATATAGCATATTTTATGCTTAACAGGAATTTCCCGTGTGAGGCTATTTGTCCATGGATTATATGTGTGCGTTGTGGGCGCTTTCTCCGGCCCTCGGCCGGTGGCGGCTGCGGGGCCGAAGCGTGCATGTCGCTGTCGGGCGGCCTCGGGAGACGGAGCCATGTGCCCGATTTTCGGACATCCACCGCAGCGTACCGTGGCCCCAACTGATTGGGGGGGCTCTGGTCCGGCTGCGCCCGCCCACGCAGCTCGCAAGGAGCCGCGCCACCGACGCCCGGGGTGTTTGCCGGTTGGAAAACGCGGCCACCCCGTGGATGGCGGCACATTGTCAGATCTGCGTAACACTTATGTTGCAGTCGCTGGCCAAGTCGATCTGGCGACGCGCTGCCTGCTGCGAGTGTCGTCAAATCTGATAGGCTGGTTGCTCTTCACAACGGAATCGACCATGGGCGAACCTCAGGACAGCAAGATCACCCCGCCGCACTACATGGGGCATCGGGAGCGGCTGCGCGAACGCTTCCGTGCCGGTGGGGACGAAGCGGTGGCCGATTACGAACTGTTGGAGCTCATCCTGTTCCGGTCCATCCCGCGTCAGGACGTGAAGCCGCTTGCCAAGGGGCTACTGGCCGCGTTCGGTTCGTTTGCCGGGGTCATCGGGGCGTCGGAGGCTCGCCTGAAGACGGTCAAGGGCATCGGCGAGGCCACTGTCCTCGACTTCAAGGTGGTGCATGCCGCTTCGCGCCGGATTGCCCGGTCGGACGTGATGAAGCGCCCCGTCCTGTCTTCCTGGTCGGCGGTGATCGATTACTGCCGCACTGCCATGGCCTATGAGGATCGGGAACAGTTTCGCGTGCTGTTTCTCGACAAGAAGAATCAGATGATCGCCGATGAAGTGCAGCAGACAGGTACCGTCGATCACACGCCGGTCTATCCGCGAGAGGTTGTGAAGCGGGCGCTGGAGTTGGCCGCCACGGCGGTGATTCTCGTCCACAATCACCCGTCGGGCGATCCGACTCCGTCGCGTGCCGACGTTACCATGACAAGGCAGGTGGTCGACGCTGCGACGCCGCTCGGCATTGCCGTGCATGATCACATCATTATCGGTCGTGACGGCCATGCCAGCATGAAGGGGTTGCAGCTCATTTGAGCTCGGCTCGGCCCTCGGAATGGCCTGTCGGAAGTCCGGCGGCCTGCGGTTTTTCTCGCTCGGGCTCAAAGGAAAGCGGCCCCCGCGGGAGGTCCCGCGGAGGCCGTATCGTCATGTCGCACGCATGCGTCAGGGCTGCGATGCCTCTACGCCCTCGAATGCCGGTGCCTGCTCCAGCTGCTCGCGCGTCACGTTGAGGATGATGCGGTCCGGAAGACCATCGTCGCCGATCTTCGCGCCGGTATCGACGGTGTTGGCAGCCATGTCACCTGTCGTGTTGGGCATGACGGCGGATCCGGCCATGCCCGTCATGCTCTGGTCAGGCATGGCATCGCCGGAGACCGCTCCGGTGGCGCCGGTCGGATCGGGGAGGGCGCTCGAGGCGGCGTCGGCTTGCGCCTGGGTGTCACCGGGGCCAAGCTGCAGGGCGCTCATGTTCACGGCAACGTCTTTCTCGCCGATTCCAAGGAAGCCGCCGACGCCGATGATCACCGCGTTCACGCTGCCATCCTGGCTGACGAGGATGTCTTTGATATCGCCAATGTTCGCGCCATCCGAGCCGTAAACGGCCTTGCCCCGCAGGTCACTGACCCGCCAGGCGCCGGTTTCGGGAACGGTCACGAAAGTCTCCGTGGAGGCCATCGAGGTGGTAGCCCCCTGGTCGGGAACGATCGCGCTGCCGCTATCCATCGCGGACTTGCCGCTATCCATGGTCGAGCTGTCGGCTGGCTCTGTCTGGGTCGTTCCCATGGCGCCGTCGTTAGGGCTCGTGGCGGTGTCCTGGGCTGCCGCGGCAAGCGGGAAAGCGGCGCTGAGAAGAAGGACGGAAAGAAGACGGGTTTTCATGATCGAGTCCCTTTCTAGTCTGGTTACGGGACCGTTAAACCTGTGGGGCAGATGAAAGTTCCAACTTTTTTGAAATGGCTCGGAGAAAGATGCGCGTTCCACGATGTTGTTGGGTGCGTCTGGGGTGCCTAATCTATGGGCAAATGCTACCCGTCTTTGCCCCATGATGTTTCTTGCCCTTCCTGCCTATTTGCCGCTTAATTCATCAAAGGCAGCGATGCCCCAGAAAACGGCGGAGGAACGGGATTGCCGGCTTTCGACGAGATGAACGGGTTCGGACAGTGCATCCGGCCCGCCTATAGGACCATCCAGGCCTGGTTCGAGAACTCCGACCCGGAAAACCTCAAACGCCTTCAAAAAGAAGCGGAGTTTCTGTTTCGAAGGATAGGCATCACCTTTGCCGTCTATGGCGACGCCGAGGCCGAGGAGCGGATCATTCCCTTCGATATCGTGCCGCGCGTCCTGACCGGTCGCGAGTGGACGTCGCTTTCCCTCGGACTGACGCAACGGGTGACCGCGCTCAACCGCTTCCTTGCCGATATCTACGGCGCGGGAGAGATCATCCGGGCTGGCGTCGTGCCGGCCGATCTTGTCTATCAGAATCCGGCCTTCCGCCCGGAGATGGTCGGTCTCAAGCTGCCGCATGATGTCTACGTGCAGATCGCCGGCATCGACGTCATCCGGACCGACGACAAGGATTTCTACGTTCTTGAGGATAATGCGCGTACGCCGTCCGGCGTCTCCTACATGCTGGAGAACCGCGACGTTCAGATGCGTCTGTTCCCGGACCTTTTCGCCGAGACCCGCATTCAGCCAGTCGACAACTACCCGGACGAGTTGCTGGCGTCGCTGCGCTCGGTGGCGCCGATCTCCGCCCCCGCCGAGCCGACCGTGGTGCTGATGACGCCGGGACCGCTCAACTCGGCCTATTACGAGCACTCTTTCCTGGCCGACAAGCTCGGCGTGGAACTGGTGGAGGGGCGGGATCTCTTTGTGCTCGACGAGGTGGTCTACATGCGGACCACGCGCGGGCCGAAACGCGTCGACGTCATCTACCGTCGCATCGACGATGATTTCCTCGATCCCATGGTATTCCGCCCGGATTCGGTCCTCGGCATTCCCGGTCTCATTTCCGCCTATCGTGCCGGCAACGTGACGCTGGCCAACGCCGTCGGCACCGGCGTTGCCGACGACAAGGCGATCTACACCTACATGCCGGATATCGTTCGCTTCTATCTCGGCGAAGAGCCGATCCTGAAGAACGTGCCGACCTGGCGCTGCCGCGAACCCGACAGCCTTCGCTATGTGCTCGATCATCTGCCGGAGCTGGTGGTCAAGGAGGTGCAGGGATCCGGTGGTTACGGCATGCTGGTCGGTCCCAAATCGACCAAGGAGCAGATCGAAAGCTTCCGGGCCAAGCTGATGGCCGATCCCGATGGTTTCATCGCCCAGCCCACGCTGGCGCTCTCCACCTCGCCGACCTTCGTCGGCGACGGTATCGCGCCACGCCACATCGATCTGCGGCCCTTCGTGCTGACCGGCGCCGACAAGGTTCGCATCGTGCCGGGTGGGCTCACCCGCGTGGCGCTGAAGGAGGGATCGCTGGTGGTCAACTCCAGCCAGGGTGGCGGCACCAAGGACACCTGGATCATCGAGGATCCGGCCGATGGCGTGGAGTCGCCGTCCGGTTCGTCGCAGTCGCAGTCGCAATCGCGGGCGGGGAGCTGACATCATGCTGAGCCGCCACGCCGACAGCCTCTACTGGCTCGCCCGCTACGTCGAGCGCGCCGAAAACACCGCCCGGCTTCTGGAAGCTGCAACGCGCTTGTCCGCAACGCCGATTCTCGCCGAGGGTGGACGCAACGAATGGGAAATGGCCGTCGACGGGACCGGCACCCTCGACCTGTTCCAGCAGCAACATGACGAAGCGACGCAACGCACCGTCGTCGACTATCTCGCCTTCTCGCACGCCAATCCGTCGTCGATCCGAAACTGCCTGGATATTGCCCGGGCCAACGCGCGTTCGGTCCGCACCGCGCTGACCATGGACATGTGGGAGACCATCAACTCCGGCTGGATGGAGACACGCGGCGTCAACAGTCCCAACCTGACCCGGCAGGAACTGTCGAACTTCCTGTCGCGGGTGAAGGAGCTGTCGCTGCGCTTCGACGGCTCGGCCTATCGGACGATGCTCAGGAACGACGCCTATTACTTCCTGCGCCTCGGCACCTTCATTGAACGCGCCGACTTCACCGCCCGCGTGCTGGCGCTGAAGGCCGATGTGCTCGATCCGAACCGGCCATCGATCGGCGGCAGTTCGGACTATTTCCAGTGGTCGTGGATCCTGCGTTCTGTGTCGGCGCTGACGTCCTACCACTGGGTCTACCGCGACAATCTGAAGCCCAACCTCGTTGCCGAATTTCTGATCCTCAAGGCCGAGATGCCGCGCTCGCTGGTGTCCTGCTACGAGAACGTCACGCTCAATCTCGACAGCCTGTCGCGCGACTACGGTCGGCAAGGGGCGAGCCAGCGCAAGGCGCGCATGCTCCTCAGCCAGTTGCAGGACACGACCTTGCCGGGCCTCTTCGCCATTGGCCTCAAGGAGTTCCTCGAGCGCTTCATCCTCGACAACGCCAACCTCGGCAACACCATTGCCGAGCAGTATCTGGGGTAAGCCGATGCGGCTGCGCATCCGTCACGACATCGTTGCCCGCTACGACGAGCCGGTCACGCTGGCCAGCCGTTCACTTCACCTCTGCCCGCGCACCTTCGATGGGCAGTATGTGCGAGGCTGGCATCTCGACGTCACCGGCGACTGCCGGCAGGCCCGTTCGTCGGACGCCTTCGGCAACATCGTCTACGATTGCGCCATCGAAGGGCCGCTCGATGAGATCGCCATCGCCGCCGAGGGCGAGGTGGAAGTGGACGACACCACGGGCGTGTTGCAGGGCGCGCCGCTCGATCGCATCCCGCCGGCCGTCTTTCTGCGCGAGACGCGCGTCACCATGCGCACGCCGGTCATTCTGTCGTTTGCCGACAAGGCCAAGGAGCTGTCGGATGGCACGCCACTCGATCTCTGCCACACGCTGATGCATCTCATCTACGAGGGAGTCGAGGCGCTCGTTGCCGATCCGTCCGAACTCTGCGGGGTCCGCGAGGTCTCCGCCGAGGACGTGCTGGCCGAGGCGCGCGGCACGCCGACCGATCTCGCCCACCTGTTCATTGCCACGGCGCGCGCCCTGTCGCTCCCGGCGCGCTTCGTGTCCGGCTACAGGTGGCAAGAGGAAGACACGGCGACCGGCGCGCTCGCCGCCTGGGCGGAAGCGCTGATCCCCGGCCTTGGCTGGGTTGGCTTCGATGCGGTGCACGACAGCTGCCCCACCGACGCCTACGTCCGCATCGCCTCGGCGCTCGACCAGTCGGGCGCCGCCTGGGTCCGCGCCGCCGATCGCGGCGGCATTCCAGCCATGGTGATGGTGACGGCGGCCGCCGACCGGCTTGGTTGAGGCGTGGATAGCTCTCCGGCAACCGTAGGTCAGGGCCGTACTTGCTCTGGTAGTCGTCTTTCGAAAACCAATGCCGGCCGGGCACAAGGAGCTTTCGGGAGGCGCGCGGCAGAAGCGCACGGATGGCGCCGGTTCCGAGATCAGCCTATCGCCAAACCTGAGATGTCTGCGCCGTTGAGTGGCACGCCGGCCGGCCCCGTCGAGCCGCGGACGATCAGTTCCGCTTCAAAGGCTTCTCGCGGCACGATGGGCTGCTGGCTGAGCCTTGTCAGCAGATAGTCGGCTGCCGCCTTTCCTATGGCGACGTTGTCCACCCGCATTGTCGTCAGGGGAGGCGAGGTGAACTCGGCGATGGGCAAGTCGTCGAAGCCGGTGATGGACAGGGAGCCGGGTACATCGATGCCCATGGCGCGTGCTTCGATCAGGGCGCCGATGGCCAGCGTGTCATTGCCGCAGATGATGGCTGTCGGACGAGGTCCAGAGCTGTCGATGCACTTTCGAAGACTCTCTCGGCCGAACTCGAATGTCGCCGGCCCTTCGAGGACATGCTGAGGGCGCAAGGCCAGTCCCTCGCTTGCCAGTGCTTCCCGTATGCCGGTCAGGCGCGCCAGAACGCGGTCGTTGTCGAACGATGGTTGATGGATGACGGCGAAGTTGCGATGCCCGAGATCCAGCAGATAGCGCGTCAGTTTTGAGAACGCCGCTTGGTTGTCGAAGCCGACGCAGGGATGAGCCGACTGAGGCGAATGCGAGTACATCACCACATAGGGAACGCCGCGCGCCGATATCATCTCGAACAGCTCCGGGCGTTGCAACTCGCCGACAACGGCCAGGGCTTCTATGCCACGCGCCAGCATGACCTTGACCTGCTCGGCCGCTTCGTCGAGATCGTAGTTGGAGCAGCCAATCAGCACGGTGATGCCGCTGGCCGACAACCGGGCCTGCAAGGCATTCACCTGCGCGGCGAAGACATCGTGATCGAGTGTTGGTATCAGCACGCCGGCCAGCCAGGTTCGCCGGCTGGCCAGCGCGGCTCCGGCGGCGTTGGGCAGCCAGCCGAGTTCCGCTGCCACCGCGAGTATCTTGTCGCGAACTTCCGGCAAGACCTTCTCGGGTGCGTTGAAGGCGCGAGAAACGGTGGCCGTCGACACTCCGGCGGCAGCGGCTACATCGATGGCCCGCGGGGGGCGCGACGTCCTGGATTCTCGCATTCCACACCATGACATGAGAGCACAGGTAAGCGCGTACATTCCATTCGGAAGTCGGGCAACCTAGTAAAACAGGTTAGTTGACAGGTTTCGAAAGGGACGTAATGTAAGCGCATACATGCTGACCTCGAACGCGCCTGGAGGGGTGCGTTTCGGAACGAGTCACCGGGAGGGCGCTATGGATACCGTTCGAAAATACCTCATTCGGCCGATTGAGGTGGTCATCGCCGCGATGCTGGCGGTCATGCTCGTTCTGGTCCTGCTCAACGTGGTGCTACGTTACGCCTTCAACAGCGGCATCACGGTTACCGAGGAACTGTCCCGGCTGTTGTTCGTCTGGTTGGTATTTCTCGGCGCCGCCGTGGCCCTGTTCGAACGCGCCCATCTCGGCGTCGACACCCTGCTTCACCTGCTGCCGCGCCCGGCCAAGATCGTCTGCTTCGTACTGTCGAATGCGTTCATGCTCTATCTCAGCTGGCTGATCTTCTCGGGCAGCTGGACGCAGGCGGAGATCAACTACGGCTCCACCACGCCGGTGCTCGGCCTTTCGCAGTCGCTCTATTTCGTGCCGGTTCTGATCTTCACGACGATGGGGATGTTCTGGTTCGGCGCCATGCTCCTGAGATCGTTGCGCGGTCGCTTGAGCGACAACGACCTCGTCGGCCGCAAGGACGAGGTCGCAGAAGCCATCGCCGAGGCCGGGCCGGTCGATCCGCGCTGACGCCATCGTCCGACCAGACGCGTCTGGTGCCACCTTTCCGGGAATGCCGGCCTCCGGGCCGATGTCAGGACTACCACCCATGACCATCGTGATCTTCGTGGCAACCCTGTTTGCCGCCATGGCAATCGGCCTGCCGATCGCTTACGCCCTCATCCTGTCGGCCGTGGCCCTGATGGTGCATCTCGATCTGTTCGATCCCCAGATTCTGGCTCAAAATCTCGTGGGGGGGACGGACAGCTTCACCTTGCTCGCCGTCCCCTTCTTCATGCTTGCCGGCGAGATCATGAACACCGGCGGTCTGTCGAAACGCATCGTCAACTTCGCTCTGGCCATGATGGGCCATATCCGGGGCGGTCTCGGCTATGTGACGATCATCGCCGCCTGCATCCTGGCGGCGCTCTCCGGCTCGGCTGCCGCCGATGCCGCCGCTCTTGGCGCCCTTCTCGTGCCGATGATGGTCAAGACCGGTCACGAGAAGGGGCGTTCGGTCGGCCTCGTCGCCGCCAGCTCCATCATCGGGCCGATCATTCCGCCGTCCATCGGGTTCATCCTGCTCGGCGTTGCCGCCAATCTCTCCATTTCCAAGCTGTTCCTCGCCGGCATCGCGCCCGGCCTGATGATCGGCTTCGCGCTGGCGGCCACCTGGTACTTCATTTCCGGCAGGGAGAAGATCGAAGTCCGTCCGCGCGCCACCGGCGCCGAGAGGGTCAAGGCTCTGCGCGAGGGCGCCTGGGCGCTCGGCCTGCCGGTGATCATCATCTTCGGACTGAAGTTCGGTCTGTTCACGCCGACGGAAGCGGCGGTGGTCGCCGCCGCCTATGCTCTCTTCGTGTCGTCGGTGATCTATCGCGAGATGACCCCGTCGCTGTTGCTGCGCGTGTTCGTCTCGTCGGCCAAGGTCACGTCGGCAGTGATCTTCATGGTGGCCTCGGCCCTGGTGGCGGCCTGGCTGATCACCATCGCCGATCTGCCCGGCCAGATGGTCGATCTGCTTGGCCCGTTCATGGAAAGCCCGCGCCTGTTGATGCTGATCATCATGCTGATCATCGTCGCCATCGGCATGGCCATGGACATGGCCCCGACCATCCTGATCCTCGGGCCGATTCTGGTGCCCGTGGTGCAGCAGGCCGGCATCGATCCGATCTACTTCGGCGTCATGCTGATCATCAACACGTCGATCGGGCTGATCACGCCGCCGGTCGGCACCGTTCTGAACGTCACCGCCGGCGTCACGCGAACGAGCATGGCGAGCGTGATCCGTGGCGTGTGGCCCTTCATTGCCGTCGAACTGTTCGTCTTGCTGGCCATGGTCGCCTTCCCGGAACTCATCACCATTCCGGCGGCCTGGCTCACCCGTTGACCCTTCGCATTGCAGACCAAAAGGAGGAGAATATGCGAAACCTTACGAAGATGCTGTTGGCCGGTGCCGTGGCGGCACTGATGCTTCCCATGGCCGCCCAGGCCGAGATCCACGAGCAGACCCTTCGCTTCGCCAGCGCCGGCTCCGAGGGCTCGCCGCTGGTCCAGGGCCAGCGGAAGTTCGCCGAGATCGTCAAGGAGAAGAGCGGCGGCAAGATCGAGGTCAAGGTGTTCCCCGCCGGCCAGCTTGGTGGCGACATGCAGGCCGTATCCTCGCTGCAGGGCGGCGTCTTGCAGATGTCGGTGATGAACGCCGGCCTGATGGCGTCGCTGGCGCCCGATTTCGCGCTGCTCGATCTGCCCTTCCTGTTCGAAAACCCGCAGGAAGCCGATGCCGTGATGGACGGCGAGGTCGGCAAGATCTTCGCCCAGCAGCTCGATGCCAAGAACCTTGTCGTGCTGTCCTATTGGGAGCTTGGCTTCCGCCAGCTGACCAACAGCCGGCGCCCGGTGGAGAAGGTCGATGACATCGCCGGTCTCAAGATCCGCGTGGTGCAGTCGCCCATCTACCTCGACATGTTCAACGCGCTGGGCGCCAACGCCGTGCCGATGCCGTTCCCCGAGGTCTACACGGCTCTCGAGACCGGCACCGTGGACGGGCAGGAGAACCCTGCGCCGAGCATCCTGACGGCCAAGCTCAACGAAGTGCAGAAGTACATGACGCTGACGCGGCACACCTACAATCCGATGGTGATGCTGTATTCGAAGCCGCTGTGGAACAAGCTCGACGCCGACGAACAGAAGCTGCTGAGCGAGGCGGCCCTTGAGGCGGCCCAGTTCCAGCGTCAGCTGTCGCGCGACTCCGACGCCAAGGCGATCGAGGAAATCGCTGCCGCCGGCACCACGGTCACCACGCTGGCGCCGGAAGAGGTGGCCCGGTTCCGCGAGAAGACCAAGGGCGTCGCCGAGGCCTACGCGGCCAAGGCCGACCCGGCCGTCGTCAAGCTGCTCAACGAAACCATCGCGAAGGTACGCGAAGCCAAGTGATCCCGGCGGGATGAAGGTGCCGATGGTCCCGCGGGGATCATCGGCATCAATCCCGCCTCGATGAAAGCGCCGGTCCGGCGCGTAAAACTCTCATGTTCCTGAAGGTCATTTCCCGATGTACAAGCCCAACCGTCTGAAGTCACATCTCTTGTCCGGCAAGACCGCATTCGGTTGCTGGATCGGTGGCGGTTCGCCCACCAATGCCGAGATACTCGGGCATATCGGATTCGATTACCTTCTGGTCGACCACGAACATGGCATCGGCGAAACCAGGGAAATCATGGAGACGCTGCGGGCCGTCGAAACGACGCCGACCCCGGCTCTCGTGCGCGTGCCCTGGAACGATCATGTCTTCCTGAAGCGGGTCCTCGACGCAGGCGTCCAGTCGGTCATGATCCCCTCGGTCGATACGCCCGAGGCCGCCGAGGCGGCGGTCCGCGCTTGTCTCTATCCGCCGCAGGGCATTCGCGGGTATGCAGCCGGCGTGGTGCGGGCGTCGACCTTCGGCCTCGAGCCCGACTATATCGTCAAGGCCAACCGGGAAATGCTGATCGTCGTGCAGCTCGAGTCCCATGTCGCCGTCGACAATGCGGCGGCCATCGCCGCCATTCCGGGCGTCGACGTGGTCTTCATCGGCGTCAACGATCTCGCGGGATCGATCGGTCGTCTCGAGCAGACCGGCCACGCCGAAGTCCAGGCTCTGGTCCGCCGCGCCGAAGAGGCGGTCCTTGCTTCCGGCAAGGTGCTGGGCACCGTGCCGAACGGTGGCGCATCGGTTGCCGATCTCATCGACCGGGGTTACCGCGTCATTGCCGGTCCGCATGATGTCGCGCTGTTGCGCGATGCCGGCAAGGGGGCCCTGGCCGAGTACCAGGCGATCGTCTCGGCGAAGGCTCAGGGCGTTACGCCGGCGACGTCCGGACTGTCGCGGTCCTACTGAGTGATGCAGCCGGCGTCGATCGAAGGTCGATCATGAGGTCCGATCGGGCCTGGGACGCCATCGTCGACGCCGGCGAACTGAAAGAGGCCTCATGATCACCGTCTTTGGTTCGGTCAACATCGATCTCGTCGCAACCGCGAACCGCTTGCCCCGTCCGGGGGAAACGGTCGCGGGCAGGGGCTTTGCCACCTCCCCGGGCGGAAAGGGGGCCAATCAGGCCCTGGCTGCTCGACGGGCCGGCGCCGAGGTGCGTTTTGCCGGCGCCGTGGGAAGCGATGACTTCGCCGGCCCGGCCGTTGCCTGTCTGCGCGAGAGTGGCGTCGACATGTCACTCATCCGCACCGTGCCCGGACCGACGGGTACCGCCGTCATCCTGGTCGATGCAGGCGGCGAGAACATGATCACCGTCATTCCCGGCGCCAACGGTGCGTTGACGCCGGCCGACGCGGCGGCGGCGGTCGCCGGGCTTCGGCCTCGCGATCTCCTGATGCTTCAGCTGGAGATTCCCGAAGCGAGCGTCGAGGCCGCGCTTTTGTCGGCTCGCCGCGCCGGAGTTCGTACACTGCTCAATCTGGCGCCGCTCACGGCTGAGGCGGCGCGCATCGGCCGTCTCGCCGACATCGTCGTCGCCAACGAAACCGAGTTCGTCTGTCTGGTCGGCTCGGATCTTGAAAGCGACGACGACCGCGTTGACGCCTTGCGGCGGCTTCATGCGGAGAGCGGGCAGATCATCGTCGTCACCCTCGGCGAAAGGGGGGCGATTGCCGTCTCGAATGGCGAGGTCGTCCGGGTGGACAGCCCTCGGATCGTTCCGGTCGACGCCGTCGGCGCTGGCGACACGTTCTGCGGCTATCTTGCCGCCGGCCTCGATGCCAGCGACGATTTCGTCGTCTCTCTTCAGCGGGCCGCCGTGGCGGGCGCCGTTGCCTGTCTCTCCCCCGGCGCCCAGGTCGCCATTCCCTTGCGAAGCGCCGTCGACGCCAAGGCGTCCGGTTTCACCGGAGCGGCGCGTCGCGCTTGACGCGCTGCCAATCGATCTTGTCCCTGCATGACGAAAAGGCCGGGACCCTGCGAAAGGTTCCGGCCTTTCCTTGTGCCGACGGTGGAGGGTGCCGTCAGTAGATGCGCTTGCCGTCGGCGTCGAAGAGAAGCGCGCCGGAGGAGGGGAAGCGGGCGGTCAACGTGTCGCCGATCTGGATGTTGGGGCGCGTCGGGCTGGCGATGGTCACGAGATCGGAAGCCGCCGAGCGAGCGTAGATCAGCGTTTCCGCGCCGAGATGCTCCATCATGTCGACGGTGACCGGCAGCGCCGCGTCACCATCGTCGGCAAACTGCGACGGGCGGATGCCCAGGGTGACCGGCGTACCGGCGGCCGGCGCGTTGCCCTTCAGCGCCACCGGCACGACGGCGCCGCCGAAGTCGGGCAGGCGCACGTCGGCGCGACCGGCGCTACCGCCTTCGATCTCGCCCTTCAGGAAGTTCATCTTCGGTGAGCCGATGAAGCCGGCGACGAACAGGTTGGCGGGGTTGTCGTAGAGTTCGAGCGGCGCGCCGACCTGCTCGACGATGCCGGACCTCAGCACGACGATCTTGTCGGCCAGCGTCATCGCTTCCACCTGGTCGTGTGTCACGTAGACGATGGTGGCGCCGAGATCGCGATGGAGCTTGGCGATCTCGATGCGCATGTGAACGCGCAGCTCGGCGTCGAGGTTGGAAAGCGGCTCGTCGAACAGGAACACCTTGGGATGGCGCACGATGGCGCGGCCGATGGCGACGCGCTGGCGCTGGCCGCCCGAGAGTGCCTTCGGCTTGCGGTCCATCAGCGGTTCAAGTTCGAGGATGCGCGCCGCTTCGTCGACCTGCTTGCGGATCTCTTCCTTCGAGAACTTGGCGAAGCGAAGCGCGAAGCCCATGTTCTCGCGCACCGTCATGTGCGGATAGAGCGCATAGGACTGGAACACCATGGCAATGCCACGCTGCGAGGGGTCGACCTCGTTCATCCGTTCGCCGCCGATTTCGAGTTCGCCGGAGCTGATGGTTTCCAGGCCGGCGATCATGCGCAGCAGCGTGGATTTGCCGCAGCCCGACGGCCCGACGAAGACCACGAACTCGCCCGACTTGATGTCGAGGTCGACGCCCTTGATGATCTCGACCGCGCCGAAGGACTTCCTCACATCCCGCAGGGTAACGTCGCTCATGTTTTTCTTCCCGCTTCGATGGGTTGCGCCGTTCAGCCGGCCTTGAGGGTGATGGTGGTTTCGCCGAACCGATGGCAGGCGACCTTGACGACGACGTTGCCGGCGCCGCCGGTGGTCTCGAGCCAGAAGCCGATGGCGCCGCCCTTCAGCACCGTCTCCGACGGTCCGAGCAGCTTGGCCGGCCCGGCGACCTCGATGTGAATCGCCTCGTCGAGGAAGGGCAGCAGGTTGCCGAGCTGGTCGAGGGCGCGAACGATGACGCGGACGGAGTCCTTAGGCTCGGCCGACAGTTCGGTCCAGTCGGGCGCCACCTCAAGCGTGGTCGGCACCGGGTCGCAGGCGAACTTGGCGGTCTTGACCGGCTTGCCGTCGACATAGCCGGTGACGGTCGCCTCTTCCCACTTCATGCCCCACAGGCCGAGCTCCTCGGCCGAGAAGGCGCGGTGATCGATGACGACGGGCGCATGCGGCAGGTGCGGGTAGGTCTCGCGGTCCGGCTTGACGCGCTTGACGATGTCCGAGCCGTACTGGAGTTCCACTTCGTCGCAGTTGGTCAGCACGATCAGGGGCAGGATGCCGCCGATGTTGCGCTCGCCGCGAGCATAGTAGGTGACGGGCTTCAGCACGACCTCTTCGGACGGTTCGCACTGGCTGGTGTAGGCCCAGGCGGCAAACTTCGGCTCGCGCCAGGCATCCATCACGCCATGATGGCAGATGCGGTCGCCGGAACCGAAGTCCTTGTGGGTGTTGTAGTCGAACATGCACCAGCCGGTGGAGCCGGAGATGTTCGGATCGCCATAGACCGCGTTGAGGATGGAGAGGTAACGGGTGACGTGCTCGGCTTGCCGCTGTTCCTGATCGTAGCGCTTGGTCGGGTACATGTGGCCGTTGAACTCGGTCACCATGTAGGGCACCGGCTTCTTGAGGCCGGTGATCTCTCCGATGGACCGGAGCGCGGTGCGCGGCCGGTTGACGCCGGGCAGTTCCTCGTTGCCCTGGATGAAGTCGTTCATCGTATAGACGTCTTCGAGGAACTCGCTGTCGGTGATGTAGCGGACGCCGCCGGTCTGGCGGGTCGGATCGAGTTCGTGGGCGAGCTTGTTGGTCGCCGTGTAGAAGTCGTGGAAGTCCTGCGACTCGTTGACGCGCACGCCCCAGATGATGATCGAGGGATGGTTCCAGTCACGCTCGATCATGGCACGGACGTTGTCGATCGCCAGCGCCTGCCACTTCTCGTCGCCGACATGCTGCCAGCCGGGGATTTCCTCGAAGACCAGAAGGCCGAGGCGGTCGCAGGCGTCGAGGAACCACGGCGATTGCGGATAGTGCGAGGTGCGAACGACGTTGACCTTCAGCTCGTTCTTCAGAAGTTCGGCATCGAGCTCCTGCGCCCGGCGACCCATGGCGTAGCCGACGTAGGGGTAGGCCTGATGACGGTTGAGACCGCGCAGCTTGAGAGGCTTGCCGTTGAGGCGGAAGCCTTCGGTGGTGAACTCGACGGAGCGGAAGCCGAACTTGACGCAGCAGGCGTCGTCGCCGCTCTCGTGGACGAGATCGATCGCCGCCTCGTAGAGGTTCGGATTGTCGATATCCCAGAGGGCGATGCCGTCGAGATTCTTGATCTCCAGCGTCACGCTGTCGCTGGCATAGGTGGCGTCGGCGCTGCCTATGGACTTGCCGGCGGCATCCTTCAGCGTCACCGACACCCGCCCGGCCAGCTTCAGGCCGCGCGGGTTGGCGATGTCGACGCGTACCTTGACCGTCTTCTTCGGCGCGAGCACGTCGGGCGTCTCGATTTTGACGTTGCCGATGTAGACCGGGGCGGTCACGCGCAGCCAGACGTCACGGTAGATGCCGGCATAAGTGAGGTAGTCGATCTGGCCGCCGAAGGGCGGAATGGCCGGGTTCTCGGAGCCATCGATCTTGACGGTGACGAGGTTGTCGCCCTCGACGAGGCGCTCGGTCAGCCGGGCGGTGAACGGCGTGTAGCCGTCGGGATGGGCCACCACCTCTTCGCCGTTGACGTAGACGACGCTGTCGGCCATGGCGCCGTCGAACACCAAGGCAACCTCGCGGCCCTCGAACTCAGGGCGCCAGGCAATGACCTTCTGGTAGGTGAACGGCCGCTGGTAACAGGTTTCGTCGAAGTAGTTGTAGGGCAGGTCGACGGCATTATGCGGCAGGTTGACGGCCGCGCCCTTGCGGAAGGCGGCGGCGAGGTCGGCGGAGAAGCCCTCGTGGAAGGTCCAGCCGGTGTTGCAGTTGATGGTCTTGCGCATTTTGAACCTGTTACTTGACCGAGCCGAGCATGCCTTCGACGAACTGGCGCTGCATGGCAAAGAAGACGAAGAGGGTTGGAATGGTTGCGAGGACCGTGCCGATCATCACGGCGCCGTAGTCGGGGTAATAGGCCGAGCCGAGCGAGGAGATGACGAGCGTGATGGTCTTGGTGTCGTTGGACTGCAGCACGACCAGCGGCCACAGATAGCTGTTCCAGACCGTCATGAATACGATGATGAAGGCGGCCGCGTAGGTCGAGCGCATGACCGGCATGTAGATCAGGAAGAAGATCTGCCACTCCTTCAGGCCGTCCACGCGGGCTGCGTCGCGCAGCTCATGCGGGAACGCCTTGGTCGACTGGCGGAAGTAGAAGATGATGAAGGCCGAGGCGACGGTGGGCAGCACCACGGCGATATGGGTGTTGATGAGGCCGAGCTTGCCCATCAGCATGAACAGCGGGATCATCAACGCCGCGAAGGGGATCATCAGCGTCAGGAGCATCAGCGTGTAGAGCTTCTCGCGAAAGCGCGAGGCGAAGATCTCGAAGCCGTAGCCGGCCAGCGATGAGACCAGAAGCGTCAGCACCGTGGCGATGATGGTGATCTTGGCGGAGTTCCAGAAGATCAGCGGCGCGTTGACCTGGGTGAAGAACGTCGTCGCGTTGAGCAGCAAGGACTCGCCGAAGCTCATCTTGCCCTTGATGATGTCGGACGTGGTGTTGGTGGCGCCGATGACCATCCACAGGAACGGGAAGATGGAGACGAAGGCCATCACGCCCAGGAAGGCATAGACGACGACGGACGAGAACCGCTGCTTGAGGCCGTAGCTGGTCATGCCTTGCGCTCCCGGGCGGCAAAGAATTGCAGGAAGGACAGGATCGCCACCAGGATCACGATGACGTAGGAGACGGTGGCGGCGTAGCCGAAGTTCGGCGCGAACTTGAAGGTCAGGTTGTAGATGTAGAGCGACAGGGTCAGCGCCGAGTTGCCCGGCCCGGCCGCTCCGCCTGCCGAGCCGCCACCGGTGATGGTCGCCACTTCGTCGAAGAGCTGCAGCGTGCCGATGGTGGAAGTGACCGTGGTGAACAGGATCACCGGCTTCAGCATAGGAACGGTGAGGTGCAGGAAGCGGGCCCAGGTCGGCACGCCGTCGATGCGGGCGGCCTCATAGACCGAGCGGTCGATGTTCTGCATGGCCGCGAGATAGAAGATCATGTTGTAGCCGGTCCAGCGCCAGGTGATGGCGATGATGATCATGGTCCGGCACCAGAACGGATCGGTCATCCAGGGGATGCCGGTGTCGACGATGCCGAGGTTGATCAGGACCGTGTTGACGAGGCCGTTGGCGACGAACATCGACTTGAACAGCACCGTGTAGGCGACCAGCGAGGTGACGCAGGGCAGGAAGATGGCCGTGCGGAGCAGCCCGCGAAACTTGAGATCGGGATTGTTGAGCAGGGACGCCGTGATCAGCGCCAATGTCAGCATCACCGGTACCTGCACCAGGAAGAAGATGAAGGTGTTTTTCAGCGCCGTGAAAAACAGCGGGTCATTGAAAAGCCGGTGGATGTTCTTCATGCCGCCGAACGAGAGGCGCATGCCGAGGCCGGTCTGGAAGGACATCCACAGCGAATGCAGCACCGGAAAGATCATGAAGGTGGCGATCAGCGCCAGCGCGGGGCCGACAAACAGCCAACCGTTGACGTCGAAGCGCGGCCTCATCCGCCGCTGGGAGATTGCTGGCATGGGTCACCGTTCCGGTAGAGCGGGGCTCTCGGCATCCTCCTGAGGGCGGGTCGGCCCGACCGGGAAGCGCCGATTGTTCGGGTCTGTGTTTGGCGCAGCGATCGGCCGGCTTTTCGCGCGTCGTGGCAGGGGAAGAGCTTGGAGGCCGTATCGGAGCGTAGCGTTCGATCACCGGGGACGCCGGCAATGACGCAAGGCCGAGGAAAGGGGCGGGCGGCGCCTGCCGTCCGCCCCTTCGTCATTACTGGACGAGGGTCTGGGCCTGCTCGTCGATCGCCTTGATCACGTCGTCGACCGACGTGCCGTTGGCGAGCTCGGGCTGATGGGCGGCGACCACGGAGTCAACTTCGTTGGTGAAGGTGCCATAGTTGACCGACGGGACCTTGGACAGCCAGTCGGAGAAGGTCTGCCAGATCGGCTCGCCACCGAAGAAGGGGTCGGACGACTTGTAGGCTTCGCCTTCACGGGCCGCCAGAAGCGAACCGACGGCACCGCGGTCGATGAGGATCTTCTGGTAGAAGTCGATGTCCTTGGCGTAGATCGCGTTGAGGAAGTCGATCGCCTCGTCCTTGGCGGCGGAGGCCGACAGGACGTACCAGCTCGAACCGCCGAGGTTCGAGTAGTGGGTGGCGCCTTCGATCTCAAGCTTCGGAATCGGAGCGATGCCCCAGTTTCCGGACTGCTCGGGCTGCGACTTGACGGTGCCGGTGATCCAGACGCCGGTGGTGACGGACGCCACCTCGCCGCCGGTGAAGGCGCCGACCCAGTCGGCCCAGCCGGCGGCCGGGCGGAAGATCTTGTTGGTCTGAATCTTCTGGATGACCTCGAGCGCAGCCTTCAGGGCGGTGTTGCCTTCGATGGAAAGGTTGCCGTCCTTGTCGAAGTACCAGCCACCGGCCGACTGCATGATGATGCGGGTGAGGCCGGCATCATTCGGGTCATAGGCCATCATCTTCTTGCCGGTCTTCTCTTCGACGACCTTGGCAATCTCGATGAACTTGTCCCAGGTCAGGTCCTGGAGATCGGCGGGCTGGAAGCCGGCCTGCGACAGCAGGTCCTTGCGATAGTAGAAGCCGGTCACGCCCGAGTCGAAGGGCATGGAGTAGACTTTGTCGTCGAGGGTGGCGAGGGCGACCTTGTAGGGAGCGAAGCCGGAGTAATCGACCTTGTCGCTCATCGGGGCGAAGGAGTCGGGGAAGGACTGCAGGTACTTCTGCGCGCCGTAATCTTCGATGAGGACGATGTCGGGCATGCCGTCGGCGACGCCGGAAGCGAGGCCGGTCTGAAGCTTCTGCTCAAGGTCGACCTTGGCAAAGTCGACGACGTTGAGTTTGAAGTCCGGATGAGACTTGGCGTAGATCTCGCCGGCTTCCTTCATGATCGCGACGTTGAAGTTCGGGTCCCAGCACCAAACGGTGATCTCGGCGGCCTGGGCGGCCGTGATGGCAAACAGGCTGGCACCCGCGAAGGCGAGCGCGACGGTTTTGCGGTTCATGCAGTTTTCCTCCACTCACGTGTCCGAGGCGTCCTCAGCCTCTTGGAGCACTATCCGATACTCGTTCACCCGACGCAAGATATTATTTAGTAAATTTTACTAGTTTTCCCGGGGCGACAATGTCGGGATCAGAGGTAAATAGTTTACTTGTCCCGAAGGCGAATGCCAATCGCTTGGGGATGACCAATTAGGATAGGTACGGATGACTGCGCAGGGCGGCTGAGGCGATCAGGCGCGACTGATCGAGGGATTCCCGTGGCCCGTTTCAGGCCTCGTCGTCGGGGCGACGGCAGCTGTCGCGCCAGATGAGCTCGGTGGCGATGGTGACGCGCTTGACGTAGTCGCGGCCATTGAGCTGCTCCATCAGCAGGTCGAAGGCATTCTCGCCGATGCGCTCGGCCGGGATTCGGACCGTGGTGAGCGGCGGAGCCAGGAACTGGGCGGCCGGAATGTCGTTGAAGCTCGCCACGGCTATGTCGGTCGGAATGCGGAGGCCGCGCTCCTGGATGGCCCGATAGGCGCCGATCGCCACGTTGTCGTTGGACGTGACGACGATCTCTGGCAGGTCGGCCTTGGCCATCAACTCGCAGGCGAGGCGATAGCCGCTCTCGAAGCGGAGTTGCTCGGCCAGAAGGTAGTGGGACGGATTGAACAGTCCCTTCTTCTCGGTCCATTCCCGGAAGGTCTTGGCGCGTTCCTCGCTGGACGGATAGAGCACGTTGCCCGAGGGGCGGTCGTCACCGAGGAAGCCGAAGCGCCTGTATCCGGCGGTGTGGAGGCGGTCGAGCAGGCGCGCCATGGCGAAGGACAAGTCGCAGGCGACGATGTCGAACTGGTCGATGTTCGGGGCGAAGTCGGCCAGAACCAGATTGGCGTTGGTGTGCCGCACCCAGTCGATCTCGGCGTCGGTGTGCATGCCGAGCGCTATGATGCCGGCAGCCCCTTGGAGATCCTCGGCTGGTGGCAGTTCTGCGGAACGATAGATGACCTGCACCTCAACGCGGTTGGCGCGCGCTCGCGCTTCGATGCCCATGCGGACGCCGATGTAGTAGGGGTCGGCCAACTCTTCCTCGGGGCGAAGGAAATGCACGATGCCGATGCGGGCGCCGGCGTGGTCGCTTGACGCCTGCGGCCGGTGCGGACGGGGCCGATTGCGTGGTGTCAGGTAGTTGAGCGCCTCGGCGGTCTCGATGATCGCCTGCCGCTTCGCCTCGGTGATCGACAACGTGGCATCGTAGTTCAGGACGCGCGAGACGGTAGCCGAGGAAACTCCGACCGCCTTGGCGATTTCCTTGATCGTGACCATCCGTGCACTCTCACCCAGCTGCCCAAACGCCGATCAGCCATTCCAGTCTACGGCCAAACGACCATTCTCGGTAGTAAAGTTTTACTAAATCATCCGAAAGGAGGATGCCGACCGGAAGGCTCCGTTCACGTTGCCGCCGGGGAATCCGGCGAAGAAGCGGACTTTCTGTTACCCGCATTCGTCAGTCAGTGTAAAGGCTTGCGGCCTTTGTGCCTCTCGCTGGCCGGCAGACCGATCACTGCCAGGCAACCAGTACGGCGCCGGCGGCAATCAGGGCTACGCCGGTCACTCCCTGTGGTGACAGGCGCTCGCCGAGGAAAAAGGCAGCGAAGATGGCGATGAACACCACCGAGAGCTTGTCGATGGGTGCGACGCGCGATGCGTCGCCGAGCTTGAGCGCTCTGAAATAGCAGAGCCAGGACGCGCCGGTGGCAAGGCCCGACAGCGCAAGGAACAGCCACGTGCGGCCCGGAACTGCGGACATTTGGGCAAAGCCGCCGCCGATCGACACCACGAACGCGGCGAGAGCCAGTACGACGGCGGTGCGAATGAATGTCGCGAGATCGGAACTTATCGCCTCGACGCCCACTTTAGCTAGTATCGCGGTCATCGCCGCGAATGCGGCCGACAGAACCGCCCAGGTCTGCCAGAACTGAAAAAGGCTTTTCATGATGGCGAGTTCCTTTTCCGAGATGCCGGAGGCTAGCACGACCTGCGGGGTCGCGGGCGTCTTTCCCACGCGGGCGGAGGGCGCCGATTGCCAAACGTCGGCGAAGGTTCCAGAGTGCCGGCACAATCGGAGCGCTTTGTCATGCTGACCATCTACGGTGTCTATAAATCGCGCGCGTCGCGCCTCTACTGGCTGTGCGAGGAGCTGGGGCTTGCGTTCCGCAAGGAACCGGTGCTTCAGGCGCGCAAGGTGCCCGATCCGCTTGCTGCCGACGCGCCGGTCAACACCTGGACGCCTTCCTTCCTCGCCATCAATCCTATGGGGCAGGTTCCGGCTATCGACGACGACGGCCTCGTGCTGACCGAGTCGCTCGCCATCCTCCTTTACCTTGCCAAGAAGCAGAACGGGCCGCTGGCCCCGACCGACATCTCGGAAGAGGGAAGGATGCTGCAGTGGTTGTTCTGGGGCGCAACCGCGCTGGAACCGATCACTATCGTCGTCACCCAGGGGGATGAGAGCGGCGAGTGGAAGACCGAGGCGGGCAAGAAGCGGCTCGTCGGCATCGGAGAGGCGCTGAAGCGGCCCCTGTCCGCCTTCGAGAAGCATCTCGCCAACAGCGACTATGTCGTGGGCGATCGTTTTACGGTGGTCGACCTGGCGATTGCCGAGATCCTTCGCTACGCGCAGGGACATCCCGAGTTGACCGAGGGCTATCCGAGGGTGAGGGCGTGGCTGGAGCGTTGTCAGTCGCGAGCCGGCTTCAAGGCCATGTGGGCGAAGCGCAACGCGGAGTGACGGCAAGGTCGATTGACATGGTCGGCCGGTGCTGCCAAATGCGGCCGACAATCCACCCTGGCCCGGAGCGCCCATGACCATCGCCAGCCCGCGACTGCTAGATGGCCTGATCGCCGCTTCGATCGAGGCCGGCCGGATCATTCTCGACATCTACAGCAGGCCGATCGACGTCTCCTTCAAGGCCGATTCCTCTCCGGTGACAGAAGCCGACGGATTGGCCGAGGCCGTGCTGCTCGCCGCGCTCGGGCGTCTTGCGCCCGACACGCCGGTGGTGGCCGAGGAAAGCGTGTCGGCCGGCCGGGTGCCGCCCGCCGCCGATTGCTTCTTCCTGGTGGATCCGCTCGATGGCACCAAGGAGTTCATCCATCGCAACGGCGACTTCACGGTCAATGTCGCGCTGATCGAGCAAGGCGTGCCGGTGATGGGCGTCGTTTACGCGCCGGCGGTTGGGCGGCTGTTCGCCGGCGGTCCCGGCGGGGCTTGGGAAATGGCTGTCGAAAGACAGGTTCCCGGCGAAAGGCGTCCGATCCACGTGCGGGAACTCCCGGCCGCGGGGGCGACGCTGCTGGTCTCGCGCAGCCATGCCACGCCCGCCACCGATGCCTTTCGACCGACCGTTGTCGTGGCGGAGCGGCGCGTTGTCGGCTCGTCGCTGAAGTTCTGTCTGATCGCGGCCGGAGAGGCCGACGTCTACCCGCGTTTCGGGCCGACCATGGAATGGGACACGGCGGCGGGCGATGCCGTGCTGAGGGCCGCTGGCGGCGTCGTGACGTTGTCGGACGGCACGCTGTTTCCCTATGGCAAGCGGGGGCGCTCCGGGCTTGCCGACTTTGCCAATCCGTCGTTCATTGCCGCATCCGATCGACGCCTTGTCGCGTTTCATGGTGGTCAGGTGTGATCTGCATTTAAGGAGATTGTCGTGAGCCAATCCGAAGCCCGGCGCGAACTAGCCGCCGTTACCGAAGAACTCAAGTCGTGGCTGATGACCGAAGCGCTGCCGATCTGGTGGGCATTCGGCGTCGATCATGTCAACGGCGGTTTCCATGAGGTGCTGGGGCTGCGCTGCGAGATAACGCCGGCGCCACGCCGGGTTCGCGTCACGGCGCGCCAGATCTTCACCTTCGCCCTGGCCGGCCGTCTCGGCTGGACCGGCCCGTGGGAGCGGACGGTGGAGGAGGGGCTCGACTACTTCCTGGAGAAGTGCGTGCTGCCCAATGGCGCCGTTCGCATGGTGACCAACGCCGACGGCTCGCCCAAGGACGACACCTTCTGCCTCTACGATCAGGCGTTCGCCCTGTTCGCGATGGCTGCCGCCGCATCGGTGGTCAAGGATCGGTCTGCGGTCGAGGCGGCGGCGGTGAAGCTGCGCACTCTCTTGATGACGGATTACAAGAACCCGATCGCCGGCTTCGAGGAGTCCATTCCGCGTTCGCTGCCGCTCAAGGCCAATCCGCACATGCACATGTTCGAGGCTTGCCTTGCCTGGGAGGAGGTCGGAGGCGATGCGACGTGGAGCCAGCTCGCCGACGAGATCGCCGAGCTCTGCCTCTCCAAGTTCCTCGATCCCAAGGAGGGGTGGCTCAAGGAGTTCTTCAACGCCGACTGGTCGGTGGTGGATGGTATGGACGGGCATATCTGCGAGCCCGGCCATCAGTTCGAATGGGCTTGGCTGCTCACCCGTTGGGGCACGTCGCGCAAGCGCCCCGATGCCGTCGCCGCGGCACGGCGTCTTTGCGAGCTGGGCGAGGCGCATGGCATCAACGTGCCGCAGCAGGTCGCGATCATGGGCCTGCTCGACGATCTCACCATTCACGACGGCACGGCGCGCATGTGGTCGCAGACCGAGCGGATGAAGGGCAACGTGGCGCTGGCCGCCGTCGCGCCCGACGAGGCGGATCGCGACGATCATCTCGGAAAGGTGGTCATCGCGGCGCGGGCCTTGCAGCGCTATTTCGAGGTCGACACGCCCGGCCTCTGGCGCGACCGCATGAACCCGGACGGTTCCTTCGTGATCGAGCCGGCGCCCGCCTCGACCTTCTATCACATCATCTGCGCTATCGACGAGGTTGGGAAGTACGTCTCATCTCGTTGAGATAATTGGCGTACTCGCGTCGTCTTGATGCTCTGAATCATGGAGCCGTTCCCGCTGCCCGCTCGGTGGCTGGGGCGGCTTCTTCATGTTCAGAATCTGATTCAACGAGTTCGGCGCGGCGAAGAGTCCGGTGGATCGCCCAAGTGTCTGATCCGCGGTGCTTGCACGCGAAACAATTGTGAGTTCAAGTGCCCCCGGAGGATGGCGTAACGAAGAGGTAACCATGGGAGGCAAAGCGGACGGTCGTCTGTACGGACAGCCGATGGAAGAGTCGGGTCTCGACGCGGCCTTCATCGAACGATCGCTGTTCGACGCCCTGATCGACATCGCTGCGACCGACCCGGACCTCGTGGCCATCGAAGATCAGAACCGGCAACCGGTGACCCGCCGGAACCTTCTCCTTGCCGCCTGTGTGCTTGGCCGTCGTCTTGCTTCCTTCAGCCGAAAGGGCGAGCGGGTAGGGTTGCTGCTGCCCAACGTCAACGGCGCCGCCATCGCCTTCTTTGCGCTGCACGCCTACGGGCGGACGCCGGCGCTTCTCAACTTCACCTCGGGTAGCCATGGTCTTTCCGGTGCCATCAAGGTCGGCGCCATTCGGACGGTGATCACGTCGAGCGCCTTCGTGAAGACGGCCAAGCTGGAGCCGGTGATCGACGACCTCAAGGATGCGGTCCGCATCGTCTATCTCGAGGACGTCAGGGCCGGTCTCTCGCTGCTCGACAAAGTCGTCGGCGCTGGCTATGCGCGCTGGGCGAGGGCGCTTCATCGCCTCTATCGGCGAGCACCGCGCGACATCGCCGCCGTGCTCTTTACCTCGGGGACCGAGGGGGCTCCGAAGGGGGTGGGCCTCACGGCGACCAACTTCCTGTCCAACGTCGCCCAGATCCTGGCGCTCTATCGGTTCTATCCCGAAGACACGATGTTCAACGCCCTGCCGGTGTTCCATTCCTATGGGCTGACGGCTGGGCTGTTCCTGCCTGTCTTTGGTCGCTTCAAATCCTTCCTCTATCCCTCGCCGCTGCACTACAAGATTATCCCCGGTCTGGTGCGCGACAGCGGCTCGACCGTGTTGCTCTCCACCGACACCTTTGCCGCCGGTTGGGCGCGGTCGGCCGAGGATGGCGACTTCGGCAAGGTGCGGCTTACCATTCTCGGAGCCGAGCGCGTCAAGGAACAGACCCGGGCCTTGTGGATGGATCGCTTCGGCGTGGTGCTCAACGAAGGCTATGGCGCCACCGAGTGCGCGCCGGTCTTGTCGGTCAACTATCCCGGCAGTTTCCGCGATGGCACTGTGGGGCGCTTGCTGCCGGGCATCGAGGCGAGGCTCGATCCGGTGCCCGGCCTTGAGATCGGCGGGCGCCTCCACGTGCGGGCTCCCAATATCATGGCCGGTTACTACCTTGCCGACCGGCCCGGCGAGCTCGTGCATAACGATCCGGACGGCTGGTATGACACCGGCGACATCGTTTCGATAGACGATGATGGCTTCGTCACGCTGCTCGGGCGGGCGAAGCGTTTTGCCAAGGTCGGCGGCGAGATGATTTCGCTGGCTGCCGTGGAGGCCTTCGCCGCCGCCCTCTGGCCTCACGCCTCGCACGCCGTCGTTGCCATCTCGGATCCGCGCAAAGGCGAGGCGCTGGTGCTGGTCACCGATGCGGGCGATGCCAGCGTCGAAGCGCTCGGCGCCTATGCGCGCGAGCATGGTGTGCCGGAGCTGCAGGTGCCGCGGAAGATCGTCAAAACCTACGCCTTGCCTGTGCTTGGAACCGGCAAAATGGACATCGCCGCCATCGAGCAAATGGCTCGGTCCTGAGGCGATTTCCCCGCTCGATCGTCGAAGTATCTGAAGGGATTCACCTCCCGGCTTTGCCGGGTTGTGTCGAAGGTGATCGATTCACCGATCGGTAACCCTTCCGTGAGACTCTTCATGCGCGCCATAAGGCATCCGACACAACCAAGAGTCATCGTTCGAAATTGGTTGAAGTTGCTTGGATTCTAGATGAAGAAGGCGTAAATTTTTATGTTTAACAAAGGGTTGACTGCCTTTGTTAAACTATTTTCTCAAAAAACACACGCCTCCCGATCGTGCAGTTGCCTTGGCACTTGCGACGGCTTTGGAAAAGCAAGCTAAATCATTAGGATATATGGATATCCTCTGGTCTGGTTGATGATTTAGCGTGTCTTGTTTCGGTCAGGAGAAAGGGGCGGCAAATTGGCCCCGAACGTCAAAAATACCTTCTTTTCAAACTCCCCCGCGCATGATCGGGCCTCCTTCTGCGAGGAGATATCCGGCGATGCCAAGTTTCGATTTCTGGTGTCGGCTGCAACTTCCGGGAGTCCGGTGCGCCGCCGCTTGAGACAATGAATCAAAACCGGTGGGTTCGATCAAGCCCAAATGGGAGTCATTTCAGGCGGTTGGCCGAGAAGGTTTGCCCAACTTCGAGTCATGTCGGCTTGATGCTGTGAATCCGTTTGTAGGGGCAGGCGACTGAAGTCTCCGTTCAGCCAAAAGGATCGAAGTTGGGTTTCGCGCCGAAGCGGTGTGTGCTCGTCGCCCGATGAGTTGGATCAAGACGAGCGCCTCGCCTGGCGGCCGCAACAGGAATGCGTTTGCCCTTCGCCTGCCTGACACGCAACAAAAGCATCGCCTGCGGACTTTTCCCCGGACGGCCGTCCGACTATCATGAAGCCTAAATCATGGACGCGTGGCCGGCCTTGACGGGCTGGCCGATCTCTTGCCCAAGGATGCCGTCGTTGCCCCTCAGCCCTCAATCTGTGAGCCGTCCGTTTGACGCCGTCGATCCGGTGTGGGCCCGTGTTCGACGAGAGGCCGCCGCCGTGGTCGAGAACGAGCCGGCGCTTGGTGGCTTCATGCATCTGACGGTGCTCGATCACGTCAGGTTGGAAGATGCCGTCATCCAGCGCGTCGCCGACCGGCTCGGCAACACGACCGTTCTCTCGGCGATGATCGCTCAGGCCTTCCGCGAGGCGGTGGCTGACGACGGCGGCATCGCCGACGCCTTCCGGTCGGACATCGTTGCCTTCGAGGATCGCGATCCGGCTTGCGACCGTTTCATCGAACCACTGCTCTACTTCAAGGGCTACCACGCCATAGAAGCGCACCGGCTCGCCCACTGGCTCTGGAACAGGGGACGGCGCGACCTTGCGCTCTATCTGCAGAGCCGCTCGTCCGAGGTATTTCAGGTCGACATCAATCCTGGTGCCCGGCTCGGACGTGGCCTGTTCTTCGACCACGCAACCGGCATCGTCATCGGCGAGACGGCGGTGGTGGAGGACGATGTGTCGCTCCTGCAGAACGTCACGCTCGGCGGCACGGGCAAGGAGACTGGGGACCGGCATCCCAAGATCCGTCACGGCGTGATGATCGGCGCCGGTTCGAAGATCCTCGGCAACATCGAGGTTGGCTGTTGCTCACGGGTCGCCGCCGGTTCGGTCGTGCTGAAGCCGGTACCGCGCGGCACGACGGTGGCCGGCGTGCCGGCGCGGGTGATCGGCGAGGCCGGATGCAGCGATCCGTCCCACTCCATGGAGCAGCGTCTTCCGGAGGGTGGTGAAGGCTGAGAAGAGCGGAGTGGTGAAACCGGGCCGTCCTTCGTGGGTTTCCTTGCCAGCCTGTCCGTGCCAGAACACGCCCACGCTGGCGACTCGTCGCCGTCCGGTTCGCCGCCTCTCGCGAGCCTTCGCCGGCAATCAGATTGGAGAACTAAGTTGACCAAAGACGAAATCGCCCGCATCGAAAAGTTTCTGCGCAAGACGCTGCAGTCGCCGCTGATCAGCGTGCGGGTGCGGCCTCGCAAGACCGACTCGGCCGAGGTCTATGTCGGCGAGGAGTTCATCGGCGTCGTCTATGAGGATGACGAGGACGACGACAAGTCGTTCAACTTCCAGATGGCCATTCTTGCCGAGGATATCGCCGACTGAGGTCGGTGTGTTTCAAGGCAGGTCCCCAAAGGGCGCTCCGTGTCAGGCAAAGACACAGGGCGCCCTTTTTTCAGATCTTGTCTTTCCGGGGCAAATGGTCGGCACTCGCTGGTCGGCGCCAGTTGGATCGTGTGGCGCCCTAGTCGCGGGATTGAGGGGCGCCGCCGACCGCCCTCAGGCCGTGACGCCGAAGGACAGAAGCAGGACGCGAACGCCGCTCCTGATGCCGGCCCAGTCGGCGAGCAGCCCCTTGCGGAAGCGGATCTGAACCGAAAGATCGGCTCCGGCGTGAACTTCGGTAATGCACGAGGCGGGGTAGTCGCTGTCGTCGGGCGCCGTGCAGTGGGTGGTGAACGGGTTTGTCGAGCCTGCCTCAAAGAATACTTCCTCGCCGCTCAGGCCGGACTCCTCGGACATGCGATGGCCGACGAGGCCGGCCGGCGCCGGAATGGTCCCTTCCTCGAAGAAGTGTTGATAGACGTTGATCAGCCGTCCGACGCTGTCGGTCGGGGTGTCACGCGTGCGGATCGTCAGATAGACGATCGGCGCATTGGCGCCGAGATCGAGGAAGTCCTTGCGAAAGGCGCGCGCATAGCCGGCCATCTCCGGAAAGTGGACGGCAAGATCGACACGGTCGTGCGGCCCGACGTTCCGCTGGTCGGGAAAGCGAAACATGTTGGCTGGGATCATCAGCCGCTGCTGGCCGATGAACAATGCTACCGGCGCCGGGTCGGTCGAGCGGCCGTCGGGGCTGTCGAAGCTGTCCGACAGGCCGATCAGAAGGTTCACCAGCATCACGCCGCCGGTCAGCAGGAAGGATGTCAGGATGGCGCGCAGGAACCAGGCCGTTGCGCTGGTGCGTCGACGAGCCGGGCGCCGGACTGGGCGGAGCAGACTTTCGTCCTGATATGCCGCGTAGTGGGTCACGACCGCCTCCCGATTTGAAACAGGTATCCGGATCGCCGCCAACGGCTACCCCGTCATACCGCCGAACTCCGCCTGTTCCGTTGCCAAACCCGGTCCGCGCCAGCGCGGCCCACGCCTTGCCACGTCGCTGGCAGGTTTGTCCTCATTGTTTCATTTCGGATCAGGGTTAAGGCGGGGTTAACAGCAATGGATGTCGAGATTCTGGTGACCTGTTTTTCGGTTGCTTTGGGCTTTGTTCTGGCCGGGCTGCTGTCGTCGCTCTATCAGTTGGTGACCTCCAAGCCGGCTCGGTTCGAGATGCAGGCGGAGACCATATTGCTCGGCATTGCCCAAACTTTTCTGATCATGTTCGCCGGCCCGGCCATTTTGATGCGCAACGCCATTCGCGGCCGGCGGATCGAGCATAGGAACCTCGGTTGGCTTGTGGCATCGACTGCGATTGCGGGCGCCTGGAGTCTTTGCTCCGGCGTGATGTTGCTGCCGTTTTTCATCGTGGTCGCTCAGTCGATCGGCTAACCGCCGCGGTTCGACTACGATTACGATAACGCCCTCCGTTGAATGTCCTATCAAGGAAAGACTTCTGAAACGGTTCGCCTCTAGAGTTGCTCTTCATGCTTGTGGACGGGGCGTGAAGACATGTCACGGTTCAGCTGGGAAAGTGCAGAGCGTAAAGGCAGGTTCCGCCGAGAGGTGGGGGCATGAACCTTCTTGCGTTCCTGCGTATCCGTAAGGCCGACATCCTGCGACGGGCGGCGAACCTGCTGCCAATCATCTTCACCGCCGTTCTTCTTGTTTTCGCTGAGAACTCCGCTCTCGAAGCCTATCGCACATTTGAGCGCATCGAGGCTTCGAACGCCAGTGAGGCCATCCAGGCCGGTCGCGATATCGGCGATCAGGCCAAGCTGGTGGAGATGACCCGTCGAAAGCTCGGCAACCGTCTGATCCTCGGGTTTACCACGGAAGACGCCGACGACATTCGCGAAGCGCTCGGCAGGCTGCTCGCCACCATAGAAGGCGCGCGTTCCTCCTTCATCATGCCCGGCGACGCGGCGCTGATTTCCCAGATCGACAGCATCGCCGAGCTGGCTTCCGGGCTTGGGATCGCCTTCGCAAGCGTCGGCCCGGACGATTCCGCGATCCTGAATGCGCTGGACGGCGATCTCAGGCGTCTGTCCGAGAAGTTCCGCCTGCTCCAGGAGAACATGACGGAGCAGGGCACGCGCTACATCGCCTTGCAGGACGAGACGCTGGCGGCGAGCTACTCGGCGATGCTGAAGCTCTCCATCGCGCTGGTCGGCGCCATCGTGTCGATGCTGGCGCTCCTTGTGCTCAATCGTCGCGCCACTTGGCAGGCCAACTATCGCGCCGACCACGACGTGACCACGGGTGTGCTCAACCGGCGGGCCTTCGAACGCTGGATCGAGGGGATCCACTTCGATCCGCAGTCCTCCAAAGCTGTCATGGTGTTCGATCTCGACAACTTCAAGGAGGTTAACGACGAGCTCGGCCACATGGCGGGCGACCATGTGCTCAAGGCCTTCGTCCGCAATCTTGTCTTGTCCTTCGGCCAGGATGCGCTGGTGGTGCGTTGGGGAGGCGACGAGTTCGTGGTCGTCGTCTCCACAGACGGTTTCGTCGAGGCAGGAGCCGTGACGCTGTTGCGGGCCTCGTTCCAGCGCCTGCAGTCGGTCGTACGCTTCGGCGATACCGACATCGATATCCGTTGCTCGGGTGGCGCCGCCGTGTGGCCCTCGGACAGCCGGGACTTTCACGAGGTGCTGCAACTCGCCGACCTCGCGCTCTACAAGGCGAAGTCGCGCGGCAAGTCTCGGCTTCAGTTCTACGACACCGACATTCTCAACGAACGCCACAAGGTGCTGGCGCTGCGCGAGCGGCTGCGGGCCGCGCTGCGCGACGGTGAGCTCAGCCTCTACTGGCAGCCGCAAGTCGACGTGGAACGCGGCTACGTTCCGTCAGCCGAAGCGCTGATCCGGTGGACGGACAAGGAAACCGGGCGACTGGTGCCCCCGGGCGAGTTCATTCCGGCGGCTGAGGCGTCCGACCTGATTATCGAGATCGACAACTTCGTCATCGAGGAGGCGATCAGCACCGCCGCCAGGTGGGCGACGATCTGGCAGCATCCGCCGATCGCCGCCGTCAATGTCTCTGCCATGCATTTCCAGCGACGCGAGTTCGTCGGGCAGGTTCGGGACATTCTTCGTCGCCACAATGTCAGCCCCGATCGGCTCGAACTCGAGATCACAGAAGGCGTCGTTCTGGGCAACAACATCGAAGTGACGCGAAACCTGAAGGGGCTCGAGGCTCTCGGCGTGCACGTCGCCCTGGACGACTTTGGCACCGGCTACTCCAACATTGCCTATCTCTCGCAGCTGAAGCCGGACCGGTTGAAGATCGACCAGACCTTCATCGCCGCGCTGGCGGGCAACTGCCAGATGGAGTCCCTGGTGTCGGCGATCATCGGCATCGGCAAGGCCATCGATTGCGAGGTGGTGGCCGAGGGCGTCGAGACGGTCGAGCAACTGGATCTCGTGCGGCGGCTCGGCTGTTCCCTGGTCCAGGGCTACCATTTTGCCAGACCGATGCCCGACGAGGAGTTCAGGGTCTGGCGGGAGGCAAACTATCCCGATGCCGTCGCTTCCGTGAAGCATCTCCGCCGGCTCGGCGATCGCCTGGCGAACGTCGCCGGCTCCGATGCCGCCGGATGGCGACACGGTCACGACACTCCCTAGCGCAACCCTCTGCCGCTCAAGCGGCTCGCTCGCGACCGGATCGCCTGTGACAGGTGGACTTGTCCCGGCACTCTCGGCGCCATTCGATACGGCGAGGAGATGATCGGCTCCTCCCCAGGCGCCAGTCGGTCAGGCCGAAACCGGCCTGAGCTGGATGCAATCAGATCAAGCGGAACGCGTATGAGGAGGGCGAGGGCGCTTGGTGCTGGCGCGCCACGGCGCTATGTATGCAGCGATCTCAGTTCATCCAAACCCGACCGGAGCACGCCATGGCCGTCTGGCCCACCGAAATTCGCCTCTCCCCCGACAAGCGTTCGCTGGCGGTGTCCTTTGATGACGGCAAATCCTTTTCCATTCCTGCCGAACTGCTCAGGGTCAACTCACCCTCGGCCGAGGTTCAGGGGCATGCCCCGAGCCAGCGCGTCACTGTCGCCGGCAAGAAGGACGTTGCGATTACCGCTGTCGAGCCGATAGGCTCCTACGCCGTGCGCCTGGTGTTCGACGACGGTCACGACAGCGGCCTCTACACCTGGACCATCCTCTACGAGACCGGTCGCGACCAGCAGGCCCTGTTCTCTGCCTATCTCTCCGAACTCGAAGCCAAGGGTCTTACGCGCTGATCTCCGCGTCGCGATATGAAAACGCCGCCGCGGAGGGCCGCGACGGCGTTGAAATCTGGTGCTGTAAGCCCGTTTAGTGGACCACGACGACCTTGGTGCCGACACCGACCCGTTCGTAGAGATCGGCGACGTCGTCATTGGTCATTCGAATGCAGCCCGAGGAGACGGCCTGACCGATGGTCCACGGCTCAGCGGTGCCGTGAATGCGATAGATCGTCGAGCCGATGTACATGGCGCGTGCGCCGAGCGGATTGTCCGGACCGCCGGGCATGAAATAGGGCAGTTTGGGCTGGCGCTTGCGCATGGCCGGCGGCGGCGTCCAACCGGGCCACTCGGCCTTGCGGGTGATGTGGTGCGTACCCTGCCAGGTGAAGCCGGGGCGGCCGACGCCGATGCCGTACTTCATCGCCTTGCCGTCGCCGAACACGTAGTAGAGGCGACGCTCGGTCGTGTTGACGATGATCGTTCCGTTGCCATAGGGACCGGCGTAGTCGATCAGTTCCTTCTTGATCGGGCTTTCCATCGAACGGGCCGAAGGCTTCCGGGAGATCGTCTGGAAGCCGCCGGTGGCAGGATCCCAGAAGCGAACGGTTGCCTCTTCGGCACGGGCGACACCCGCATGGAGCGGCGCGGCCACCATCATGGCCGCCGCTAAGAGAAGCATCTTTCTCATCATCGTGAAAGAACCGAATCCGATAGGTTTGAGAGGGGGCAACAGAGTTTGGTCTCGACTCGGAATCCCCGAGCGGAACTCGAAACTGACAGGATGACGATGCAGAGAGCGTCGCCGACCTTCAAGCGCTTATACGCGGAATTCCGACCTGGGCTCCGCCTTCCTGTCGCTTTGTTGCCACAATGCAACGGTCGCGCTCAGGTTTTCGAAAGCGGCGCTACGTCCTAAGGCGGTGATCATCACACCGTGAGTTGCTGGCCAAGCTCGACCACCCGGTTGGAGGGCAGGCGATAGAAGTCGGTGGCATTGGCCGCGATGCGCGTCAGCGAGATGAACAGGCGGTTCTGCCACATCGGCATCGGCGACTGCGGGCTCGGTTTGAAGGAGCGACGGTTGAGGAAGAACGACGTCGCCATGATGTCGAACTTGATACCCTGCTTGCGGCATTGGGCGAGGGCGCGCGGCACGTTCGGCGTTTCCATGTAGCCGAAGGTCAGCTCGACCAGGATGAAGTCGTCCGATAATGGCTCGATTTTCACGCGCTGGTCGTCCGGGTAACGCGGGGTTGTCACCACGTGCACGGTCATGATGATGTTCTTGGCGTGCAGGACGTTGTTGTGCTTGAGATTGTGCAGCAGCGCGCTCGGCGCGATCTCGGGGTCGGAGGTCAGGAACACGGCGGTGCCGCCGACCCGCACCGGATGCGACTTGCCGAGCATCTTGATGAGGTCGTTGAGCGGGATGTTCTCGCGGTGCGACTTCTCGAAGACCAGTTCGCTGCCGCGCACCCATGTCCACATGCAGGCGGCGACGCAGAAGGCGAGGGTCAGCGGCAGATAGCCGCCGTCGAACACCTTGAGGAGGTTGGCCGACAGGAAGATGATCTCCATCGACAGGAACGGCGCGACGACGGCGACGGCCACCCAGATCGGCCACTTCCAGACTTTCCAGACGACGATGAAGGCCAGCAGAGACGACATCACCATCTCGCCGGTGACGGAGATGCCGTAGGCCGAGGCCAGGGCGCTCGACGACTGGAAGAAGACGACCAGTGCGAGGATGCCGGCCAGCAGCAGCCAGTTGATGCGCGGCAGATAGATCTGGCCCGCTTGCGTCTCTGAGGTATGGCGGCTTTCGATGCGCGGAATGAGGCCGAGCTGCACCGCCTGCTGGGTGAGCGAGAAGGCGCCGGTGATGACGGCCTGGCTGGCGATGATGGTGGCGATCGTTGCCAGGAGGATGAAGGGGATGAGTATCGGCTGGGGCACCATCAGGAAGAATGGGTTCTCCAACGCCTCCGGGTGGGAAAGCACCAGCGCGCCCTGGCCGAGATAGTTCAGCGTCAGCGCCGGGAAGACCAGCACCAGCCAGGCGAGCTGGATCGGCCGCCGGCCGAAATGTCCCATGTCGGCATAGAGGGCTTCGGCGCCGGTCACGGCCAGAAACACCGAGCCGATGACGACGAGCGCGAGAAAGCCGTGGTTGATGACGAACTTGATCGCCGAGGTCGGCAGCAGTGCGTAGAGGATCGCCGGGTCGTCGCTGACGTGCATGAGGCCCAGGACGCCAAGGCAGAGAAACCATAGCGCCGTGATCGGCCCGAACCAAGCGGCGACGCGACCGGTGCCGAAGCTCTGGATGGTGAACAGCGCGATGAGAATGACGATGGTCAGCGGGACGACGTAATGCGAGAAGCCCGGCGCCACGACCTTGAGGCCTTCGACAGCCGACAGGACAGAGATGGCCGGCGTGATCACGGCGTCGCCGAAGAACATCGAGGCGCCGAGGATGCCGATGACCAGGGCGAAGCCGCCGCGTTTGCCGAGCGCTCCACGCACCAACGCCACCAGAGACAAAGTGCCGCCTTCGCCCTTGTTGTCGGCATACATCAAGAAGAGGACGTATTTCAGGGTCACGACCAGCGTCAGCGACCAGATGAGCAGCGACACGACGCCCGTCACCTCGGAGCGCGTCACGCCGTCGGCGGCCGTGTGATGCAGGGCCTCCCGGAAGGCATAAAGAGGGCTCGTGCCGATGTCGCCGTAGACGACGCCGACCGAACCCACGGCGAGGCCGAGCATCGAACCGCTGGCGTGGGAATGCTCTCCGTGACCGTTTGGTTCCGTGGCCGGGGAGGGCGCGTCAGGCGCGGCTGTGTGCTGGTCTTTTGAGTTGGCGTCGTTCATGTAGAACCGTCACAGTGATCGGACGTCGGTGACGTCGGCTCGATCCGGCGGCGTGGAAATAACGGAATATCGGCGAATCCGCAAGCATGGTTGCCGGGCGGAGCTGCCTGCATTCGGGGCATTTTGCCCGGATTTGCCGAGTGTTTCACCCATTTATCCCACAAATGGCGGGGTGTTGTTCGGAGGTTCGGCGACCGGGCGCGCGATCCGGCGGCCGCGCCGCGATTAAGGTTCCAATTTACCGGATGATGCTCTAGAAAGCGCGGAATTGCCACCGATCGTCATTGCCGACGTCGATACGGCATCCTTCCGGTCGAGTTTTTTGCCCATGTCGCTTGTCTCCGTACTTCTCGTCGCCATGGGCGGCGCATTCGGCTCGGTCTGCCGATATCTTGTCGGCGTTGGGGCCGGCCGGCTTCTCGGGCCGGACTTTCCCTTCGGCACGATGATCGTCAACATTGTCGGCTCCTTCTTCATGGGGCTGTTCATCGAGCTTCTTGCCCTGAAGTTCGATGGCTCCGAATCCCTTCGCCTGTTCGTGGCAGTGGGCGTCCTTGGCGGCTTCACCACGCTGTCTTCTTTCTCGCTCGACAGCGTCACGTTGTTCGAGCGTGGTGCGATCGGCGTTGCCGCCCTTTATGTCGGCGGCTCGATCGTGCTGTCGTTGGCCGCGCTGGTTGCCGGTCTCCACTTCGTGAGGACCTTCGCATGACCCAGGGAACGGCCGGCGGGCCGCGCGTCGAAACGATCATCGTGGCAAAGGACGAGGCCGGCATGCGCCTCGACCGTTGGTTCAAGGATCACTTTCCGGGCCTTGGTTTCGGCCATTTGCAGAAGTTGATCCGCTCGGGTCAGGTCCGCGTCGATGGCGGCCGCTGCAAGACCGACCAGCGGCTCGGCGCCGGTCAGAGCGTGCGCATACCGCCGCTGCAGTATGGCGATGCGGCGCAGAGCGGGGCATCCTTCTATGATGGAGAGGGTGGGGCGCCGATGGCTCGACCCAAGCAGGTGGCTTCGGCCAACGAGGCCGAGTATCTGCGCTCGCTGCTGCTCTATGAAGACGAACACGTCTTCGTCTTCAACAAGCCGGCCGGGCTCGCGGTGCAGGGTGGCTCGGGCATGACGCGTCACATCGACGGCATGCTGGAGGCGCTGCGTGATCGCAAGGGCGTCAAGCCGCGCCTCGTTCATCGCCTCGATCGCGAGACGTCGGGTTGCCTTCTTGTCGCCCGCTCTCGTCTGGCGGCGGCGACGCTGGCCCGTACCTTCCAGACCCGTTCGGCGCGCAAGATCTACTGGGCGCTGGTGTTCGGCCAGCCGAAGCCGGCCCAGGGCAAGATTTCGAGCTATCTGAAACGCGTGGCTGGGCCGGACGGCGACATGATGACGATAGCCAAGCACGGCGAGCAGGACGCCCAGCACGCGGTCACCTATTACTCGATCGTCGAGCATTCCGCCGGCCGCCTGTCGTGGCTGACCATGAAACCGACGACGGGCCGGACGCATCAGTTGCGCGTCCATTGCCAGGCGATGGGGCACCCGATCATTGGCGATCCACGCTATTTCGATATCGAGAACTGGCAATTGCCCGGCGGCGTTCAGAACAGGCTGCATCTTCTCGCCCGCCGTCTGACGATACCGCATCCGGCCGGGGGGGAGGTGATCGACGTTACCGCGCCGCTTCCGCCGCATATGCTGCAGTCCTGGAACCTCCTTGGTTTCGACGTGTCCGACAAGGACGAAGAGAACCCATCGTTTCCCGAGGACTGACCTTGAGGCTGGCCACGGGTTACGCGACCGCGACCTGTGGTAGAAGGGGCTTGTAACGAATCGCAAGTCTGTCGACCGGGGTGGGCTGGCATATTGCGCCGTCCCAGGAGGAAGAATGACCGCCAAGCTGGACCGGATGCGCATGATCCCGCTGATCGGCGCCATCCTAGCCATCGGTTTTTTGATCACCAACATGGTCAGTTATCTCGTGGCGGTCGATACCGTGAGGCAGTCGATCGTCGAGACCGAACTGCCGCTGACCGGGTCCAACATCTACTCCGAGATCCAGACCGATCTGGTGAGGCCGATCCTCGTGTCCTCGCTGATGGCCAACGACACGTTCGTGCAGGACTGGCTGCATTCGGGCGAACTCGATCTCGGGGCGATCACGCGTTATCTCCAGCGCATCCAGCGCCAGTACAACACCTTCACGGCCTTTCTGGTCTCGCGCGACACGCAGGCCTACTATCATTTCCAGGCGCCGCCACGGCACCTCAAGCGCAACGATCCTGCCGACATCTGGTTTTTCCGGTCGATCGACGCGGCCTCTCCCTATGAGGTCAACGTCGACATCAACAAGCAGCAGAACGACGCGCTGACCGTTTTCATCAACTACCGGGTTGTCGATCACGACGGCAAGATGATCGCGCTCGCCGGCGTCGGGCTTGATTTCCGGACAGTGCGCAACATCGTGGCGCGCTATCGCGACCAGTTCGACCGCAACATCTATTTCATCAATGCACGCGGCGAAATCGTGGTGGCGACGGACGCGGATACGCCGGTCGGTGCCTCCATCCGGAAGTCCGAGGGGCTCGATGCCATCGCCGACCACATTCTGCGGGAGGAGAACGGCGAGTACTCGTTCAAGCGCGACGGGCGGACCATCCTGCTGTCGCATCGGCTTATTCCCGATCTTGGCTGGCGGGTAATGGTCGAGCAGGACGAGGCAACGGCGATTCGGCCGTTGTGGCTCGGCTTCCTTTTCAACCTCGCCGTTGGCTTCGTCGTCATCGTCGTGTCGCTCGTCCTGGTCTCGTTGGCTTTCCGCATCTACAAGAAGCGGATCGGCGATGTGGCGTTCCGCGACAGTTTGACTGGTCTTGTCAATCGGGCGGGGTTTGAAGCGGAGTTCGACGCGCGCGCGTCCTCCCGCCGGGCTTCGCCTGAACCGCTCAGCTTGATCCTGGTCGATCTCGACGCTTTCGGTGTCTTCAACGATCGGTTCGGTCGTGCTTCCGGTGATGCGGCCCTCGGCAAGATTGGGCGCATCGTGACCGATGTCGCAAGTGGCGTCGGCGTTATTGCCCGTCTCGACGGAGACGTTTTCGCCATCATTCGGGAAGGCGGTGTCGATGTCGCCACACGACTTGCCGACAGTCTCGTGAAGGTCATCGGCGCGGAGACCTTCGGCGAGGGCATTCATGCCCAGTTGACGGCAAGCATCGGCGTTACGCCGCTTGCGGCCGGTGAGACCCGCAGTCTTGCGATGGAACGCGTGGAAAGGGCTCTGCGCAAGGCGAAGGCCGCCGGTGGCGATCGGGTCTGCCTCGCCTGATCTTGCGAGGCCAAGGTCGGGTGCGGCACATATGGCCGTGCTTGCTGACAGGCACATGGTGCCGATCCAGCCTTTTTTGCCATCTCGGACACTCTGAAAGTGGCTACCGGCCCTCGGACGGACGCCTGCGCGGCGGTCTTCTCCCCACTGCGCCGGCCGTCCCCTACGCGCTGTTCCCTTGAGCTGAGGGGCGCGAGGACGGTGTCGCGCTTACCGTGTGAGGTGGTCTTTGATTCGATAAATGGTTGAAACGTCTGTTCCTTTTACAGCTAGAAAATTATCCGGCTGCTTCGGGAACATGCCATTGCCTCGCTAGTTTACGCGCTTGTCGGGCAAGTGGTCGGTAAGGTAAAAATCACGGGTAAATATTTTACTATGTTATCATTGGCCTGATTACTGCGGGAATTGACTATGGTTAAGTGAAATCGCGTATAATTTAAGTACGATTTTATGGAGATATGACGATGCTGCATAGCCGTTAACGATGATGTTCTCTTGAACTTCTTCACGTCAGTGTTATCTTCTTCTGAGAGTGTTGCGTCGAACATATTTTGGGAGGATGTGTCATGAACGTCACCGAAGTGTCTTTCGTCGCAGCGGCCGCTGCTGTGGCGAGCGGTAAGGCTTTGCCTGCCATTGGTCAGACTCCCGCTCGCTATGCCGGGCACGCCTTCGAGACTGGTGCCGATGCTCCCGATCGTCCGGGTGTGTTTGTGCTGACGACGGAACTGTCCGGGCGCGCCCATCCGATCTATATCGGGGAGAGCGAGTCCGTGATCGTCGCGGTGTCGGCTGTTCTGGCCGCTAACCCCATTCTGAAGCGGCTTACCGCAGGGGTGTTCTGGAAGGCTTGCCCCTTCGCTCTCGACCGGAAACATCTCGTCGAGGAGCTGATCGAGGAGTACCAGCCTCATTTCAATGCCGCCGTTGAACCGGACAAGCGCGAGCGTGCGTCCGAGCGGGACGACTGGGTGCTAGACCCTATCGAGTTGATCGCCCGCTTCTGAATGGCTATTGCCCGGTGGCGACGACAAGCAAAAGGGCCTCGAACCGTCGGTTCGAGGCCCTTGTATATTGGCTACCGGATCGAGGATCGTCAGCCTTCGTTGGGCTGACTGGCGAGGCGCATGTCGAGATAGTTCCCGCAGTGCTCGATCAGTTCTTCGATCTTCTGGTCGAAGAAGTGGTTGGCGCCTTCGATGATCTTTTGATCGATGACGATTCCCTTCTGCGCCTTCAGCTTGTCCACCAGCGCCTGCACATCCTTCTGAGGCACCACCTTGTCGATGTCGCCGTGAATGATCAGGCCGGAAGACGGGCACGGGGCGAGGAACGAGAAGTCGTTGAGGTTGGCCGGCGGGGCAATCGAGATGAAGCCCTCGATCTCCGGACGGCGCATCAGAAGCTGCATGCCGATCCATGCGCCGAAATCGAATCCCGCGACCCAGCAAAAGCGCGCTTCCGGATGGATCGACTGCACCCAGTCCAGCGCGGATGCGGCGTCCGACAGTTCGCCCGAGCCGTGGTCGAACTGGCCCTGGCTTCGGCCGACGCCACGGAAGTTGAAGCGCAGGACGGCAAAACCGCGCTCCTTGAACATGTAGAACAGCCGATAGGCGATCTGGTTGTTCATGGTGCCGCCGAATTCCGGATGCGGATGCAGAATCATGGCGATCGGCGCGTTTCGCACGGTGGCCGGCTGGTAGCGGCCCTCGATGCGCCCGGCAGGGCCGTTGAAGATCACTTCGGGCATGTTGTCCTCGATCTCGACCCTTTGCCTCAGGCCATTGCCGTCACCGGCGAAGGCCCGTCATATTGACGCGGCAAGGGTCTGGTCCTAGATTTAGAATTACTCAAAACTGATGCGAACAGCGCATCGTTTCGGCTCATGCGCTTGCACTGGACCGCCGGCTAGTCCGGCGTCAAGAAAAATCGCATCGTCAAGGGTCGTAGAGCGTTCGCCCGCCGGTCTGGCGGCTCAAAAGCGGATGGTATAGTGAACGGGCAACGTGGTCGGGCGTTCAGTCCGGCATTTGCGAATGGGGAAGGGTATGGCGGAGGCGCGCCTCTATCTCGACTGGAACGCCGGAACGCCAATGAGAAAGGCTGCTCGGACGCGTCTCGTCGAGTTGCTCGACCGGCCTGGCAACGGTTCGTCCGTGCATGCCGAGGGCCGGGCTGCCCGCGCCGTTCTTGAGAGCGCGCGCCGATCGGTGGCGCGGCTCTGTGGGGCAGAGGCAAAAGGCGTCACTTTCTGTTCTGGGGGCACGGAGGGTGCCAACACGGTGTTGACGCCGGACTGGACGCTGTTCGGCAAGCCGTATCGTCTGGACCGGCTCCTCATGTCTGCGGTCGAGCATCCGGCAGTGGCGCGCGGCGGTCGTTTTCCGGCGGAGCGCGTCGAAGTCATCCCGGTCGATGGCGACGGTATCGTTGATCTCGCATTTCTGGAACGCCGCCTTGCCGAACTTGCGGCGGTGGGAGAGCGCGCTCTTGTTTCGGTCATGATGGCCAACAACGAGACGGGCGTCGTCGAGCCTGTGGCCGACGTGGCCCGTCTTGCCAGGGTGCATGGAGCATTGGTTCACTCCGATGTCGTGCAGGCGGCCGGCAAGTTGCCGATCGACATGGAAGCGCTCGGGTTGGACGTCGTGACTCTTTCCGCCCACAAGCTCGGAGGCGGGCAGGGTGTGGGCGCGATCGTGCGTGGGCGCAACGGCTTCGCCTTTCCACCGCTCGTCACCGGTGGCGGACAGGAATCCTGGGCGCGGGCCGGTACAGAGAACGTCGCGGCCATCGCCGCCTTCGGGGTGGCGGCCGATGCCGCGCTCGCCGATCTCCCGGTGATGGCGGAGGTCGCCGCCAGGCGCGATCGCATCGCGGCAATGATCCGCGATGTCGCGCCGGATGCGGTCATGTTCGCAGAGGGGGTGCTCCGGCTGTCGAACACGCTTTGCTTTGCCGTGCCGGGCGTTGCGGCCGAAACCGCGGTGATCGCCTTCGATCTTGCCGGCGTGGCGCTGTCGTCGGGTTCGGCCTGCTCGTCGGGCAAGGTGACGGCGAGCCCTGTTCTGACGGCAATGGGCATCGAGCCGACGCTGGTGAAAAGCGGGCTGCGCGTGTCGATCGGGGCGGGGACTTCCGACGAGGAGATCGACGCCTTCGGTTTGCGGGCGCGCAACGTCTTCGCCGCTATGAAGAAACAACATGGGACCACCGCAGCCTGAGTGACTACCGGCTGCGGGAAAAAGCGACTACATTGAGGATAGATTTCCCACGGTCCTTGAAACCGCGTGGAAGGAGCAAGAGATGGCAGCAGTCAAGGAGACGGTCGATCAGGTTCTGTCGATCGACGTCGACAAGTACAAGTATGGCTTCGTCAGCGATATCGAGTCGGACCTGGCCCCCAAGGGGCTCAACGAAGATATCGTTCGCTTCATTTCGGCCAAGAAGGACGAGCCGGAGTGGCTGACCGAATGGCGGCTTGAGGCGTTTCGTCGTTGGCAGACCATGGAGGAGCCAACCTGGGCACGTGTTGACTACCCGCCCATCGACTTCCAGGATCTTCACTATTATGCCGCGCCGAAGAAGACGGCGGGCCCCAAGAGTCTCGACGAAGTCGATCCCGCTCTGCTCGAGACCTACAAGAAGCTCGGCATTCCCCTGAAAGAGCAGGAAATCCTGGCCGGCGTCCAGAAGGGCGAGCGACAGGTGGCCGTTGATGCCGTGTTCGACAGCGTCTCCGTGGTCACCACCTTCAAGGCGGAACTGGCCAAGCATGGCGTCATCTTCTGCCCGATCTCCGAGGCGGTGAAGACCCATCCGGAACTGGTGAAGAAGTACCTCGGCTCGGTCGTGCCGGTGAGCGACAACTTCTACGCCACGCTGAACTCGGCGGTGTTTTCGGACGGTTCCTTCGTTTACGTGCCGAAGGGCGTGCGCTGCCCGATGGAGCTGTCGACCTACTTCCGCATCAACGAGAAGAAGACCGGCCAGTTCGAGCGGACGCTGATCATCGCCGACGAAGGCGCCTACGTGTCCTATCTCGAAGGCTGCACGGCGCCCTCGCGCGACGAGAACCAGCTCCATGCCGCCGTGGTCGAGCTGATCGCCCTTGACGATGCCGAGATCAAGTATTCCACCGTCCAGAACTGGTATCCGGGCGATGCGGAAGGCAAGGGCGGCGTCTTCAACTTCGTGACCAAGCGCGGCGACTGCCGGGGCAAGAACTCGAAGATCTCCTGGACGCAGGTCGAGACCGGCTCGGCCATCACCTGGAAGTATCCGAGCTGCATCCTGCGCGGCGACAACTCGCGCGGCGAGTTCTATTCGATCGCCATCTCAAATGGCCGCCAGCAGGTCGACAGCGGCACCAAGATGGTTCATCTCGGCAAGAACACGTCGTCGAAGATCATCTCCAAGGGCATCTCCGCCGGCCGTTCCAACAACACCTATCGCGGCCTCGTGTCGGTCGGCCGCAAGGCCTCCGGCGCCCGCAACTTCACCAACTGCGACAGTTTGCTCATCGGTAACAAGTGCGGCGCTCATACCGTGCCCTACATCGAGAGCAAGAATGCCTCGGCTATCGTCGAGCACGAAGCCACCACGTCGAAGATTTCGGACGACCAGATGTTTTACTGCCTGCAGCGCGGACTGCCGCAGGAGGAAGCCATCGCCCTGATCGTCAACGGCTTCGTCAAGGACGTGCTGCAACAGCTGCCGATGGAGTTCATGGTGGAGACGCAGAAGCTGATCGGCATCAGCCTCGAGGGTAGCGTCGGCTGATCCAGCCGGGCGCACCGTGACGGCGCCTTTTCCTCTTTCAAGACCAATGACAACGGCTTCCGCCGCGTGCGTCGAGGCCAAACGGACGACAGGACAGAACCATGCTTGAGATCAAGAACCTTCACGCACGGATCGGCGACCGCGAGATCCTCAAGGGGCTCACCCTCACGGTGAAGCCCGGCGAAGTGCATGCCATCATGGGGCCAAACGGCGCCGGCAAGTCGACCCTCTCGTACATCCTTGCCGGAAAGGATGATTACGAGGTGACCGAGGGCGAGGTGCTGCTGAACGGGGCATCCATCCTCGATCTCGAGCCGAACGAGCGGTCGGTGGCGGGCTTGTTCCTCGCCTTCCAGTATCCGATCGAGATCCCCGGTGTCGCCACCATGACCTTTCTCAAGGCCGCGCTCAACGCGCATCGGAAGGCGAAGGGCGAGGGCGAACTGACGACGCCCGAGTTCATGAAGCTGGTGAAGGGCGTCGCCGAGAAGCTCAACATTACTTCGGACATGCTGAAGCGTCCGGTCAACGTCGGCTTCTCCGGGGGCGAGAAGAAGCGCGCCGAAATCATGCAGATGGCCTTGCTGCAGCCGTCGATCTGCATCCTCGACGAAACCGACTCCGGTCTCGACATCGACGCCCTGAAGGTGGTGTCCGAGGGCGTCAATGCGCTTCGCTCGCCCGATCGCGCCTTCGTGGTGATCACTCACTACCAGCGTCTTCTCGATCACATCGTGCCGGATATCGTGCACGTGCTTTCGGACGGACGAATCGTCCGGACCGGCGGGCCGGAGCTGGCGCTGGACCTTGAGAAGAACGGTTACGCGGCCTACGTAGCGAACGCGGCCGCCTGAGGGGGATGACCATGGTTGCCACCCCTGTTCGTACGCCGGCTGAACTGGCGCTTGCCGCTCGCTATCCGGCCGAGAGGACGTTGTTGCCGGGAACGGCCGACGTCATCGCAATCCGTGATGCCGCCTTCGGCGGCGTCGAGAAGAGCGGCTTGCCGCATCGTCGGGTCGAAGACTGGAAGTACACCGACCTGCGCGCCCGGCTGAAGACTTTCCCGCCAGCCGCCGGAGCCGGCGACGTGGCGCGTGTGCGGATCGCCGCGCCGGCCGTGGAGGGTGACAAGGCGCGCCGCCTCGTGATTGCCAACGGTCGCTATCGGCCCGAGCTATCCGATCTTGAGGACCTTGAGCCCGGTCTCTCCATCTTTTCGCTCGCCACGGCGCTTGAGGCGGGCGACGTTGCGGCAGTTGCCGCGTTGAAGCTGGACGATGCCATCGCGTCGAACACGGCGGTGGCGCTTAACACGGCTTTCATGACCGACGGCCTCGTCATCGGCGTGGCCGATGGCGTCGAGATCGCGCGACCGGTGGAGCTCGTCCACATCGCGGAGGGCGCGTCCGCCGCGTCGACGGCGGTGCGTCACCTCGTCACTGTCGGCAAGGGTGCCCGCCTGACGCTGATCGAGACGATCGAGTCGCTCGACAAGGTCGCCCATCATTCCAACGTGATGACGGTCGTCGACGTTGGCGATGGAGCGAAGGTCGACCATATTCGCCTGCAGCTTGAGCCAGACGAGGCGGTCAGCATGACGTCGCTCGTGGCCAAGATCGGCCGCGAGGCGAGTTTTGATACCTTCAACGCGGCATTGGGGGCGGGGCTTGCCCGCGCGCAGATCTTCGCCGAGTTCGTTGGTCGCGATTCCCAGGCCGGCTTCCGTGGCGTCACCATGCTCGGCGGGCGGCGTCATGCCGACACGACGTTGTCGCTGGTCCACGGAGCTGAGAACTGCCAAAGCCGGGAGCTCTACAAGGCCGTGATCGACGGTGAGGCGCGTTCGGCCTTCGCCGGTCGTATCGCCGTGCCGGCTCACGCCCAGAAGACCGACGCGCGCATGATGACGGCGTCGCTCCTTCTCTCGGAGGAGGCCGAGGCCGATGCCAAGCCGGAGCTGGAAATCTTCGCCGACGACGTTCAGTGTGGCCATGGTGCTACCTGCGGCGCCATCGACGAGGACCTTCTGTTCTATCTCCTGTCCCGCGGCATTCCCAAGGCCGAGGCGGAGAGCATGCTGATCCTCGCCTTCCTCGGCGAAGCGATCGACGAGATCCAGAACCAGGCCGTTCACGATGCCCTCATCCACCGTGTCGAGGGCTGGCTGAAGACCAGGGCGGCGTGAGCCGGCACAGCCGCCCGGCGTAGCGGGCGGCCAAGACAAGAGACGATGAAGATGTCCGTTTCGTCCTATGACGTCGAAGCCGTACGCGGGGATTTTCCGATCCTTGCCGAAAAGGTCTACGGCAAGCCGCTGGTCTATCTCGACAACGGCGCGTCCGCGCAAAAGCCGCTCGCCGTGCTCGACCGTATGCGCCAAGCCTATACCCACGAGTATGCCAACGTGCATCGTGGGCTGCATTACCTGTCGAATGCCGCCACCGAAGCCTATGAGGATGCCCGCGAGGCGGTGCGCGCCTTCCTGAACGCACCGTCGACGGAGCAGGTGATCTTCACCCGCTCCTCGACCGAGGCGATCAATCTGGTCGCGGCCAGTTACGGCGGCATGGTGCTTGGCGAGGGTGACGAGGTCATCCTCTCCATCCTGGAACACCATTCCAACATCGTGCCGTGGAACTTCCATCGCGAGAAGAAGGGCGTCGTCATCAAGTGGGCGCCGGTCCGGGACGACGGCAGCTTCGACCTCGAGGCTTTCGAGAAGCTCTTCACGCCCCGCACCAAGATCGTCGCCATCACGCAGATGTCCAATGTCACCGGCACCATCGTGCCGATCCGGGAGGTGACCCGCATCGCCCACGCCCACGGCGCGGTGGTGCTGGTCGACGGCAGTCAGGGCGCGGTGCATCTGCCGGTCGACGTTCAGGATCTCGACGCCGATTTCTACGTTCTGACGGGACATAAGGTTTACGGCCCCACCGGCATCGGCGTGCTCTATGGCAAGCGGGATCTTCTCGAAGCCATGCCGCCCTGGCAGGGTGGCGGCGAAATGATCGAGACGGTGACCACCGAGGGGGTCACCTACAACGCGCCGCCGCACCGCTTCGAGGCGGGGACGCCGCCGATCGTGCAGGCGATCGGCCTGGGCGCGGCACTTCGCTACATGGAAAGTCTCGGTCGGGAGGCTATCCTCGCCCACGAGACCGACCTGCGCGACTATGCCATGCAACGGCTCGGCGAAATGAACTCCGTCCGAATCTACGGTACCACCAAAGAGAAAGGCGCCATCGTCGCCTTTTCGATGAACGGAGCGCACGCCCATGACGTCGCCACCGTCATCGATCGTTCCGGTGTCGCCGTTCGTGCCGGCACGCACTGCGCCATGCCGTTGCTTGCCCGCTTCGGCGTGACCTCGACCTGCCGCGCCTCCTTCGCTCTCTATAACACGCGCGCCGAAGTCGACGCGCTGGTCACGGCCCTCAGAAAGGCCGAGGCCCTGTTCGGATGACCGACATGACCGAGATGACCAACCAGACCGAACCGTCCCCCAATCAGCCCGAGACCGTCGGCGGTTCGGCCCTCTCGCCGGCCGAGCTCGAGCGCATCACCGACGACATCATCGCGGCGCTAAAGACCGTCTACGATCCGGAAATTCCGGCCGACATCTATGAGCTCGGCCTCGTCTACCGGATCGACATCGACGATGATCGCCTCGTCACCATCGACATGACGCTGACCGCGCCGGGCTGTCCGGTGGCTGGTGAAATGCCGGGTTGGGTCGAGAACGCCGTCGGTGTCGTGCCTGGCGTTTACGGCGTCAAGGTGAACATGGTGTTCGATCCGCCGTGGACACCCGACCGGATGAGCGAGGAAGCGCAGGTCGCAACCGACTGGTATTGAGCCGGTTTTCCTGCAGATCGCGCGTATGGTTCGCGGCCGCCGGAGACGTTCGGCGGTCGTGGTCGTTCAGGGTAGCGCATTGCGGTCATGCGGCAAGAGGCTTGTCCGAGATGCGTTTGCTCCCTATTTTCAGCTGGATCGCCTCAGCCTTGAACCGGGGTGGATTGGGAGATTGATGATATGGCTCTCGCCAAGTTTGCCGTGATGACGTTGACCGAGGCCGCTGCCGAGCGCGTGCGCGAGATTGTCGGCAATGCCGATGACGCCGTGGGTATTCGTCTCGGGATCAAGAATGGCGGCTGCGCCGGCATGTCCTACACGCTCGATCTGGCACGAGAGGCCCAGCCGGGAGATGAGCGTGTCGAGGCGTACGGCGCCACCGTGTTCGTCGAGGCGAAGGCGGTGCTGTTCCTGCTGGGTACGGAAATGGACTTCGAGCAGACGCCGCTCCGCACAGGATTCGTCTTCCGCAACCCCAATCAGGTGGGGTCCTGCGGCTGCGGCGAGAGCGTCAACCTGAAGCCGGCCGAGCGAACAGACGCCTGATCCGGCTTCGCCAAGGATTTGGGACCGTTACCGTCTGCTCCTAAAGGTGGTCGGCCACTAGAGACGCTGCCGTGTCCTTCGGTTCGGGGGCGTCGTTGGGGTGTGACGCCCGATATGTTTCTGCCAGCCACTGGTTGAAGACGCGGTGGGCCCGCATGATGTCTTCCTGGCTGCTCTTGTCGTTCACTGACAAGAGAGTGTCCATGCGTTCTCGAAACGCATCTGCGCCCGAATGTTCGGCAACCGAGTCGGTGCTCTGACTGCTCTCCGGCTCGTGCCACTGGGGTAGCCAGGAAGCTGGGTCCACATCGGTGAAGCGGAAGGCGTAAATCACCTTGTTGCCGGCCGTCGAGCCGGTTTGGCCGGAATCCTTGGCCGTATCTTGACCGGCCTCGGCCTCTCTTCTGTACGTCTCAAAGTCGGCCAGCATGTCGTTCGTGAGGTCGACCAGCTTTATTCGGCCATTCGCCACTGACCAGACATTTTCCGGATCGATCGGCCCCGTTGCCAATGCGCTTCTGATCATCCGCTTCCTCCTGCGTTCCGGTGGCCCATGGATGGAAGAAAGCAAGTCTCATTCCGAATGAATGTCGTTCTGATTCAGTGGGTTGAGCTATATCCGACAATCCTCGGGGAGGCGCGTTTTGCCGGCGTCGGCAATAAATTCCGAGTCGCTGGTACCTCTCATAAAAAAGAGCAGGCCAGTTGGCCTGCTCCTCTAAGCCTTGGATGTCTCCGCTGCCTTACCAGTTGTGCTGGTGGGCGCCGATTTCCTCAAGGATGCGATCGACATCGGCCTTCTGGCAGAGCTGCGTTCCGGGACTCATCACCGAAGCCGTGCCGGAGGCAACGCCGAGGCGGAAGGCGTCTTCCGGAGTGAGGCCGGAGGCGAGGCCGTAGACCATGCCGCCGACGAAGCTGTCGCCAGCGCCGGATGCACTCTTCACCTCGACTTCGGGCGCCTTCAGGAAGAGATGGTTGTCGGCCGTGACCAGCAAGGCTCCGTCACCACCCATGGTGATGGCGATCATTTTCACCCTGCCGGATGCAATGAGCTCCTTGGCCGCCGGGACCATGTCGTCGACGGTGGGGAGGGGGCGACCGACCAGCTTGGCGAACTCGCCTTCGGACGGCTTGAACAGGGTGATTCCACCGCGCTCAAGGGCCAGCTCAAGCGGCTTGCCCGATGTGTCGAGCACGAGGTTGCCGCCACGAGAGATCACCAGATCGGCGAGCTGGACGTAGAAGCTTTCCGGCATGCCGCGGGGAAGGGAGCCCGAACCGACGCACCAATCCCACTCCAGATCCTTGAGCGCATAGAGGCAGCGTTTCCACTCGATCTCGCTGACCTCGGGGCCTTCCGGGATGAAACGGTACTCGAGGCCGGTCGATCGCTCGTAGACGAGGTGGGCGACGCGGGTGGATTGGGCGATCGGAATGCGTCGGCGCGGAATATTGCGAGCCGCCAGCAACTCATCGAACATTTGCCCGGTGGTCCCGCCCGACATGTAGAGGGCGATCGAGCTGCCGCCGAGCTCCTGGACCACGCGCGTGACGTTGATGCCACCACCACCGGGATCGTGCTGCTCGTTGGTGATGCGAATCTTGTGGGTATGACGGACGACCTCGGCCTCAGCCGTGTCATCGATGGATGGATTGAGTGTGAGCGTGACGATCGGTTTCATTGGTCGCTATTTCATCGCCCGTTCGTTGTTTCGTAACGGCCCAGTGCCAGACGCTTCCTGCTTTCCACCGGTTTGCGCGCCATGTTCGGCGTCTTCTTCCGGTCCCGTCGGCATGGTGAGTTTGTCACTACGCCTTTTGGATCGGTTGTCGGTTTAACGCGGTTTCGCTACAAAAGCCATGTCGTAGATCAACTACACTGCGGTGGAGTGTGCGTATCTCTGCGATCACCCTTGTGGCGCAAGAATATATGCAACCAGAAGTTACTGGATACCGGCTGCACGTCAGTCCTGGATCGACCCCCGCCTAATTGTCCTGATGTTACTTTCCAGAAAATGTGCTCCGGAAAGGCGATCAGGTCCAGCCTCAGACTCCCAGCTTCAGCCTGCCGCAGAGCACAGTCTCCCCCCGTGCGCCATGGCAGCCATGAAAAAGCCTTGCTGAAATCGTTCCGTTTCAAGCAAGTCCCTTCAGCATAGGTCTTGGCACAGCTAAGCCTTTTGTGCAAGCACCGAGGCACGACGAAAGGCCAATCGACCGCTAGACTCGGTCGCGTTCAGCAAGCTGAACTGAGATTGCCCGGTTCTCAGCTGTATCGTTGCCGGCTCGGAATCCGATGAAAGCAGGGTTTTCTGCCTGGTTGCACGTATCCGGATCGATCTCACTGGCAAACTGAGGTGTGGCGCGTTTTTCGGCGTCGGTGGCTCAAGAAAAAGCAGAACCTCGCCGGAGGGCTTCTTGCCCGGGCCATCGCGGCCCTGATATTTCACCTTAGGTTCGTTCGAGTCACGTGGGGATCGCCGGGCACCTTTTCGTTTCCCGGCGGCGATCACGAGATGCGACTCCACCAGACGACGGGGCGACATGGAACAGCAGCAGGACCCGGTCATCGTTCGCCATCGAGAGCTCGAGCGCATCGCTAACATGGCGCTCAGGGCGGGGCGCATCATGATGGAGTGCGGCGCGTCGGTGTCCGTCGTCCATGGCGGTGTGGCCATGATCGCGCGGGGATTCGGCGTCGAGGACGTCGGCATGCGCTCTGGCTATGCGTCGCTGGAAATCACGGTTCACGCCGGCGGAAACACCATAACGCGCATGATGCAGGTTGGTCGCCTCGGCGTGAATCACCGTCTCGATCAGGCGGTTCGCAAGCTCGCCGTGCGGGTCTCGCACGGCGGCATGAGCGTTGACGAGGTGGAAGGCGAAATCGGCAGGCTGGTCCGGGAGACTCCACGCCATCCGGCCTGGGTGGTGGCGCTGGCCGTCGGCATCGCCTGTGCGTCCTTCGGGCGTCTGCTCGGCATCGACTGGCTGGCCTTTGGGGCGGTATTGGTCGCGGGCACGGTCGGGCAGTATGTCCGCCATCAGTTGCTTCACCACGGCATGAACGTGTTCATCGTGGCCGGCCTCATCGCCTTTCTAGCGGCGACGCTGGGCGGCATCGGGGCGATCCTGCTGAAGAGCGACACGGTCAGCCTCGCCATGATGGCGTCGATCCTGTTGCTGGTGCCCGGCGTTCCCTCCACCAACGCCCAGACCGACATCATGGACGGCTATCCCACCATGGGCAGCGCCCGGGCCGTCTGGGTGCTGATGATCATGGTGTTCGCCTCGGTCGGCGTCTGGTTCGCAGAAACCTTGCTCGGTCTGAGGTCGCTCTGATGTTCGAACTCCTGCCGCACCTTCTCCATCAGGCCTTGTTCGGGGCGCTTGCCGCCGCCGGCTTCGGCGTACTGTTCAACTTCGGCTTCAGGGCGTTGCCCTGGTGCGCGGCGGCCGGCGCCCTGGCGCTTGCCGTGCGGACGATCGGGCAGGATCTTGCCTGGAGCCTCGAAGGCGCTTCCTTCGCCGCCGCCATCGTTACGAGCTGTTCCGTGTCGGCGCTCAGGAAACAGCTTGGTCCCGCCTGCAATGCGGTCGCTCTTGCCGGCTGCATCCCGATGGTGCCGGGTGCCTTCTTCGGGCAAGCGCTTCTCGGCTTCCTGTCCGTCACGGCCCCCAACCTCGTGGATGCCGAGGCGACGTTGATCGTCGCTGTGCAGTCGCTCCTGCGGGTGATCTTCACGCTCGGGGCGATCGGCGCCGGCCTGCTCATCCCGGCGCACCTCCTCAGGAACCAGGATTTCTAGTGACGCTGCCAGAGCTTCTTCCGGCGCCTTGTCGGGCCAACGTCCGGAGCGAGCTTCCAAACAGCTTCGGATCGTAGCGTAAGCGCGTCGCGCACTGGACAAGCCGGCATTCGAGCCGGTAAAGCCTTTGCCATTCAAGCAAGCCGCTTACCCGCTTCGTCTGCGGGAGTGAGCGAGAAAAGGACCGACCATGATCCACGTGACTTTCCCCGATGGTTCGCAGCGCGAATATGCTCCGGGGACGACCGGCGCCGAGATCGCCGCCCAGATTTCCAAATCGCTGTCGAAAAAAGCCGTCGCCATGACGCTCGATGGCGTGCTCTCCGACCTCAACGACCCCATCGTCACCGATGCCCGGCTCGAGATCGTGACGCGCGACGACCCGCGCGCCCTCGAGCTGATCCGCCATGACGCGGCGCATGTGATGGCCGAGGCGGTGCAGGAGCTTTTCCCCGGCACGCAGGTGACCATCGGTCCGGTCATCGACAACGGCTTCTATTACGACTTCTTCCGTCCCGAAGGGCCGTTCACAACCGACGACCTGCCGAAGATCGAAGCCAAGATGCGGGAGATCATCGCCCGCGACAAGCCGTTCACCAAGCAGGTCTGGAGCCGCGACGAGGCCAAGGACTGGTTCGAGAAGAAGGGCGAGGCGTTCAAGGTCGAACTGGTCGACGCCATTCCCGCAGACCAGAAGATCAAGATGTACGCGCAGGGCGAGTGGATGGATCTCTGCCGCGGCCCGCACATGACCTCCACCGGCAAGATCGGCAACGCCTTCAAACTGATGAAGGTGGCCGGTGCTTACTGGCGCGGCGATTCCGATCGCGACATGCTGACCCGCATCTACGCCACGGCCTGGCATACCGAGGAGGACCTCAAGGCCTACCTCACCATGCTGGAAGAAGCCGAGAAGCGCGATCATCGCCGCCTCGGCCGCGAGATGGATCTCTTCCACTTCCAGGAAGAGGGCCCGGGCGTCGTCTTCTGGCACCAGAAGGGCTGGGCGCTGTTCCAGGAGCTGACCGCCTACATGCGTCGGCGCCTGAAGGGCGACTATCAGGAAGTCAACGCGCCGCAGATCCTCGACAAGGTGCTGTGGGAGACTTCCGGTCACTGGGGCTGGTACAAGGAGAACATGTTCGCGGTGCAGTCGGCCGGCGACGAGGCCGAGGACAAGCGCATATTCGCGCTGAAGCCGATGAACTGCCCGGGTCACATTCAGATCTTCAAGCACGGCCTCAAGAGCTACCGCGACTTGCCGATGCGCCTTGCCGAGTTCGGCGCCGTCCATCGCTACGAGCCGTCGGGCGCCATGCACGGGTTGATGCGCGTGCGCGGCTTCACGCAGGACGACGCGCACATCTTCTGCACCGAAGCCGACATGGCTGCCGAGTGCCTGAAGATCAACGAGCTCATCCTGTCGGTCTACGAGGATTTCGGGTTCAACGAGATCACCGTGAAGCTGTCGACCCGGCCGGAGAAGCGCGTCGGTTCGGACGATCTCTGGGATCACGCCGAAGAGGTGATGACCCGCGTGCTCGGCGAGATCGCCGAGCGGTCGGGTGGCCGCATCAAGACCGGAATCAATCCGGGCGAGGGCGCCTTCTACGGGCCGAAGTTCGAGTACACCCTGCGCGACGCCATCGGCCGCGAGTGGCAGTGCGGCACGACGCAGGTGGACTTCAACCTGCCGGAGCGGTTCGGCGCGTTCTACGTCGATGCCGACGGCGGCAAGAAGACGCCGGTGATGATCCATCGCGCCATCTGCGGTTCCATGGAGCGCTTCCTCGGCATTCTGATCGAGAATTTCGCCGGTCACTTTCCGTTGTGGTTCGCTCCGGCGCAGGTGATGGTCACCACCATCACCTCGGAAGCCGACGAGTATGCCAAAGAGGTCTACCAGAAGCTACTGAAGGCCGGCGTGCGCGTCGATATCGACCTGCGCAACGAGAAGATCAACTACAAGGTCCGCGAGCATTCGCTGGCCAAGATCCCGCTGATCTTCGTCTGCGGTCGCAAGGAGGCCGAGGAGAAGTCGGTCAACGTCCGCACGCTCGGCTCGCAACATCCGAAGTCGATGTCGTTTGACGAAGCGCTGGCCATGGTGAAGGCGGAGATCGTGCCGCCGGACGTCAAGCGGGCACTTGCCGAGGCGTGAGCGGCTTCCGATTGCCCAAGTGCATGAGGCCCGGAGCGATCCGGGCCTTTTTACTGAACAGACCCGGCCAGGTGCCCTGTTTACCACGGTTGCCGAGATGTACTGCCTGCGGTTGTCTTGCGCCCATTTGCGCGTATCTTTCGCGTCGAGCGAGGGGGAAGCAATAGTGACGATGGCAGAGAGGTCGGACCTTGGTCTCGACGAAGGGGACGCGACGCACTTCTATATGCGGCCGACCTCCACGGCGTTGCTCCAACTTGTCGTCCAGGCCATGGTCATCGTCTACGCGGAGTGGGCGACGCTATTCCCGCCCGCCGGCGCTTATCACATACGAGCGCGAGGGAAGGGGGCCTGGGTCATCTTGCTTTGGCGCCTCTTCGTCCTCCTACCGCTTCCTGTTCGCGCCCCGGTCGCGCTGTGCGCTGGCGTTTCCTATATGGGGGTGCTGCTTCTGCGGCTTGCTAGAATGTGCGACGGCAGGCCTGATTTCATCTTCAGCCGTGCCGGCATCGCCTCGACCGGCATCTTGTTCCATCGTTTCCTGCCTTGGGAAGAGATCAAAGAAATCGAAAGGCGCAGTCTTTGGACAGACGGCGGCCTTTTCTTCAAGCGCAGGTTGGTCGCGCACAGATTCCAGTTCCAAGTTCGGCGCGATGAGTCGATGCGCCTCGTTTCTCGACTTCCCGTTTTCGCTTTTGCTGGCTCGCGCCTATGCCGCAAGCTGGTCATCAACACGGGATATGACCAAATCTCTGTTTCCGATCTCGACGCGATGATCGAGAAATACGCCCCAGGGCGACTGCCTGTTTCCCGGGTCGGCGAGTGAGTTCACCGCAGCTTGCTTTTCGAGGCATGAGGTGCCCTGGCAAAAAAGGCCCGGATCGCTCCGGGCCTTTTCCTCCAAGTGCCAAGCCAGGCGCAAGGTTCGCAGGCTAGGTTTACACTGCAACCCGCTCAAGGAACTCGTCGATCGCCGCTTCGAGGTCGCGGGTCTGGTTCAGCACCAGGGCGGCGGCCGTTTCGACGTGGCGGGCGGTTTCGGAGGTCTTGCCGATCGCCTCGACCACATGGCCGACGCTCTCGGATACGGTGACCGTGTTGCCGGAGGCTTCGCTGACGTTGCGGCTGATCTCGTTGGTGGAGGCTTCCTGCTGTTCCACCGCCGAAGCGATGCCCAGCGTCGCCCGGTTGACCTCCTCCATGGTGGCGGCGATGGCGCGGATCGATTCCACTGCCTCCGCCGTCGATGCCTGCATTTCGGAAATCTGCGCGGCGATCTGCTCGGTCGCGCGGGAGGTCTGGTCGGACAGTCCCTTCACCTCGGCGGCGACGACGGCGAAGCCCTTGCCGGCCTCGCCGGCGCGTGCCGCCTCGATGGTGGCGTTCAGCGCCAGCAGGTTGGTCTGTTCGGCAATCGACCGGATCAGCGTAACCACCTGTCCCACCCGGCTCGCGGCGTCGGCGAGGCCGGCCACCTGCTCGTTGGTACGACGCGCCCCCTCGGTGGCGCTGCCGATGATGGTGGTCGTGCGGCCGACGTGGCTGACCACCTCGCTGATCGACGACGCGAGTTCCTCGGCAGCGCCGGCGACGACCGTGACCTTTTCCGAGGCGCCACGCGAGGCGGTTGATGCGCTTTCGGCCTGTGTCCGGCTGCGTCCTGCTTCATCGAGCAGTCCGTCGGCGGCGCTCCGCATGCTGGCCATGGTCTCGGTGACCGCATGGGTCAGCTCCCCGGCCACCGAGCGGAAGTCGCGAACCGCTGTTTCGAAGGCTTGCTGGCGGCGATGGCGCTCCTCGGCGTCGAGGCGTTGTTCATCCTCAAGGCGGGCCTTTTCGGCCTGATTGTCCTGGAAGACGGCAAGGGTACGGGCCATGGCGCCGATCTCGTCGGCGCGATCGGTGTCAGCAACCGTCGCAGCTTCGCCACGCGACAAAACGTCCATGGTGGCACGAATGCGGCCCAACGGCCCTGTGATCGATCGGCTGATCTGCCAACTGATCAGGCCGCCGGCCAGCAGGGTCAGAGGTCCGACGATATAGATGAGGCGCAACGCAAACCGGGTGCCGTTGGTGAAGGCCTGCGTCGTCGAACCGTTGAGCTCTTCAGCGGCGCCCTTGATGGCGTTGGTCAGCGGTTCGGCGAGATCGAAGGACAGTGACGTCTGGTCGGCGACCTTCACCCAGGATGTGTAGAGATCGACATAGGACGAGAAGGCGGCGGAGTAGGCCGCTAGCCGCGCCTTGAGGGCATTCTTTGTGTCCGCGCCGAGCTGCGTCTTGTCGAGTTCCCGATTGAACCGGCCGGCGGCTGCGTCGAACGCGCCCGAGCTCGGTCCGTCGTGGCGCAACATGAACTCTGCACGCGCCTGGTTGAGTTGGGCAAAGGCTTGAACGACGCGGACGGTGTCGGGATTCTGGCCGCTCTTGGTGGCCTTGTTCACATCGGTGCGAAGCGCCTGAAAGGCGGCTTCCATCTCGCCCAGGATGCCGCTGTCGTTACCGAAACCCAACTTGATCTGCCCGCTCTTCACCTCTGCGAACTGCTCGGAGATCTTGTCGAAGAGCGTTCCGAGCTGACCGGCTTCGTCGGTTGCCGCGCCAACGGCTCCGGCCGCTTCGCGGAGGTGCTCTATGGTTTTGCGCGTCTCACCGATCAGGCTGTCGATCTCGTTCGCCCGATCGGGCGTCGCGGCGACCATGAACAGCCGCTCCTTGGCGGCGAGCTTGTTGGCGAGGCTCTGTGTCTGCTCCGATAGAAGCGACAGGTCGGTGGCGGCCGAGGAGGTCTGCTCCAGCGTGCGCATGGAGACAACGGCGTAACCTCCAGTGCCGGAGACCACGATCAGTCCGGCGAGCCAGACGAGCGAGAGCGAAGCAACCTTGAGACGGATGGACAGCCCACCACGAGAGCGACGCGAGCCAGCCGGCTTTGAACGAAACAACATGCCAATTCCCCTGCTTGTTTCGTGCACATTAGACTTTTGGTTGCTTAATGACCGGCTAATCTCGCAATAGGAAGTTGAGTTGTTGTCTGGCGGGAGTTTATCTTCGGTTAATTGGCCGGGATTGCACATAGATCCGGCAATTGCGTGCCATTTTAGTTGTCATTTCTCGCAGGGTTCAGTGCTTGTAAAGAAATCCGACTGTCGGCTTGCCGCTGTTTCGAGCAAAAAGTGCGGAAATGGGAGGCACACTTAACGTGCTCAATAGATACAGCTGCAATGTCGCGGCGTCATAGGTGTTCTCGCTTATGCCTTCTGGGCCAGTCAGGCTCACGCACTGGCTGCGATCCAGAGGGAACCTGAGGGCGCGTGTCAAAAAAAGCGCGACCTCGGTTCCCGGAATCTGTAACGTGGCGGTCCGTTTCCTACCGGATTTCTTCTGAATGAATGTCACGCTTCGCCCCGGTTTCGCCCATTCCGCCTGTCCGCACGACTGCCCGTCGACCTGCGCGCTCGATGTCGAGATGATGCCGGACGGCCGCATTGGCCGGCTGCGTGGTTCGCCCGACAACAGCTACACGGCCGGGGTCATCTGCGCCAAGGTCGGCCGTTATGCCGAACGGCTCTACCATCCCGATCGCCTTAAGACGCCGCTGCTCAACGTGGGCGCCAAGGGTGAAGGCAAGTTTCAGGAAATCTCCTGGGAAGAAGCTCTCGACCGCGTCGCCGATGCCTTTCTGACCGCCGAGCGAGAGTTCGGTGCCGAAAGCGTCCTGCCCTACAAGTATGCCGGCACCATGGGTCTCGTGCAGCGCGACAGCCTCGAGCGGCTGCGGCACGTCAAGAAATACTCACGCAGCCACGACACCATTTGCGTGACGCCAGCCTGGACGGGCTGGATCGCTGGCACCGGTCTTCTTGCCGGACCGGATCCGCGCGAGATGGCGCAGTCCGACTGCATCGTCATCTGGGGCACCAACGCCGTGGCGACGCAGGTCAACGTGATGACCCACGCCATCCGTGCCCGCAAGAGCCGAGGCGCCAAGATCGTCGCCGTCGACGTCTACGAAACGGAGACCGTGCGGCAGGCCGATCTCGGTCTCGTGCTGAGGCCTGGATCCGACGCTGCGCTCGCCTGCGCCGTCATGCATATTGCCTTCCGCGACGGGTATGCCGACCGCGCCTACATGGAAAGATACGCCGACGCGCCGGCCGAGCTGGAGGCGCATCTCAAGTCGCGGACGCCGGAGTGGGCAGCGGCGATCACCGGCCTCCCGGTCACCGATATCGAGGCGTTCGGCAAGTTGGTCGGCATGACCCCGCGCACCTTCTTCCGCCTCGGCTATGGCTTTACCCGGTCGCGCAACGGCGTCGTCTCCATGCATGCGGCGCAGTCGATCGCCACGGTGCTGGGGCTCTGGCAGCGCGAGGGGGCGGGAGCCTTTCACAACAACGGTGCGATCTTCCGTCTCGACAAGACGATGGTCGAGGGGACCGATGTGGAGGACGAGAGCGTTCGCCACCTCGATCACTCGCGCGTCGGCCCGGTGCTGGTCGGTGAAGCGGAGGCGCTGAAGGGCGGGCCGCCGGTCAAGGCGATGATCATCCAGAACTGCAACCCGATGACGGTGACGCCCGAGCAGGAGAAGGTGCGGCGTGGCTTCCTCCGCGACGACCTGTTCGTCTGCGTCCACGAGCAGTTCATGACCGACACGGCCAAGATGGCCGACATCGTGTTGCCGGCCACCATGTTCCTGGAGCACGACGACATCTACAAGGCCGGCGGGCAGCAGAGCATCCTGTTCGGGCCGAAGCTCGTCGAACCGCCGGAAGGGCCGCGCGAAAACGTCTACGTCGTCAACGAGTTGGCGAGGCGCCTCGGCGCCGAGCATCCAGGCTTCCACATGACGGCGCGCGAGCATGTCGACTGGATGCTTCGCCACTCCGGCCTCGGAACTCTGGCCGACTTAGAGGAGAAGCGCTTTCTCGACATGCAGCCGGACTTCGAGACGGCGCATTATGTGAAAGGCTTCGCCTATCCCGACGGCAAGTTCCGCTTCAAGCCGGATTGGGCCAACGTCAAGTCGTCCAATGTCGGGCCCATGGGCCCGTGGCGGGAGATGCCGTCACTGCCCGACTATTGGCCGGTGGTCGAAGAGGCCGACGAGACGCACCCCTTCCGTCTCGTTACCGCGCCGGCGCGCAACTTCCTCAACACCTCGTTCGGCGAGACAACGACGTCTTCGGTCCGCGAGGGGCGGCCGACGCTGAAGGTGCGGCCGGATGAGGCGGCTCGGCTCGGGATCGCCCAGGGCGACGCGGTTGTGATCGGCAACCATCGTGGCCGGGTGGAGCTTCATGCCGAACTTTTCGAGGGGCTGCGGAGCGGGGTCGTTGTGGCCGAGGGCATCTGGGCGAACCGGGCGCACAAAGGCGGGGCAGGGATCAACACGCTGACCGGGGCGGACGAAATCGCTCCCTTTGGCGGCGCTGCCTTTCACGATACCAAGGTCTGGCTGAGGAAGCTGTGATGCCGGACGGGCAAGCCCAAGATCCGCACTCAAGGCATTTCCTTTGCATTGAGGTGATTCCATCCAATCGGAAAATGCTCTATGAAATCGCCGTTCTGGAGCCGCGTGGCGCGGCCCGACGATTCTTTCCGAATGAGGCCATGATGCGGGTTGTTTCCGGTTTTGTTGCCGCCGTTGCGCTTGCCGTCGGTCTGGTGAGCGCGTTGCCGGCAAGCGCCGACACGATTTCCCGCGACACACTGTCGCGCAAGCTCCTCGATTACTGCGTCAACACCCAGTACCGCGTCGAAGGTATCGACCGAAACTCCATGATCGACAAATGCCGCAAGGCCTCGGTGGCCGCGATGGCTCAGCTCGAGGGCGACAGTTTCGATGCGCCATCGCGTGCGAAGCTCACGGCCGAGCAGGACAAGGCAATTCGCGCCGCCGTCGCTGCCGCCTTCGCCAAGAAGTAAGGTTCCGCCTCGCAAGACGTGACGTTTTCTCCGTCGGGCTCTCCGCCCGACGGCCGAAAGTTCACGCCATGATCGCCTTGATGCCGTCGGCGACGAACTGAACGGCGAGCGAGGCGAGCAGAACGCCGAGAAGTCGCGTCAAGACGTTGCGGCCGGTGTCGCCGAGGTAGCGGTCGATGCGGTCGGCGGCGAGGAAGATGGCGAAGGACAGGGCGATGATCGCGGCGATGATCAGCACCAGCGTCGCCATGGTCAGCGCATCGTGCGCGTCCGCCGCCAAGAGAATGGTGGCCGATATGGCGCCTGGGCCGGCGAGGAAGGGAATGGCGATCGGAAAGACGGCGAGGTGACGGATATCCTCGCCGATCGGCTGCGGATGACCGACCGCGACGTCGGCATGGCCGCCCTTGTCGCCGCCGCCGGATTTCGGCTTCTCGAACACCATCTCGAAGGCGATCCAGAACAAGAGAAGACCGCCGGCAATGCGGAAGGCCGGCATCGAAATGCCGAGGAAGGTCAGGATGCCGGCGCCGACGAAGGCGAAGGCGATCAGCACCAGAAAGGCGATGACCGAGGCGCGCACGGCCATGGCGCGACGCATCTCGGGGCGAGCGCCGGCCGTCAGCGCCAGCACGAGCGGTGCGAGGCCCACCGGATCGATGGTGACGAAAAGTGTCGCGAAGGCATTGAGGATATAGTCGATCGGCATGGCCCGTCCGCCGTTTCGGAAGTTGCCCGCTGCTCTGCCAGAAAACCGATAGCGCCGATAGGGGCAGGCAACCTATTGGCTGCAATTATAAGGAAAAGTCGTGACCGTTCCCACAAACAAGACCGAACTCGTCGAGGCTATTCGCGGCAACTACCTGAAACTTCGTACCGATCTGGATGGTGTACCCGAGGCGCTCAGTCGCGAGCGGACGCTCGAAGGGCATGCCAGGGACACGGTCATGAGTGTGCACGATCTGGTTGCGTATCTCATCGGCTGGGGGGAGCTGGTGCTGAAATGGCATGCTGGCCGAAACGCGGGCCAACAGGTGGATTTCCCGGAGACCGGCTACAAGTGGAACGAGCTCGGCCGGCTGGCGCAGAAGTTCTATGCCGACCATGCGGCGCTGACCTATCCAGCTCTGCTCGAACGCTTCGCCTCGACCAAGGATCGCATCCTCGCCGTCATTGAGAAGACCGGCAATGAAGACCTCTACGGCAAACCTTGGTGCGAGACCTACACGCTCGGCCGCATGATCCAGTTCAACACGTCCTCGCCCTTCGACAATGCCCGCAAGCGGCTGCGGCGGTGGAAGAAGGAAAAGGGACTCGCCTGAAGTGGAGGGGGAGCGAAGCGCCGTTTTCCGCTGGACAAACCGGCCGTTCCGTGGTCTTTGCGCCGCCACAGCTTTATCAGGACCAGCCGCCGACCGGCGGCGCCTTACGCGCCGCTCTCCCCGGAGCGCGGTGGCGTTCCGAAACGACGATTCAGCGCGGATGTGAGCCCGGGTGCAAAGCCGGTCGATCCTGCCGCCTGGGAGACTTGGGACCATGAACGACGACCGATCCGGCGCAAGATCCGAGCCGCGTCCGGCCAACCAGCGCGGGGCTGCCCGCCTCGCCGCTGTGCAGGCGCTCTACCAACTCGAGATTGGCGGCGGCGACCTGATGGAAGTCGTGCAGGAGTTCGAGGCCTTCCGTCTGGGCAAGGAACTCGACGGTTTCGAGTATCGGCAGGCGGATGCCGGCTGGTTCCGCGACATCGTCGGCGGCGTCGTTGCCGACCAGCGGACGGTCGATCCCATGGTCCATACCGCGCTGGTCGAGGACTGGCCGCTGAAGCGCGTCGACGCGACGTTGCGCGCCATCCTGCGCTGCGGCACCTACGAGCTCCTGAAGCGCGGCGACGTGCCGGGCCGGGTGATCATTTCCGAGTACATCGACGTTGCCCGCGCCTTCTTCGAGGACGACGAGCCGCGCCTCGTCAATGGCGTGCTCGACCGCATCGCCCACGAGATCCGTCCCGACGAGTTCCCCAAAGAGGGGGTCTGACATGGCGGCGGCCGACGGCCTTGGCGAGTTCGAACTGATCGCTCGGGTCTTTGCGCCACTTGCGGCCGACGGCGCCCTGGGGCTTACCGACGACGCCGCCTTCTACCGCCCGCGCCCCGGCCTCGACCTCGTGCTGACCAAGGACGAGGTGGTGAGCGGCGTTCATTTCTTTGCCGATGATCCGTGGGACGCGGTTGCGCGCAAGGCCTTGCGCGTCAACCTCTCCGATCTCGCGGCAAAAGGCGCGGCGCCGGTTGGCTATCTTCTTGCCCTCGGCCTTCCGAAGGAATTCACCGGGGAGCAGATCGACGCCCTGGGCGCCGGCCTTGCCGCCGATCAGGCGGCCTACGGAATCTCTCTCTATGGTGGCGATACGGTGCGCTCTCCGGCCGGCCTGACGCTGTCGGTGACGGCAATCGGCGAGGTCAGGCAAGGTGAAATGGTCAGGCGTGGTGGCGCGCATGTCGATGAGATTATTGTGGTGACCGGCACCATCGGCGACGCTGCTCTTGGCCTCTCATTGCGTCTCGATCCGGCGCTCTCGGATCGGTTGGGGCTCTCTATCGAGCATCGCGACCATCTTCTCGATCGTTACCTGCTTCCCCAGCCGCGTGGCGCCCTGGCGTCGGCGGTGGCCGACTGCGCTTCCGGCGGAATGGATATTTCCGATGGCCTCGTCGGCGATCTCGGCAAGATGGCCGCCGCCTCCGGCGTCGCCATCGAGATCGATGCCGACCGCGTGCCGCTGTCTATGGCGGCGAAGGCCGCGGTGTCTGCCGACCCGCGTCTTCTCGCCGTCGCCCTGACCGGCGGCGACGATTACGAGTTGGCCTTGTCCATTCCTGAAGACAAGGTCGACACTTTCCTTGCTGCGGCCGCTGCACAGGACATTGACGCCACCGCGATCGGTCGGGTCCGGTCGGGGGAGGGCATTGCGGTTCGGGGCGACCATCCGGCGCTCGCCGAGCTCGGGTCGGGTTCCTACCGGCATTTCTAGGGCAAAGCCGGCAGACGCGAGAAATGCTAAGTTTCGTGTCAAGCGGACGCGCGGGCAGCTGTTCGGCTTGCGTCGTCTGGGGCGAGTCGCTAGATGTCCGCGCGGACACGTTTGGCTAGCCGCCGACTTTTATTTCGAATCCTTGTTTTTCTTTGCATTTTCGGAGGGGCGATGTTCCGCAAGCTCTACGATTGGACCATGTCGCTGGCCGGCAGTCGCAAGGCCGGCACCTGGCTCGCCGCCGTATCCTTCGCGGAGAGTTCGTTCTTCCCCATTCCGCCTGACGTGATGCTGGTGCCGATGGTGTTGGCTCGCCGCGACAAGGCTTTCACCTATGCGCTGATCTGCACCGTTGCCTCCGTGCTCGGCGGTATCCTCGGCTATTCGATCGGCCTTTTCCTGTTCGACAGCCTTGGAGCGTGGTTGATCCGGGTCTACGGCTACGGTCAGAGTTTCGACGAGTTCCGGGCAGCATATGCCCATTACGGCGCCTGGATCATCCTGATCAAGGGAATGACGCCCATCCCCTTCAAGCTGGTGACCATCGCCTCGGGTTTTGCCGCCTATAATTTCCCGCTTTTCGTTCTCCTCTGCGCGATCACGCGCGGTGCCCGCTTCTTTCTCGTCGCCTTCCTGCTGCGCCTTTATGGCGAGCCGGTGCGCGAGTTCATCGAGCGTCGGCTCGACGCGGTGATGTGGGGGCTGCTGGTCATCATCGTCGGGGGATTCGTCGTGGCGCGCTACGTCGTGTGAGGGCGCCGAAGCGCCCGGTTTCAGCGGAAACGGGGCGGAGCGGCCGTATTGTCGTCCCGAATGGGGACAAATCCATAAAATCGTAGGCTTCGGGCTTTCCCGCCCTTGACGCCACCAAACGAGGCTATATCGGTAATCCCGCCCTCGTATCTGGCCGCAGAACGGGGTCGACGTCGTATGTCGACCCGTTCAGCAAGGCGGCGGAATAGAGGGTCGCTCCCAAGGCGAACGGGCACGGGAACCGTCAGGCTCCCAAGGGGCGTTCGCCTTCGGTTCGTGGCGCCAAGGCCGGGCCCTCGAGTGTCCGGCATTGCGGAGGGATCATGTACGTTCTTTACATCGCGATCATCTGCGGACTTTTGTCCCTCGTCTATGGCGTGTGGGCAATCAAGTCCGTGATGGCATCGGACGCGGGCAGCGCCCGCATGCAGGAAATTTCTGGGGCTGTCGCTGAGGGTGCTCAGGCCTATCTCAAGCGTCAGTACACCACGATCGGTATCGTCGGCGTGGTGATCCTGGTGTTGATCGCGTGGCTGCTCAGCCTGCCGGTCGCCATCGGCTTCGTCGTTGGCGCCGTCCTGTCTGGCCTCGCCGGCTTCATCGGCATGAACGTTTCGGTTCGCGCCAACGTCCGCACCGCCGCCGCTGCCATGCAGTCGCTGGCTGGCGGCCTCAACATCGCCTTCAAGGCGGGCGCCGTCACCGGCATGCTGGTGGCCGGTCTCGCTCTTCTCGGCGTTGCGGTCTACTTCTGGGTGCTGACCGGCCCGATGGGCTATGCCGTCAATGACCGTACCGTCATCGACGCCCTCGTCGCCCTCGGCTTCGGCGCTTCGCTGATCTCCATCTTCGCCCGTCTCGGCGGCGGCATCTTCACCAAGGGCGCCGACGTCGGCGCCGACCTCGTCGGCAAGGTCGAGGCCGGTATCCCCGAGGATGATCCGCGCAACCCCGCCACGATCGCCGACAACGTCGGTGACAACGTCGGCGACTGCGCCGGCATGGCGGCCGACCTGTTCGAGACCTACGCGGTGACCGTGGTCGCCACCATGGTGCTCGCCTCGATCTTCTTCGCCAGCAACGCCGACCTGCTGCTCAACGCGATGCTCTATCCGCTGCTGATCTGCGGCGCCTGCATCATCACGTCGATCATCGGCACCTTCTTCGTGAAGCTCGGCGCCAACAACTCGATCATGGGCGCTCTCTACAAGGGCCTGTGGGCTTCGTCGCTGCTGTCGATCGTCGGCCTCGGCGGCGCAACGTCGCTGACCATCGGCTGGGGTGACGTCGCCGTCATCGACGGTATCGCGCTGACCGGCACCAAGCTGTTCATCTGCGGTATCCTCGGTCTGGTCGTCACCGGCCTGATCGTCTGGATCACCGAGTACTACACCGGCACGGGCAAGCGCCCGGTGGTGTCGATTGCCCAGTCGTCGGTCACCGGTCACGGTACCAACGTCATCCAGGGCCTTGCCGTGTCGCTCGAGTCGACCGCCCTCCCGGCGCTCGTCATCGTCGCTGGCATCATTGCCACCTACCAGCTCGGCGGCCTGTTCGGCACGGCGATCGCGGTGACCACCATGCTCGGTCTTGCCGGCATGATCGTCGCCCTCGACGCCTTCGGCCCGGTCACCGACAACGCCGGTGGCATCGCCGAAATGGCCGGCCTGCCCAAGGACGTCCGTCACACCACCGACGCGCTCGATGCCGTCGGCAACACCACCAAGGCCGTCACCAAGGGCTACGCCATCGGTTCGGCCGGCCTCGGCGCTCTGGTGCTGTTCGCCGCCTACACGAACGACATCAAGCACTTCGCTGAAAGTGGCGTTCCCTACTTCCAGGGTATCGGCAACATCGACCTGTCGCTGTCCAACCCCTACGTGGTGGCCGGTCTGCTGTTCGGCGGCCTGATCCCCTACCTGTTCGGTGGCATCGCCATGACCGCCGTCGGCCGCGCCGCCGGCTCGGTCGTGGAGGAAGTGCGTCGTCAGTTCAAGGAGAAGCCGGGTATCATGGCCGGCACGGAGCGTCCGGACTACGGCCGCGCCGTCGACATGCTGACCAAGGCGGCGATCAAGGAAATGATCATCCCGTCGCTTCTGCCGGTGCTGTCGCCGCTGGTCGTTTACTTCGGCGTGCTTGCCGCCTCCGGCTCGAAGGCCAACGCCTTCGCCGCCCTCGGCGCCTCGCTCCTCGGCGTGATCGTCAACGGCCTGTTCGTCGCCATCTCGATGACCTCGGGTGGTGGCGCCTGGGACAACGCCAAGAAGAGCTTCGAGGACGGCTTCACCGACAAGGATGGCGTCAAGCACTTCAAGGGTTCCGACGCCCACAAGGCCTCGGTGACGGGCGACACCGTCGGCGACCCCTACAAGGACACCGCCGGTCCGGCCGTCAACCCGGCCATCAAGATCACCAACATCGTGGCCCTGCTGCTGCTGGCGGTTCTTGCCCATAGCTGATAGATCACATCAGTATTGCGACTGAACGAAGCGGCGGTCGGGCAACCGGCCGCCGCTTCTGCTTTTCGGGTGGTGCCGTCCGGCGCCGCCGGCCATTGTCCGGAATCATGATCATGACATCCGTCCAAGCCGCCGCTCCGGCTGGTCTCGGCCGCTATCGCGGTTTTGCCTTTGCCTTCTCGGCCTACCTTCTCTGGGGGTTCCTGCCCTTCTACATGAAGGCCGTGGCCCACATTTCGCCCTACGAGGTGGTGGCCCATCGGGTGCTGTGGTCGGTGCCGATCACGGCGGCGATCGTCTTCGTCCAGGGCGGTTTTGGCAGCTTCCTCACGGTATTCCGGCAACCGCGCACGCTTGCCATGGGGTTTCTCACGGCAAGCCTCATCTCGGTGAACTGGGCGATCTACGTCTGGGCGATCGGCTCGGGCAGGGCACTCGAGTCGGCGCTCGGCTACTTCATCAATCCGCTGGTCAACGTTGCCCTCGGTACGATCTTTCTCGGTGAGCGATTGAGCCGCGCGCAGGTGTTCGCCGTCGCGCTGGCGGTCTTCGGCGTCGGCCTGATGACCGTGGAGAGCGGCGGATTGCCCTGGGTGTCGCTGGCGCTGGCTCTTTCGTTCGGTGTCTACGGCTATCTCAAGAAGACGCTGCCGATCGGGCCGACACATGGCTTCCTTCTGGAGGTCGTGCTGATCTCGCCGCTGGCGCTTGCCTATCTCGGTTGGCTGACGGTCGCAGGCGATGGCCACTTCTTCGGGACCGGGGTGGTGACCACCGTCTCCGACACTCTGTTGCTCGCTGTTTCGGGCCTCGTCACGGCGGTACCGCTCATCCTGTTCGTCTACGGGGCGCGGCTCCTGCGCTACTCGACGATCGGCCTCATGCAGTATATCGCGCCTTCGATGATCTTCCTGACCGCTGTCTTCGTGTTCCACGAGCCGTTTTCGGTAGGCAAACTCATCGCCTTCATGTTCATCTGGGCGGCGCTGGTGGTCTACACGGCGACGATATTCTCCGGTCGCAAGGCTTGAGAGACAAAAAAAGGGCGCAGCCGGTGCCGCGCCCTTGATCGTCGAGACTTCTATGGTCTCAGTTCATGTTGCCGAGCGGGTTGACGCGGCCGACGCCGTTGAAAATCTGGGCGATGAGATTGAGGTCGGCGCCGCCGGTGCGGGTCTTGCGCTCGATGAAGTCGAACACCTTGCCGTCCTTCAGGCCGTAGTTGGCGATCTGCTTGACCAAGCCCTTTTCGTCGAAATAGACGGCAAGCACCCGCTGGTCGGTGACCGTGCGTCCCATGAGAGGGTTTTCGTCGATGGTCTGGGAGATATAGTAGAAGGTGTCGCCGGAAAGCGTCGAGGTCGTCGACGGTGAGCCGAGCACCAGAAGCACCTGCTCGCGTGACGAGCCGACCGGCACCTGCGCCAAGGCCTCCTCGGAGAGCACGTAACCGTGCTGGATCGGCGGCGTGCCGCACGCCGATAGCGAAACGGCCGTGAGCAGGGCGATCGCCGCACCCTTCAGACCAAACATCATGCCCGACGGGCGTTCACTCCGGCTGAACTTCACATGAGCCTCCCGGCACTCATAACCACACCGTGGACAATCGCCCCAAAGCGATCGCCGTGCTTTCTTCCGCCTCGGGTGCCGGCGAGCCCGTGGCCCTCGGCTGTCGTTCCATGCGACGCCATCTGGCGTCGGAAGCCGCTGGCAGGGCTTCGAGCATTGTCCCGACTTCCACGCTTGGCAACTTGGTTACCTTGCGCTAGGTCACGAGGCAACGTCAATTCGTGCGCCCGGCGCGGTTTCCTGTAGATCACCACGTCGGAACCGGTCTTCGGGGAAGGAAACGGCAAAACTATGGTGTTCGGCCTTTTCGGGCGGAAGAGATCGTCTCGCGTCGCTTCGTTCTACGAGGCTTTGATGCGCGCTTCGCGTCAGCAGGTATTCTACGCCGAACTGGGGGTTGCCGATAGCGTCGAAGGGCGGCTGGAAATGCTGATGTTGCATGTCGGCCTCGCCGTTCATCGCCTGTCTCGGGATGATGCCGGAAGAGAGATGGCGCGCCAGCTCAGCGAACTCTTCATCGACGACATGGAACGGTCGATGCGCGAGATCGGTTATGACGACAGCGGCCTCAAGCGCCGTCTCAAGAAGGTGGTTGGCGCTTTCTATGGCCGTGCCGAGGCGACGGCCGCGGCGCTCGCATCCGAGCGACCGGAAGCTCTGGCCGAGGTGCTGGTGCGAAACGTCTATGGAGGCGCGACGGTCGATCCTGCGTTCGTCGCCTCTCTCGCCGCCCACGTGCGGGGCTTTGCCAAGGGACTTGCCGGCGCGTCGGTGGGCGAACTTGCGACGGGGGACTTGCCTTCCTTGGTTCCATGCCCCATTTCCGCCGACGACCCCGCCCTTTCGGATATCAAGCCATGACTGCAAAAGCCGACATTCCGTTTTCTCGCGTTTTCGCATGGAGCGGCGTTCAACCGCGCGGAACGCCTGTGGCTTTCGAGGCCGATCCGGCCGAGTGCGAGGCCATTGCCGATGCTCTGGGCATCGTGAAGGTGGCCAGTGCTTCGGCCGAGTTCACCATCTCGCCGTTCCGCAAGACCGGTTTCAAGGTCGTGGGCGAGGTTAGGGCGGAGGTGGAGCAGGCCTGCGTCGTCACTCTCGAACCGGTGCCCGAGAGCATTCGCGAGACCGTCGACCTGCGCTATCTGCCGGAGGACGAGATAGAGCCCGTCAGCGAGGAGATTGAGGTCGATATCGACGCCGAGGATCCTCCGGAACCGATTCTCGGCTCGACGGTCGATCTCGGGGTGCTGGCTACCGAGTTCATCGCCGTCGGTCTCGATCCCTATCCGCGCAAACCGGGCGTCGAGTTCACGCCGTTCATCGAGGATGATGGCAGCGAAGACGAGGCCGAGTCGCCGTTCGCCGGTCTTGCCGCGCTGAAAGACAAGCCCTCATCTTGATGGAAGTCGCGCGGTCCGATGGCGGACGATGCGCATTTTGATGTTGTTTCCTGGGGGGGAACGGTTATCTTCCCGCCCGATCAATTTCGGCGGTCGCCGCGTTTCCGAGGACTTATGGCCGAACCCCTTATCATATCCATCGACGTCATGGGCGGCGACTTCGGGCCGTCAGTGACGCTCGCGGGCGCTGATCTCGAACTGACGCGGCGTCCTGATCTCCGTTACGAACTGTTTGGCGACGAGACTGTCGTCCTGCCGGTTCTGGAGCAGTACCCGAGGGTCAAGGCTGCCTCCCGCTTTCACCACTGCGAAGTCACCGTGGCGATGGACGAAAAGCCGTCCAGCGCCTTGCGTCATGGCCGGTGGAAGTCGTCCATGTGGCGGGCGATCGAGGCGGTGAAGAAGGGCGAAGCGCATTTCGCCGTCTCCGCCGGCAATACCGGCGCACTGATGGCCATGTCGAAGTTCTGCCTCAGGACGATGGCCAATATCGAACGGCCTGCGCTCGCGGCACTATGGCCCAACCTGAAGTCGGAATCGATCGTGCTCGACGTTGGAGCCTCCATCGGCGCCGACGCGCAGCAACTGATCGGGTTTGCGGTGATGGGCGCGGCCATGGCGCGCGCGTTGTTTCACACCGATGTCGCCTCCGTGGGTCTTCTCAATGTCGGCGTCGAGGACGTCAAGGGCAATGAAGAGGTGCGGGCGGCCGGCCAGATCCTCAAGGAAACGGCTCTCTCCAATCTCCAGTATGACGGATTCGTGGAGGGGGACGACATCGGCCGTGGCCGGGTGGACGTCATCGTCACGGAAGGCTTCGCCGGCAACATCGCCCTCAAGACGGCGGAGGGCACGGCCAAGCAGTTGACGAGCTTTCTCCGCACGGCGCTCGGCCGCACATGGATGACCCGGATCGGCTACCTGCTGGCGCGCGGCGCGTTCCAGGGCCTCCGGGAAAAGATGGACCCGCGCAAGTACAACGGTGGCGTCTTCCTGGGACTTAACGGCATCGTCATCAAGAGCCATGGTGGCACCGACGCCTTCGGCTTCGCGGCCGCGCTTGACCTTGGCTACGACATGGCCCGCAACGGCCTGATGAGCAAGATCGAGACCGACCTTGCACACTATTACCGGGAGCAGGCGGCGATCAGTCTTGCCGCCAGCGAGAAAGGAAGCTGAGCGTGATCCGCAGCGTCATTCTAGGCACGGGAAGCTACCTGCCCGCCAAGATTCTGACCAACGAAGACCTCACCAAGCTTGTCGACACGACGGACGAGTGGATCGTCCAGCGCACGGGCATTCGCGAGCGTCATGTCGCCGCCGATGGGGAGTTGACGTCCGATCTGGCTACCGCTGCCGCCAAGAATGCCCTTGCGGCAGCCGGCGTCTCCGTTGATGAGATCGATCTGGTGCTGCTTGCGACCGCAACGCCCGACCGCACCTTTCCGTCGTCGGCCGTCGAGGTTCAGCGCAAGCTGGGCGTCACCCATGGTTTCGCCTTCGATCTGCAAGCCGTGTGCTCTGGCTTCATCTATGCACTTACCGTAGCCGACAGCCTGCTGCGCACCGGTCTTGCCCGCAAGGCGCTGGTGATCGGCGCCGATACCTTCTCGCGCATCCTCGACTGGAACGACCGCACCACTTGCGTACTGTTCGGCGACGGTGCCGGCGCGGTGGTGCTGGGTACCGAGGAAGGCGAGGGCACGTCGGCCGATCGCGGGCTTCTTGCCGCCAGCCTCAGGGCTGATGGCCGCCATGTCGACAAGCTTTGCACGGATGGCGGACCGTCGATGACCGGCGCGCCCGGTCATGTGCGCATGCACGGCCAGGAAGTGTTCAAGTTTGCTGTCGGCGGTGTCGGGGACGTCATCAAGTCGGTGTTCGATGCAACCGGATTCGACGGCAAGAGCATCGACTGGTTCATTCCTCATCAGGCCAACCGGCGCATCATCGAGGGTTCGGCGAAGAAGCTCGGCATTCCCTTGGAAAAGACGATCGTGACGGTAGAGGGGCACGCCAACACCTCGGCGGCGACGATTCCGCTGGCGCTCGATTTCGCGGTGCGCTCGAACAAGGTCAAGCGCGACGATGTGGTGCTGTTCGAAGCGGTCGGCGGCGGTCTTACCTGGGGAGCCGTTATCCTCCGTTGGTAGCATGTTGCGGTTTTTTGTTTGTTTGGAAAGACTTGCGCGAAAAATGCATTGACCGCATCCGTATCTGGCACTACGTTCGTGCGCTGTGTCTTTGGATCTCGACCGTTGGCCAGATCCACGGTCGACTGGAACAACGGGAGCTTGCGATCCATGGGGGGCAAAACTGTAACCCGCGCCGATCTTTGCGAGGCCGTGTACCAGAAGGTTGGCCTTTCGAGGAGCGAGTCGGCCGAACTCGTCGAATCGGTGCTGCGCGAGATCGCTGATTGTCTGGTGACGGGCGAGACCGTGAAGCTTTCTTCCTTCGGTACGTTTTCTGTCCGTTCAAAGACCGAGCGCATCGGTCGCAACCCTAAGACGGGTGAGGAAGTTCCGATTCTTCCCCGGCGCGTGCTGGTTTTCAAGCCGAGCAACGTGCTGAAGACGGAAATCAACGGCGGCGATGCTTCGTCCGTTCAGGGCGACGATTGAGCGAGGGCCGGCAACGAGCCGGCCGCTCCGAAACTTCATTCAAATACAGATAACTAGCCGACGATCTTCGTGTTGATGCGATATCGGGCTTGGCTTATTTCGCCTGTCGCTTCTATATTAGGGCGCTTTGCGAATCCGGTCTTCGAGGACCGAATACGGCATCAGGTCGAGCGGCGGCGTGGAAAAGGCAACTGACGCGTTCAGAACAATCAGCGAGGTTGCGGAGGAGCTCGATCTTCCGCAGCACGTTTTGCGATTCTGGGAAACCAAGTTCAGCCAGATTCGACCGATGAAGCGCGGTGGTGGGCGCCGCTACTATCGCCCCGATGACGTCGAGCTTCTGCGCGGCATCCAGTATCTCCTCTATGGCGAAGGCTACACGATCAAGGGCGTTCAGCGCATCCTGAAGGAGCAGGGCGCCCGTTTCGTCATGGAGGTTTGGCGCCATCCTGGCGAACCGATTCCCGTGGTTCCGAGTGGCGAAGGCTTGGACGAGGCTGATTCCCCAGTGGAAGAGGCAGCTTTCGAAGCTGAGGAGCCCGAGCTGGAGCCTGTTGCGCCACAGCGCCCCGCCGCGCGCGTCGAGGCCCGGATGGAGCCGCCGCTGGCTCGCGCACCGGAGGTGGAGGAGGAGCCGTTACCGGCCGGAATCCTGCCCGAGAGCACCAACCGGGGCGGCTTCCGGTTCATGGAGCGCTTTCGCACCACGTCGGAACACGGGGCGTCGGCCAGCTCAAGCGGACTGTCGCGAGAGGATATTCGGCGCCTGCAGTCGACGCTGTTCGAGCTGCTGGAATGCAAGCGTCTGCTGGATCAGACGCGTTGATCTGGTATCTCGTTGGGGTGAGGTGAAATTAGCACTTGTCCCGCCGGATCGAACCGGCTAAATCCCTCCCGTCCGGCGGATGCCGCTGGACGATGATTGGACGGGCAGTAGCGCAGCCTGGTTAGCGCACGTGTCTGGGGGACACGGGGTCGGAGGTTCAAATCCTCTCTGCCCGACCATCCATTTCCCCCAATCGCAAGTAACGATGGCGAATGAGGGCGGCCTTGCCAAAGGCTGCCAAGCGCCTTTGTCGCGCGCGTTCTTCTCAACGGATTCGCGCAAAGAGGCGCTGGGGCAAACGCGATGCCCGCGGCCGGCTTTGCGCGCCGCTACGCTCGGGTTTGTACAGATCTTTCAAACCGGTTCGAGTTTCTTTATTTCTCTATCCAAAATAATTTTGTCTCCCGCCATATCTGCCGTTGTTTCGTTGGAAAAGTAGCGATATGAGCTCGGGGGTTGTCTCCAAACCGGTTCGAAGTGGAGCTGATAGTTGGCTCGACCGGTCTCGATCTGGAGGGGCTTAGGTGAATCTCAGGGAGCTGGCGCAGCATCTCGGATTGTCGAAGACGACGGTCAGCCGGGCTCTCAACGGCTTCTCCGAAGTCAACGAGGAGACGCGGCTCCGCGTTCAGGAGGCCGCCAGGCGCTTCAACTATACACCCAACGTCAGCGCCAAACGTCTTGCCACGGGGGAGTCCGGGGCATTCGGCGTGGTTCTGCCGGGTGCGTCGACCGAGATGGCCGATCCTGTGTTCGGAGAGTTCCTGGCCGGATTGGCCGATGGGGCGGGGCGGTGCGGTCGCGATCTTTATGTCAACGCCACCTTCGACGGCGAGGAAGCGGGTTATCGTCGTCTTGCTCGCGCCAAGGCGGTCGACGTGATGATTCTTGCCAATCTGAAGGTCGAGGACCTTCGTATCCGCCTCCTGTCGCACCTCGGCCTTCAAACCGTCACCTGTGGACGCACGGCCGGCTCACTGGTCTATCCGCATCTCGACATCGACCACGAGGACGGCGTTCGCCGGGCCGTCGATCTGCTCGCCGGTCTCGGCCACAAGGCGATCGCGTTGGTCAGCGGTCCGGCCGATCTGTCGGCATCCGAACAGCGCATGGTCGGTTGGCACGCCGCTCTCGGTCGGCGTGGGCTTGCCGCCGAAGCCGGTCTTTTCGTTGCGGGGCCCGCCACTGAGGACCACGGCTATCGCGCCACGCGCGCGCTGCTGGCCCTGCCGACGGCTCCGACCGCCTTTCTCTGCGCTTCGATGTTCCTCGCCTCAGGTTGTTGCCGGGCGATCGGCGACTCCGGCCTCAAGATCGGTCGGGACATTTCGGTCATCGCCCATGACGACGGCCTTGCAACCGTGCGGCCCGAGGCCTTCGAGCCGGCACTCACGACCACCTTTTCGTCGATCCGTTCCGCCGGGGGGCGTGTCGCGGAGTTGGCCGCCGCTCTGGTCGGCGGTGCCGATCCGGCCACTCTCTCGGAAGTCTGGCCGGTCGACCTGATCTTTCGCGACAGCGCCCAGGCGCCGCCGCGACGATGATTGGCCTCTCGGCTGGAGCCGGGGCGCATGCACACGAGTTGAACGAGACAGGGCGATATCACCGCCTGCTGGAGAAACCCAAGATCTGACGGAGTCTTGACGTGGTTGATCATACAAAGAACGCGTCCGGCGGCGGCAAGCCGCTCGACGCGAAGGACAGTCTTTGCCTTCGAGCTCCGATCGGCGGTTGGCTTTGCTCCATTGCCGACGTTCCGGATCCGGTGTTCAGCGGCCGGATTCTTGGCGATGGCTTTGCCGTCGACCCGACCGATGCGACGCTGCGTGCGCCGTTCTCCGGCATCGTCACCTCGCTCCATCGCGCCCATCACGCCGTGACATTGCGGGCGGAGGACGGCGCCGAGGTGCTGATGCACATCGGCCTCGACACCGTGGCGCTCAAGGGCGAAGGCTTCACGCCACATGTTGCCGAGGGTGACAGGGTCAAGGCCGGCGATCCGTTGATCAGCTTCGACATGGATGTCATCTCGCAACTGGTCCGCAGCCTTGTGGTTCCGGTGGTGCTAACCAACGGCGAGCGATTCACTCTGGCCGTTTCCGGCGTCGATCGGGAGATCGCAGCCGGTGACGAGGTTGCCACCATCGTTCCGCAGGGCGAAGCGGCACCGTCCAAGGCGAACGCATCGGAAGGCGATGCGGTCATCGTCAAAGTCCGCATCGCCGATCCGCATGGCATCCATGCCCGGCCCGCCGGCCTGATCGCCGAGGCGGCGAAGTCCGGTGCCGCCGAGGTCATCATCCGTCTCGGAGACCGCAAGGCGAGTGCCGCCAGCCCCGTCGGGTTGATGCTGCTCGGCGCCCAGCACAATGACGAGCTGACCATCGAGGCCAAGGGAGCCGATGGCGCCGAGATCGCAAGCCGTATCGCTGCGCTGCTCGGCGGGCCGGAGGCTTCCGAAGCGTCCGCCACCGCTTCCGCGCCTGAAGCCGTCGTATCGTCTGAACCTACAATGCCTGAAGTCGCCGAAGCGCCCGAGCTTTGGGGGCCGGGTGTCGCCAAGACCATCGAGGGCACGACGGCCTCGCCGGGGCTTGCCGCCGGCGTGTCGGTTCGCATCACGTCCGAGGACTTCGAGATTTCGGAGGCCGGCGCCGACGTCGAACAGGAGATCAAGGAGCTGCGCGCCGCGCTCAAGACGGCCGCAACCGATCTCGGAGCCAAGATTGCCGAGAGCAAGGGGCAGCAGGCCGAGATCCTCACCGCCCACTTGTCCTTCGTCGAAGATCCCGATCTTCGTGATGCCGCGTGGACGATGATCCGCGACGGCAAGAGTGCCGCCTACGCCTGGAAGACGGCCATCGATCGTCAGGTCGCCGCCTTGCGCAAGCTCGGCAATCCGGTACTGGCAGAGCGCGCCTCGGATCTCGAGGATGTCCGCCGACGCGTTCTGGCGATTCTGCTGGGCGTGTCCGGCTCGGCGACGGTGCTGCCCGACGAGGCGGTCATCTTCGCTGCCGATCTGCTGCCGTCGCAGTTCGCCGATCTCGATCTGAGCAAGGTGGCCGGCATCGTGCTGGCCTATGCCGGCCCGACGGCGCACGTGTCGATCCTCGCGGCGTCGAAGGGCATTCCGGCCGTCGTCGCCGCCGGCGTCGGCGTGCTGTGCGTACCCGACGGACAGTCGGTTGTTCTCGACGCCGATCGGGCTTCCGTGCGGATCAACCCGCCGGAAGGAGATCTTGCCGACATCCGCGCCGCCGTGATCCGTCGCCGCGAGCGCCTCGCCGCCAATCGCGCCGCGACGCAAGACGACTGCTACATGGCCGATGGCAAGCGGATCGAGGTGGTCGCCAATCTCGGCGGTCCGGCCGACGTGGCCGTGGCGCTCGAGAGCGGCGCCGAAGGCTGTGGCCTGATGCGGTCGGAGTTCCTGTTCCTCAACCGCACCTCGGCTCCAAGCGAGGACGAGCAGTACGCCCAGTACCAGGCCATTGCCGATGGCCTGAAGGGGCGGCCACTGATCATCCGTACCCTCGATGCCGGCGCCGACAAGGACGTGCCCTACGCCAACCTGCCGAAAGAGGAGAATCCCGCCCTAGGCCTGCGCGGCGTTCGCATGAGCCTCTGGCAGCCCGAACTGCTCCGGACTCAGATCCGCGCCCTCCTGAGGGTGAAACCCTATGGCCAGACCAAGATCCTGCTGCCGATGATCGCCACGCTCGCCGACCTTCGGGACGTGCGCAAGGTGATCGACGCGGAGATGAAGTTGCTCGGCCGCACCGCGCCGATCGAGGTCGGCATCATGGTCGAGGTTCCCTCGGCTGCGCTGATTTCGAAGACGCTGGCCGCCGAGGCGGACTTCCTGTCGGTGGGCACCAACGATCTCGCTCAGTACACGCTGGCGATTGACCGGGTGAATGCTCGCCTGGCCAAGCAGCTCGATCCCTTCCATCCGGCGGTGCTCAGGCTGATCCAGCTCGCCGCCGAAGGCGCGAGGGCGCATGGCCGCTGGGTTGGGGTTTGCGGTTCGCTCGCCTCCTTCCCGCTCGCCGCGCCGGTGCTGATCGGTCTCGGCGTCACCGAGCTCTCGGCGACGGCTGGCTCGATCGCCGAGATCAAGGCGATGGTGCGTACCCTCGACATGACCAAGTGCAAGGCGGTCGCCGAAGCGGCGCTCGCCCTCGAATCCGGCGAGGCGGTGCGCCGAATGCTCGCCCTGTCCTGGCCCGAAGCTTAATCCCAGAGGTCTCCAACCATGTTCAAATCAGCCTTCGGAGTGCTGCAGCAGATCGGCAAGGCGCTGATGCTGCCGGTGGCCGTGTTGCCCGTCGCCGGCCTTCTGCTCGGCATCGGTGCGTCCAACTTTTCCTTCCTTCCCGAGATCATGTCGCAGGTGATGGCCAAGGGTGGCGACGCCATCTTCGGCAACCTGCCGATCATCTTCGCCGTCGGCGTCGCCCTCGGCCTTGCCAAGAATGATGGCGTCGCCGCTATCGCGGCCGTCGTCGGCTACTTCGTCATGACGGCGACGCTCAGCGCCATGGCCGTGTTTCTCGACGTGCCGGTGCTCGCCGGCAAGACCGTGCCGACCATCGATACCGGCGTGTTCGGCGGCATCATCATCGGCGCCATCGCCGCGTCGCTGTTCAATCGCTACTTCCGCATCCAGCTGCCGTCCTATCTCGGTTTCTTTGCCGGCAAGCGCTTCGTGCCGATCATCACGGGATTGGCGGCCATCGTGGCCGGTGTGGTGTTGTCCTTCGTCTGGCAGCCCGTGCAGGCCGGCATAGACGTGTTTTCGCACTGGGCAGCCGAAAGCGATCCGCGCCTCGCCGCCACCATCTACGGCTTCGTCGAGCGGCTGCTGATCCCCTTCGGTCTGCATCACATCTGGAATGTGCCGTTCTTCTTCGAGATCGGTTCCTTCACCGATGCCGCCGGTAATGTGGTTCACGGCGACATCAACCGCTTTTTCGCGGGCGATCACACGGCCGGCATCCTGTCGGGCGCCTTCCTGTTCAAGATGTGGGGGCTACCGGCAGCGGCCATCGCCATCGCCCACACGGCCAAGCCGGAGAACCGCGTCAAGGTCATGGGCATGATGATCTCCGCTGCCCTGACCTCGTTCCTGACCGGCATCACCGAGCCGATCGAGTTCTCGTTCCTGTTCGTCGCGCCGGCGCTTTATGCCGTGCATGCCGTGCTCGCGGCCACCACCCAGTTCGTGGCCAACACGCTCGACATCCACATGGGCTTCACCTTCTCGCAGGGGGGCATCGACTTCCTGCTGTTCAACGTCTTCGGTTCCAACGCCCATAACTGGTGGATGACGCTGATCCTCGGGCCGATCTACGCGGCCATCTATTACGGGGTGTTCCGTTTCGCCATCCAGAAGTTCAACTTCAAGACGCCGGGTCGCGAGGACGATGCCGTCGCCGCCGTCGAGAGTGCCGAAGAAGCGCTCAGCGGCGACGATCGCTTCGCTACCGCTCGCAAGCTGGTCGCCGCGTTCGGCGGAGCCGAGAACATCACCAACCTCGATGCCTGCATCACCCGCCTGCGCGTCGGCGTTGCCGACATTGCCAAGGTGAACCAGGGCAAGTTCAAGGAGATGGGGGCTGCCGGCGTCATGGTCGTCGGTCAGGGGCTGCAAGTGATCTTCGGCACCCAGTCGGAAAACATGAAGACGGACATGGACGAGTATCTGCGCACTCAGCCTGCCGGTGGCGTGGCTCCGGCCACAGCGGCCGCGCCTGTCGCGGCAAAGTCCGCCGCTGGGGTGCCGTCGGTTGCCGCGCGACTGAAGGCCGACCAGATGGTCGATGCGCTCGGTGGACGCGCCAACATCGTTTCGGTCGAAGCGGTGTCCGGAACCCGTGTTCGCATCGAGGTGGCCGATCCCAAGCGGTTCGACCAGTCGCTCGTCAAGAAGGCCGGCGTGCGGGCCATCGCCACGCTGGGAGCGGCGCACTATCAGCTAATCGTCGGTGACGACGCTGGCGAAGTGGCGCAGGCGCTATCGGCCTGATGCATCCGGCTTCGCCGGCGGTGAGCCGGCGACGGTCCGCGTTCGAGACCAACGCCGCTTTCCCGAAAGGGAGGGCGGCGTTGTCGTTTTCTCGGACGCGAAGAGCGGCGATCTAGGCGTTCATACCGATCCGAAACTTTCGATTTAGGTGATACGAAAGACAAAACGAACCAAAACGAAGATCATTCGAACTTGGTGGATAGTGGCGGGACAGCCTGATCGCGCTGTCGGCGAGCCTGCGAGGGAGAAGGGCATGGCGGGGAGTTTTGGAGCGGGACCTGTTCCGGACAGCGCTGATGTCGTCGTCATCGGCGGCGGCGTGGTGGGGTGTGCCATCGCCCGCGCGCTGTCGCGTTACGAACTGTCGGTGCTGCTCATCGAACGGTCGCCCGACGTCGCCACCGGCACCTCCAAGGCCAACAGCGGCATTCTGCATGCCGGCTTCGACGCGGAGCCCGGCACCTGGAAGGCGCGACTCAACGTACAGGGCGCCCGGCTCTATGCCGAGCTATCCGAGGGGCTCGGCATTCCGCGCAAGGCGACGGGGTCGCTGGTGGTGGCGAAGGATGCCGCCCAGATGGAGACCGTGGCCGACCTGCGCCATCGCGGTATCGACAATGGCGTGCCGGGTCTCGAGATCTGGTCGCGAGAGCAGGTTCTCGCTCACGAACCAAACATTTCGCCCGAGGTTGCCGGCGCGCTATGGGCGCCGACCGGCGCCATCGTCTGTCCGTTTCTCGCCACTGTCGGCTTCGCCGAGAACGCCATTCGCAACGGCGTGCGCATCGTCACCGAATGCGCCGTGACGGGGCTCGAGGTGGCTGATCGGCAGATCGTGGCGGTGAACACGACGCGTGGCCGTGTCGCGACGCGCTTCGTGGTCAACGCCGCCGGCCTTCATTCGGGTGAGATCGCCCGTCTTGCCGGAGACGACAGCTTCACCATCAGGCCGCGCCGGGGCGAGTATATCCTGTTCGATCGCAGCGTCGGCCAGTTGGTCAACACGGTGCTGTTCCCGACGCCCGACAAGGTGTCGAAGGGCATCCTGGTGTCGCCCACCGTGCACGGCAACGTGTTCATCGGTCCCGACGCCACCGAGATCGACGACCCCGAGGACAAGGAAACCACCGCTCACGGTCTCGCCGGCATCATCGCAGGCGCCCGTCGTATCATGCCGACCCTGCCGCTCGGTACGGCGATCACCGAGTTCGCCGGCTTGCGCGCCGCTGCGGGCAAGGACTTCGTCATCGGTCCGTCGCCGGCCGCCCGTGGTCTCGTCCATGCTGCCGGCATCCAATCGCCCGGCCTCACCTCGGCGCCGGCCATCGGTGAGGTCATGATCGAGGTGCTACAGGATGTCGGCCTCAGGCTGAGGCCGAAAGCGAGCTTCGTGCCGGTCAACCCGGCAAAGCCGCGGTTCCACGAGATGGACCGCGCGACGCAGGCGGAGCTGATTGCCGCCGATCCGCTGTTCGGCCGCGTCATCTGCCGCTGCGAGACCATCACCGAGGCCGAAATCGTCGCCGCCATCCTGTCGCCTTGCGGAGCGCGCACCGTCGACGGCGTCAAGCGGCGGGTGCGCGCCGGCGCCGGTCGCTGTCAGGGCGGCTTCTGCGGGCCACGTGTCACGGCGATTCTCGCCCGCGAGCTTGGCATTCCCGTCACCGCCGTTCGCAAGGACTCGGCGGACTCCTGGCTGTTTCTGTCACGTGCCGATCTAGACGCCGGGGAGGGCATCCATGCGTGAGTTATCCTACGATGTGGTGACCATCGGTGGCGGCCCGGCCGGCATGGCGGCGGCGTTGGCCGCGCGCGAGGCCGGCGCGGAGCGCGTGCTGATCATCGAGCGCGACCGCGAACTCGGCGGCATCCTCCAGCAGTGCATCCACAACGGTTTCGGTTTGAGGCGCTTCGAGGAGGAACTGACCGGGCCGGGTTATGCCCATCGCTACATCGACATGGTCAAGGCGACGGACATCGACGTCTGGCTCGACACCACGGTGCTCGCAGCCGAGCCCGGTGGCGTCATCACCTCGGTCAGTCCCCATGCCGGACTGACGGTCGTCCGGGCGAAGTCGGTGGTCTATGCCATGGGCTGCCGCGAGCGGACGCGCGGCGCCATCCGTACACCGGGCAGTCGGCCGGCCGGCGTGTTTACCGCCGGCGCCGCCCAGCGCATGGTCAACATGGAGGGCTACCTGCCGGGCAAGGAAGTGGTGATCGTCGGTTCCGGCGACATCGGCCTGATCATGGCCCGCCGCATGACCTTCGAGGGCGCCAAGGTGAAGGCCGTCTTCGAGATCATGCCCTATTCCAACGGCCTGACGCGCAACATCGTCCAGTGCCTGGAAGACTTCGATATTCCGCTCTATCTCGGCCATTCGGTGACGGCAATCCATGGCAAGGACCGGGTCACCGGCGTCACCGTGTCGCAGGTGAACGACAGGCTGGAGGTGATCGACGGCACGGCCTTCGACGTTTCATGCGACTGCGTGCTGCTTTCCGTCGGTCTCATTCCCGAAAACGAGATCGGCCGGGCGGCCGGTGTGGCGCTCGATCCGATCACCAGTGGTGCGCGCGTCGACCAGTTTCGCCAGACGTCGATTCCCGGCTTCTTCGCCGCCGGCAACGTGCTGCATGTCCACGATCTCGTGGACTGGGTGTCCGAGGAGGCGGCGATCGCCGGCCGTTCGGCGGCGCGTCATGCCAAGGGCGAACTCCCCGCGTCCGGTCCGGAGCGGTCGGTCACGGCTGGAGAAGGGCTGCGCACCGTCGTGCCGCAACGCCTCTCCGCCCTCGAACCCGGCAAGATGAGCGTCCGCTTCTACTTTCGCGCTGCCAAGCCGATGGGCGCGTCGGTGCTTCAGTTCTGGGCCGATGGGGTGCTCGCCTTCGAGCGCAAGCTGAGGGTGGTCAAGCCGAGCGAGATGGTCGTCGCGGACATTCCCGTTCGCAAGATCGGCGACGCCGAGACGCTGGAGTTCCGTGTCGTGCCAGCGCCCGAGAAGATCGAGGCGGAAGACGCGATCGAGGAGGAGGCATGATGGAACGCGTGGTTCACGCCATTCAGTGCATCGGCTGCCCGATCGGCTGCGGCGGCGAGGTGATCGTCGAGAATGGCGCCGTGGCGGAGATGTCCGGCTTCACCTGCAACAAGGGGCTCGCCTATGCCGCCGAGGAAGTGGTGGCGCCCAAGCGCATGGTAACGACGACGGTGAGGGTGTCTGGCGGTGGTCTGGCACTGTTGCCGGTTGTCTCGGCGACGCCGGTGCCCAAGGAGCGTATCTTCGACTGTCTGCGCCTCCTGCGCGAGGTCACGGTTGCCGCGCCGGTGGCCGAGGGAGCCGTCATCGTTTCCGACGTGCTCGGGCTCGGTGTCGATTTCCGTGCCGCCCGCGATGTTTCGCCCCTTCAGTAGGCGTTTTCCTGGTTGAGGATGCGGATCGGCGTCAACATCAGTATGTAGAGGTCGAATAGCACCGACCAGTTCTCGATGTAGTAGAGATCGTGCTCGACGCGGGCCTGGATTTTGTCGGGCGTATCGACTTCGCCACGCCAGCCGTTGATTTGCGCCCAGCCGGTGACGCCGGGCTTTACCTTGTGGCGGGCGAAGTAGCCGTCGACCACTTCTTCCCAGAGCTTGTGCTGGGTGTGGGCGTTGACGGCGTGAGGGCGGGGGCCGACCAGCGACAGGTCGCCCTTCAGCACGTTGAACAGCTGCGGCAGTTCGTCGATCGAGGTCTTGCGGATGAAGCGCCCAACCGGCGTCACGCGTGGATCGCCGCGCGTCACCACTTTCTCGGCCTTGGTGTCCGCCTGATCGGCGTACATCGAGCGGAACTTCATCACCGAGATCACCTCGTTGTTGAAGCCATAGCGCGGTTGCCGAAACAGGACCGGCCCCTTGGACGTCGCCTTCACGGCGATTGCCGCTCCGATCATCACCGGTGACAGGGCGACGATGGCAAGACTGGCGATGACCACGTCGAACATCCGCTTGGACACCTGCGACCAGCCGGTGATCGGTCGGTCGAACAGATCCAGGAAGGGCACACGGCCGATATAGGAGTAGGAGCGCGGCCGAAGGCGCAGCTTGCTGGAATGAGCGGACAGGCGAATGTCGACCGGTAGAACCCAGAGCTTTTTCAGAAGTTGCAGGATACGGACTTCGGCGGTGGCCGGCAGGGCGACGATCACGAGGTCGATGGCGGCGAGTCGAGCGAAATCCACGAGATCGGAGGTGTTGCCGAGCTTGGGAAAGCCTTGCTGACTCTCCGGGCTACGGTCGTCGTTGCGGTCGTCGAAGATGCCGAGAATGGCCAGTTCGTTGCCGCCGGTTTCTTCCAATGCGGTGATGAGGGACTCGGCCATGGCGCCGCCGCCAAGGATGACGGCCCTCTTCTGCAACCGTCCGGCGCGGGTCAGCCGGCGCGTCGCCAGCGTCGTGGCCGCCGAGGCAAGGCCGAGCGCCATCACGCCGGCCACATACCAGGCCGGAAACCACAGGCGGCCGACGTCGGGCACGCCATCGCCAATGATCAGCATCACCGAGACGAAGCCGAAGACGCTCGACCAGGCGACCAGAATCTTGGCGAAACGCTGCGAGTGACGGCGCAAGAGCGACAGGTCGTTGGCGCCAAGGATCTGGGCGACGAGCAGCGTCAGGATAGCGGCGCCGACCGGAATCGCGGTCGTCGTGCCGGTAAGCGACACCGAGAACAGCGGCAGAAGGGCGATGCCGACAGCGGCTAGGCAGAGGCCTTCGAAGGCGGCGGCGACACCACTTACCAGCGAGGGGGCGATGGTGGCGTCACGATAGTTTCGAGCGAGGGCTTCCGCCGTCGTTGGAAGGTGGGAAGCGGGTTCCGAACCCGGCTCTGTGACGCTCATCGCAACTCATCCCCGCATATCATAGCGAACGAAGCCACCATGATGGGCTAAAAACACTGAGGTGGAGTAAAGGGACGGCGACTGTGCGTCTTTAGCAGTTGCTTCGTCAGAACAGCCGCTGGGCGACACGCAGGACATCGCCTGGCCGAACCAGGGCGCTCGGGGGGAGTGTGCCTGTGTAGAGTTTGCCGTTCAGGCGACGAGACACGGCGATGCCGCCTTCGTTGGCGCGTGAGGTAAAGCCGCCGGCAATGGCGATGGCGGTCTCGACGGTCATCGTGTTGACGTAGCTGTACTGCCCGGGATTGCGCACTTCGCCCATGATGAAGAAGGGGCGATAGGTGTCGACTTCCACTGTGACGTCGGGATTGTTGAGATAGCCTCTCTTGAGACCACGGGTGAGCGCGCCGGCCAGCTCCTGCGTAGTCAGGCCGCGTGCCGTGACGTTTCCGACCAGTGGATAGGCGATGTAGCCCGCCTGATCGACGGAGAATGTGCCGGAGAGCGCCGTCTGCTCGAAGACGGTGACGCGCAGCTTGTCGCCGCTGTCGAGGCGGTAGGGGCCGTCGAGTCCGTCAGGAATCGGGGAGGAAGCGCCCACCGCCCGCCGCCGGGGCGCGGTCGTACAGGCGCCGAGGCCGAGCAAAGCCAGACCGAGAAAGGCGCGTCGCCGCATGCGATTGTCCCCATGAAATCAGCAAGAATACGGGAAACGACCCTAGTCTGGCATGGTTAAGGAAAGGAAAACGCAGTTTAACGACTCTTTATCAAATCTTTCCGATGGGCGAGAATCTGGGGACCTCGGTAACTTTTTTGCGATGCTTAACGGGCTGGTTACCATACCCGCCCATGCTTTTCCCATGGAAAGGCAAGCTCCGCCCTTGAACGTGTTCGGTGCGCCTCCTGCCGGTGAGGCGGGTGGCGGTGCGCGTCAGGCTGTCTTGCAGTCCGCCTGGCGCCGGAAGGCCTTGCTGGTCGTGTTGGCTGCCTCCGTGGCCATTGCGACATACGGTTCTCTCTCCACTTTGCAGTCGGGCGTCGAAGTTCGTGCCCGTCTCGCCATCGAACGGACGAGCGCGGCGGAGAGTACCGTCGATTCCGAGTTCCTATCGGCTCAGGCGAAGCTCATCACGTCGCGCGATACCCTTCGCCGGGCGGCTACCGAACTCGGTGTGACCGATGTCGGCGCGGTGTTCAAACCGCCGCTCCACGTGAGTCTGCTGGCGGCTGTGGGCATGGGGAGCGCCGGCAAGTTGGTCTCTCCGGAAGAGAAGTTGACCGAGGCTCTTGCGGCCGGCTTCTCGGCTTCGCCATCAGGGTATGGTCGGCTGATCGACATCCGGTTCTCGGCCGACAATCCGGACTTTGCCATTCGTTTCGTCAATCGAGTCGTCGGCGATTATCTCCAGCTACAGGCGACGAGCGGTGGCGTCGGTGCCAGATTGGTCTCCGGTGCAACACCGGTCGAGCAGGCGGCAAGCATCTCGCCTTGGGTGGGCGGTGCCTTGGCTGGTCTGCTCGTGCTTGCCTTGGGTGCGGCAGCGGCCCTCATTGGCCGTCGGCGTCACCGAGAGATCGGCGAACAACCAGAGGACGCTCCGCTCGTCGTGGGTGCCTTTGAGCCCGTCTCTCCAAAGAGCGTCGATCAGGAGACTCGTCCGGCGACAGTGGCGATCGACAGGCTTGCCGATGCCGCGACCGTTGCTCCCGCCAGTGCCCTCGTTGACCTCGCCGAGCGCCGCCGGGTCGCTGTTGCCAGTTTCGGAGAAGGTGGCGAGAATCGCCGCCTCATCGACGAGCTGACGCGAGATGGCGGCCTCAACGGTGCGCGCATCGTCGTTGTCGATGCGAGTCGGCATGCCGACGACCAGCCTGGACTCGCCGAGCTTCTGGCCGGGGAAGCCGATTTCACCGATGCCATCCAGCGCAATGCCAGTTCGCGAGCCCACGAGATCGGTCCCGGTCGCCGTCCGCTGGGGACACTTGCCGATGACGCCGAGTCTGCCGCTATGTTGCTTGAGACGCTGGAGCAGACCTACGATCTCGTGCTGATCGACCTCGGACGGTTGCGGGCCGATCCGGCTTTCGCTCTGTTCGCTCGGCTTGCCGGGCAGCTCATGCTGACGGGCGATGCCGATTCCGCCGCAGTCGATACGCTTCTGGCCGCGCTTGGCCGCCGGGGCGTCACCAGCATCACGCGCGTGGCGAAGGCGGCCGGCGAGATTGCGGCCTGAGCGTCCCTTTCCGAAGAGAGCAGAAGTCTATGTCTGGCGAACGGGGGGAGGTGCCTTCCAGAAGCCGACCATGGCCGCTGCCGCCACTATGGTGAGTGCGCCGACGATACCAAAGGTATCGGGGACCGACGCGAACACCACAAGGTCGAACAGCAAGGCCCATATCATGGCGGTGTATTCGAAGGGCGCCAGCGTCGATGCCGGCGCCCGGGCGATCGCCTCTGTCATGGCGATGTGAGCCAGTCCACCCAGGATTCCGGACGCGACCAGGGCCGCCAGGCCGGTGGGCGAGGTTTCCGCCCAGCCGAACGGCAGGCTGAGGAGGCCGGCGAGCGCCGACACCACCGCGAAGTAAAAGGCGATCGCCGCCGGTGTCTCGGTCGCCGTCAGCTTCTTGATCTCGATCTTGGCGAAAGCCGTGGTCAGGGCGCAGAGGACGCCGGCTCCGACGCCGAGCAGCGTTCCCAATGCCGACTCGGGCCGGGTGAGGGCCGGCACCAGCATCACGATGACACCGAGGAAGCCGGCGACGGTGGCCCACAGGATCAACACGCCGGGGCGTTCGCGCAGAAACACGACGGCGGCCGGAATGGTGATCAGCGGGGCCAGAAAGGAAAGGGCCGTCGCCAGAGAGAGCGGCAGATGAGCGAGCGACAGGAACGAGAGGAACATGGCGGCGGCGCCGAGCATGCTGCGCTTGAAATGGCCCATGGGGCGCCGCGTTCTCAGCCCATGCGGCAGGTCGCCACGCCACCAGAGGTAAAGCAGGATCGGTCCGAGCGCCACGGCCGAGCGCCAGAACATGATCTGGCCCACCGGGGCCTCGATTGCCGCCAGGCGGACCGAAAGGCTCATCGCCGCGAAGAGGAACGTCGCCAGAAGGCGAAGCGTGATGCCACCCACCACGCTGTCGAAGAAGGCGGGACGGTCATCGGACGTGGCCGGCGTCATGGAACGCTCTTCCTTGCGACACTAGAGAAGGTAGTGAACATGGAGGCGTGCATGATGACGCGACGGCTCGATACGGGCCTCGACGGAGAAGACCTCGCGCACAAGCTTCTCGGTCAGCACTTCCTCCGGACTGCCCACCGTGGCGATCTTGCCGGCCTTCATGACGATCAGTCGGTCGCAGAACATGGCGGCGTGATTGAGGTCGTGGAGCGCGATGATGCTGGTCACCGGAAGCTTGCTGACGAGCCGGAGCAGGCTGATCTGGTGGTGAACATCGAGATGGTTGGTGGGTTCATCGAGAAAGAGTTCCGTCGGCGTTTGAGCCAGCGCTCGCGCGATGTGGACACGCTGCTTTTCGCCGCCCGAGAGAGTCTGCCAGAGCGCGTCGCGCATGCCGGCGACTCCCGTTTTCTCGAGCGCAGCCTCGACGGCACTCTGGTCGTCGGTCGACCAGCTGGAGAACACTGACCGGTGGGGAAAGCGCCCCAGCTTGACCACGTCGATCACCTTGAGGCTGGCATTGGTCGCCGCGTGCTGTTCGACAAATGCCACCCGTTTGGCGATCGTCCGGCGATCGGCGGTTCCGAGGTCAATGCCGTCGATCGTGATCCGGCCGGCGTGTGGCTGCCTCAGGCCGGCGAGGAGGCGGAGCAGCGAGGTCTTTCCGGAGCCGTTGGGGCCGAGAAGGCCCAGCGTCTCTCCAGGGCGCACGTCGATCGAGACGTCGTCGACAATGGCGCGCCTGCCGATCTTCCAGGTGATCCTCTCGGCGGAAACGCTCATGACGGACTCCTGAACCGGTAGAGGATGGCCGAGAAGAAGGGAACGCCGACGAGCGCCGTGACGACGCCGACCGGCAAGGTCTGCCCCGGAACCAACAGCCGCGAGGCAATGTCGGCCAGAACCATGAATACCGCGCCTGCGACCGCCGAGGCGGGCAGAAGCCGCATGTGGAGCGGCCCGATGAAAAAGCGAACCGCGTGGGGCACGACGAGGCCGACGAAGCCGATCGACCCGACCATGCTGACGATCGTCGCGGTCATCAGCGCGGTAAGCGCAAAGAGCTGCAGTCTCACCCTGCCGACGTTGAGCCCCAGAGCGGCGGCGGCTTCGTCGCCGAAGGCGAAGGCATCGAGATTGCGGGCGGAGATCATGCAGGCAACGAGCCCGAAAGCCGTCACCGAGGCGACCAGCGCCAGCTCCGGCCAGCGGACGCCGCCAAAGCTGCCGAGCAGCCAGAACATCACGTCGCGCGCCTGTTGGGCATTGCCTGAGGTGGTCACGATATAGGAGGTTGCGGCGTTGAAAAGCTGCGACGCCGCAACGCCGGCGAGGATGGTCCTGTCGGCACCGCCGCGCGTACCATTCGACAGGAGCGCCACGAACAGGAAGGCGCCGAATGCGCCAGCGAAGGCACCGACGGAAAGCGAAACGGCTCCGGTGCCGATGCCCAGGATGAAGATGGTGACCGCCCCGGTCGAGGCGCCAGCCGAGATGCCGAGCACATAGGGCTCGGCCAGGGGATTGCGAAGAAGCGATTGCATGATCGCTCCCGACAGCGCCAGGCCCGCACCGCAGAAAGCCGCCACCAGAGAGCGGCTCAGACGGTAGTCCCAGATCACCGCCTCGTGGATGGGCTCGAGCTCGATCGCCGTCCATCCGAGTCGATTGGTTATGGCGCCGAACGTCGTGGAAAGGGGGATCGGCAGGTCGCCCACCCCCACGCTGAGGCCTATGACCAGCGCGACCACGATAAGCGACACCAAGACGGCGGTGGCAACCACCGCAACATGCCAGACGGCCGATCTCGCTTCGATCACTTCAGGTAGCCAAGGCTTTTGAGCTGGTCGGCCACCTGTTCCGCGCCATAGATGGTGCGGAGCGTGGGATTCATGGCCTGGCCATCCATCACGGCGATTGCCTTGTCGCGGACCGCGCGCATCTGGCTGACGGCAGGGTCGGTCGTCAGAAACTTGATCTTGGCTTCCGGCTTGTCGAGCTCCCAGCGATTGCGGTCCAGACTGGCGATGACGATGACATCGGGATCGGCGGCTATGATGGCTTCCCAGCCAAGGGTGGGCCATTCCGTTTCCGTATCGAGGGCATTGGCGCCGCCAAGCAGGTCGGCAATGAAGCCGGAGGCGCCGTTCTTGCCGCCGAGATAGGCATCAGCCGACGGAGACGGACTTGAAAACCAGAACAGATACTTGAGCTTGCGGTCGCCCGTCGACACCTTGGCCCGCAGTCCGGCTTCACGCGCCTTGAAGTCGGCGATCAGCGCCTGACCGCGATCGGCTACGTCGAAGATGCGCGAGAGCTCGTCGATCTCCTTGTAGAGCAGCTCAGAGGTCCAGAGGTTGGCACGGCTTCCGTAGACATCCTTGGATCCGGATGCGTCGAGGCAGGTGCTGGGCGACAGATAGGTTGCGATTCCCAGATTGTCGAAATCTTCGCGCTTGGCCACCTTGCTGTTCGGTCCGACGAGGCTCGGCAAGGCGGCCGCGACAAAGTCCGGTCGTTCGTTGAGAATGGATTCGAAGGTGGGGAACTCGGTGGAGAGAAGCTTTACCTTGGCGTTGGCTTCGGCGAACTCGTCGAGCACCTTGCTCGGCCAGAAGGCGGTGCCCACCATCCGCTCCTCAAGGCCAAGGGCCAGCATGATTTCCGCGCTGTTCTGGCCAAATCCTACCGCGCGCTGTGGCGCCTTCGCATAGGTGGCGGCCCGTCCGCAGTTGTCGATGGTCAGCGGGTAGCTCGTCGGCTCGGCCCACGCCTCGGTCGGCAGGGCACTGACGAGGGCCAGAAGCCCGGCGGCAACGACGGTGGACGTGTACGCGGTCATTCCTGCTCCTCGTGCAAACGCATTGTTCCTTGCTCGCGCCTGACAACAGGGCGAGACCAAAGTGGCTGCTTTGCGGAGTTATCGGTACGCCGGCAGTGGCGGTCTTGCGCCTCGGCGAACTGGCGCTCGTCGGCGCCTCGAATATCCTGATGTCAGAAGTCCACTTTTCGGTCGTATGCATTAGTGCAAATGCGATCCATTTGCAAATACGGATACAGACGGATGCGGCACTTGCACATCGCAATGAAGTCAAAGGGAAATCACAGGGCGCGCGTTATCTTCTCGCGTCGTCGACTTGCAGCTGTCCAGGCACACACGCGAGTTCAAGCAGTCTCCGGTTCGCCCGTGCCGGCGGTCCGGAGGCTGAAACCCTTCGGGAGAGCTATTGTTTCTAGTGGAGCTTTTGAATTTGACATTTGAGCGGGCGCTCCATGTCAGGCGGGACTCAAATGTCAAACTCGCTCCACTAGACGCGGCGGTCCGCCTTGGTCATCCAGACGATGAGACCTCCGGCCGGCGGAACCCAGAGCAGGCCCGCCACCAGATAGTAGACGAGTTGCCACCAGACATTCGCACCGGGGAGCACCGCCACAGCAATGACCATGGCGATCAGAGCGTAGATCGGCACGGTAATCACGAGGATGACGGTGCCGATCAGCTTCCTGAGACTTGAGGACAAGCGCGCCTCCGCCGTTCAGTGGAGCGAAGTCGGCATCCGATTCCGGCCAGTTTCAGGCCTTCGGTCGGATGCCGCCACGGGAATCATCAAACCCAACGCTCGGCATTGGATCAGGTGTGGGCATTTGTCTCGGGACTATGCCGGTCGGACGCAAATCTCCGAGGGAGGTAGGCGTCAGTCGATGTGCGACAGGGCCTGATCGAGGTCGGCTATGATGTCGGCGAGATCCTCGATGCCGATCGACAGGCGAACCACGTCCGGTCCGGCGCCTGCCGCCACCTTCTGCGCGTCGGTCAGCTGCTTGTGCGTGGTCGAGGCCGGGTGGATCACCAGCGAACGGGTGTCGCCGACGTTGGCGAGGTGGGAGAAGAGCTGGACGTTCTTCACCAGCGTCACACCGGCATCGTAGCCGCCCTTGAGACCGAAGGTGAAGACGGCGCCGGCGCCCTTTGGCGCGTATTTCTGCTGCAGGCCGTGATAGCGGTCGCCCGGCAGGCCGGCGTAGGACACCCAGGCCACCTTCGGGTGATCGGACAGGAACTCGGCTACCGCCTTGGCGTTGTCGGTGTGGCGCTGCATGCGTAACGGAAGCGTCTCGATGCCGGTCAGAATCTGGAAGGCGTTGAAAGGTGAGATACAGGGTCCAAGATCGCGCAGGCCCAGCGCCCGGCAGGCGACGGCGAAGGCGAAGTTGCCGAAGTTCTGATGGAAGACGAGGCCATTGTACTCGGGCCGCGGCTCGCACAGCATCGGATAGCGGTTCTCGCGCGACCAGTCGAAGTTGCCGGCGTCGACGATGATGCCGCCGAGCGAGTTGCCGTGGCCGGCCAGGAACTTGGTCAGCGAATGAACGACGATGTCGGCGCCATGCTCGATCGGACGGCAGAGGTAGGGGGTTGCCAGCGTGTTGTCGACGATGAGCGGCACGCCGGCCCGCTTGGCCACGTGGGCGACGGCGGCGATATCCGTGACGATGCCGCCGGGATTGGCGATCGATTCGATGAAGATCGCCTTGGTGCGTGGGGTCACCGCCTTCTCGAAGGAGGCAGGATCGGCCGGATCGGCCCAGACGACATTCCAGCCAAAGTTCTTGAAGGCGTTGGCGAACTGGTTGATCGAACCGCCGTAGAGCTTCCTGGAAGCGATGAACTCGTCGCCGGGCTGAAGCAGCGTGTGGAAGACGAGGAGCTGGGCGGCATGGCCGGAGGCGACGGCGAGCGCCGCAACACCGCCTTCGAGGGCGGCGACGCGCTCTTCGAGCACCGCCTGTGTCGGGTTGGTCAGTCGGCCGTAGATGTTGCCGAAGGTTTCGAGGCCGAACAGCTTCGCCGCCTGGTCGACATCCTCGAAGACATAGGACGCGGTCTGGTAGATCGGGGTAATGCGGGCGCCGGTCGTCGGGTCCGGAGCGGCGCCGGCATGGATGGCAAGCGTCGAAAATCCGGGGGTCTGTTCGGTCATCTGTTTCTCCCTCGTCGCCTCTGGGATTTTCCCGCCGGGGCCGACGACTGGGTCGGCACGCAATGCTGCTGACCGGCGGGGCCATCGGTCGGCATTTGGGGCGACACCCTAATCCCTCGCACGGCGGAGAGACAAGGTGGCATCAGCTTCTGCGGCGGCTTGTCGAAAACCGTCTGGCCGCGAGCAGCGCCACGCCAAGGAGTGCGCAAAGAAGAACGCCGATGAGCGAGGGATGTGGCTGCCCGATCATCGAAGCGAGAAAGACGAGAGGCGGTATCTCGATTCTGAGGCGTTTGGCGCCACTCTCCGCAGCGGTCGCATCCTCCAGCCAGAATCGCTCCAGGAAAAAGAGCCGGGCCTCTCCGATCGGCTGCCCACCGATTTCGGCCCCCAGAAGATGGCGCCCGCCATCCAGGCCGTCACCGAAGGCGCAGCGCAGCCGGCCGGGGCGGCCGCCGAGGGCGCTTGCCCGCCGGTAGTCGATCTCGATCACATCGAAGATGCCGCTCGAACGCTTCAGCCCACCGACGACAAGGTCACCCTGCTCCTCCAGGGCGGGCAGGGCGTTCAGACAGGCCCTGGCGTCGCGATAGCCGTTTGCCAGCCACCACGCCTCGGTCGCGACGACCGCTCCGATGGCAGCGGCCGCGACGATCTTGAGAAAGTGAAGCGGCCGCACGTCAGCCCTTCAGCTTGCGGGCCACGTCGCGGGCGAAATAGGTCAGAATGCCGTCGGCGCCCGCCCGCTTGAAGGCGAGAAGGCTTTCCATCATCGCCCGCTCGCCGTCCAGCCAGCCATTTCGCGTCGCCGCCATGATCATCGCGTACTCGCCGCTGACCTGATAGGCGAAGGTCGGCACCTGGAACTCATCCTTGAGGCGGCGAAGGATGTCGAGGTAGGGCATGCCCGGCTTGACCATGATCATGTCGGCGCCCTCGGCGAGGTCGAGCTCGGCTTCCTGGATCGCCTCGTCGGAGTTGCCGGGATCCATCTGGTAGGTGCGTTTGTCGCCACGCAAGGTCTTGCTGGTGCCGATGGCGTCGCGGAACGGGCCATAGAAGGCCGATGCGTACTTGGCCGAATAGGCCATGATCTGCACGTGCTCGAATCCGGCATCGTCGAGTGCCGAGCGGATGGCGCCGACCCGACCGTCCATCATGTCCGAGGGGCCGATGATATCGGCGCCGGCTCTTGCCTGGTTGAGCGCCTGCTCGCAGAGCACGGCCACCGTCTCGTCGTTGAGGATGACGTCGCCTTCGAGGAGGCCGTCGTGGCCATGGCTGGTGTAGGGATCGAGGGCCACGTCGGTCATCAACCCGATGTCCGGAACGGCGGTCTTGATGGCCCGAAGCGCGCGGCAGATGAGGTTGTCCGGCGACAGTGCCTCGCTGCCGTTCTCATCGCGCTTCATGGGATCGGTATAGGGAAAGAGTGCGATGGCCGGGATGCCGAGGGCGGCCGCCTCGGCGGCATCGCGTACCGCCTCGTCGACCGAAAGGCGTTCGACGCCGGGCATCGAGGCGATCGGAGTCCGGACTCCGACGCCATCGATGACGAAGATCGGCCAGATCAGGTCGTCGACAGTGATGCCGTTTTCGCGCACGAGGCGGCGCGACCAGTCGGTCTGGCGCAGGCGGCGCATGCGACGGCCGCTCAGAATGGCGCGCATGTCGGGCGCGGCGGCGCCGTTGGAGAAGGGAGTGTTCGCGGTCATGATGGGAGGTCCTGCCAGCGGAAAGCGGTGCCGCTTTAGCACGGCTCCGCCTCCGGCTCTATACGCGGGTCATGATTTGATCGATACTCCGGCGCAAATTTGAGGCAGGCTGGCAGAGTGAAAGGATCATCGGATGAGCGGCAACGGCGACTCGCGGCAGTCCGATGGGCTCGAAACCAGCCTTTGGAGCAAGTTCGACGCTCGCCTGACGCTGGTGGTCTATGTCCGCTTCCTGTCGACGGTGTTCCTGGTCGCCGGTCTTGCGCGCTGGGCGACGATTCTCGGGTTCGGAATTCCGAGCGGCAACTTCCTGACGCTCTCCTCGCCGGTCATCGTGGCGACGCTGTTCTTCGCCGTCGCCGATCTCGTGGCGGCGGTAGGCCTCTGGCTGCTCGCTTCGTGGGGCACGGTGGTCTGGATGATCAGCGCTCTGACCGAGACGGCGCTCTATGGCGCCTATAACCCCCAGTTCGGCCGCAACTACCCGCTGATGATCTTTCACATCGGCACAGTGGTGCTCTACGCGGTGCTCTCGGCCTATTACGAACGGACCCGCGATCGCTTGTGAGAGTCAACAAAGAGTTATTGCGTAAAATTTGGCAATTCGTCTCAACTGCCTTTTCTGAGCAGAGTCGGATTGATGAAAACTAGGTCGAATTTTGTGGAACTGGCCTGAAATCGTTGGGTTGGCTTGCTTTTTAGGGGCGTAAAGTACTGCTTTACCAAAGCGAAGACTCGGGTGGGTTTGGAATCGCGTTAAACTTATATTCAGCTTGCCCCTTAAGCTGATTTTCAAAGCTCTCGGCTACTGTCGTGATCAAGGCGGACAAAGAGCCGCATCCAAAAAAGTACGACAGAGAGGCTTTCAACCATGGCCAACGCCAAGCGCGCCTACGACCTTTACGCCAACGAGCCCGAAGAAGAGCAGGGCCTCCAGCCGCTTTATCTCGAGGCGCTCCGCCTCGTAGAGCGTCTGCACAGACGCCTGCTCGATGTCATCAAGGACGAGTTCGACCGTTCGGGTCGCACCGACGTCAACGCCGTCCAGGCGCTCCTCCTGTTCAATATCGGCGATAGCGAACTGACGGCCGGTGAGCTCCGGACCCGCGGCTACTATCTCGGTTCCAATGTGTCCTACAATCTCAAGAAGCTGGTTGAGATGGGATACATTCATCATCAGCGCTCGCGCATGGACCGTCGTTCGGTCCGCGTCAAGCTGACGGACAAGGGGCAGGCGGTCGCCGATATCGTCGGCAAGCTCTACAATCGCCACATCATCTCGATCGAGACGGTCGGCGGCATCAACCGCGACGACTTCAAGGTGCTCAACAAGTCGCTGCAGCGGCTGGAGCGCTTCTGGACAGACCAGATCCTCTATCGGCTCTAGGGCCGCGTCGCGTTCTCCGGAACGCCACTTCAGCGCGAATCTTCACACAAAGCGGCTGCCGTTACCCACGGCGGCCGCTTTCCGTTTGCGATAAAAGTCCGTCCCGGATCGCGAATGCTACGAAGTGTCAAGTCGACAGACTGTGTAACGTTGTCGGTTCCTCTGTCAAAACTGACAGTGACATTTTCCAAAAGAGAGTATTGGTGCCCAAAAAGAGGTAGGGTGAACGTCGATACAGCGCTTTTTCTGTTGCGTTAACCATTTTTTAATATTTTGCTGTCAGAAGTTAAGTGTATCGAGCATGTCGGTTGGAATGCTTCCTCCCCTTTCCTCAGACCGGATGCATCGAACGTCTCAACTCCTCCCGAGACGCGCAACTTGGCCCTGAGCGCCCTCCCTGCGCTCAGGGTCTTTTCTCGTCCGCGCGTTGCCATGCCGTCCGGTCGGATATGTCCACGGGCAGGGCCTATGCTCACAGTCCTCGATTTCGCCATGAATTGCCGCTAAACGGCGAGCCACCTAAGCTGTCTTGCGAGTCCTTCGTAGGCGGTTCACTTGTGCGGGAATCTTCCGGAAAGGCGGCGTTAACCATGGCCATTGTCCATTGGCCGAGGTTTCAGCGCCTTGTTCGGCTTTCCGGCGTCCGAACGGTTCAATCTGGAGTGCGGTCGTGAAGGGATCATTTTTGTCGATGGCGGCAAGCCGCCGCGGGGTGCTCAAGGCTGGCATCGCCGGAATGACGGCGCTGGCGGCTACCGCCTCCAAGGCCCAGACGGTGCTGGCCCAGACGGAATGGACCGAGGGTTTCGACGTTTCCGCTCCGACCGACATGACGACGCAGCCGACGCGCCCGTCGATTTCCGGCCAGTCGAGCTTCTACACCGAACAGGCAATTTCCCAGTACTCGTCGATCGCCATGCAGGGCGGGTGGCCCCAGGTTCCGGCAGTCGGCAAGCTTCGGCTCGGCATGGAGAACCCGGTTGTCGGCGTATTGCGCCAACGGCTGATGATCACCGGCGATCTCGATCAGAGCGCCGGTATCTCAACTGCTTACGACACCTTCGTCGACGGGGCCGTTCGTCGTTTCCAGGAGCGCCACGGCATCATCGCCAATGGCGTCGTCGATGATGCGACGCTGCGCCAGCTCAACGTTCCGGTCGAAACGCGCATCCAGCAGCTTCAGCTCAATCTCGTCCGTCTTCAGGCATTCCCCAGTCCGCTTGGTGGCAGCGGCGACCGTTTCGTGATGGTCAACGTGCCTGGCGCCGAGATCGAGACCATCGATGGCGATACCGTGCATTCGCGCCATCGTGGCGTGGTCGGCAAGATCGACCGGCAAACGCCGCTTCTCAACACCAAGATCACCGTCATCCGCTTCTTCCCCTACTGGACGGTTCCGAAGAGCATCATTCTCAAGGACCTGATCCCGCAGATGCAGAAGGACCCTTCCTATCTCGACCGGCAGAAGATCCACGTGTTCGATCCGCGCTCGGGAACCGAGGTGGCCTGGCAGTCGATCGACTGGAAGACCGACCAGGCAGTCAACTACATGTTCCGTCAGGAGCCGGGCGACCTCAACTCCATGGGGACGGTGAAGATCGATTTCCCGTCGCCGGAAGGCGTCTACATGCACGACACGCCGAGCAAGGGCCTGTTCGGCGGCAACGACCGCTTCCATTCCTCGGGCTGCATACGCGTTCAGAACGTTCGCGAGTATGTTTACTGGATCCTCAAGAACACGCCGGACTGGCCGAAGGATCGCATCACCGAGGCACTGACCTCCGGCGAGCGCATCGATGCGCCGGTGGCCGATCCCGTGCCTCTCTACTTCCAGTATATCACTGCGTGGGCGACGCCGAACAACACGGTCGAGTTCCGCGACGACATCTATCAGCGCGACGGTCTCGGCGTTCCGATGTCGCCGGAGGCACAGAGCCAGGCTCAGGCCGGCTGATTTTCCCGACACTTCGTGGTAGTTTGAGCCCGTCCGGATTTTCCGGGCGGGTTTTCTCTTGCGGTGTTGCATGACCGGAAGCGTAGAAGAGCGGGAAGTCTATTTCGAGTTTGTCGCCCTCGGCAACGCCGTGCGCGTCTCTGCCATTTGTTCTGTCACGGGCGTGGAAGTGCAGGTGATCGGTCCGGCCGGGGCGGCTCGTCACGATCTCGAGCGTCTGGCGCTGCGCAAGCTCGTGAAGCGCCTTGCCGAGACGAATGCGCAGCCGCTGACCACCTCTCCGCGTGGGGGAGGTTTCACCGTATAGATGCGGCCCGAACTCGCCCAGTCTCTCGCCTTCCTGGAGCGTCTTGCCGATGAAGCGCGGGCCGAGCCAGTCCTGTTCGGGACGGCCGTTCTCGAGTTGCTGGGCATCGGCGGCTTTCAGGCATCCGACCTGGATGTCATCGTCTCCATCGACGACGCCGAAGCTCTGGCGGCGGCGGCCGGTGTCGAGCCGGACGGGCAGGGTGGCAACGACAGGTTCCGTTCCCGCGTACACCTCCATATCGACGGCGCACCGCTTGTCATCGACGTCATGGCCGAGATTAGCATTGGATCGTCGGATGGCTGGACGCCCTATGACCTTCGGGAGATCACCGAGATCGCCGTGGGTGGAAGGCGGTTCCGAGCAGCCTCGCTCGCCGATCTCCGGCGATTCTACGCGCTTGCCGGGCGAGCGAAGGACATTGCAAAGATTGCCGCCCTCGACGCCATCCTGACGACCTGAGACGATCGCATATTCGATTTAGGCGGGGCTGCTGGTCGCTCGTTGGGCGGCCCTCCGGTTGATGGCACCCCCCCGCTCGTGATAAGCGACGCCCGTCACGGGCGCGCGTGGCGCCGGGGCATTTCGTCCCGGTCAGTCCGGCCCAAGAAACGTCCCTTGACGGAACGGAAACCCAAATGTCCAACACGACCAGCGCAGAGCTTGCCAACTTTTTCCATCGCTCCCTCGTCGAGGCCGATCCTGCGATCGCCTCCGCCGTGGCGAAGGAGCTCGGTCGTCAGCAGCATGAAATCGAACTGATCGCTTCGGAGAACATTGTCTCCAAGGCGGTTCTCGAGGCGCAGGGTTCCGTTCTGACCAACAAGTATGCCGAGGGTTATCCAGGTAAACGCTATTATGGTGGTTGCCAGTACGTCGACATCGCCGAAAACCTGGCCATCGAGCGCGCCAATGCGCTGTTCGGCAGCAAGTTCGCCAACGTGCAGCCGAACTCCGGCAGCCAGGCCAACCAGGCGGTGTTCCTTGCGCTGGCAAAGCCTGGCGACACGGTGCTCGGCCTCGACCTGGCCTCGGGTGGACATCTGACGCACGGCGCCAGGCCCAACATGTCGGGCAAGTGGTTCAACGCGATCACCTACGGTGTCCGCGCCCAGGATCATCGCATCGACATGGACCAGCTCGTTTCGCTGGCCAGGGAGCACAAGCCGAAGATCATCATCGCCGGCGGCTCGGCTTACAGCCGCGTCTGGGACTTCGCGGCCTTCCGCGCCATTGCCGACGAGGTGGGCGCCTACCTGATGGTCGACATGGCCCACTTCGCGGGCCTCGTGGCGGCGGGCGAACATCCCTCGCCGTTCCCGCATGCGCATGTGGTCACCACCACCACCCACAAGACTCTGCGCGGACCGCGCGGCGGCATGGTGCTGACCAATGACGAGGATATCGCCAAGAAGATCAACTCGGCGGTGTTCCCCGGCCTGCAGGGCGGGCCACTGATGCATGTCATCGCCGGCAAGGCGGTGGCGCTGCTCGAAGCGGCTCAGCCGGCCTACAAGACCTACATCAAGGCGGTGGTCGAGAATGCCCGTGTGCTCTCCGACGAGTTGAAGCGCGGTGGTGTCGATATCGTCTCGGGCGGCACCGACAACCATCTGATGCTGGTCGATCTTCGTCCGAAGGGGCTCACCGGCAAGGTGGTCGAGGCGGCTCTCGGTCGCGCCGATATCACCTGCAACAAGAATGGCGTGCCGTTCGATCCGGAGAAGCCGACGATCACCTCGGGTATCCGTCTCGGCTCGCCGGCGGCGACCTCACGCGGCTTCGGCGCCGGTGAGTTCAAGGAGATCGCCAACCTGATCCTGCAGGTGCTCGACGGTCTGAAGGTCAACGGCGAAGACAAGAACGACGGCGTCGAGGCGGCGGTGAAGCTCCGCGTCAAGGCGCTGACCGACGCCTTCCCGATCTACGGCTGATTCAGTCCACCGAAACAGTAAGCCGCCGCGTGAGGATGCTCACGCGGCGGCTTTGTTTTGGAATTTGCTCAGGCCGAAGCCGATCAGGCGACCTCCCGGTCGCTTTTGTCGAGCCGATGCAGGAACTCGATGCTGCTGACCGCCTGCTCGACACTGCTTCGATGGCCGGCGACAATTGACGACAGACCGGCGATCGACCGTTCGAAGTGGCCGCTCTGGGCGAAGATCTCTTCCACGTTGCCCACGATCTGCTTGTAGCGCTCGCCCTCTTCGGAAAACTCCTGCTTGGTGGCTTCGATGATGACGCCGAGCTCCCGAAGCGATTCCTCGATGTTGGCGATGGCTGTCTGTGTGTGACCGAGCGTGGCCTTGGTGTCGTTGGCGAGCTTTTTCACCTCGCCGGCCACCACGCCGAAACCGCGACCCGCTTCACCTGCGCGTGCCGCCTCGATGGTGGCGTTGAGGGCGAGCAGGTTGGTCTGACCGGTGATGTTGTCGATGACTGCCACGACTTGGCGCAGCGCGGAAAGTGCGTCGTTGAGACCGCCAAAGCGTGCGGCGAGCGCCTCCGTGTTGGACGGCTTGCCGCTCTGCTCCGGACGGGAATCGACCATGGCGGCCCGAATGCCGGACATGATCTCGCCGACGCTGGAGATCTCCGAGAGAGTGCCCTCGATTCTCGAGGATATCTCGAGATAGTCGGAGATCTTTTCGATGACGCCGGTTCTCAGGCGATTCAGGATTTCGACGCGCTTCAGTCGGTTGCGCGTGAAGTAGTTGACGAAGCTCGCGTAATGGATTGCGAAGTTGTCGAGATAATCGTCCGCGAAGTCCGTCTGAACGTTGGAGAAGAAGACGATTGCCGACAGGGTCTGGTTGATGTTGATGCCGAACAGCTCGCCGTAGGTCGAAAATCCCGCCACGGGCGCAGGCCAAATGCCGCCTGTTCGCGACAGCGCCTGTGCATTCGACAGACGACGCAGGATGCAGTCGTTCATCAGTACGCCTGTCGGCTTCGGTTTGCCGCGCAGATAACGCTCGATGTCGTTGCGGGTCTGTTCGAGAAAGTCGGTCTGTTCAAGCAACGTCAGTTCGTCACCGGGGCCGATATCGCAGTAGAAGTAGAACACTTCCTTCTCGAGGTCGATCTTGGACACCGAGCGGACGAACAGCTCCTTGCCCAGCTCGATCCCGAACGCTTTGCCCTTGAGAGCCTCTTCGAGCTTCTCCGGCTCGACCCTCAACGCAGAAGAGAGAGCCTCGACCAGTGAGACGACCTTGCCGCTTTTGTCGTCGATGACGGCGCTGACCGACCGTCGATCGGTATCTGCGTCGACAACGACGAAACTCGGTCCGGTTTTCCGGAAATTCTGGCTCTTCATGACGCCGTAGCGTTGCCCCGGCGCCATCTTGACGAAGGCGACGACGGCGTGGTCCTTCACGATCTGTCGGCCATCGAACAGGAGCGTTTCGGTAAAGGTCAGGGCATCACCGGCGGAGCCGCCGACGAACAGGCAGGGGAAGCGCCCGGACTCGTAGATGGCCTCCATGAAGTAGCTTTCCGACATGGAAAGTCCATCGACGAAGGTCAGCGCGAAAGTCGTCTTGGCGTCAATGTGCATGGCCGGCTTCACGGCGCTCAGTGCCGAGACGATCTTGGCGATCCGTGTGCTGTGCGACATCGAGGATCTGCCGTCTCTGAGATCCTGCGAGGAGAGTGGTACCGAGAACACCTCGGCCTTCTCGATCAATGCCGGCGAGAAGACTTGCAGGACGACGTTCTGCCAACTGCCGTCCGTCTCGCAATACAGCTTCTCTCCACCTTTGGCGCAGAGCTCGCCCGCGGTTGTGGTGGCCACAACCTCGGCCGTGTGGGCAAGCGACTTGATCTTGCGGGTCACATTTGCGAAATCGACCTTTGGCGAGACGAAAGCGAGCACCAGGCTGGCCTGGATGCCGTCAAACAGGAAGTCGTCAGGGCAGACGCCGGAGAGAGAGGCGTCCGTTCGCAATATCCTGAGAGGCTCTGCTGCCGAGGCGGATGAGCCCGTCTGCTCTCGCTTCGGCTCGCCATCGGGTATCGCGACGTCGGCATTTTGTGGCGGTCTGCTTATCCGCTTCGACAGTATCTTGTCGAATAGTTTCATTCTATCCTCCAGAATTCAGCATCCGCCCGTTTCTCTCCTTTCGCATTTCTACGCAGTGACCGTTAATGTTGCATTATGCGGAATGTTCAATATCCATTTTGAATATTTTCTTGGTTTGGTGCGGGCCAGGAAGTGATGTTCTTGGGCCGGGGATATATTGGCAAACCGCGCAACTCGCTTGGCCGATCCTGCGGTTATGCTCTGTGGTTGCGAAGCAGTCGTATTTGTTGCTGAAACGAGGGGCACTCTTCCTCGGGGCCGTCACCGCCATGTCGTTCAATTCGGCTTTTGCGGTTGGCGCCATCGGCTTGGGCGTTCACTCCGGGCGCTGTGCCGTGCCAATGCAGACACAGAGGCGATCCATGTGGGGCGAACGTCGGCGTGGACCGTCATGCGGGGGATGGTGCATTACCGAGTCCCACGGGCTGCCTCGCTACAGGTACTTTACGGTGCTGCCCTTTCGCGCTTTTCTTGAAACGGCCAGGGTTTTGGTGCGAGGCTTCAACCTCGGGCGAGCGCTGATCAGTCTCTAGACACCGGGCGCTTTCGCAAGTTGACCGACTGAAGTGAGCACAGGAAAACGCAATCGGATGAAGACGCGTGGTCGTCTGGTCAAAGTCTGTCTGGTGGTTCTTTCGGTGGCGGTTGTCGCCGTCGTGGCTGCTGTCGTCCAGTTCCGAGCCCTTGTTGACGCGACACCGCCTGTCGATCTTTTTGCTCCTACCTCGCAGGTCGTGACTGCGCGAAACGGCGACATTCTGCGAGCCTACACGGTCGGGGATGGACTCTGGCGCCTGCCTGTCGATCCGGTGCGCGTCGATCCGGGCTACGTGGCGTTGCTTCTCGCCACCGAGGACGGGCGCTTCCGGGAGCACAACGGTGTCGATCCGAAAGCTTTGCTCCGTGCCGGTTGGCAGCTGGTGACGCATGGGCGCATCGTCTCGGGCGGATCGACGCTGACCATGCAGGTGGTGCGTCTTTCGGAGCGCCTGCATACCCGCTCGCCGATCGGCAAGTTCGGACAGATCGTCAAGGCTCTTGCCCTCGAACGTTTTGCCGGCAAGGACGATATCCTCGCCGCCTATCTCAGCCTCGCGCCGTTCGGCGGCAATCTGGAAGGCGTACGCTCGGCCTCGCTGGCCTGGTTCGGCAAGGAACCGGCTCGCCTTACTCCGGCCGAGGCGGCATTTCTTGTCGCCTTGCCGCAGGCGCCCGAGGCAAGGCGGCCGGACCGCTATCCCGACGCTGCCAAGGCGGCGCGAGACCGTATCCTGAGGCGAGCTGCCGAGCGCGGCATTCTTTCGCGCGCCGATGCCGACGCCGCCGTGGCCGAGCCGGTACCGACCCGGCGACGCGACTTTCCATTGCTTGCCGCTCATGCCGCCGACCGGGCGGTGGCGGCCGATCCCAAGCGGGGCGAAATCAGGCTGACCATCGACGGCAAGCTGCAGGCCTTGCTCGAAGGGCTCGCCGCCGAGCGGGCGAGCGCCATCGGCCCCAACGTCTCGGTGGCTATCATGGTGGCCGAGGAGGCGAGCGGAGACGTGGTGGCCTCCGTCGGGTCCGCCGGTCTGTTCGACCAACAGCGAGCCGGCTCCATCGACATGACCAGGGCGGTCCGGTCGCCAGGATCGACGCTGAAGCCGTTCATCTATGGTCTCGCCTTCGAGGCCGGCATCGCCCATCCCGAGACGCTGGTCGAGGACCGCCCCACCGCCTTTGGCGGCTACACGCCCAACAACTTCGACAAGACCTTTCGCGGCACGGTGACTGTGCGGCAAGCTCTGGCCGAAAGTCTCAACGTGCCCGCCATCCAGACGCTGGAACTGGTCGGGCCGGCGCGGCTGGTCACTCGTTTCCGCCGGGCGGGCGTCGAGGCAAAACTGCCGGACATGGCATCCGCCAACCTCGCGGTCGGACTGGGGGGCGTCGGCCTGACGCTTGACGATCTGACGACGCTCTACATGGCCTTGGCTCGTGGTGGCCGCCCCATCGCATTGCGCGAGCGGGTCGATGCCGTGGGGCCGGCCGAGCCACCCAAGCCGCTGATGGACGAACGCGCCGCCGCCTATGTCACAGATATCCTGGCAGGGCAGCTTGGTGCGGCCAAGGGCGACGTCCGCGTCGCCATCAAGACGGGAACGTCCTATGGCTATCGCGACGCGTGGGCGATGGGCTACGACGGTCGGTATGTGGTCGGCGTCTGGGTCGGACGGCCGGATGGCGCGCCGTTGCCCGGTCTGATGGGCGTCGATGTGGCCGTGCCGATCCTGGCCGATACCTTCGTTCGGGCGGGCGGGACGACACGCTTGCCGCCGGAACCGCCGGGCCTCCTCAAGGTCTCCAATGCCGAGCTGCCGCCGCCTCTTCAGCGACTGCGCGGCGCGCGGGCGGCTGTTGCGTTGAAGGATGCCGGACCGGAGATCGCCTATCCCCCCACGGGCGCGCGCGTCGATCTCGGCTTCCGCTCCGGCTCGCCTCAGCCGCTCGCCCTCAAGGTCAGGAACGGCAAAGGCCCGTTCACCTGGCTCGCCGATGGAGCGCCAGTGGCGCGGGAGCCATGGGCGCGGCAGTTCAGCTACTTCCCGAAGGGCGCCGGCTTTGTGACGCTGTCTGTGATCGACGGTGAGGGTAGGGCGGACAGGGTGACCGTTTTCGTGGAATGAGTACGAAGCGCCGGTGAGGGCGCTTGCCTTTTGGTCGTCGGGAGGGCATGCCCGTCTCCGTCGAATTACGGAAGGCGGGAACGGCGATGACCAGGAAGGAACGCGTGGCGTTGGTGTCGCTGGTCGCCAGCCTCAGTCTGACCGCCGCCAAGCTCTCCATTGGCCTGATGATCGGCTCGCTGGCGCTCGTGACCGACGCGCTGCACTCGGGTACGGATGCCATCGCGACGCTCGTCACCTTCCTGGCGGTGCGCTTTGCCGATCGGCCAGCCGACGACGACCATCCCTATGGTCATGGCAAGTTCGAGGATCTCGCTGCGCTGGGGGAGGGGACGCTCCTGTTGGTGCTGGCCGGCGGCGTTGCCGTGGAGGCTTGGAACCGTTTTGCCGGCGCGGCGCCGCCGCCATCTGTCGGTGTCATCGCCTTTGCCGTGTTGGGCGCCGAGATCGTCATCAATCTCTGGCGCGCCTGGGCCTTGAACAAGACGGCGAAGGAAACCGGCAGTCGCGCTCTGGCTGCGGACGCCATGCACTTCCTGTCCGACGTGGCCTCGTCGGTGATCGTCATCGTCGGCTTCGTTGCGACGCTCTATGGTGCCGATTGGGCCGACTCGGTGACCGCGGCGGCCATCGCCGTGTTCATCGGCTGGCTGGGCCTCCGGATGATCCGCCGCACCATCGACGAGCTGACCGACCGGGTACCGCCGGCCATTGCTCGCACGCTCCGTCGGTTGCTTCTGGATCTGCCCGGCGTGGTCGCCATCGATCAGCTCCGCGTCCGTACGGTCGGGCCCCGGCACTTCGTCGATATTTCCGCGGCTGTCCCCCGGACTTTCAGTTTCGACGAGACGGCCGCGGTCAAGCGGGCGATGGTCGCGGCCATCTTGGATGAGATCGACGACGCCGAGGCGACGGTCAGCCTGCGGCCGGTCCCGATCGACGACGAGAGCGTCAGGGAGCGCGTGTTCCTCGCTGCGTCGCGCGAGCGCATTCCCGTTCACCACATCACCATTCAGCATCTTGGCGACCGTCTCTCCGTGTCGCTCGATTGCGAGGTGGAAGGGGCCATGCCGCTCGGAGAGGCGCATGAGGTAGCGAGCCGCCTGGAAGCCGCCGTCCGCGCTGAAATCGGCGCCGAGATCGAGGTGGAGACGCATCTCGAACCCCTATATCCCGACCTCATTCCCGGCGAACGCTTGCCCGAGGATCGCGTTGCCGCCTACGCCGCCACTCTCAGGGCGGCGGCTGACAAGCATGGCGTGTCAGACGTCCACAACGTGCGTGTTCGCGAGATCGGCGAAGGACTGTTCGTTGCCTTTCATTGCCGCTTCCCGGCGACGCTTTCCGCCGCCGAGGTGCATCGCCGCGCCGACGCGGTGGAGCGCATGGCGCGTGCTGCCTTTCCAGAGATCCGCCGCATCGTCAGCCACCCGGAACCCCTGAGGGAGTGACGGGCACCCGCGACGGAGCTGGCTGTCACGCCACGCCGATGCGCAGCAGGTCGAGGGTGTGCAGGATGCCGGTCGGCTTCCGGTTCTCGACGACGAACAGCACGGAGATCTTGCGGTTCTGCAGAAGGTCGAGCGCCTCGGCGGCGAAAATCTGCGGCGCGACGGTGACCGGATTGCGCGTCATGACGTCCGCGACCGGCGTCTCCAGCTTGCTGGCGCTCAACTGCGGGCCGAGGTCGGAGTGCACGAAGCGCCTGAGATCGCCGTCGGTGACGACCCCGACCAACTGGCCGGCATCGTCGACGACGCCGACGACGCCGAACCCGCCCGAGCTGATGGCCAGGATGGCTTCCGTCATACGACTGTCTGCGTCGATCAGCGGAAGCCGGTCGGTATGCATGATCTCCGACACGCGACGGAGCTGCGAACCGAGCTTGCCGCCTGGGTGGACGATGTGGAAGTCGTTTTCCGAGAAGCCTTTCCGCACCATGACGCCCATGGCGATGGCGTCGCCGATGGCAAGCTGAAGCACCGTCGATGTCGTCGGGGCGAGATTATGCGGGCAGGCTTCCCGTACGCGCGGCAGGATCAACGCCACGTCGGCTGCGGCGGCCAGTGTCGACTCCGCGCCGGCGGTGAGCGCGATCACCGGCACGTTGAAGCGCTTGGCGAAGGCCAGGACGACCGCGAGCTCGGTGGTCTCTCCCGACCAGGACAGAGCCATGATGACGTCGGTACCGTCGACCATGCCGAGGTCGCCATGGCCGGCCTCCGTGGGGTGCACGTAATAGGCTGGCGTGCCGGTGGAGGAGAAAGTCGCGGCAAGCTTGCGGGCGATGTGGCCGCTTTTGCCGATACCGGTGACGATAAGACGCCCCTTGCCCTCGGCAACGATTCCGATGGCCTTGTCGATGGCCTCGCCGAGTGGGCCGCGAAGCGCGGCTTCCTCAAGGGCAGTGACACCCGTCCGGGTGATTTCGATGGCGTGCAGCGCTGCCGCGAGAGCGGGCTTCGGAAGGGGACTGTCGGTCATATCGGCTTCGATCCGCGATATTGGGGCCGCTGGCTCGACCCGACCTTTGTCTTTGCCCGATGCGGTCGCGGAGCAAATGTCGGAATCATGGGAACCATTTGCGGCTTCTGTTTCTCGCGAAGCTTGGAGGCCTTGCGTCCGATCGAAAGATCGAGCCGTCGGGGTCAAGTTCGCTCCGCGAGCCGCCTTGTTAGTTCATTGCGGACGGATGTAAAGCGGGGCTTGTGGCGTTAGCGGGGCAAAAAGCTCGGATAGGCGCCTTTTGCACGTTGTTTTCGTCAAGAAGCCGCAATCGTGATAGACGGCTCGCGTTGTGGAATGGAGGCGGACGATGGCGGACTTGTCGGCTGGACAGACTGAAGCTGCGGCAAGGCCGATGGCGATGAAGGACGTTTATGCCGAGGGGCGACGGCGGCGGCTGTTCGGTCTCGTGCTGGTGGCGGTCGCCACGCTGTTCTCTCTGACCACCTTTGCGCTGATCTCCAATCTCCTGCCCGTTCCGCCGACCACCGACCTTCTTCGCGGTGCCTTGTTGATCGACGGCCTTCTCCTCCTCGCCATCCTGTTCATGGTCGGCCAGGAGGTATGGAAGCTCGGGCGTGCCTGGGTGGAGGGGCGAGCGGCTGCTCGGCTTCACCTGCGCGTCGTGGCGCTGTTTGCCTTCATCGCCGCCTTGCCTGCCGTGATGGTGGCGGTGGCCTTCACCGTCTCGCTCAACCAGGGTTTCGATCACTGGTTCGAGTCGCGGACGCGACAAGTGGTCGACAACGTGCTGACCGTGGCGAGCGCCTACATGCAGGAACATGCCCGCGTGCTTCGGGCCGATCTGATCAGCATTGCCACTTCGCTCGACGCCGCCAAGTCGCTTTACGATTACGAACCGACCCGGTTCGAGAGCCTCATGCGCTTGCAGGCGTCGCTGCACGGTCTGCAAAGCGCCTATCTGCTGGACAAGAACGGCAACGTCATCGTGCGCACGGAGGTCGATCCGACCGTCAAGACGGTCATGCCGACGCTCACGGCGATAGATGAGGCGCGCAAGGAAACGGCGGTGCTCCTGCAGCCTGGTCAGTCCAACCAGGTCGGGGGCCTCCTGAAGCTCAGGACCTATGACGAGACCTATCTCTACATCGTCCGTCTTCTCGACAAACAGGTGCTCGACAACCTGAAGCTCGCTCGCGACAGCGCCATGGAATACCGCGAACTTGAGAACAACCGTTCCGACGTTCAGATGGGGTTCGCGATGATCTTCGGCGGCATGTCGATCGTCTTCCTGCTCGGCGCCATGTGGATCGGCCTGTCGTTCGCCAACTATCTTGTCGCGCCCATACGTCACCTGATCAATGCGGCCGACCGGGTGGCTCACGGCGACCTAACCGCCGCCGTGCCCGTCGGATCCACGTCGGACGATATCTCCAGCCTGGGGGCTTCCTTCAACAAGATGACGGTGGAACTCCGGAGCCAGCGGCAGGAGCTGATCTCGGCCTCGGAGGAGGCCGAGAGACGGCGCCGGTTCACCGAGGCGGTATTGTCGGGCGTGTCGGCGGGCGTCGTCGGCATTTCCAACGATGGCCACGTCACCATCGCCAACGCATCGGCGCTGTCGCTGCTCGGCGTGGAGCTGTTCGATCTGGTCGGTCGCCTTCTGGTCGACGAGATGCCCGAACTGGCCCATCTCCTGTCGGCCGCCTTGCGCGATGACGATGAAGGACGGTCCCACCAGGCGACGATCGCGTTGGTCCGTGGCGATCACAAGAGCACGGTGTCGGTCAGGGTGACGCCCGATCGCTCGCTCGACCGCGAGCACGGTTACGTTGTGACACTCGATGACATTTCCGAGCTGGTGTCGGCGCAGCGCACCTCGGCCTGGGCAGACGTTGCCCGCCGCATTGCCCATGAGATCAAGAACCCGCTGACGCCGATCCAGCTGAGCGCCGAGCGCATCCGGCGGCGGTTCGGCAAGCTGGTGATGGACGACGACCGGCGGGTTTTCGACCAGTGCGTCGACACCATCGTCCGGCAGGTCGGCGACATCGGCCGCATGGTCGACGAGTTCTCGCAGTTCGCGCGCATGCCCAAGCCGTCCTTCGAGGAACGCGACCTCGGCGAATGCGTGCGCGAGGCAGTGTTCCTTCTTGGCGTCGGCCACCCGGAGATTAGCTTCGAGGCTCATCTGCCGGAAACGCAGCTCAAGGGGCGCTTCGATCATCGGTTGATCAGCCAGGCGGTTGCCAATCTGGTCAAGAACGCCGTCGAGGCGATCGAGGGGCTGCCCGAGGATGACCGCAAGGGCGCGCGTGTCGATGTCTATGGCCGCCAGGCCGGCGATTTCAACATCGTGGAAGTGGTCGATACCGGCATCGGCCTTCCGACAAACGAGAGGCACCGGTTGATGGAGCCATACATGACGACACGCGAGAAGGGGACGGGCCTGGGCCTCGCGATCGTTCGCAAGATCGTCGAGGAGCACGGCGGCAGCATCGATCTTCTGGATGCGCCCGCAGTCGCCGATGGCGGGCACGGAGCCATGGTCAGGATCAGCCTGCCGGTCGATCCGAATAGAACGGGTTGAATGTCGGGGGTAATGACCGATAGGGCTTCAGATCGTGTGACATTTATGTTACTGCCGAGACGGCCGGGGCTTGAGGGCGGCCGCTCGGCGGCGGAACGGATACGCAGGAAACAATGGCGACCGACATTCTGATCGTTGACGATGAGGCCGATATTCGCGACCTCGTGGCAGGCATTCTTGAGGATGAGGGCCACGGAACCCGGACGGCCGGAGATTGCGACAAGGCCCTTCAGGCCATTGCCGAGAGGCGCCCGCAGCTGATCTTTCTGGACATCTGGCTTCAGGGCAGCCGCATGGATGGCTTGCAGTTGCTCGACGAGATCAAGTCCAACAATCCGGACGTGCCGGTGGTGATGATCTCCGGCCATGGCAACGTCGAGACGGCGGTCTCTGCGATCAAGCGCGGCGCCTACGACTACATCGAGAAGCCGTTCAAGGCCGATCGCCTAGTGCTGATCGCCGAACGGGCGTTGGAGTCATCGCGTCTCAAGCGCGAGATTCGCGAACTTCAGATCCGTTCCGACCGCCAGGAGGGCGTCGTCGGTGGCTCGTCGGTTGTCAACCAGCTCCGCAACACCATCGACCGCGTTGCGCCGACCAACAGCCGCGTGCTGATCTCGGGTCCCTCCGGATCGGGCAAGGAGTCGGTAGCGCGCGCCATCCACGAGCGTTCGCACCGGGCCGCTGGTCCGTTCGTGGTGCTCAATCCCGGCGCCTTCTCGCCGGACCGGATGGAGATCGAGCTGTTCGGCAGCGAGTCCGACGACGATGGCAAGCGCAAGGTCGGCGCTCTCGAAGAAGCACATGGTGGCACGCTCTATCTCGACGAGATCGGCGACATGCCGCGTGACATGCAGAACCGAATGGTGCGCGTTCTCGTCGAACAGGCGTTCGAGCGGGTAGGGGGCACCCAGAAGGTTCATGTCGACGTTCGCTATGTGTCGTCGACGGCGCGCGATCTCGAGCGCGAGATCGCCGAGGGGCACTTCCGCGAGGACCTGTTTCACCGCCTCGCCGTTGTGCCGGTGCGTGTTCCGGGGCTTTCGGAACGGCGCGAGGACATTCCTTTCCTCATCGAGCAGATGATGCACCAGATCTCCAGGGCCACTGGCCTGCCGGTCCGGCGCATTGGCGAGGACGCGATGGCCGTGCTGCAGTCGCACGACTGGCCGGGCAACCTGCGTCAGCTCCGCAATAACGTCGAGCGGCTGATGATCCTGACGCGCGGCGATCCGGAGGCGACGATCACCGCCGACCTTCTGCCCTCGGAAATCGGCACCATGCTGCCGTCGCTGCCGTCCGGCTCGGGCGGCGAGCACCTGATGGCGCTGCCGCTCAGGGAGGCGCGCGAGATTTTCGAGCGGGAGTATCTCAAGGCCCAGCTCAACCGCTTCGGCGGCAACATCTCGCGGACCGCCGAGTTCGTTGGCATGGAGCGCTCGGCGCTGCACCGCAAACTGAAGAGCCTCGCCATCGCCGGGTGAGGAGATTTCAGTCCGTCGGTTCGTTCTCGTCCAGCTCAGGTAAGGAGTTCTGCTCCCATTCCCTTTTGGGAATGGGACGGCCGAGTTTGAAGGTGAAAGAAGCGACACGAGCGAGATCGGCCGTCGCGCCGCAGCTGAACGACAGCCGATACCATTTCCCGCCAGCGTGGACGGCCGCGCCGGGCGCTTCCATGGACTCGGCCTTCATCTGCGGATCGGCCATCGCGTAGGGAACGACGCTGTTGGGCACGAATCCGGCCTTCCAGTGCTTCAACTGCTCCATCGCTTCGATGTTGCAGAGCTGGATCAGTCGCTCGTCGCTGGCAAGTGTCGAGATTATCTCACGAGTTTCCTGATTGCGCGGATCGTCGAGGACGGCGGCGGCATAGTAGTCGGTTGCCGTCACGGTGGCGCTTGAGGATGGGCGGGCCAGCTGGGCTGGAGAGGTCGACGGCTTGGCGGTGATCTCGGGGGGAGCGCTGACGGGCGGCACGACCTCCATCCTAGGGACCATGACCACCTCGACGGCCACCGGTTGCCGGTCGACGGTGAAATGGCGGGGTGCTTCGATGGCAAGGAGTGCGATGAACAGCGCATGGCCGAGAACGGACAACATCGTTGCCGGTTTCGGCTGCGCTATCCTCAAAACGGATCCTCCCCCTTTTCTTTCTCCATCGCTTGACTTGATGGCGGTTTGACGGCTTCGCCGCGTGCACGATGTCGTGATCGGCTCGTCCTGTGGGAAGTTTGCCACCTTTTGCCTATTGCGAGGCTGGCTAGACTCATTTCGCAGCGCAACCCACGACCTGTTCACCGTCCTTTTACCACGTTGGTCCAGATTCCTCCGCAAGGGACCAGGATGTTCCCGCTGTCCGCGTGAGTTTGTTGCGTATGATTACCCGCCAGTACCGTCCGTCTTGGCTGCGTCGCCTGATCCTTCCGGCTGTTACCGCCGTTTTTCTGGGCTATTTTGGCTATCACGCCGTCAATGGCGAGTACGGCATGGTGGGGCGTGCCCGCTTCGAGAGTCGCACCCAGGAACTCAATGCCGAACTGGCGCGTCTCAACGCCGAAAAGGCTGATCTGGAGGCCCATGTCAGGCTTCTGCGGCCCTCCAGCCTCGACCAGGACATGGTGGACGAGCGCGCCCGTATCCAGCTGTCGGTCGTCAATCCGAATGAAGTGGTCATCATGGATTTCGACAAGCTGGCGCAGGCAAAAAGCGATTGATATTGCTATATTTTCGATGAATTAACTCGATTTCAGTTAATTCTTGTGGCCAGCGATGCGGCTTTCGCATGATTGACATGCGTTGCAAACCTTGACTTGCTCCCCGGAAAGGGGTTCCGTCGGCGCCTCTACGAAATAATCCCGATACGGGAGGAGCAATCCATGGCTGTTCGACCGGCGACCGAGAAGCGCACGCGCGCTTCGGCCCCGACATCCGGAACGAAGAAACCGGGCAAGACGTCCAATCCGACCGTCAACTATCAGGTCGCCGAATTCGACAAGGACGACGAGTTCAAGGCCTATCACGACATGCTGCTGATCCGTCGCTTCGAAGAGAAGGCCGGTCAGCTCTACGGCATGGGCCTCATCGGCGGGTTCTGCCACCTTTACATCGGCCAGGAAGCCGTTGTCGTCGGTATCCAGAAGGCGCTTCGCGAAGGCGAGGATCAGGTTACCACCTCCTATCGCGACCATGGCCACATGCTGGCCTGCGGCATGGACCCCAAGGGTGTCATGGCCGAGTTGACGGGTCGCCAGGGCGGATACTCGCGCGGCAAGGGCGGCTCGATGCACATGTTCAGCCGCGAGAAGCAGTTTTTCGGCGGTCACGGCATCGTCGGCGCGCAGGTGCCGATCGGCGCTGGACTGGCATTCGCCAACAAGTATCGCGGCAACGACAACGTGTCGGTGGTGTATTTCGGTGATGGCGCGGCCAACCAGGGCCAGGTCTACGAGACCTTCAACATGGCGCAGCTCTGGAAGCTGCCGGTGATCTTCGTCATCGAGAACAACAGGTATGCCATGGGCACCTCGGTCAGCCGCTCGTCGGCGCAGACCGATTTCGCCAAGCGCGGCGAGAGCTTCAACATTCCCGGCGAGCAGGTGGACGGTATGGACGTCCGCGCCGTCAATGCGGCGGCCGATCGTGCGGTCGAATGGGCGCGGACGGGCAATGGCCCTTATATCCTGGAAATGCAGACCTATCGCTATCGCGGCCATTCGATGTCCGATCCGGCCAAGTACCGGAGCAAGGACGAAGTGCAGAAGATGCGCGACGAACGCGATCCGATCGAACAGGTTCGCAAGCGCCTCGTCGAGAAGGGCTGGGCCAGCGAGGAGGATCTCAAGGAGATCGACAAGAAGGTGCGCGCCGTGGTGACGGAAGCCGCCGACTTCGCCTCCGCCGATGCCGAGCCGGATCCGTCCGAGCTCTGGACCGACATTCTCCGCTGACAGCGCCGAAAGGTTTTTCATAATGGCAATCGATATCCTGATGCCGGCGCTGTCGCCGACCATGGAAGAGGGCAAGCTCACCAAGTGGCTTAAAAAGGTGGGCGATGACGTGAAATCCGGCGATGTGCTCGCCGAGATCGAAACCGACAAGGCGACGATGGAAATCGAAGCCGTCGACGAGGGCAAGCTGCTCGAGATCCTCGTTGCCGAGGGCACCGAGGGGGTGAAGGTCAACGCAGTGATCGCCCGCGTCGGCGAAGAGGGCGAAGCCGCTACGGGCAAGCCGGAAGCCGGTGAAGCGCCGCAGCCCGCCGCCGAGGCCGCTCCTGCCGAAAAGACGCAACCGATGGCGCAGGCGTCGAGCACGGTGCCGGCAGCGCCGGCCGTCAAGGCCGAGGCCGATCCCGACGTCCCCGCCGGAACCGAGTTCGAGAGCAAGACGGTTCGCGAGGCGCTACGCGAGGCCATGGCCGAGGAAATGCGCCGCGACGAAGACGTTTTCCTGATGGGCGAGGAAGTCGCCGAGTATCAGGGCGCCTACAAGATTTCCCAGGGTCTTCTGGACGAGTTCGGCGCCAGGCGCGTCATCGACACGCCCATCACCGAGCACGGCTTTGCTGGCATCGGTGTCGGCGCTGCCTTCGCCGGTCTGAAGCCGATCGTCGAGTTCATGACCTTCAACTTCGCCATGCAGGCGATCGACCAGATCATCAACTCGGCGGCCAAGACGCTCTACATGTCCGGTGGCCAGATGGGCTGCCCGATCGTGTTCCGCGGTCCCAATGGCGCCGCCGCCCGCGTCGGCGCCCAGCACAGCCAGGACTACGCCGCCTGGTACGGCATGATCCCCGGCCTCAAGGTGGTGATGCCCTATAGCGCGGCCGACGCCAAGGGCCTCCTCAAGGCGGCGATCCGCGATCCCAACCCGGTGATCTTCCTCGAGAACGAGGTTCTCTACGGCCATCACTTCGAGGTGCCGAAGCTCGACGATTACGTGCTGCCGATCGGCAAGGCGCGCATCCACAAGGCCGGCAAGGACGTCACCATCGTCTCCTTCGGCATGGGCATGTCCTATGCGATCAAGGCGGCGGAAGAGCTGGCGGGTCTCGGCATCGACGCCGAGGTGATCGACCTGCGCACCATCCGCCCGATGGACATCGAGACGGTGGTCAACTCGGTCAAGAAGACCGGCCGCTGCGTGACGGTCGAAGAGGGCTGGCCGCAGGGCTCGGTGGGGTCTGAACTCGCCTACCAGATCCAGGCCAACGTCTTCGACTATCTCGACGCACCGGTGGCCCGCATCACCGGCAAGGATGTGCCGATGCCCTACGCGGCCAATCTTGAGAAGCTCGCCCTGCCGAACGTCGGCGAGGTGATCGAGGCCGTGCGCGCCGTCACCTATCGCTGAGGAGAGAAGAAATGCCGATCAAGATCCTGATGCCGGCGCTCTCTCCCACCATGGAGACGGGCAACCTGACCAAGTGGAACGTCAAGGTGGGCGATGCCGTGAAGTCCGGCATGGTTCTCGCCGAGATCGAAACCGACAAGGCCACCATGGAAGTCGAGGCGATTGACGAAGGTGTCGTCGCCAAGCTGGTGGTCGCCGAAGGCGCGGCGGACGTGCCGGTCAACGCCGTGATTGCCATTCTCGCCGAGGAAGGCGAGGACGTCGAAGCGGCTGCCTCGGCAGCCGAAGGGGCGGCTCCCGCCCCGGCCAAGGCGGAAGCGCCCAAGGTCGAGGACAAGGCGAAGCCTGAGGCGTCGAATGCGGATGCCGCCAAGGCAGAAGCTCCGAAGGCGGAAGCAACCAAGTCGGCCGACGGCGAACGCATCTTCGCGTCGCCACTGGCGCGTCGCGTCGCCAAGGACAAAGGCCTCGACCTCAAGTCGATCAAGGGCTCTGGTCCAAAGGGTCGCATCATCCTGCGTGACGTCGAGGGTGCAGAAGCGGCGCCGAAGGCGGCGGCTCCCGCTCCGCAGGCACAGGGCTCGGCGCCTGCTACGAAGCCGGCTGGCGCCAGCGACGAGATGACGCTGAAGCTGTTCGATCCGGACAGCTACGAGCTGATTCCGCACGACGGAATGCGCAAGACGATTGCGCGCCGCCTCACCGAGTCCAAGCAGACGGTGCCGCATTTCTACGTCACCGTCGACGTTGAGCTCGATGCGCTGCTTGCCTTGCGCAAGGACATCAACGACGCCGCGCCGACCATCGATGGAAAGCCGACCTATAAGGTTTCGGTCAACGATATGGTCATCAAGGCTTATGCCTTGGCGCTGAAGGCCGTGCCGGATGCGCACGTATCCTGGACGGATGGCGGCATGCTCAAGCATCGCCATGCCGATGTCGGCGTTGCCGTGTCGATCCCCGGCGGTCTGATCACACCGATCGTCCGCAAGGCCGACGAGAAGAGCTTGTCGGCCATCTCCAACGAGGTGAAGGATCTCGCCAAGCGCGCCAAGGACCGCAAGCTGAAGCCGGAAGAATATCAGGGCGGCACCACCTCGGTGTCCAACCTTGGCATGTTCGGCGTCAAGGACTTCGCGGCCGTCATCAACCCGCCGCACGCCACCATCCTGGCGGTGGGTGCCGGCGAACAGCGGGCCGTGGTCAAGGGTGGCCAGCTGGCCGTCGCCACCGTAATGAGCGTGACGCTCTCCACCGATCACCGCGCCGTGGACGGCGCGCTCGGCGCCGAGCTTCTCAAGGCGTTCAAGGGCTTCATCGAGAAGCCGATGTCGATGCTGGTGTAATCGCGATCCGAAGATCTCGCGCGCCGGTTGACTACATCCGGCGCGCGAGTGTTGCCACTCCGGTCTCCTTCGGTACAGGCTAAACCAGTGGAAGAGTGATCGGAAACAACAACCCAAGCAACTCCCTTGCGCTAACTATGGGCGGTCCGATCCGGTTTCTTCCTCCCAATTCTGGGGAGACCGGAATCCGAAAACGGGGGAGTTCATGATGTGGCGACTTGGAGTGCTGAAGCGTTCAGACAGGCTGGTGTTCGCGTGCTCGCCGAAGATAGTCACGGCGATGTTGGTGTCAGTCTTCGCTGGTCTGGCGCTGACGTCCTGCCAGACATCAAACGACGACCTTCTTCGGAAGCTGGCGGCGGAAACGCCGAATTCCAGGGATTTCTTTTCCGGAAAAACGTTGGTCCACCTTGGTATGCAGGTTGAATACTATAGGCCAGATGGTGCAGCCTTTCTTTGGGTTCCAGGAAATACCGTCGTTGTTCCGGGGAGGTGGAAAGTTGAAGGCTCCGTACCCGGAGAGACGTTCTCGGGCGACATCTGCTTCATGTACGCCAGGACGACCGAGGAGCTCTTGGCGGGTAAAGCGAGTGGCTTTTGGGAATGCCACGAACTCCGGTCTCAAAAATTGGTCATCACGGGGCGCGTTGCGGGGGATCCGCTCAATCTTTCCAAATCACTGGCTGTGCCTTTCGTTTCGTCGAAATGGCAGACCTCACTTGAAAGCCTGATCAAGAAGTACCAGCAGCAGTTGAATAACAAGAGCGGTTAAGTCTTCAAGCCACGACGGCGTCGGCCAAAACCGCGTTGGAGCATCTCATGTCCCAGTATGACATCCTGATTATCGGTTCGGGCCCCGGCGGATATGTCGCCGCCATCCGCGCCGCCCAGCTCGGCCTCAAGGTCGGCGTCGTCGAACGCGCCTATGTTGGCGGCATCTGCCCCAACTGGGGCTGCATTCCGGCCAAGGCGCTGCTGCGCTCGGCCGAGATCTTCCACTATATCGAGCATGCCGCCGACTATGGCATCAAGGCCGAGAAGCCGGGCGCCGACGTCGCCGGCATCGTCAAGCGGTCACGCGGCATCGCCCAGCAGATGAGCCAGGGCGTTGGCTTCCTGCTCAAGAAGAACAAGGTCGACCTGATCTGGGGTGAGGCGAAGATCGCCGCGCCCGGCAAGGTCAAGGTGAAGGCCATCGACGGTGCGCCCAAGGGTTGGCTGCCGGCCGGCGACTACGAGGCCAAGCACATCATCGTTGCGACTGGCGCCCGTCCGCGTGTCCTGCCGGGCCTTGAGCCCGACAAGAAGCTGGTCTGGACCTATTTCGAGTCGATGGTTCCCGAAGAGCTGCCGAAGCGTCTTCTGGTGGTCGGCTCGGGCGCCATCGGCATCGAGTTTGCGAGCTTCTACCGGGCGCTCGGCTCGGAAGTGACCGTCGTCGAGGTGATGAGCCAGGTGATGCCGGTCGAGGATCACGAGATCGCCGAACTCGCCAAGAAGCGTTTCGAGAAGGCCGGCATGAAGATCCTTCTGGAGGCCAAGGTCGCCTCGCTGAAGAAGGGCGCCAACGAGGTGACGGCCACCATCGAGCTCAAGGACGGCTCCAAGCAGGAGATCACAGCCGATCGCGTGATCTCTGCGGTCGGCGTCGTCGGCAACGTCGAGAACCTCGGCCTTGAGGCGCTGGGCGTGAAGCTCGATCGCGGCACGATCGCCACCGACGGCCTCGGCCGCACCAACGTGCCGGGCATCTATGCCATCGGCGACGTCGCCGGACCGCCGATGCTCGCCCACAAGGCCGAGCACGAGGGCACGCTGTGCGTTGAGGCGATCGCCGGCTTGCATCCGCATCCGATGGACAAGCTGCAGATTCCGGGCTGCACCTATTGCCACCCGCAGGTGGCCTCCGTCGGCCTCACAGAGAAGAAGGCCAAGGAAGCCGGCTTCGAGCTGAAGGTCGGTCGCTTCCCCTTCATCGGCAACGGCAAGGCGGTGGCGCTGGGCGAGCCGGAAGGCCTCGTCAAGACGATCTTCGACGCCAAGACCGGCCGCTTGCTCGGTGCCCATCTGGTTGGCGCCGAGGTGACGGAGATGATCCAGGGCTTCGTCGTCGCCATGCAGCTCGAGACCACCGAGGAAGAGCTGATGCACACGGTGTTCCCGCACCCGACCGTCAGCGAGACCATGCACGAGAGCGTACTTGCCGCCTACGGTCGCGCCATCCATATTTGAGGCGTGAATCGCAATTACACGCAGAGGCCGGCGGCGATCCCGCCGGTCTTTTCATGTTCAGGAGACATCCGATGCAAGGTCATGCCTTTCTCGTCTGGGGCGCCATCGGCCTTCTTGCCGGCTGGCTCGCCAGCTTCGTTGTGGGCGGTGGCGGCCTCATCCGCTATCTCGTTTCGGGCCTGATCGGTTCGTTCGTCGGCGGGCTCGTATTGCAGTGGACCGGCATCAGTCTTCCCATTGCCAGTCCCTTCCTGCACGAAGTGGCCGTCGCAACCATCGGGGCGATTATCTTCGTCTTTCTTGCCCGCATGGTTGTTTGATAAATAGTTGTACGAGAATTACATCTTTACAGTGTAGCCTGCAAATAAAACAAGCAATCTGCTCCGTATTTCATCGCCTGTTGTTTTTACTTTGTTAACGAGGTGAATGCGACTCTTCGCATAGTAAAGTTGCGATGATCCGGGGGACGGGATGACAGCTTCGGTTGTGTCCATTCGCGATATTTCTTCAAAGTCCGAGTCCGTCCAGGAGATCGCCTTCAACAAGGTTGGTCAGATCCGGGCGATCAATCGTCGGATGCGGATCCTTGCCCTCAACGCGTTGATCGAGGCGGAACGGGCTGGTGACGCCGGACGTGGCTTTGCGGTGGTCAGCCAGGAAGTGCGCGGCATTTCGGAAGAGGTGGAGAAGCTCTCGACCGCCCTTGAGGCCGAGCTCGCCTCGGAGATCGGCGAGATTTCCTCGCTGGTTCAGGAGATGAGCCAGTCCTCGCAAGGACAACGGCTTGTCGACCTTGCTCTCAACGCCATCGAGATCGTCGATCGCAACCTTTACGAACGCACCTGCGATGTCCGCTGGTGGGCGACCGATTCCGCCTTCATCGACGCCATGACCGAGCCGACTGAGGCTGCCTTCGCCTATGCGGCGCGGCGTCTCGACGTCATCTTGCGCGCCTACACCGTCTATCTCGACATCTGGCTCTGCGATCCCCAAGGCAAGGTCGTGGCGACCGGACGTGGCGATCGGTTTCCCGTGGCCGGCGCCGACGTTTCTTCGCGGCCATGGTTCCGCCCCGGCATGGGGCTGAGGACCGGCGATGATTTCCACGCTGAGGATATTGCCCGCGAGCCGCTTCTGGGCGACACGATGGTTGCCACCTTCGTCACGGCGGTGAGGACCGGCGGCGAAGTCGACGGTCGTCCCATAGGCCTCCTAGCCATCCACTTCGACTGGGAGCCCCAGTCGAAGACCATCGTCGAGGGTGTCCGCCTGACCGACGAAGAGCGGGCGATGAGCCGCGTGTTGATCGTCGACCGTGACAACCGGGTGATTGCCTCATCCGATGGGACGGGCTTGTTGACGGAGCGGCTCTCGGCGTTTGGCGGTGCACAGGCGGGCTGGCAGGTTCAAAATGGACGAATCGTCGCCCAACACGCCACTCCGGGCTATGAGACCTATCGTGGCCTCGGCTGGCGTGGGGTGATCGAACAGCGGCTGATTGCCGACAAGCCCTCGGCATCGGTGACGCAGCTCAAGGCGCGTCGCTCGTTTTCCTGATCGACGGTAGCGTTTCCAATCTGGCCTCCAGGCGGTAAGATCGCTCGGAGAAAGGGCGCGGCGGCATGTCCGCCCTCCCTTGGAGGATGACGCCATGCCGGTCGAACTGAACTTTCTGAGCCTTCTCACCGGCTGCTTTGCGACGCCTGTCGCCGAGAACCCGACGGTCGCCATGGTCGAGGCGGCCTATCGCGCCATGGGGCTCGACGCTCGCTACATCAACTGCGATGTGGCTCCGGCGGATCTGGGCGACGCGGTGCGTGGCGCTCGCGCCATGGGATGGCGCGGCTTCAATTGCTCGTTGCCGCACAAGGTGGCGGTGATCGACTTCATCGACGAGCTTGCGCCTTCGGCGGAAATCATCGGCGCCGTCAACTGCGTCATCAACGATGACGGCAGGCTGATCGGCGAGAACACCGATGGAAAGGGTTTCCTCACCTCGCTTGAGACCGTGATCGATCCACGTGGCAAGCGCGTGGTGGTTCTTGGCGCCGGCGGTGCTTCGAGGGCGATTGCGGTGGAGACGGCGCTGGCCGGCGCGGCGTCGATCACCGTCGTCAATCGCGACGAGGCGCGCGGCAAGGCGGTGGTGCAGCTTGTGGCGGCGCACACCCCGGCGGCGACCGACTTCGTGTCATGGAAGGGCGACTACGTCGTTCCCGAGGACGCCGACATTCTCATCAACGCGACGTCGATCGGTCTTTTCCCGGGTATCGACGATGTACCCGCTGTCGACTTCAATTCGATCCGGCCGGGGCTGGTTGTCGCCGACGTTATTCCGAACCCGCCGCACACGGCCTTCCTCAAGATGGCCGAGTCGCGCGGCGCCTTGACGCTCGACGGCCTCGGCATGCTGGTCAACCAGGGCGTCATCGGCATCCGCCTGTGGACGGGCCGCATACCCGATGCCAAGGTGATGCGGGACGCGCTGGAGACTGTCTTCGGCGCTTGAATTTTCGCTGGACGTCTGCTTGCGGCGGCTTGAGGGAACACTACATTTCCCGCGACGCCTCGCGGACGTTCTTTCGCGCTTCCGGTGACTGGGGGGAAACGGCATTGATTACGACCGACATTGTGAAAACGCCCATGCAGTATCTCGACAAGGCGATGGGTGGCTTGCGCGACCTCGGCCTTCTACCGGCCAGAACCGAGGAGGCGCCGATCGTCGGTCTTCTCGAACGGATCACCGATCTCGATCCCGACAAGATCGCCGTCATCACCCGTACGCTCAGCCAGATGAGCGTGTTCAACGAGGTGGTGCGCGAGCAGATCTCCGAAATGTCCATCGGCGAGCGCTATGAGAAGATCACGCAAGGATTCAACTCGATCCGTGACG
>CAXXNH010000033.1:0-49236 GCA_963665435.2 uncultured Pleomorphomonas sp. | reverse complement strand
ACCGCAGCAGCGCCGCGACGGCGACGCCCACGGCGACCGTGGCGATCAGCGGCAGCCGCAACGCCAGGACGAGCACCACCATACCGGCGGCCGCTTCGATCGGGCCCGCCATGACGATGGGGGCGATGACGGCCACCAGGACGGCGGGCGGCAGCGCATCGAGGGCGACGCGGACCGGGCCCGACTTCGGCAGCCGGTCGGCGACCAGGAAGCCGAGGATGCGCGTGAAATAGGTCAGGGCGCCCATGGCCAGGATGGCGGCGAAGTTGACGGGATCGATGGTCATCGCGTCGCCTCCCCGGCCAGGGCCTCGGTGGGCTGCTCGCGGGGCGCGGTGATCACGGCGGCGAGAATGCCGGCGATCGCGCCGGCGATCACGTACCAGGCGCCGGGCACCGTGGCATGGACGGCGACGGCCACGACGGCGCTCGCCACCAACACCGGACCGGTGCGGCGGGCGCCCCTCCAGAAGCCGAGGGCCAGCGCGATGAAAATGGCGGGGAAAGCGAAGTCGAGCCCCCAGGCTTCGGGGTGTTCGAGATAGGCGCCGAACACGGTGCCGAGCACCGAGGCGACCTGCCAGCAGACGAACATCGTCAGCGCCACGGTGAAATAGAAGGTGCGGCTGATCGGCCGGTCGAGGGCGCGACGTTCGCTGAGCGCCCAGGCCTCGTCGGTGAGCAGGAAGGCCGCCAGCCAGCGCAGGCTGCCGAAATGGGCGATCTTGCCCGACAGAGAGGCGCCCATCAGCGTGTGGCGGAGGTTGACCAGGAAAGCCATCAGCGCCAGGGCGGCGATCGGCGCCGGCGTGCTCCACAGGCCCACGGCGATGAGCTGCGAGGACCCGGCGAAGACGATGGACGACATGGCGAGCATCTCGGCCGGCGTCAGGCCCTTGGCCGTCGCCTGCTGGCCAAGGATGAGGGCGAAGGGCACGGCGGCGGCGACGGTTGGAAAAACCGCCAACAGACCGGCCCGGAAGTCGGCAAGAGGTGTTGTCATGTCCAGCTTTCTTTAGGTCAATATAACTGACCTTTATAGGTCAGTGTATATGACCTATCTCTTGGGCGCTGTCCACCCGAAAACCGCAACATCCGACATATTGATGCTTCGGCGCCGCAATAATCCTAAAGGATCTGGTCGCTCGTGGTGCGCGTGATGCCGGCGTCGGCCATGTCGGCCCAGGCGCGCTTCAGCGAGCCGGAGAGGTCGATGGCGCGGCAGGCATCTTCGATCACCGTGACCTTGAAGCCGGCGGCCGCGGCGTCGAGCGCCGTCCAACCGACGCAGTAATCCGTGGCGAGGCCGACGACGTGAACCTCCTCGACGCCCCGCTCCCGGAGATAGCCGGCGAGGCCGGTCAGCGTTTCGCGGTCGGCTTCGCGGAAGGCGGAGTAGCTGTCGACGCCCTGATGCCAGCCCTTGCGGATGACGAGTTGGGCGGAGGTGACCTCAAGGTCGGGATGGAGCTCCGCGCCGGGCGTTCCCTGCACGCAGTGATCGGGCCACAGCACCTGGGTGCCATAGGGCATTTCTATGGTGTCGAATGGCTCGCGGCCGTGGTGGGCGGAGGCGAAGGAGGCGTGCCCCTCGGGATGCCAGTCCTGGGTGACCACCACCTGCTCGTAACGGGGCACCAGCGCGTTGATCACCGGAACGATGGCGTGTCCGCCCCCGACTGCCAGCGCGCCGCCGGGGCAGAAGTCGTTCTGGACGTCGACGACGATGAGGGCGGTGGTGGGCGAGGGCATGGCGCGACTCCGGGTTGGCTGGTCGGACACGATTTATTGCACTGGCAAGGGGAGGCGGCAAGCGAGCTGGCGGGCCTCAGGCCGGTTCCTTCTGCCCAAGTGATTTCCGCATCGGCAAGCCACCCCGCCCACTTGGGGCTTCCTGCGCCTCGGCATCCTCGTAGCCCATGGCAATGTAGAAGCTGCGCGCGGCCTTGGTGCTCGCCAGCGTGATCTCAGGGCAACCCAGAAGGCTGAGATAGGCCTCGAGCGATTTGAGGATCGCCTTGCTCACGCCCCTGAAGCGCGCCTCCGGCGCCACGTAGTTCAGAGTGATCTCACCGGAATGCGAGGCGCCGCCGACGCCGATGATGGCCCCATTCTCCTCGACCACCACGATGAAGCGGTCGGGCGCTTCGATCCAGGCAAGAACGTTCTCCGGCGTCTTGTTGGCGAGCCACTGCGCCAGTGTTTCGGCATCTCCGCTGTGATCGGACAGGCAGAGATCGCAGATGGACCGGCGAAGAACCGAGGCGGCCTCCTCGGCGTCGGCGGCCATGGCGGGACGGATCAACATCTCGTACTTCCTTCAGAGTTTTGGGAACCATAAGCTGCCTGGCGGACAAAGGGTATCCTCACGTCGTCGGCGGTGTCTCGGCAAAAGCGTTCCGTTCCATCTCCCATCCGGGTAAGATGGCGCTCTTATCCCGGTATAGGGGCGATCGCATGGATGCTCACGTTCGCAACGACAACGCGCTCGGCGCCTTCCTGCGCGACCGCCGATGCCGGATGGATGCCGCCACCCTGGGGCTGCCGATGTCGCGTCGGCGGACGCCGGGCCTGAGGCGCGAGGAAGTGGCCCAGAGGGCCAACGTGTCGGTCACCTGGTACACCTGGCTGGAGCAGGGGCGGGGTGGTGCGCCGTCGGCGGACGTGCTCGACCGGATCGCGCGGGCGCTGATGCTGACCGATGTCGAGCGGGAACATCTGTTCATCATCGGCCTCGGGCGTCCGCCGGAGGTGCGTTATCGTGAGAGCGACGGGGTGTCGCTGCGCCTGCAACGGGTGCTCGACGCGCTGGAGGTCAGCCCGGCCCTGATCAAGACCGCGACCTGGGACGTCGTCGCCTGGAACCGGGCAGCCACGGTGCTGCTCACCGACTATGGCGCCATGTCGCCGCGCGAGCGCAATGTGTTGCGCATGATGTTCTGCAATCCCGCGGTCCGAGCGCGTCAGTTCGACTGGGAAAGCGTCGCCCGCTTCGTGGTCGCCACCTTTCGCGCCGACGCAGCCCGGGCTGGCGCGGCGGACAACGTCGAGGCGCTGGTGGACGAACTGAGCCGGACCAGTCCGGAGTTCCTGGCGATGTGGCGCGAGAAGGAAGTCGGCCAACATGGCGAGGGCACCAAGACGCTTCGCCATCCGACGCTCGGCGTCCTGTCGCTCGAATACTCGTCCTTCGCGGTCGACGGGCGGCCGGATCTTTCCATGGTGGTCTACAACCCGGCGACGCCCGAAGTCGCGGCAGAGATGCGGCGGCTGATCGTGGCGGCGAACGCCCTTGTCAGTGCCCCTTGAGGAGGCGCTCGGCAGCCGCCCGGGCTTCCTCGGTGATGCGGCTGCCGGCCAGCATGCGGGCGATTTCCTCTCGGCGGTGACCATCGGGAAGACGCGACACCGAGGTGGCGACGCGGGCGCCGTCATCGACGCTGTCTTTGGCGATCAGGAAGTGATGGTCGGCGCGGGCGGCGACCTGCGGTGCGTGGGTGACGGAGAGCACCTGCACCTTGCGGGCGAGGCGGGCGAGACGGGTGCCGATGGCCTCCGCCACCGCGCCGCCGACGCCGGTATCGATCTCGTCGAAGACCAGGGTCGAGGCCGACCCCTTGTCGGCCAGCGACACCTTGAGGGCGAGCAGGAAGCGCGAGAGTTCGCCGCCCGAGGCCACCTTCATCATCGGTCCCGGCCGGGTGCCGGGGTTGGTCTGCACCCAGAACTCCAGCGTGTCGATGCCGTCGGCAGTGCGTGTCTCGGGGTCGGCGAGCTGGTTGACGATGAAACGGGCGCGTTCGAGCTTCAAGGCTGGTAACTCGGCGCCGACGGCGTCTTCGAGCAGGCGAGCCGATTTCTCGCGGGCGGCCGAAAGCTTGGCGGCCAACTTGTCATAGTCGGCGCGGGCGGAGGTGGCCGACTGTGCGAGCGCGTTGAGCCGATCCTCGCCGGCGTCGAGATCGGCAAGGTCGGAGGCCATGCGGGTGGCCAGCGCGCCGAGGTCGTCGGGCATCACCGAATACTTGCGGGCGGCGGCGCGGATGGCGAACAGGCGCTCCTCGACGCGCTCCAGCTCGGCCGGATCGAAATCGGCGGCGCGCAGGGCGGCCTCGAACACGGAGCGGGCGTCCTCCAGCGCGTCGAGCGCGGTGGAGATCGATTGCAGGGCCGGGCCGGCCAGGGCCGCCACCTCGCCCTTGCGCTCCAGGCGGCGCAGCAGGCCGGACAGTTCGGGCACCGGCGAGCCGGAGCCGTTGAGATGGTCGTGGGCCTCGCGCAGGTCGACGGCGACCTTCTCGGCGCGCATCATCTCCTGCCGGCGCTCGGCCAGGGTCGTTTCCTCGCCGGGTTCGGGAGCGAGCTTTTGCAGCTCCTCGACGGAGGCACGGAGATAATCGCCTTCGCGCCGGGCGTCGGCGATGCGGCGTTCGAGGTCGGCCAGCGCCTTCTCGGCCTCGCGCCAGGCGCGGTGGGCGGCGGCGACAGCCTTCGCTTCGGCTTCGAGGCCGCCGAAAGCATCGATCAGGCCGCGATGGATGGCGGGGTCGACCAGGGCACGGTCGTCGTGCTGGCCGTGGATCTCGACCAGGGCGGCGCCGAGCTGTCGCAGCAGGTTGGCGGAGACGGCACGGTCGTTGACGAAGGCGCGGGTGCGGCCGTCTGCCGTCTGGACACGGCGGACGATGACGTCGCCCTCATCGTCGAGGTCGTTCTCGACCAGAAGGGCGCGGGCCGGGTGGGCGGCCGGCAGGTCGAAGACGGCGGTCACCTGCCCCTGGTCGGCGCCATGGCGAACCAGACCGGCGTCGCCGCGCCCGCCAAGGGCGAGCGACAGCGCGTCGAGCAGGATGGATTTGCCGGCGCCGGTCTCACCGGTCAACACCGTCAGACCGTCGGAGAAGGCGATCTCAAGCCGCTCGATCAGAACGATGTCGCGGATTGCGAGCGTCTGCAGCATGGCGTCCCGTCAGAGCAACGCGGCCTTGAATGCCTTGGAGATCCAGGATTGGGAGTTCTCGCGCGGCTCCAGGCCATTGGTGTTGAGGAGCTTATAGGCATCCTTGTACCAGCGGCTGTCAGGATAGTTGTGGCCGAGCACGGCGGCGGCCGTCTGCGCCTCGTCGACGATGCCCATGGCGAAGTAGGCCTCGGTGAGGCGCTCGAGCGCTTCCTCGATGTGGCGGGTCGTCTGGTAATCCTGCACCACGGTCTTGAAGCGGTTGATGGCGCCAATGTACTGGTGGCGGTCGAGGTAATAACGCCCGACTTCCATTTCCTTGCCGGCGAGCTGGTCCCTGGCGATGTCGAGGCGCTTGCGGCCTTCGGCGGCATAGGGGCTGTCGGGGTAGCGGTCGACCAGTTCCTGCATGGCTTGCATGGCCTGCTGGGTCATCTTCTGGTCACGCGTGATGTCCGGCATCTGGTTGAAATAGGACTGCGCGATCATCCACTGCGCATAGGCGGCGTCTTCCGAGCCGGGGTAGAGCGTCAGGTAGCGCTTGCCCTGGGTGATGGCCTCGGTGAAGTTGCCGCGCGTGTAGTTGGTGTAGGTGGTCATGATGAGGGACTTGCGCGCCCACTCCGAATAGGGGTGCTGCTGGTCGACCTCTTCGAATTTCTCGGTGGCCTTCTTGTAGTCGCCTTGCTGCAGGTAGGCGATTCCGGCGTTGTAGGATTGCTCCGCCGGGATTTCCACGAAGGGTTCCAGCGGCTCGTCGGACGAACACCCGACGAGGGCGGTGGCGCCTCCGAGGAGAACGAGCACGGCGGCCACACGAACGAAACTCTGCCTCATGAAAACCCCATCACCGTACGCAACCGCTCGCGGCCGCCATCCATCCCACGCGTACTGCCCGCCGGTCACCGCCCGATTCAAGCCGCCCACGCCTCCGGCGCGAGTCAGGCGCACTCCGGATAACAGGAAGCTCTTTTATCGCAAAGCCGTCGCGGATGCTACGTGCCCGTGATGTTCGGCCACATTATGGCGAGAAGGCCGCAAAGCCCCGGCAAAGCGGGGTGGAGTCAGTCTCGCGAGGGCGCGAGCGCGGCGGTCTGAAGGATGCCGCCGGCCGTCTCGCGGGTCGTCACCGCGTCGTGGACGATCTCATAGGCGCCGGTGTCGGCGACGAGAGCCTTGACGGCCATCCAGTTGAGCTTGTGGCCGCCCTTGTAGGAGCGGAAGTGCCCGATGAAGGGCATGCCGATCAGCGACAGATCGCCCACCGCGTCGAGCGTCTTGTGGCGGGCGAACTCGTCCGGCCAGCGCAGACCCTCGGGATTGAGGATGCGGTCCTCGCCGATGGCCACCGAGTTTTCAAGCGACGAACCGAGCGCAAAGCCCATCTTCCAGAGCTTCTCGACGTCGGACATGAAGCCGAAGGTGCGGGCGCGCGCGATGTCGTTGGCAAAGGTACGCGGATTGAGGTCCAGCACGTAGGACTGATGGCCGATCAGAGGATTGGCGAAGTCGATGGTGACGTCGTAGCGCGTACCGTCGTAGGGCAGGAACTCCAGCACGGCGCCGCCAACTTCGAGGCGCACCGGCTTGAGGACGCGCAAGAGCTTGCGCGGCGCGGTAAGGCGGCGCAGGCCGGCCTCGGCGATCAGGTCGATGAAGGTGGCCGAGCAGCCGTCGGCGATGGGCATTTCCGGGCCGTCGATCTCGACGACGACGTTGTCGACGCCGGAGGCGGCCAGCGCGGCCATCAGATGCTCGATGGTGGCGACCGTTCGGCCGCCGATGCCGATCATCGTGCAGAGTTCGGTGGCAACCACATTCTCGTGGCGAGCGGCGATCTCCACCTCCTCGCCGTCGGTGCGAACGAAGACGATGCCCCGGTCGGCGTCGGCGGGATGCAGGACGATGGTCGCCGGCTTGCCGGAATGCACGCCGATGCCCGAGAACCGGACACTTTCGCCGAGGGTGGTCTGCTTGCCGTAGGACATTCGCATCGAGTATTTTCCAAAAAAGACCGGTAAGCGCAGTACGAGCCGAGCCGGCACATTTTTCATAAAACACACGAGAGCGCCCCAGGAAAGTCACTCTTTCTTACCGAGTGTTACGCTGTCGACGACGTGTTTTCTCCTTGAGTTTCAAATGATTGCCGGAAGGGGAGATCGCGCGGCCGCAAGGTCGCGCGAATGGCGTGAAAAATCGAATCGCGTCAGGCGGCGAGCGGCGCCGTGGCGGCGACAAGCCAGGCCCGGTCGGCTTCGCTCTCCAGGAGCGGCAGCAGCTTCTCGCGGACCTCCGCATGATAGGCGTCAAGCCAGGCGCGTTCGCGTTCCGTCATCATCGCCGGACGGATCAGGCGACGATCGATCGGGCACATCGTCACCGTCTCGAAGCCCATCATCGGACGCTCACCGCCGTCGATCGGTTGGGGCGCGGTGACGATGACGAGGTTCTCGATGCGGATGCCCCAGGCCCCGGCCTTGTAGAAGCCCGGCTCGTTGGACATCAGCATGCCCGGCTCCAGCGGCACGTGGCCGGTCTTGGCGATGCGCCCCGGTCCCTCGTGCACGGAGAGATAGTGACCGACGCCGTGGCCGGTGCCGTGATCGAAGTCGAGGCCGGCTTCCCACAGCTTTTCGCGCGCGAGCACGTCGAGATGGGCGCCGGAGGTACCCTTGGGGAAGCGGGCGAGCGTCAGGCGGATATGGCCGATCAGAACGCGCGTGAAGCGGTCGATCATCTCCTCGGTCGGCGTCCCGACGATCATGGTGCGGGTAATGTCGGTGGTGCCGTCCTCGTACTGGGCGCCAGAATCGACAAGGAGAATGCCGTTCATCTCCACCTTGCGGTTGGAGGCGGTGCTGACGTGATAGTGCGGGATGGCGGCGTTGGGGCCGGCGCCGGCGATGGTGTCGAAGGAGATGTCGCGCAACGCGCCGGTTTCGGCGCGGAACGCCTCGAGCTGCTTGGTGACGGCGATCTCGTCGAGCCCGCCCTTCGGTGCCTCGCGGTCGATGAAGGCGAGGAAGCGCACCATGGCGACGCCGTCGCGGATGTGGGCGGCGCGGATGCCCTGGAGCTCGGTGGCGTTCTTCAGCGCCTTGGGCAGGAGCACCGGGTCGGCCCCGGCCACCACCTTGCCGCCGCCGGCCTCGACGCGGCGAACCACCTCGAAGGCGGCCGAAGCCTTGTTGACCAGCACCGAGCCGCCGAGCGTCGTTAGTGCCGGGGCGAAGGCGGCGGGCGTTTCGACGGCGGCGATCTGCTCCAGCCGGTCGCGGACGACGTTGTCGAGCTTGGCGCCATCGATGAACAGGGATGGCCGGCCTTCCTTGCGCAGGATGGCGAAGGACAGCGCCTCCGGCGTGTGCGGAACGTCCTCGCCGCGGATGTTGAAGGCCCAGGCGATGGAATCGGGGCGCGTCAGCACGGCGGCATCGGCCGAGGCCTTGCCGATCGCTTCGCCGAGGCGGGCGAGCTTGGATTCGGCGCTTTCGCCGGCCAGGCTTTCCGGGAACAGCGACACCCGGCCCTTGGGCGGCTCGGGGCGATCCGTCCAGACCGCGTCGACCGGGTTGCCGTCGACGGCGACGAACTCGGCGCCGCTGGAGGCCAGCGCCGTCTCGAAGCGGCCGACTTCGGCGGCGGTCATCAGCCAGGGATCGAAGCCGATGCGGTCGCCCTTCTGGGCGACGGTCTTCAGCCAGTCGTGCGGCGGCTCCTCGATGAGGTGATGCGGCTCGATGACCGTGAGGTCGACCTGCTCGCGCACCTGAAGTGTGTAGCGGCCATCGACGAAGATGGCGGCGCGGTCTTCGAGAATGATGGCAAGGCCGGCCGAGCCGGCGAACCCTGTCAGCCAGAGCAGGCGGGCGGCGGCGGCGGGGATATACTCGCCCTGATGCTCGTCGGCGAGCGGCACCAGGAAACCCTTGAGGCCACGCCGCTTCAGCTCGGCCCTCAGGGCGGCGATCCGCGCCTTGCCGTGGCTGGGATCGCTGACGTTATCGAATGTCTGGAACACCTCTGTCACTCCGCCATGCTCGAAAGAGCAGGAGTTGTGGCCCCTGGCTTCGGGAGTCGTCAAGGATGGCCTTTCCGGGCGCACAGCTCCATCCGGCGCCGCAGGCCGCCGGAAACCACCGGACAGCTCTGCCTCGGCTTCGGGCCAGCCGGGCATTTATCCTTCGTTCACCCTTTTGGCGCGAATCCGGCGGCAAGTGAGGGTTGCGGCGAAAGGGTGGCGGCAGCCATGAGTCACCTGCAGGGGTGGCCTGCAATGTCATTCGTTCATACTAAAGTCGTAGTCTGCTACTATAACAGCAGTTCGGAGGGCTGGTTTCGCGTCCCATGAGGATAACGGCGCTTTTGAGAACGGTCGGCGGACGCCGATAACATTCAAGAGGTGCTAAAATGAGCCGATTTGCCCCAACTACCGCCACATCCTACCGAAGTGGCGTTTTCCGCAGGACCTACGAGACCACGCTTGGCACGCGCGAGCGGCAGGCGCAGCGTTATGTCGCGCCTTATCTCGCCTCCATGGACGACCAGGCCGGGCGCGAGCAAGGGGCCGGTCGCAGCTCGACCGGAATCATGCGGTCGCGCGCCATCGACGCCGCGCTTTAAGCCGCAACCGTCGCGGTTCAAGGCTTGAAAGGCTCTCCGAGCGAGGCGACGCCGTTCAGCTTGAGAAGGCGACGGTTCGAGGAAATGATGCCGAGGACGACGATCGTCACCAGATAAGGCATGCTGGCCAGAAGCTGCGACGGCAGCTCGACGCCGCCGGCCTGCGCGGCAAGTCCCGCCAGCGAGACGGCGCCGAACAGGCAGGCTCCCCAAAAGATACGAGCAGTCAGCCAGGTGCCGAACACCACGAGGGCGAGCGCGATCCAGCCTCGTCCGGCGATCATGCCGTCGGCCCAAAGCGGCGTGTAGACCGTGGCGGCATAGGCGCCGGCAAAGCCGGACATCAGCCCCCCGAAAGCCACGGCGGCGACGCGGATGGCGATCACCGGATAGCCGATGGAGTGGGCTGCCTTTGGGTTCTCGCCGACGGCCCTCAGCAAAAGACCGGTCTTTGTAAAGGCGAAGGTGGCCCAGATGGCCAGGGTCGCGGCCAGCGACAGCCAGACGACCGGATCCTGAACGAACAGCCCGCCCACCACCGGCAGGTCGGAAAGGCCGGGCACCGAGAGCTTCGGAAGGCCCTTGACCGTCAGGCTCTCATAGGTCTTGCCGAACAGCGCCGACAGACCCTGGCCGAGAATGCCGATGGCAAGGCCCGCCGCCACCTGATTGGCCTGTAGGCCCAGAGCCGCGAAAGCGAACAGCAAGGCCAAGAGCGCGCCGGCAACGCCCGCGCCGGCGAAGGCCAGGACATGCCCACCGCCATGATAGACGATGATGAAGGCGATCGCCGCGCCGAGCGCCATCAGCCCCTCGACGCCAAGATTGAGCACGCCCGCCCGCTCGCCGACGAGTTCGCCAAGCGCCGCCAGAAGGAAAGGCGTCGCCGCCGCCAGCATGCCGGACAGGATGAACTCCACCGCGATCATGCCGGCACCTCGCTCGCGGGCCGCGCAAAGGCGAGCCGGTACCGCACGAAAGTCACCGCCATCAGATAGGCCAGCAGCAGGCTGCCCTGAAACACCCGCACGGCGGCGATCGGCAGATCGGCCGACACCAGCGCGTTGTCGCCGCCGATGTAGATCGCCGCCATCACGACGGATGAGAAGATGATGCCGATGGGGTGCAGGCCGCCGAGATAGGCGACGATGATCGCCGCGTAGCCGTAGCCGGTGGAGATCGAGCGCTGCAGTTGCCCGATCGGCCCGGCCACCTCGGCCGCGCCGGCCAGTCCCGCGGCGAAGCCGCCGATCAGCAGCGACAGCCAGATGGCGCGCCCTTCGGAAAAGCCGGCATAACCGGCGGCGCGTGGGGCGAGCCCGCCGACCTCCAGCTTGTAGCCCATGAAGCTCTTCTGCATGAAGACATAGGCCGCGAACGCCAAGGCCAGGGCGATAAGCAGCGACGCATTCACCCGGGTTCCCGGAATGACGAGGGGCACCATGGCGTCGTACTGGAACATGACCGACTGCGGGAAATTGAAGCCGCCCGGATCCTTCCAGGGGCCGAGCAGCAGGTAGTTGAGAACCTGTGCCGCCACCAGGCTGAGCATCAGCGAGACAAGGATTTCGTTGGCTCTGAGCCGGACCCGCCAGAAGGCGGTGATTCCTGCCCACAGCGCGCCGCCGACAGCGCCCGCCAGCAGCATCGTCGGCCAGATCCATTGCCCCGTCGCCATCGGATACCAGACCGGCAGCGCGGAGGCGAAGATGGCGCCGATGATGAACTGGCCCTCGGCGCCGATGTTGAACACCTTGGCGCGATAGCCGATCGCCAAACCCTCGGCGATCAGGAGCAACGGCCCCGTCTTGAGCAGCACTTCGGAGAAGGACGGAAATGAGACGAACGGCTCGAGGATCATGGCGTGAAACACCGCCACCGGGTCCTTGCCCATGACCAGGTAGAGCAGCAGGTTGACGAGCGTTGCCGCCACCAGCGCCAGCAACGGGGCTAGGACCGTCAGCGCCATCGACGGCCGGTCGCGTTTGACCAGCGTCGGCCAAGTGCGGGTGAGGCTCATGTGGCGGCTCCCGCGCTGATCATGTAGCGGCCGATATCCTCCGGCCGCGTCCGGCGCGTTTCCAGCGATGGGCTCAGGCGGCCCTGGCTCAGGACTTGTATGCGGTCGCAGATGTCGAACAACTCGTCGATCTCCTCGGAAATCACCAGGATGGCGACGCCCTTGTTCCTGAGCGCCACCAGTTTCTGGCGGATGGCGGTTGCCGCCCCGATGTCGACGCCCCAGGTGGGCTGGGCAAGAAAGAACAGCTTCGGCGCCAGCATCATTTCCCGGCCGACGATGAACTTTTGCAGGTTTCCGCCGGAAAGGCCGCCCGCCTCGGCCTCGACGCCGGACGTGCGCACGTCGTGGTCGGCGATGCAGCGCCGGGTGAACTCGGTGGCCTCTCCCATGGCGATCAACCCATGCCGGACCAGACCCAGCGGATGGGCGGTGAGCAAGCTGTTGCGCGCCAGCGACATGCCCTGCACCGCGCCACGACCGAGGCGGTCTTCCGGCACGAAGGCGAGGCCGAGCCGTCGCCGTTCGGCAGGGCCGAGATGGCCGACCGGTTCGCCCGTCATCTGCACCTGCTCGCGGGTCTCGAAGGGCAGACGGATCTCGCCGGAAACCAGTTCGGAAAGCTCGGCCTGTCCGTTGCCGGAAATGCCGGCGATTCCCAGGATCTCGCCGGCCTTCAGGGTCAGGGCGACATCCTTGAGCGGCATGCCGAAGGGATCGTCCGGCGTGTAGTTCAGCCCGATCAGCTCCAGCATGGTTTCGCCCGGCTCCGATGGTGTCCGGGGCGGCGGCTCTGGCATGTCGCGGCCGATCATCATCCGGGCCAGGTCATGGGCGTCGTGCTCACGGGGATCGACGTTGCCGGTGACCTTGCCGGCGCGCAGGATGGTGGCGTGGTCGCAGATCGCGCGGATCTCTTCGAGCTTGTGTGAGATGAACAGCACGGACACGCCGCCGTCGCGCAGCCTCAGAAGCGTGTCGAACAGCCTGGCCACCGATTGCGGTGGCAGTACCGACGTCGGCTCGTCGAGGATCAACAGCTTCGGATCGGTCATCAGACAGCGGATGATCTCGACCCGCTGGCGCTCGCCGACCGACAGTTCGTGGATGTGCGCGTAGGGGTCGACCTCAAGGCCGAACTCGGCTCCGAGCTCCAGAATGCGCGCGACCAGCGCCCTGGTCTGCCCCGGCACCACGAGGCGGATGTTCTCAATGACCGTCAGCGTCTCGAACAGCGAGAAGTGCTGGAACACCATGCCGATGCCTCGTCGGCGGGCTGCCGCCGGCGAGGCCAGTGTCAGGGGCGCCCCCTCCCAAAGCATCTCCCCGTCGTCCGGCGTCTCCACGCCATAGATGAGCTTCATCAGCGTGGATTTGCCCGCGCCGTTCTCGCCCAGGATGGCATGGATCGATTGCGGGGCGACGTCGAGATCCACGGCCTGATTGGCCTTGATCTCGCCGTAGCGCTTGGAGATGCCGCGCAGGGACAGGAGGGGCGTTGCCATGGGGGAGCGTTACTTCGGCAACGGGGTGGAAACGCCCTTCACGTGCCAGTCCATCGCGACGATGGCGGCATCGTCCATCGTCGCGCCAGCCGCCACGCCTTCGCTGCCGTCGGCCTTGGCGATCGGACCGGTGAAGGGCGAGAAGCTGCCGTCGGCGATCTTGGTCTCGACGTCGGTGATCTTCGCCATGGTCTCCGAGGGTATCGCCGGGTTCCAGTCGACCGTCTGCACCACCTTGTCGGTCACGCCGAGAAAGGCACTGGCGCCGGTGAACTTGCCAGCCAGATGGGCGTCCACCTGCGCCTTGAAGTAAGGCGACCAGTCGGTCGCGACGCAGCCAAGATAGGACTTCGGCGCGTAGCTCTTCATCGAAGAGTTGAGGTTGAAGGCATAGACGCCCGCTTCCTCGCAAACCGAGATCACCGAGGGGGTATCCTGCGCGTTGGAGAAGACGACGTCGCACCCTTGCGCGATCAGCGCCTTGGCGGCCTCCTGCTCCTTGGCGGGGTCGAACCAGGAGTTCACCCAGACCACGGAAACCTCGATGTCGGGGTTGACCGCCTGGGCGCCCAGCGTGAAGGCGTTGATCGAGGTGATCAGCTCGGGGATGGCGAAGGCGGAGACCGAGCCGAGCTTGCCCGACTTGGACAGGGCGGCGGCGGCCATGCCCATTAGGTAGGTGCCCTGATAGTAGCGCGCGGCAAAGGGCGAGAAGTTCGGCGCCACCATGTAGCCGGAGGCATGCAGCACGGAAACGCCGGGATTGCGCCTGGCGATCTGCATCGCGCCGTTCTGGTAGCCGAAGGATCCGGCGATCAGGAACTTGTTCCCGTCGGCGACGGTCTTGTTCATGATGCGGTCGGCATCCGGGCCCTCGGGGATGTTCTCCAGGACGGTGATCTTGACGGCATCGCCATAGGCGGCCTTCACCGGGTCGAGTCCCGCCTTCAGGGCGTGCCCCCAGCCGACGTCGCCGATCGGCGAGGGAACGACGAGCGCGATGCCGAGCGGCTCGGCGGCGACGGCGAAACGGCCACCGACCGTGGCGGCGACGCCGGCAAGCGCCGCCGTCTTGATCATGTTGCGACGGGTAATGCCTCTGGTCATTCGGGTTCGCCCTCTCTCGGCTGGATCAGAAGTCGATGGTTGCAAGCGTAGCCTCGGCGTCGGCGGCCATTTCCGCCTCGTCGATGCCGGGGAACTCTCCGTTGGCCCAGACGATGCAGCCGTTGATCATCGTCAGGTCGGTGGTCGTGCCGACGCCGAGCTTGGCCGGAAGGCTCAGCGGATCGTGGCGCGCGCCCACGTAGTCCATGCGCCGGGTGTCGATGGCGAAGAGATCGGCGGCCATGTCCGGCGCGAGACGGCCGATGTCGGTGCGGCCGAGAAGAGCGGCGCCGCCCGTCGTGGCCAATCGGAGGAACTCGGATGGCGGCGGCACAGGATGACTGCGGGAGGAGGCGACAAGGCACTGCAGCATGTAGGCCGAGTGGATGCAGTGCATCAGATTGGAGTTGTCGTTGGAAGCCGAGCCGTCGCAGCCGAGGCCGACGCGCACGCCGAGCGCCGTCATGGCCGGAATGTCCGTCACCTCGGCGCCAACGAGATAGACCGGTTCCGGACAATGGGAAACGCCGGTGCCGGAAGATGCCAGCTTGGCCAGCTCGGCGTGAGTCAGTTCCCAGCAATGTGCATAGAACACGTCCGGGCCGGCAAAGCCCATTTCGGCAAGATAATCCACCGTTCGCTTGCCGTGACGGGCTTCGATCACCGGGCTTTCGCCCTCGCCGACATGGGTGTGCAGGAAGACGCCCTTGTCGCGCGCCAGCGCCACCGATTCCACGAAGGTCTCGCGGTAGCTGTTGACCGGCTGGCACGGAGAGACCACCACCTGCCGCAAGCTGAAGGGCGAGCCATCGTGATAGCGGTCGATCAGGCGTTCGCAGTCGGCCAGGAACTCGTCCGTGGTCTCCAGCATCGCATCGGGGATGGTCGAGCCTTCGGACTTCGGCAACGTGTTGCCGCCGCGTCCGGCGTGGTAGCGGATGCCCAGGCGCTCCGCCGCTTCGAACTGCCGGTCGACCAGGTATTTGCCGGCGTGGCGCGGAAAGCAGTACTGGTGGTCGAGCGCCGTGGTGCAGCCGTGCTTGATCAGTTCGGCCATCGCCGTCAGCGACGAATGATAGAAGCAATCCTCGGTGAGCTGGGAGAAGATGGGGTAGATTCTATCAAGCCATTCCAGCACAGACAGCTTCGTCCAGTCGAGCTCGGCGCGATTGCGAACGAAGGTCTGGAAGAAATGGTGGTGGGTGTTGACGAGGCCCGGATAGACGAACCAGCCAGAGGCGTCGATCACCTCGGCGCCCTCGGCTTCCGGCGTCGCGCCAAGGCCTGACCCAATGGCGCGGATCGCCGGGCCGGCGGTCAGGATGTCGACATCGCGCCGAACGCTCGGGCCGGCGCCGTCGTCCACCATCACCGCCGCGCAGTTCTTGAGAAGATAACTGGTCATGTCAAACCGTCTCCGGCGTTTCGGTTGAAGCCGGCTCCGGCTTGAGCTTGTGCAGGCGGTGGATGCCCGGCATCTCGATGAAGTCGGGCAGCATGCGGATGGCCCGCATCCACAGACGGATCGAGGGATATGGGTCGAGCGACACGCCGCCGTCCGGGGCGAGGGCCACGTAGGGGAAACAGGCGATATCGGCGACCGTCGGCCGGTTGGCGACCAGAAAGATCTGGCCCAGGATGCGTCGTTCGGTGAGGGCCGCCTCAAGTTCGCGGAGGTCGAGAGTGCCGGCCCGCTGCAAGGCCCGCAGGTCGCCGGGCTCCGACAGCATCTCGGTTGCGCGCGCGCCGCCCAGGTGGTCGGTCAGCCGGCGCGAGAAGGCGAGCCATTGCTGGACGCGCGCTGCGTCCGTCGCTTTTCCGTCGCCCAGCCACGCCGACGCTTCGAGCCGGGCCAGATAGACCAGCATGGCGGCGCTTTCGGTGAGGATCAGATCGCCATCGATCAGGATCGGGATCGACCCGGCGGGATTGAGCGCGCGCAGGGGCTCGGACTCGTGCTCGCGGCCGGGATGCACGTCCACCGCCCGAAGGTCCAGCTTCACGCCTACAAGGGCCGCCATCAGGCGCACCTTGTAGGCGTCGGGCGAGAGTATGTAGTCGTAGAGGATCATTGGGCCACCAACTGCGCGCCGTAGGTGAACTGATGCCGCTTCAACCAGCGCCGATAGGCGACCGAGGTGAGGTCGGCGCGGGTCGGAATCTCCCGTCCGGGGTCCAGCGGCAGGAGCCGGGGAATCTGGTTTTCCAGGATCGAGCGGTCCTGCAGGAAGATCATCTGCTGGAAGTGGATGAGATCGGTCAGCGCCGTCTCGTCATCGAAGAGCGCCATCCACGGCCAGACGTCGCAGAGCTCTTCCGTGAGCGGCTGGACGAACAGCGTGATGACGTCCCATTCGCCGGGGCGCGCCGGGCAAGTCTTGTAGAGCACCGTCGAGGTCGGCGCCGGCACCCGGTACATGTAGTCGGTGGTGATGCCTCCGCTGGCCGATTTCGCGGCCTGCGGCTGGTAGAACCGCACCTTGGTCGCCCAGACCTCGTCCTCCTGTTCGCGGATCTCGACGTCGTACTTGCCGACTTCCGTGTGGGGTTCGGCGCCGAGAATGTCGGTGTGGACGAAGGGGAAATGCGCGATGTCCAGGAAGTTCTCGACGGCGCGAAGCGGCGAGCATCGCACCCGAACGACCCCCACCTCGACAAGCCGGCGGCCGGGCTGCTCGGCTTCGGGAATATCGAACAGCTCCTTCGCGGGTTCGCCGAGCGAAGTCCAGACGTGGCCGTAGCGGACGGTGACTGGGAGATCGCGGCCGTCGGCGGCGACAACCCGGATCGGCTCACCGGAGAGAACCGTGATCGGCACGCCCATCAGCTGCGTGGCGCGGCCTTCGGGCGGCAGATGGCTGGCGAGGGCGACCGGGTACCACTGGTCGATCATCGGTTGACGGGCCGTTGTCATGACGCGAGTTCCCCGAGGTCGGGCCGTTCGCATTCGCGCCGCCATCCCTCGACGGCTCTCGACACGGCGATGCAATCGGCCTCAGAGGCAACCGCGTCGATCATGACGTGTGCGACCGTTTCGCCGTTGCCGGTGCCGACGATCAGCAGGAGAACGTCGACGTCGGCCAGCCGTGTCCGCAGCTCCCCGGTCGAGGAGATGAGCCCGGCGTTCACACCGAGAGTGATCGAGCGGAGCGGCCTGAACCCCTCCAGTGCCGGTGGTGGCGCTTCGGGTTCGTTCGGCGCGATCCAGATCACGCCGTTCCGCTCTTCAGTCGCATAGCTCGCGGCCTTGATCGCCGCCGGCGGGGTCAGGTCGGGGTGGGCGGGAATGCGTTGGCACTGGCCGTTCCGGCCGTAGCTCCAGCCATGATAGATGCAGGACAGGGCCTCGCCCCGGACAAACCCATAGGACAGGCGCATGCCGCGGTGCGGGCAGCGGTCGGCCAGGGCGGTGAGCTTGCCGCTCTCGCTGCGCCACAGCGCCAGGATGCCGGACGGCGTGTGCGTCGGAACGACGGTGGCGACCGGCAAGTCGGCCGAAAGGGCCGCCGGGATCCAGTCGCGGTGCAACTCAACAGGCATGGATGCGTCTCAAATCAAGAATGCCGACGAGGGGACTCTGTCGAGTGGCGTCCGCCTCACCTCACCTAAGTAGATATCCTATGCATAATATTTTTGCATCTACGGACGAGGTCAAAATTTGAGCATTGTTGATGGGCGTGTGCCGACAATGAGGGCGTTCAGCCTGCCAATAAGGCGGCTGCCTGCGCTGCGACGTTTCGGCTCGCTTTGTCAGCCGGAGAGGGCAGGCGTTCGATCGATGGTTTCGATCCAGACGTCGATCGGGCCGAGCAGGCAGCCCATTTCCATGGCGTCGATCAAATCGACGGGGCCGTGGACGTCCATGTCCACCCGCTCCGCATCGGCATGGCGGATTTCACCATCGAGCCCGAGCCGGGCCGCGTGGCGGGCGATCCATGGCAGAAAGCTGTCGGCGCCGAGGTTGCCGCGGATCGTCAGGCGTTCACGGGCGGTAGGCATTGGTGGCGCGTCTCCATTCGGTCGGCCTGGACGCTACCAGACGGCCGGCCACCTTCGCCACCCCCGGCGAACTTGCTTTCTCGCCAGATGCTCGGCCTCAGCCGGCGTAGCGCAGCACCAGAGTGCTCCAGACATCCTTGACGAGGTGCCGTTCGCGCACGAAGCCTTGTGCGCGGAAGGCGGCCAGCACGCTCTCGGCCTGGGTTCTGAGGATGCCCGAGAGAACCACGGCCGCGCCCGGCAGGGCGTGGGCGCGGAACTGCGGCGACAGCATCTTCAGCGGGTCGGCCAGGATGTTGGCGACGATCAGGTCGAACTTCCGGCCGACGATGGCCGGGTGGGCGAAGCCGGCGGCGGTGACGGCCGTCACGAGGTTGGCGGCGCCGTTGATCTCGGCATTTTCCAGCGCGATCTCGACCGCCAGCGGATCGATGTCGGAGGCGAGCACCGGTCGCTTGGTGGCGAGCGCGATGCCGATGGCCAGCACGCCCGATCCGGTGCCCAGGTCGAACACGTTGTCGAAGCGATAGACGGCGAGCAGGCGGGTCAGCGCCGTCAGGCAGCCCCAGGTGGTTGGATGATGACCGGTGCCGAAGGCCTGGTTCGCCTCGATCTGCAGGCCGATCAGCCCCTTGGGAATGCGGTCGCGATCATGGGCGCCATGCACCACGAAGCGGCCGGCAACCACCGGGCTCAGGCCTTCGAGGCTCTGCGCCACCCAGTCGACATCCTCGGGAACCGGCTCGACGGTCACCAGCGCGGCATCGACGATGCCGCCAAGCGCTGCGCGCGCAGGCGCCAGAATCTCGTCGCCATCCTCGGCAGAGAAGAAGCCGTCCACCGCCCAGCCATCGTCGGTCTCGTACCAGCTCACGGGACCGGCTTCGACGAAGGCGGCCTCGACCGCATCGGCAATCGTCTCGGCGGCCGCCGCATCGGCGGCGGGAACATGGAGCTGGTACTGGCGCATGGCGGTTCCTGAGGTGAAATCCGGGCTGGCGGCGGTTTAGTCGCAGCCCGGCAGCTTGTCAAAGCGAGACCTCGTCGACGTCCGCTGGTATTCAGCGCGTACTGAGAGCCGAGATACGCGTTCGGGCAATGCTGGGGGCCATCCCTTCAGGTCGTCGGTGAGCGCTCAGGCCGCTTCCCCTTTGTCGGAAGGGTCTTTCCCTGCCGAAGGCATCGGGGCCTTCCTTCGCTTCGCCTGCTTGTCGCTCGACCGAACAACCAGATCGGCTCCTACCAGAATCTTCACTGGCGGCTGGAGCTCGGATGCGTTGATCAGGTCATCGAGTATGGTGATGGCCAGATAACCGATCTTGCGCTTCGAAACGTCGATGGTGGTCAGTGGTGGGTCCATGGTGACGCTCATCGGCAAATTGTCGAAGCCGATGATCGACACGTCGGCGGGAATGCGAATGTTGTGTTCCCTTAGCGCCTTGATGAAGCCGTAGGCGATCACGTCGTTGGTGCAGAAATAGCACTCCGCCAGTTTGCCGCCGGAGGCGAGGTGCTGTGCCGTCGCCTCGTAAGCGCCATCGAAGGTCGACTCGACCCAGAGCGTGTTCTCCTCGCGTATCGGCAGGTCAAGCCGCAGCATGTTCTTGGTAAATGCCTGGCGGCGCAAACCGAAGTTGGTCGTCTCGACGGGGCTTGCGACAAAGCCAATGTCCTGAAAGCCTTGCGACTTGAAGCGCGATAGAACCTTGTAGACCGCATCCTCGTTGTTCATGTTGACGAAATTGGCGTCGATCAGCTCGTGAAAGGTGTCGATGAATACCGTGGGGATCCCGGTCGTGAGCAGCAGGCGGATGTCGGCTTCGCTGAGCTCGGTGCCAAGAGCCACCACCCCCTTGACGCCGGTCGCGGCCAGCGACTGAACAATGCCCTGAATGGTCTCCCGTTCGTGGCTGACCACTTCCAGGGAATAACCTCGCCGTGTCGCCTCCTGCGACATGCCGTCGATATAGTCGGAAATGAAATGGCTGTGGTCGCGATTCACGGTGTGTCCGTGCCTGGCGATCTTCAGGAACCGCAGGGTGTCGCTGGCTCCGTCGGGTGCCCGGACGCGCGCCGGTCGCGGCACGTAGTTCAGGTCGGCGACGACGTCGAGCACCTTCGCGCGTGTCGCTCCCGATATCTCGCCCTTTCCGTTTAGGACCAGCGAGACGGTTGCCGCAGAGACGCCGGCCGCCTTGGCGATGTCCCTCATTGTCAGGGGCTTCTTGTCACTCATTCCACGCTTACTTCTTCGATTTCCCACGCGTCGTCACCACTTTATCTCGTTTACTAAACAAAGGCCAGCCTGGCCAGCCAACACCGGCTGGAGCGGGCACGACTTTTGGCTAATGCGCGGAGATGGCCTTGCGTTGCCAATAAACGCCGCCTATGATTTACTAAACTAGCGTATTATTCAATAAACAAATGGAGGGGGCGGTGCGGAGAGTGGACGGCCAGTTTCTGGTCCTCGCTGCCATCAATGTGATCCTCTTGGGGCTCGGGGCGGCCATCTCGGACGGGGCTTTCCTGTCCATCTTCAATCTGCAATCGATGGCCGGACAGGTGCCGGAGATCGGGCTGCTGGCGATCGGCGTCATGCTGGCGATGTGCGCCGGCGATGGCGGCATCGATCTCTCGGGCATCGCGCTTGCCAATCTATCGGGCGTGCTGTCGGCAGTGATCGTCGCCCACTTCGTCTCGAACGTCGAACAGGAGGGGCTCTATTCGGCCCTGTTCATTTTCGGCGCTCTAGTCATTGGCTTCCTCGGTGGTCTGGTCAACGGCACCCTGATTACCCGCTTCGGAATTACGCCGATCCTCTGCACGCTGGGCACGCAGATGGCGTTCACCGGCCTGTCGGTCATCGTTTCCGGCGGCAAGGCCGTGGTCGTTGGGAGCCCCGAGCCGCTGTCGTCGATCGGGAACGAGTTCTGGTTTGGAGCGCCGATCAGCTTCATCGTGTTCATCGTCGTCGCAACGCTGGTCGGCGCCGCGCTCAAGTTCTCGCCGTTCGGTCGGTGGCTGATGCTGTCGGGGTCCAATCCCAAGGCTGCTCTTTATGCCGGCTTCCCCCGATCGGCGGTGGTGATGGCCACCTACGCGTTGAGCGGCACGCTTTCCGGGCTGTCGGGCGTAATCATCGCTGCGCGTAACGTAAACGTTAAGTGGGATTACGGTGCGTCCTATCTGTTGATCGCCATTCTGATCGCGGTGATGGCCGGCGTTCGTCCGGAGGGAGGCTACGGACGAATCGTCTGCGTCGTTTTCTCGGCGGTCGCCCTGCAGCTGATGTCCAGCCTGCTGAACTTTGGCGGTCTATCCAACTTCGTTCGCGATTTCGCCTGGGGTGCGCTGTTGCTCACCTTCCTTGCGATCGCCCGGTACGACCTCGTCAGCTTCGTGTTCCCCGACAAGCGTCGCTAGGTCAGCCGACCGCGCTTCCCCCACGCGTCGGACGGGAGAAATTGGGGGAATTAGTGGAGGAGAAGAAGATGAAAAAAAGCATTCGCACGGTCATGGCCGCGCTGATGGCCACCACGGTCGTCGCTGCGACAACGGGCTTCGCGTCCGCCGACGACAAGCCGGTGATCGCCACCGTGGTCAAGATCGCCGGTATTCCCTGGTTCGATCGCCTTGAGACGGGCGTCAAGGCCTTCCAGGCTGCCAACCCGGATGTGGTTGCCACCCAGTATGGTCCGGCGACGTCGGACTCGGCCCAGCAGTTGCAGATCGTTCAGGATCTCGTCGCAAAGGGCGTCAACGCGCTGGCGGTGGTTCCCATGGATCCTGCGGTTCTTGAAGGCACGTTGAAGCGGGCCATGGAGCGCGGCACCATCGTCGTTACCCATGAGGCCGACAATCAGGTCAACACCATGGCCGACGTCGAAGCCTTCGATAACTCGTTCTATGGCGCCGCCCTCAACGAACGTCTCGCCTCGTGCATGGGCAAGAAGGGCAAGTGGACGACCTTCGTCGGTTCGCTCGGCAGCCGCACGCACATGCAGTGGGTTGGCGCTGGCGAGGAGAATGCCAAGAAGTATCCGGACATGGAGCTGGTCGATCCGAACAACGAGTCGTTCGACGATGCCAACGGCACCTATGAGAAGGCCAAGGAGCTGCTGCGCAAGCATCCGGATCTCGCGGGCTTCCAAACCTCTGCCGGCAACGATGTGCTCGGCGTCGGTCGCGCCATCGAGGAAGCCGGTCTCGCCGGCAAGGTCTGTCTGGTGGGCACCGGTCTGCCGAACCCGTCGGCGCCCTATCTCGATTCCGGCGCCATCACGGCCATCGGCTACTGGGACCCCCAAAAGGCCGGAATGGCGATGAACGCTGTCGCCAAGCTGCTTCTCGAGAAGAAGGAGCTCAAGACCGGCATGGATCTCGGCGTCGAGGGCTACAACAGCGTCACCGTCACCAAGGGCGCCGGCGAGGGTCTGCTGGTGATCGGCAACGGCATGATGCTCGACGACAAGGATAGCTACAAGGCTCATCTCTTCTGATCGTCCAGCCATTGCAACGAAACCCCGAAGGACTTCGGTCCTTCGGGAACTCCTGCGGCTGTCGGTAGCGCCGGCCCGGGTGAAGACATGAAAGGATTCTGGGAGTGGCGGAAGACTCGCAGACCGACCATTGTTTCCTACAGCTCAGGCAGATTCATAAGCGCTTTGGCGGCGTTCATGCGTTGCGCGGTGTCGACCTGACTCTGGAACTCGGCCAAGCCTACCATCTGCTCGGTGAGAATGGCTGCGGCAAAAGCACCGTCATCAAGGTGATGTCGGGCGCCATATCGCCAACCGAGGGCGAAATCATCCTGAACGGAGAGAGCTTCTCGGCTCTGACGCCCATTCAGTCGCTCGCCGCCGGCATCGAGACGGTCTACCAGGACCTGTCTCTCATTCCCAACCTGACGGTCGCCGAGAACGTGGCGCTCAGCGAGCAGCTGGTGCATGGCGAGGGGCGTCTTGTCCGACGTCTGGACCGGAACCAGTTGCGGGTGACGGCCAGCGCGGCGCTCGCCTCGGTCGGGCTGCCGACAACGCGAACCTTTCTGACGTCCGTGGTATCCGAGCTGCCGCTCGCTCAGCGTCAGCTCGTGGCGATCGCCAGGGCGATTGCCACCAAGGCCAAGCTCGTCATCATGGACGAACCGACAACATCGCTTACCCGCCGAGAAGTCGAGAACCTGATCGAGGTTGTGTCGCGTCTGCGGGCCGACAACATCGCGGTGCTGTTCGTTACCCACAAGCTCGACGAATGCTACCGCATCGGCGGGCATGCCATTGTCTTCCGCGATGGCGAGTGCGTGGCGCAGGGGCCGCTCGCGAGCTACAGCAAGGCCGATATCGCCGAGCTGATGACCGGTCGCAAGATCGACGCGCACCGCTATCGCGTCGGTAAGCCGGCGGACGAGGAGCTGTTGCTCGTGCAGGGGCTGACCGCCTCGCCAAGCTTCTTCGACGTCAATTTCAGCCTCCGACGGGGCGAGATTCTCGGAGTCACCGGCCTTGCCGACTCCGGTCGCAACGAGTTGGCGCTGGCCATTTCCGGGGTTCGCCCGGCTGCCTCCGGGTCGATAGCCGTCGGGGGAGCCAAGGCGCGCATTCGCCATCCCTCCGATTCCATTCGGCACGGCATCGGCTACGTGCCGGAGAACCGGCTCGACGAAGGGCTGTTTCTGGAAAAGTCCATCCTCGACAACGAAATTGCGCTGGTGGTGGCCAAGCTTGCCAACTCCTGGGGCGTCATCGATGACGGCAGGGGACGCGAGATCGCCGCCGAAGTCGCCAAGGATATGCGGCTCAACACCACCGACATCGACATGCCCGTCGGTTCGCTGTCCGGCGGCAATCAGCAGCGCGTGCTGATTGGTCGTTGGCTCACCATCGAACCGAAGATCCTGCTCCTGCACGGCCCGACCGTCGGCGTCGACGTCGGGTCCAAGGACACCATCTATCGCGCCATCCAGGTTCTGGCGGAACGGGGGATCGGGCTCATCGTGATTAGCGACGACCTGCCGGAGCTGCTGCAGAACTGCGACCGCATTCTGGTGATGAACGGTGGGCGCTTCGTTGCCGACCTCGATGCCTCCGAGGCGACCGAGGAGGACATCTATCACGCCATGCTGGCGTCAAATTCGGAGACCGTCCAATGACCCTGTTCTCGACCGGAAAGGCAAGGGCGGCCGAACGAGACGGAGACCGCCTCGGCTTTGCCGGCTTTGTCCACAAGTATCCCGAGACGGTGACGGCGGCACTGCTGGTGGTGATCTGCGTCGTTGTCGCCATCCTCAATCCGGACTTCCTGCAGCCGTCGTCGCTGATCGACATTGGGCGCGCCAGTGTCGTCACCGGCCTGTTCGCTCTCGGCGTGTTCGTGATCCTCGCCGCCGGCGGCATCGACGTGTCGTTCACGGCCATTGCCGCGCTGACGATGTATTCGATCACTCTTCTGACCACGAGCTACGCACCGGGGTTGCCGATGGTTCTCGTGCTGGCCATGGCGGTGGGCGGCGGAATTCTGCTCGGCATGTTCAACGGCTTCCTGGTTTACAACTTCGGTGTTCCGGCGATGATCGTCACCATCGGGACCCAATATCTGTTTCGCGGCATCCTCCTGGCCTTCGTCGGCACCGTGTGGATCATGGCGTTGCCCGAGCAGATGCTGACCTTCGGTCGGGCGCCGATGGTGCAATTCACCAACTCCAATGGCGCCGTCGTCACGCTACCCCTTTATGTGCTGGTGCTGCCGGTCGCCGCCGTGTTGACCTGGTGGATCCTGAACCGCACGCTGATGGGGCGGGCGATCTTCGCCATGGGAGGTAGCGCCCAGGTGGCGGAGAGGCTTGGCTACAACCTCAGGACCGTCCACCTGTTCCTCTTCGGTTTCGCCGGGGCGTTAGCCGGTCTTGCTGGCATCATTCACGTCAGCAGCAATCGCCTCGCCAATCCCTTCGATCTTGTCGGCACGGAAATCAACGTCATCGCGGCCGTGGTGCTCGGTGGCGCCCGCATCACCGGTGGCACCGCACGGTGATCGGTACGCTGCTCGGCGTGCTGCTGGTCACCGTCATCAACAACGTGCTGGTGATGGTGGGAATTCCCAGCACCTGGCAGCGCTTCGTCGTCGGAACATTCATTTTGCTCGCCGCGGCCTTCTTCGTCGTGCGCCAGCGTCGGAACTAGACCTTAGGAAGGAAAGGCCATGAAGAAGTTTCTCAACGATCCCAAGGATTTCGTCGACGAGATGCTCGAGGGCATCTACGCCGCCCATCCTGACGTGACCTACACCAACGATGACAAGCGCTGCTACGTCACGGCTCATCCCAAGAAGGGCAAGGTGGGTATCGCCACCGGCGGTGGCTCCGGCCATCTGCCGTTGTTCCTGGGCTATGTCGGCGACGGCATGCTCGACGGCTGTGCGGTTGGCGGCGTGTTCCAGTCGCCGAGCTCCGATCAGATGTACGAAGTGACCAAGTACATCGACCAGGGCGCCGGCGTTCTCTACATTTACGGCAACTACACCGGTGACATCATCAACTTCGACATGGCCGCCGAGATGGCGGATGTCGACGGCATCCGCGTGACGTCGGTGGTGGGCAACGACGATGCCGCCTCGTCGGTCGTCGGCGAGGAGCACAAGCGGCGCGGCGTCGCCGGCATCTTCTTCGTCTACAAGGCGGCCGGTGCCGCGGCGGCCGAGGGTCTCGACCTCGATGAGGTCACCCGCCTTGCCGACAAGGCGCGCCTCAATACCCGCACCATCGGCGTCGCTCTGTCCAGCTGCGTCGTGCCGGAAGTGGGCCATGCGACCTTCTCGCTCGGCGAGGACGACATGGAGATCGGCATGGGGATCCATGGCGAGCCGGGCATCAGTCGCCGGAAGCTGGAGCCGGCCGACGCGGTGGTCGACGAGATGATGGACCGCATCTTCAAGGAACAGGACTATGGCAAGGCGGGCGAAGTGGCCGTGCTGGTCAACGGTCTTGGCGGCACGCCGCGCGAAGAGCTCTACATTTTCTACCGCCGCGTTTCGCAGCTGTTTGCCGCCCGCAACGTCAAGGTCAAGCATGTGTGGATCGGCGAGTTCGCCACCGCCATGGAAATGGCGGGCGCCTCGATCTCCGTCCTCAAGCTGGATTCCGAACTCGATCGTCTGATGGCCGCGCCGGCGCGTACGCCGTTCTTCACGCACGTCGGTCGTTGAGGAGATGGCGATGCAGGCTTTGACAGCCAATGACGTGGTGGGGCTGTTCGCGGCTCTGGAAAAGACGTTCGCCGATCAGCGCGAGTTTCTGATCGCGCTGGACGGCAAGGTCGGCGATAGCGATCTTGGCATCACCATGAGCAAGTCGTTCGCCGCCGCCCATGCAGCGGTCGCCGCTGCGACGGACGGCTCGGTCGGCAAACTATTCAGCAAGGCCGGATTATCGATCGCCAAGGCGGCTCCCTCGACCATGGGCACGCTGACGGCCACCGGCTTCATGCGGGGCGGCAAGGCGGTGGATGCGGCAGAGACGATCGGGACCGCCGAGATGGCCTCCTTCTGGCGCGCCTATCGCGATGGCGTCCAGGAACGCGGCAAGGCCAAGGTCGGCGACAAGACGGTGCTCGACGTGCTCGATCCGGTCGCCGTCAGCCTTGAAGCTGCGGCCGCGGGCGGCAAGTCGCTCGAGGCGGCCCTCGCGGAGGCCTCGGAGGTCGCCGCCAAGTCGCTCGAAGCCACCAAGCTCCTCGTCGCCCAGCATGGCAAGGCGGCGGCGTTCCAGGAAAAAACGCGTGGCTTGCAGGATGCGGGTGCGACGGTCGCCGTGTTCATCGTCGACACCATGGCCGCGTTCGTGAAGGCGGGCTGACACTTCCTCCGGTGTCAGGGCAGAAAAGCCGGGGCATATCCGTGCCCCGGCTTCGCGCGTCTTGGAACGGGTTTTTGCGCCGTTACTTTTTCGGCGGCACGTAGTCGGCCGGGGTCGCGTCGGTGATGCGGCCGTCGGTGAAGGGCTTGTAGGGATTGTGGGTGGTCAGGTACTCGGCCACCACGTCCTCGAGGTTCGGACCGTAGTCGTAGGCGTTGACCGCCTTGGTGGCGAAGGTCTTGAAGCCGTCGCCGCCGCCGCGCACGTAGTTGTTGGTGACGACGCCGTAGGTCTTGGCCGGGTCGAGCGGTACGAAACGCATCGCCTTCCTTCACCTCGACGGAGGTGACGCGGCTGCCGACCGGCTTCGAGCGGTCGAAGGTATACTTCAGGCCCGGACACTTGCGGGAAGCGGCCGGCGCCTTCGTCGACCTGGCTGACGCCATTCTCAAGCGCTTCCTTGATGCCGGCGCCGTCGATCTGGAAGGTGGCGACGGTGTTCTGGAACGGCAGCACGGTCAGCACCTCGCCCATGGTGACGTCGCCGGCGTCGATCGACGCCCGGAGGCCGCCGCCGTTGGCGATGGAGATGGTGACGCCCTGGCTGGCGACGCGGTCGAGCGCGGCGTCGGCGACGAGGTTGCCCATGGAGCACTCGACGGCGCGGCAGGATTTGCGGTCGCCGTCGATGATTTCGGCGGCCGAACCGACCACCTTGGCCTTCAGTTCCTCGAGCGGCTTGCCCAGTTCCTTGACCCGCGCGGCGTAGCCCTCGTCCGGCGTCACCGAGGCGTCGAGCAGGATCGGCGCGCCCTTGGTGGCGGTGACGACGCCCTGGTCGTTGAAGTTGACGGTGAGGTCGCCGAGATACTTGGAGTAGGCGTAGGCGGTGACGATCGGCACCTGAACGCCCGACGGGCCCTTTACCAGCGTCGGATAGGGGCCGGACGCCTTCTCGTCGGTGGACGACAGGTAGGTATGGCTGTGGCCGCCGACGATCACGTCGATGCCGTCGACCTTGGCCGCGATTTCCTGGTCCTTGACGTAGCCGACGTGGGTGAGGGCGACGATCTTGTTGACGCCTTCGGCCTGGATCTCCTTCACCGCCTTCTGAAGATAGGCGATCTCGTCCTCGAAGGTGATGTCCTTGCCGGGCGAGGAGGTCTCGGCGGTATCGGTCGCCAGCACCGAGACGACCGCGACCTTCTCGCCGCCGATCTCCTTGATGACGTAACCCTTGTACTTGCCGTCGAGCAGCGAGCCCTTCGACGAGATTGTATTGCCGGAGATGATCGGGAACTTCACCGCGCCGATCAGCTTGTCGAGCTCCTCCGGGCCGTCGTCGAACTCGTGGTTGCCGATGGCCATGGCGTCGAAGCCGATACCGTTCATGAACTCGGCGACCGGGCCGCTCTTGAACTTGCTGTAGTAGAGCGAGCCCTGGAACTCGTCGCCGGCATCGAGCACCAAGAGGTTGGCGTCCGCCAGCTCCGCGCGCTTGGCGTCGATGGCGCTCTTCACGCGGGCGATGCCGCCGAAGCATTCGCCCGCGTCGCTCTCCTTGGCCGAGCAGGTGGAGTCGTATTTGTTGATGGGCTCGATGCGGGAGTGAAAGTCGTTGATATGCAGGATGGTGAGCTGGAAGTCGGCCAGCGCCGTGCCGGCCGAAAGCGCCAGTGCGCCGGCCGAAAGAATGCCGATGGCCAGTCTTTTCGTCATGCTCCTGTCTCCCCGTTCATGCTGCGCCGGCCGTGTGGCGCGGTCGCTCAGGCAATCTTGGCGTGTTCCGCCTGTCGGCTTCAAGCCATGGCGGGCAGTTTTGCACGGCGAGGATCGGTTTTTATGACAGGGAGCCGCCTCCAGTCGCCGGAGACCGAGCCTTGGTGGCTAGCTCGTGGTCTCGGTACGGGCGTGCTCCTGCCCGGCCAGCATCTCGGAGGAGTCGAGTACGGCCGCGACATCCGGCTCGTGATCGCCGAGCATGGCCGCGACGCGCTCCAGAGAGGCGATCAGCATGGCCTGCTCCCAATCCCGTAGCGCCATGAACTGCTTGTGGAACTGGGCATGGGCTCCATCCGGGGAGATGGCGAGGGCCTTCTGGCCGGCCGCCGTCAGCGACAGCCACACCTGACGCCGGTCGTGCTCGCCCCTGCGGCGCTGGATCATGCCCATCGCCTCGAGCTTCTGGAGCAGGACGGTGGTCGTCGCCTGGGTGATGCCCATGCGCGCGGCGATCTGGCCGGCCGTTTGCTCGTGTCCCTCGTCGAGAATCTGCATGAAAATGAGCTGAGAGGGAGTGAGGCCGGTTTCCCGCATCACCTGCTTGCTGTTGAGCTCTGTCGTTCGCAGGATCCTGCGCATCGCGGTCAAGGCTCGTTTGGTCAGGTCTTCCAAATTGGCACCCGTATCGATCGTTGCGGCGATCATATCCCGCAAACCTGTCAAACCCAAGCTGATAGCCAAAAGTCTATATCGTTAGATTCGTCTAATTATATGGCCTTATCGCAGGGCATTAATGGTGCGTGTATGAAATTTGTATATCGCCTTAAGTTGCTATTTCCCTTGGCATATGGCGCTATTTTGAGGTTTCGCATAAGGGGTTTGGCGGATCGAAGGGTTGACACTTAGTTTGATATAGCTAAATTGTCTGCATGGTTTATGGCGATTTTGGTTTGATTGCTCTGGCGGCGGCGCGCGAAAATGCCTTGCCCCTGGTCAGGGCGCCACGGGCCGACGACGGACCTTCCGTCTGGAGGCTGATCGACTCGACGCCGTCGCTCGACAGGAACTCGCTCTACTGCAACCTGTTGCAGTGCAGCCATTTCGCACAGACCTGCGCCATCGCCGAACTGAATGGCGAGGTCGTGGGGTGGTTGTCGGGCTACGTGCCGCCGGGGCGGGACGACACGCTGTTCGTCTGGCAGGTTTGCGTTGGGCGGAAGGCGCGCGGGCAGGGTGTGGCCAAGGCGCTCATCGGTGAGGTTCTCGGCCGCGATGCCTCCAGGGGCATCCGCTACCTTGAGTGCACGATCACCGAGGACAATGCCGCTTCATGGGCGCTGTTCGGCTCGGTTGCCCGAGCCATGGGCGCCCAGATCCAGCGTTCCGAGCTTTTTTCGCGGGATACGCACTTCGATGGCACGCACGACAGCGAAATGGTCGTGACCATCGGACCGTTCGAGCGGGGACAGATCGCAGGGTTGAAGGCGTAACGCACCCTCAACTCGCCGTTCCCGCCCATCAAGACCACAGGAGGCCCCGACCAATGACTGCATCTGCAAGCGTGACGCCCCTTGCCACGTTCGACCGCGTCGAAAGCCGGGTAAGATCTTACTCGCGCAGTTTTCCCAAGATGTTCAACCGGGCGCTGGGCGCGACCCTCTACGATACCGCTGGCAACGCCTACACCGACTTCCTCGCCGGCTGCTCAAGCCTGAACTACGGGCACAACGACCCCGACCTCAAGGCGGCGCTGATCGACTATGTCGCCAGCGACGGCATCGCGCACGGGCTCGACATGTTCACGAGCGCCAAGAAGCGGTTTCTCGACAGGTTCGAGCGTCTCATTCTCAAGCCGCGCGGGCTCGACCATCGGGTGCAGTTCACGGGGCCGACCGGCGCCAACGCGGTGGAGGCCTCGCTCAAGCTGGCGCGCAAGGTCACCGGCCGCGACAACGTCATTTCCTTCACCAACGGCTTTCACGGCGTGACGCTGGGCGCATTGGCTGCGACCGGCAACGGCAAGCACCGGGGCGGAGCTGCAACCCCGTTGTCCGGCGTTACCCGGGCGGCCTTCGACGGCTATTACGGCCCCGACATCAACACCGCCGATCTTCTGGACAGCCAGTTGTCCGATCCCTCAAGCGGCATCGATGCGCCGGCGGCCATTATCGTGGAAACGGTGCAGGGCGAGGGCGGGCTCAACGCGGCGTCCCCGGAATGGCTGCGCCAGATCCAGGACATCGCCCATCGTCATGGGGCGCTGTTCATCATCGACGACATTCAGGCCGGCTGCGGCCGTACCGGCGGGTTCTTCTCATTCGACGGCATGGGCCTGTCGCCCGACATCATCACCATGGCCAAGTCCCTGTCGGGCATGGGGTTGCCGCTGGCGGTGGCGCTGATCAAGCCGCAATACGACATCTGGAAGCCGGCCGAACACAACGGCACCTTCCGGGGCAACAACCACGCCTTCGTCACGGCGGCGGCGGCGCTGGAGAAGTTCTGGGCCGACGACGGCTTTGCCGGAAAGGTCGCCGAGACGGCGGATTATCTTGCTCGCCGCCTCGAAGCCATCGCCGATGAACATGGTCTGCGCGTCAAGGGACGCGGCATGATGCTGGGCATCGAGACCGGCAGTGGCGAGCAGGCCTCCGCCATCTGCAAGCGTTGCTTCGAGAACGGCCTGATCATCGAGACCTCCGGAAGTTTCGACGAGGTCGTGAAGGTGCTCGCCCCGCTCACCATTACCAAGGCCGAACTCGCGGCCGGCCTCGATGTCCTGGAAGCGGCCTTCGGCTCGGTCGCGGGATCGCACCGGGCGGCGGCCGAATAAGGGAGAAAAAGAAAAATGATCGTCAGAGATCTCACCGAGGCGCGCAACACCGATCGCCTGGTCAAGGCCGATGGCTGGGACAGCACGCGTCTGCTGTTGGCGGGCGATGCCATGGGCTTCAGCTTCCACATCACCCGCATCCACGCGGGAACCAGCCACGTCTTCCACTACAAGCACCACTTCGAGAGCGTCTACTGCGTCTCGGGGGAAGGGGCCATCGAAGAGCTCGACACCGGGGTCGTTCATGAGATCCGGCCGGGCGTCATGTACGCGCTCGATCTCCACGATCGGCATCGCCTGTCGGCCAAAAGCGAAATGGTCATGGCCTGCTGCTTCAACCCGCCGGTGAGCGGCCAGGAAGTCCATCGCGCCGATGGCTCCTACGCTCCCCTTGAAGACGCGTGAGCCTGTCCCGCTTTCCAATCGAACAACGAAAGGCGTCGACATGACATTACCAGCCATCAACAACGCCAATCACGACGACTATCCGACCCGCTTGCCGCAGGAACGCTGGCTTGAGCGGAAGGACCCCACCGTCTGGCGGCAATGGAGTCCGGAAGCGCCGTTGACCCGCGCCGAGATGCAGGCGTTCGACAAGAACGGATTCCTCATCCTCGAGAACGTGTTCTCCGAAACGGAGATCGCCGCTCTGCAAGGGGAGTCGGCGGGGCTTCGCTCGGGCGGCGCCGGCCTTGCGCCGGAGGACGTCATCACCGAGCCGGATTCGGATGAGGTCCGCACCGTGTTCCGTCTCGACGAGCAGAGCGCCCTGTTCGCTCGCCTCGCGCGCGATCGGCGCGTTGCCGGCCGCGTCAGCTTCCTGCTGGACGACGACGTCTATCTGCACCAGTCGCGTCTCAACTATAAGCCCGGCTTCACCGGCAAGGAGTTCTACTGGCACTCCGACTTCGAGACCTGGCACGCCGAGGACGGCATGCCGCGCATGCGCGCGATTTCGGCCTCGATCCTGCTGACCGACAACGGCCCGCTGAATGGACCGCTGATGCTCATCCCCGGCTCGCACCGGACCTTCGTGGCCTGCGCCGGCGAGACGCCGGAAGACAACCACAAGACTTCGCTGAAGCGGCAGGAAATCGGCGTGCCGTCCCACGAGAGCTTGGCGCGGATGGCCGAGCAGTTCGGCATCGACTATGCCGCCGGCCGCGCCGGCACGGTGATCCTGTTCGACTGCAACACCCTGCACGGCTCGAACGGCAACATCACGCCGTTCCCGCGTTCGAACGCCTTCTTCGTCTACAACGCCTGGTCCAACCGTCTCGGCGCTCCGTTTGCCGCCAAGGCGCCTCGGCCGGCGTTTCTGAGTTCGCGTGATCCGCAGGCGCCGCTCGCCATCGAGAGCGGCGAGCTGGGCTGACCATTTCGAGTGACGACCAATAAAGGCAGCGCTTCCCTTGTCGGGGAAGCGACTGAGAACCCATGACCGAGACGAACATGAGCCATACCGTTGAGAAGATCGGCGGCACCTCGATGTCCCGAACCGGAGAGCTGCTGGATACCGTGCTGATCGGCGATCGCACGGGCGCGGCGCTCTACAACCGAATTTTCGTGGTGTCGGCCTATGCCGGTATCACCAACGCGCTCCTGGAGCACAAGAAGACCGGCAAGCCGGGGGTCTACGCCCTTTTCGCCGACGCAGACAAGGGAGCCGCCTGGGCCGATGCCCTGACCGGCGTCGCCGACCAGATGCGTTCGCAAAACGAGCGCATCTTCACCGACCCCAATGACCGCCGGATCGCCGACGGTTTCGTTCACGAGCGGGTCGAAGGCGTCCGCTCGTGCCTTGTCGACCTCAGGCGTCTTTGCTCGTCGGGTCACTTCCGGCTCGACCAGCACCTGCTGACCGTCCGCGAAATGCTGGCCTCGCTCGGAGAGGCGCACTCGGCCTTCAACACCACGCTGCTGCTCGATCGGCGCGGGGTTCGGTCGCGCCTCGTCGACCTCACGGGCTGGCGCGACGATCGCCAGTTGCCGCTTGACGAGGTGATCGAGCACGCCTTCGCCGAGGTCGACCTCGCATCCGAGCTCCCCATCGTCACCGGCTATGCGCAGTGCCGCGAGGTGCTGATGGGCACCTACGACCGGGGCTACAGCGAGGTCACCCTGTCGCGGGTGGCGGTGGTCACCAAGGCGAGCGAGGCGATCATTCACAAGGAATTCCACCTCTCCTCGGCCGACCCTTGCGTGGTTGGACTGGAGAGCGTGCGGGTCATCGGCGAAACCAACTACGACGTGGCCGACCAGCTCTCCAACCTTGGCATGGAGGCGATCCATCCGCGCGCCGCCAAGGGGCTGAGGCAGGCCGGCATTCCCCTTCGCGTCAAGAACGCCTTCGAGCCCGACCACGAGGGAACGGTGTTTCGCGCCGACCTCGGGGCCGGAGCGCCCCAGGTGGAGATCGTCACCGGCATCCGCAACGTCTTCGCCTTCGAGTTCCACGACCAGGACATGGTGGGGGTGAAGGGCTACGACTCGGCGATCCTCGATGCGCTGAAGCGGCACAAGGTGGGCATTCTGTCCAAGACGTCGAATGCCAACACCATCACCCATTTCCTCAAGGGCAAGGCGAAGGCGATCGAGGCGGTCAAGGCCGATCTCGCCAGGGCGTTCCCGACTGCCCAGATGACCCTGCGCAAGGTGTCGCTCGTGTCGGCCATCGGCCGCAACATCGGCGACATCTCGATCCTGACCAGCGCCATCGGCGTTCTGGCGTCGGCCGGCATCTGCCCGCTCGGCGTGCATGATCTCATCCGCAAGGTCGACCTGCAGATCATCGTCGAGCCGGCCGACTTCGAGGCGGCGATATCGGCCCTGCACAAGGGGCTGGTCGAGGACTGGGCGCTGACGGAACCAGTGCAGCTTTCAGCGGTCGCCTGACCGCTGCCGGTCGCCGCCGACGGGGCGCGGCCGGACATTTTCTATCCCAACACAGGAGGATGACATGAACATCTTGAGCAAGACGGCCATGCTGGCGGTTTCAACGCTGGCTCTCGTGGCGGTGGCCGGTGCGGCCAGTGCCGCGTCGCTTGAAAAGATCCGCGAGGCGGGGACGATCCGCATCGCCGTCGCCAACGAGATCCCCTACGGCTACGTCGATCCGAAAGGCGAGGCGATGGGCGCCGGACCCGACGTCGCCAAGGCCCTGATGAAGGATCTCGGCATCGAGAAGATCGAGTGGGTCACCACCAACTTCTCCTCGCTCATTCCGGGGCTCAAGGCCGATCGCTTCGACATGGTCGCCGCCGAAATGGCGATCCGTCCGGACCGCTGCGGTCAGGTTCTGTTCTCGGAACCCAACACGTCCTACGGCGAAGGGCTGCTGGTGGCCGAGGGCAACCCCAAGGACATTCACGCCTATGCCGACTTCGCCGCCAAGCCGGATCTGAAGGTCGCCATCATGGCCGGCGCCGATCAGCTGGAGATGATGCAGAAGCTGGGCGTGTCCGAGGGCAACCTGGTGACGATCGCCTCCAATGCCGACGCCATCTCGACGGTGTCGACCGGTCGCGCCGACGCCTACGCCGCCACCGGCCTGACCGTCAGCGGTCTTGCCAAGCAGGGCAAGGGCGTCGAGGTCGCCGGCAAGTTCACCGATCCGGTGATCGATGGCGAGGCGGTGCGCAGCTGGGGTGGTTTCACCTTCGCCATGGGCAACGAAGAGCTTCGCGATGCCGTCAATGACTCCCTCGCCAAGTTCAAGAAGACGCCCGAGTGGTCCAAGGTCCTGACCGGTTACGGCTTTACCCAGGCCGATGTCGACGGTTCGGGCATGCACACGACGGCCGAGCTCTGCGCGGCCAAGTAGCCTCATTCTCCCGAGAGCTGCCTTGGGCGGGTGCTACGGCGCCCGCCTTTGGCGCGTTACCCCTTTGGAGCAGAGTTCGGTCCGTTGCATCGGATCGACGCTCCAGGATTTGTTTTAGAAGCATCATCTTATCGATCCTCGCGACACTCCGGTCGGATGATGCCCAAGTAGGCTGGATCAATTCATGCAATTGACAGACTATATCGAGCCCCTGATGCAGGGCGCCTGGGTCACCGTCCAGTTGACGCTGTATTCGACGGTCCTGGGCGCCGTGTTGGCCTTTGCCTCCGGTATCGGCAAGCTTTCCCGCCATCGGGCGATCAACGCCATTTGTGTGGCCTATATTGAACTCTTTCGTGGAACGTCGCTGCTGGTTCAGCTTTTCTGGCTGTACTTCGCCTTGCCGCTGGCCGGCAGTGCGATCGGCATCGATCTGCGGCTTCCCCCCGTTCTCGCCGGCGTTCTGGCGCTCAGCCTCAACATTGGCGCCTATGGCGCCGAGGTGGTTCGGGGCGCCATCGCGTCCGTCCACCCCGATCAGCGCGAAGCGGCGCGGGCGCTGAACTTCACCGAGCGGCAGACGTTGTGGGACATCGTGATCCCGCAGGCCATTCCGGAGATGATGCCGCCCTTCGGCAATCTCGCCGTTCAGAATCTCAAGGACACCGCGCTGGTGTCCCTCATCAGCCTGGGCGACCTGACGTTCAGGGCCGAGCAGATCCGCAACTACACCCAGGACAGCACCACGATCTACTCGATGCTGCTGGCGATGTATTTCGGCATGGCGCTGGTTCTCACCGTTCTGATGCGCGGCCTGGAACGCTACGTCACGCGTTGGCGCAGGGCGAGGAGCTAACCCATGTTGTTCGGATTCGAATGGGACCTTTCGAGCCCGGCGGCCTACGCCGCCTCGATCCTGCCGATCCTCTTGATCGGAATGTGGGTGACGATCCAGGCAACGGTGATCGGCTTTGCCGTGGCGTTGGCGCTGGGACTGATCTGGGCCGTGCTGAAGGCGGCTCCGTTCCGGGTCATCTCCTGGCCGGCGTCGCTCATGACCGAGTTCATCCGGGATACGCCGCTGCTCGTCCAGCTGTTCTTTCTCTATTACGTGCTGCCCGAATACGGCATCGTGCTGCCGGCCTTCATGACGGGGACGCTGGCGCTCGGCATCCAGTACAGCGCCTATACCTCGGAGGTGTATCGCGCCGGGATCGAAGCGGTGGCCAAGGACCAGCACGAGGCGGCGCGCGCGCTCAACCTCTCGGCGTCCCGCACCTTCACCCACATCGTCGTGCCGCAGGCCGTGCCGCGCATCGTGCCGGCCATGGGCAACTATCTCGTCTCGATCATGAAGGATGTGCCCGTGCTGTCGGTGGTGACGGTGCTGGAAATGCTCAACGTCGCGAAGATCGTCGGCGACAGGACGTTCAACTATCTCGTGCCGCTCTCCATGGTCGGCGGCCTTTATCTGGTCATGACGCTGGTCGCGTCGGCGGGCGTGCGCCTGCTCGACGGCTGGCTGCCCAAGCAGGGGATACCCTTGAAATGAACGACCCCATCATCAAGTTCGACAAGGTCATCAAGCGCTTCGGCGATTTGACCGTGCTCGACGAACTCGACTTCGAGGTCGGGCGCGGCGAGAAGGTGTCGATCATCGGCCCATCGGGTTCGGGCAAGTCCACCGTGCTGCGCATCCTGATGACGCTCGAGGGGATCGAAGGCGGCGTGGTCACGGTGAACGGCGAGCCGCTCTGGCACGAACAGGGGCCGGACGGGCTCAAGCCGGCCAGCGAGGCGCATCTGCGCAAGATGCGCGCCCAGCTTGGCATGGTGTTTCAGCAGTTCAACCTGTTTCCGCACATGACGGTGCTCCGCAACATCACCGAGGCGCCGGTCAAGGTGCTAGGGCTCAGCAAGGCTGAAGCCAGGGAGCGGGCCGAGGAGCTGCTTGAACTGGTCGGTCTCGCCGATCAGGCGCAGAAGTACCCGCACCAGCTGTCCGGCGGCCAGCAGCAGCGCGTCGGCATCGCCCGGGCGCTCGCCATGCGGCCGAACGTCCTGCTCTTCGACGAGCCGACGTCGGCGCTCGATCCGGAGCTGGTCGGCGAGGTGCTCACCGTCATCGGCCGGCTGGCCGAGGAGCACGACCTGACCATGCTGCTGGTCACCCACGAGATGCGCTTCGCGCGCGAGATCTCGGACCGCGTCTGCTTCTTCGACCAGGGCCAGATCCGCGAGGAGGGCGCGCCCGAAGATCTGTTCACCGACCCCAAGGAGGACCGCACCCGCGAGTTCCTGAAGGCGGTTCTGGACTAGCCTTCGCGTCGATCACGCCTTTTCGAGGAAGCTGTCCACCACCCGCTTCTGGCCGGCCTTGTCGAAGTCGACGGTGACCTTGTTGCCGTCGACGGCGGAGACCGAGCCGGGGCCGAACTTGACGTGGAACACCCGGTCGCCGACGTCGAACTTCGGGGCGCCCGACACCACCGATTTGGCGATCAGTTCGCCCTCGATCAGCTTGGGCTGGCTGCGTCCATAGGACGACTGCGACGGCGCCGAGAAGCCGCCACGGCTGCCGCCGGCTGCTTTCTGGGCCTTTTGCGCCCGCTGCCAACCGGGCGTCTCGTAGTTCGACTGGAAGCGATCGACGCTGTCGAAGCGCGAGGCGCCATAGGGGTTCTGGCGGCCGAAGGACGAGCCGTAGCCGCCATAGGCGCTGCCGGTTTCCTTGATCTCGACATGGGCGGCCGGCAACTCGTCGAGGAAACGCGAGGGGATCGACGACTGCCACGAGCCGTGGATGCGGCGGTTGGACGTGAACCAGATCAGGCAGTGTTTCTTGGCGCGCGTCAGACCGACATAGGCAAGGCGCCGCTCTTCCTCGAGGCCGGCCCTGCCGCCTTCGTCGAGGGCGCGCTGGTGCGGGAACAGGCCTTCCTCCCAACCGGGCAGGAACACCGTGTCGAACTCCAGGCCCTTGGCCGAATGCAACGTCATGATCGAGACCGCGTCGAGCTCCTCGCCGCTGTCGCGGTCCATGACCAGCGAGATGTGTTCGAGGAAGCCTTCCATGCTCTCGAACTCGTCCATGGAGCGAATGAGTTCCTTGAGGTTCTCAAGCCGCCCCGGCGCCTCGGCCGAACGGTCGTTCTGCCACATGGCGGTATAGCCGCTCTCGTCGAGGATCAGCTCGGCCAGTTCGGTGTGCTTCATGGCCGGCACGAGGTCGCGCCAGCGCTCGACGCTCTCCAGGAAGTCGCGCAGCGACGTGCGCGTCTTGCCCTTGAACTCCTCCGTGGCGACCAGTTGCCGCGTCGCCTCGGTGAGCGGCACGCTTTCCGCGCGGCCGTAGTCGTGCAGGGTGCGGACGGAGGTGTCGCCGATGCCGCGGCGGGGCGTGTTGACGATGCGCTCGAAGGCGAGGTCGTCGGCCGGCTGCATGACGATGCGGAAGTAGGCGAGGGCGTCGCGGATCTCGGCCCGCTCGTAGAAGCGCGGGCCGCCGATGACGCGATAGGGAATGCCCGAGGTGACGAAACGGTCTTCGAACTCGCGCATCTGGAAGGAGGCGCGCACGAGAATGGCAATGTGGTTGAGCGGCGTGCCGCCGCGCTGATAGCGCTCGATCTCGTCGCCGATCGACCGCGCCTCTTCCTCGGAGTCCCAGGCCGAGGCGACGAACACCTTGTCCTCGTCGTCGGCCTGCGGCAGGTCGGTGAACAGCGTTTTCCCGAGCCGCGCCTCGTTATGGGCGATGAGGTGCGAGGCGGCGCCGAGAATGTGGGCGGTGGAGCGGTAGTTTCGCTCCAGCCGGATCACCTTGGCGCCGGGGAAGTCGCGCTCGTAGCGCAGGATGTTGTCCACCTCGGCGCCGCGCCAGCCGTAGATCGACTGGTCGTCGTCGCCGACGCAGCAGATGTTGTGCGAGCCCTGGGCGAGCAGGCGCAGCCAGAGATACTGGACGACGTTGGTGTCCTGATACTCGTCGACCAGGATGAAGCGGAACCGCTTGTGATAGTCGGCGAGAACGTCGGGGTTCTGTCGCAGAAGCGTCACCGCTTCGAGCAGCAGGTCGCCGAAGTCGACGGCGTTCAGCACCTTGAGGCGCGCCTGATAGGCGGCGTAGAGCTCGCGCCCCAAGCCGTTGACATAGGCGCGCGCCTCGCCCTCGGGAATGTCGGCGGGGCGAAGTCCCTTGTTCTTCCAACCGTCGAGCGCCGAGGCGAACTGCCGCGCCGGCCAGCGCTTCTCGTCGATGCCTTCGGCCTGGATCAGTTGCTTGATGAGGCGGAGCTGGTCGTCGGTGTCGAGAATGGTGAAGTTGCTTTTGAGACCGACCAATTCGGCGTGCTTCCTCAGCATGCGGACGCCGATGGAGTGGAAGGTGCCGAGCCAGGGCATGCCCTCGACGACGCCGCCGACCAGTTGGCCGACGCGCTCCTTCATCTCGCGCGCCGCCTTGTTGGTGAAGGTCACCGCCAGGATCTGCGAGGGAAAGGCGCGCCGCGTCGCCAGGATGTGGGCGATGCGGGTGGTCAGCACGCGCGTCTTGCCGGTGCCGGCGCCGGCCAGCACCAGCACGGGACCATCCAGCGTTTCCACCGCCTCGCGCTGCTCGGGGTTCATGCCGTTGAGATAGCCGACGGCGCCACCGGAAGGGCGGGCGGCGGCCATGGCGCGGGCGGCGATACCCAGCGCGGGAGAGCCATCGAAGTCGGTATCGTCGTGATTCTGGGAAGCAGTCATGACGAGAACAATAAAGCAACGAAGCGACGGGCGCGAGAGTGTCGTGTATCCACCGGCGATCGCTCGCTGGTGGGCGGTGTTGGGTTAATTTCTGGTAGTTCCATTGTTATTTTTCACTAACGACATGTAGTTTTTGAAATGGTCAAAGGAAAGCGTATGTTTTCAATTTATCTCTGAACCGTATTTGTGGAGGTTAGAAGGGGAGTTTCCGGTTTTCGTTTACCTGTCCTTCAAGGATTGGGCGCCAAATCGTCTCGTCGGCCGCCAATCAGGCCTTTTCTCCAAGGAGAGAGGACATGAACATGACCTCCGATGGGACGCTTACCGCAATCAACACTTATTTCATCGGGGTACTTCCGGCCAATGTTGGCCGCGCAATGGCGGTGAACGTCGAAGATGCCGATAACGAGGCTTGGCGGCTCGAGCCGGGCCACTATCTCGACACGGCGGGCGGCCTCGTCGCCGCGACGCCGGAACTGGCCTCGCTGGCCATCTCCTGGTCGCGTGGCTGAGGGCATGCACAGAAATCCTGTCGGCCGGGCTTCCGGGCTCGATTTCCGCGCCTGCGGCGCCCACCGCACCAGAGGCATAGGCGACGAGGCGTTTTCGCCGCCGATGCCCTGGCTTTCTCCACGGCGCAAGACGGCGCGGCACTTCTGTCCGATCTGCGAGGACCCGTTGAGCAACGGTGCCCGTTTGAAGCGGCTGTCGGCGCACGCTCCCGCGTTACCGGTCTAGGTTTTCGGGACGCCGGCCGGCAGGGGGGCTTATAGCCCCTTGATCCGTTCGAGCCAGGCGTCCTCGTCGATCACCTCGATGCCGAGTTCGGACGCCTTGGCCAGCTTCGAGCCGGCGCCAGGGCCCGCCACCACCAGATCCGTTTTCTTCGACACGGAGCCGGCCACCTTGGCCCCGAGACGTTCGGCGGTGGCCTTGGCCTCGTCGCGCGTCATCTTTTCCAGCGAGCCGGTGAAGACCACGGTCTTGCCGGCCACGGGGCTGTTGGTCGTGACCGGCGCCTCGGCGTCGAGCGGCGTGATCTCGGCCATCAGTGCGTCGATGGCCGTGCGGTTGTGGTCCTCGCCGAAGAAGTCGGTCAGGGCCTCGACCACCACGGCGCCGACGCCGTCGATGGCGTCGAGTTCGGCCAGGGTCTCCGGATCGCGCGCAGCGGCCTTTTTCATGGCGTCGTAGAAGTGATCCCACGATCCATAGGCGCGGGCGAGCAGCTTGGCGTTGCCTTCGCCGATATGGCGGATGCCCAGGCCGAAGATCAGCCGGTGCAGGTCGATCCGCCGCCGTGCCTCGATGCTCTCGAAGAGGTTCCTCACCGACGTTGCCCCGAAGCCGGGGAAATTGGAGAGACGGTTGAGGCCGGTGGCTTCGCGCCGGGCGAGGGTGAAGATGTCGACCGGCGTGCGGATCGAAAGGTGCTCGTCCTCCAGGGCGTGGAAGAACTCGATCTGCTTGTCGCCGAGGCCCTCGATGTCGAATGCCAGGCGCGAGACGAAGTGCTTGAGGCTCTCCACCTGCTGGGCCGGGCAGATCAGGCCGCCGGTGCAGCGGCGCACGGCGTCGGTCTTGCCAGTCTTTTCGTTGGTGTCGCGCACGGCGTGGCTGCCGCAGCGCGGGCAAAGGGTGGGGAAGGCGTAGGGCACGGCGTCATCGGGGCGCTTGTCGATCAGCACGTCGACCACCTGCGGGATGACGTCGCCGGCCCGCTGGATCACCACGGTATCGCCGACGCGGATGTCGCGGCCATCGCGCAACGGCAGGCCATCCTGACCGATGCCCTTGATATAGTCCTCGTTGTGCAGCGTGGCGTTGGAGACGACGACGCCACCCACCGTCACCGGTTCCAGCTTGGCGACCGGCGTCAACGCGCCGGTGCGACCAACCTGGATTTCGATGGCCTTGACGGTGGTGGAGGCGCGCTCGGCCGGGAACTTGTGGGCGGTGGCCCAGCGCGGCGAGCGCGAGCGGAAGCCGAGCCGCTCCTGCAGCGCCAGACTGTTCACCTTGTAGACCACGCCGTCGATGTCGTAGCCGAGATCGGCGCGCTGGCTTTCGATCAGCCGGTAGTGCGCGAACAGCTCCTCCTCGGAGTGACAGAGCACCATCAGCGGGTTGACCGGGAAGCCCCAGTCGGCAAAGCGCTTCACCGTGTCGTACTGGGTCGAGGCCAGCGGCTCGGAGAGGTCGCCCCAGGCATAGGCGAAGAAACTGAGCGGCCGCCCTGCCGTCACCTTCGGGTCGAGCTGGCGCAGCGAGCCGGCGGCCGCGTTGCGCGGATTGGCGAACAGCTTGCCGCTCTCGTTCATCATCCGCTCGTTGAGGGCGGCGAAATCGGCCTTCTTCATGTAGACCTCGCCACGCACCTCGACGACGTCGGGCGCGCCGGCCGGCAGCTCCTCGGGGATATCGGCAATGGTGCGGACGTTGGCGGTGACGTTCTCGCCGGTGGTGCCGTCGCCACGCGTCGCCGCCGTGACGAGACGGCGATCCACGTAGCGCAACGACATCGACAGGCCGTCGATCTTGGGCTCGGCGGTGAACACGGGCGTTTCGCTGGCGCCGAGGAAGCTTTTCACCTGCTTGACGAAGTCGTGGAGGTCGTCCTCGCTGAACAGGTTGTCGAGCGACAGCATCGGTTTGACGTGGCGGACTTGCGAGAAGGTCTCCGAGACGGGCGCGCCGACCTTGAGCGACGGCGAATCGGTGCGGACCAGCTCGGGAAAGCGCGCCTCGATCTCGCGGTTGCGGGCACGTAGCGCGTCATAGTCGGCGTCCGAGATCTCCGGCGCGTCGTTGGCGTGATAGAGCCGGTCGTGGCGGGCGATCTCGGCGGAAAGGCGCTCAAGTTCGGCGGCGGCCTCGTCCTGGGTGAGATCTTCGACGGGAATGGAATTCGTTTCGGCCGACATCGTGCGTCTCCCGTGGGACTCTTTTCGGCTCCGGTTAAAGCCGAATACTCGGTCGGCGCGCAAGATCCCAGGCGGTGGCGACAGCTTGCGTCATCATGAATATGATGCGCGGGCGGGAGGCGGTGTCCGCGCCCTCTGAATGGTGAACTATGTCTTAATCCTCGTTTCCCAGTGGCGCTGCGATTTGCTAAGTCTTTGGGAGAGGGGCGGACGGCGCCATGGTGCGAACCTTGCAGGGCGGCGTGAGAGTTTCTCGGAGAATCGCGCGGTCGGACGTGGGGCGCGCCAACGTCTCCGAAGTGGGTTTACGGGAGCCAAGACGCTGAATTCGTTGTATTTCGGTATCGGATTCACGGTCATCCTGGCGCTCCTCGTGGCGCTGGTCGGACCGTTGTTTGTCGATTGGACAGCCTACCGGGCCGCTTTCGAGACGGAGGCGGCGCACGTTCTGGGACACAAGGTGTCCGTTCGCGGGACGGCCGACGCCAGCCTGCTGCCCTATCCCTCGCTCTCCTTCTCCGATGTGGTGATCGGCGACGATCCCAACGCGCCGCTGATGACGGTCGGTCGCTTCAACATGGAGATCGAGCTGTTCCCGCTGCTTTCGGGCGAGATCCACGTCACCGAAATGCAGGTGGTGCAACCCGAGCTCAACGTTCGCATCGACGAAAACGGCGCCTTCGAATGGATGGCGGCCGAGGGCGGCATCGGCATCAATCCCAGCCGGGTGATGCTGTCTGGCGTCGATATCGAGGACGGTCGTCTCGTCATTGCCGATGCGCGTCACAGCCTGCCGGTGGTGGTCGACGGCATCAAGGCCCGCCTCGACGCGCCGGCGCTGGCCGGCCCCTACAAGGTCGAGGGCACGGCGCGGACCGGCGGCGACACCTTCACTATCAAGGCGGCGACGGGCGCTGCCGATGGCAGCGGCGCCTTCGCGCTCAAGGCCAACGTTCGCTCGGCGATCCATCCGGTGGCGGCCACCTTCGATGGCCAGCTCAAGTTTGCCAATCATCGGCCGACCTGGGCGGGCAAGGCGACGCTCGACCGGGTGATCGCCAAGGAAGACAAGGCGACCTTGCCCTGGTCGCTTTCCGCCGATCTCGACGTTTCCAACCGGGCGGTGCTCGCCAAGACGCTGGAGTTCCGCTACGGCGCGGAAGAGCGGCCGTTCACCATCTCGGGCGCGGCGACGCTGGATCTGGCGGCGGTGCCGAGCTTCGAGGCGGTGCTGTCGGCCCGCCAGATCGATCTCGACCGCACGCTGGGCGCGGGGCCGGACAAGCCGGTTTCCCTTGACGGCGCGCTCGCCGCCTTCGGCGCGGCCATCGCCGGCCTGCCGGTGCCGAGCGTCCCCGGTCGCATCGGCTTCGACATCCCCGGCCTAGTGGTCGGCGGGAGCATCATTTCCGATCTCAGGGCCGACCTCGTGACCGCCTCCTCCGGCTGGACCATCGACACGCTGGAAGCGACGCTGCCGGGCAAGTCGTCGCTCACGGCCCATGGCCGGCTCGCCACGGCGCCGACCATCGGTTTCGAGGGCGACGTATCGCTCGCCTCCGAGCAACCGGCGACGCTGATCGGCTGGTGGACGCCAAACCGGCCGAAGGTCGGCCTGGATCCCTTCCAGATCACCGCCAAGGTGATGGCGTCGGCCGACGGCTTGCGGCTCGACGAGGTCGATGCGCACCTCGACGAGGGGCGTATCAGCGGCTCGCTCGACTTCGCGCCGGGCGTGGCTGGCCGCAAGCCGCGCCTGACGCTGGCGCTCGATGCCGATCAGTTGAGGCTCGCTGACGTTCAGACGGTGGCCGGCCTCGCGACGGGGCAGGGCGCCGGGGCCGACGTGGTGGTCAAGGCGGCCGTCGGCGCGCTGATCGCCGGCGATACCCGGGCCGAGGGCTTCGACGTGTCGGCCTCGCTCATCGACGCCACGCTCGACGTCGATCGCCTGTTCGTCCGTTCGCTGTCCGGCGCCCGCGTCACGGCGGCCGGCACCGTACGCGACGTGACGACGACGCCCGACGGCTCGATCCAGATGCGCGTCTCGGCCGAAAAGCTGGACGGCGTCGCCGACCTCGTCCGCGCTCTCGCGCCCAACACGCCGCTGGTCGGCTTCGTGCGCGATGCCGCCCCCCATCTCGGGCCAACGAGCCTGGAGGGCACCGTGCTCGCCAGGGCGTCGGGCGATGGCACCGACATCAAGGTGGAGCTGAACGGCTCGGCGGCGGCCACCGACATTCGCGGCGAACTCGCCTTCAAGGGGCGCATCGACGCTTGGGACGCCGCCGACATGTCCGCCGACGTCAGCCTGACCGGTCCCGATGGCGCCGAGCTGATGCGCCAGTTCGGTCTGGCCGTGCCGGATGTCGACCGGCCGGGTGAAGGCAGCGTGACCCTGTCCGCCATGGGCAAGTCGAAGGACGGTCTTGCCGTGGTGCTGCGCGGCGCCATGGGGCCGACCGAGGTGACGCTCAACGGGTCGGCGACGCTCGCGCGCGGCGCGGCGCCAGGCGCGGAGCTCGACCTTGACCTCAAGTCGCCCGACGTCGGGTCTCTCCTGGTGCTGTCGGGCAATATCGTCCAGGGCGTCATGCGGTCGACGCCGGCCGACGTCGCCGCCCACCTGTCGATCGGCAACCGCAAGGTTCTGGTCAATCGCATCGAAGGCAAGCTCGACGAGGTGCCGACGGTCGGCGACATTTCCATCGACTTCGCGCCGGCCGTGCCGAAGGTGACCGGCACCCTGTCCTTCGACGAAGGATCGCTGGCCGGGCTCGGCGAGGCCATCCTGGGACCGGCCGTCTTCGATTTCCCGATCGTTCAGAGCCGCAATCCCTGGCCGGAGGCGCCGTTCGGGGCGGCGCTGATCGACGGCTTCGACACCGATCTTGCCCTGAACTTCGGGCGTCTCGACATCGAGGGCGGACCGGCGGCCAAGAGCGTGTCGCTGTCGCTCTCCAGCAATGCATCCGGCACCGGGCTCGACGGCATCAAGGCGACGCTGGCCGGCGGCAAGCTTTCCGGCGATCTGATGATCAAGCGGGATCTCGACGGCACGGCCGGCGTTTCCGGCACGCTGCGCCTCGACGGCGCCGCGGCCGAGGAGTTCGCCTGGCGGCGCGAGGGCCGGCCGCTGGTGACCGGCGCCTTGGGTGTCGACGTCCAGATCAACGCCACCGGACGGACGCTGGCCGGCTGGATGTCGTCGCTCACCGGCGGCGGCAGCTTCTCGCTTCGGGAGGGGCGGCTCGCCCACATGACGACACGGGCGTTCGGGCAGGTGATCCGGCTGGCGGACGCCGGCAAGGACCTCAGCGAGGATCGGATCCGGCAGGCTTTCACCGATAACGTCGACATGGGCGATCTCGTCTTCGAACGGCTTGATGCCGCCTTCACCCTGGCCGGGGGGACGCTTCGGGCGCCCAATATCGTGGTGACGACCAAGGACGGCGCCAGCTCCGGTTCGGCCACGGTGGACATCGCCCGCCTGACCGTCGACAGCGAATGGCGCCTGTCCCACGACCTCGGAGACGCGACGGCGGGCGCCGGCGTGCCGCAGGTGTCGGTGCTGTTCAAGGGGCCGATCGCCAACCCGTCCCGTCGTGTCGACGTCACCGCCTTCGCCTCCTATCTCGGCATCCGCGCCCTCGAGAAGGAGACGCAGCGCGTGCTGACGATGCAGGCCGACATCCTCGAGCGCGAGCTCCTGTCGCGCCAGGTGCTGCGCGACCGTGAGGCGCTGGATCGCCGCAATCGCCTGATGCTGGAGGCGCGCGAGCGCGCCGCGGCGGCGGCGTTGGCGGAGAAGGCCAAGGCGGCGGCGCTCCTGGCTGCCCAGAAAGCGAAGGCGGACAAGGAGAAGGACAAGAAGGCGGCGGGCGACCCGCTCGACGCCATCGGCAAGATCCTGGAGAATGCCGCACCACCGGCGCCCGGCGCCAAGCTGAAACAATTGCCAAGCTCCGACATCGGCCTGCCGCCGGGCGGCGTGACGGAGACTGCCCCATGAGTTCATCGCCTTCCCGCCTCGGCCGTCACGCCCGTCGCCCCAAGCCGACCACGCGCGCCGCCACGCCCGACGACATCGAGGTGATCGCCGGCTTCATCCGCTCGCTGGCCGCCTACGAGAACCTGTCCGAAAAGATGGTGGCGACGCCGGAGGACTACGCGGCCGCTTTCTTCGGCGACAAGCCGCGCGTGTTCTGCGAACTCGGCTTCATCGGCGACAAGCCGGCGGGCATCGCCGTCTGGTACTATTCCTTCTCGACCTTTCTCGGTCGGCACGGGCTCTATCTCGAAGACATCTTCGTCGATCCGGCGTCGCGCGGGCAGGGCGTCGGCAAGGCGTTGCTCGCCAGGCTGGCCCGGCGCTGCGTCGATGAAGGGCTTGGCCGTTTCGAATGGACCGTGCTCGACTGGAACAAGTCGGCCATCGATTTCTATGCCGCCATGGGCGCCCCGCTCAACGACGCCTGGGTGCCGGTGCGCATGACGGGCGAGGCCATCGAGAACCTGGCGAAGGAGTGTCCGTGAGCCGCCCCCTTTTCGACATTGTCGTCGCCATGGCCGAGAACGGCGTCATCGGTCGCGACGGCGACATGCCGTGGCATCTCTCCACCGACCTCAAGCACTTCAAGGCGCTGACGCTCGGCCGTCCCATGGTCATGGGGCGCAAGACCTTCGAGTCGATCGGCAAGCCCCTGCCGGGCCGCGAAACCTTCGTGGTGTCGCGCGATCCGGCGTTTCGGCCAGATGGCGTCACCGTGCTTGCCGATCTCGACGCGGCGCTCGGCGCGGCGGCGGCAAGCGCCGAGGCGAAGGGCGTGCCGTCCTTCGTGGTGGCCGGCGGCGGCGTTCTCTACGCGGCGACGATCGAACGGGCCGACCGGCTTTTCGTCACCCGTGTCGCCGCGTCTCCCGAGGGCGATACCCGCTTTCCGGCCATCGATCCGGCCCTGTGGGAGCTCGCCGCCAGCGAGCCGATGGTGCGCGGCGAGCGCGACAGCGCCGATGCCGTTTTCGAGACGTGGGTTCGTCGCCGCTGACCGCGCCGAAAGAATCACGCTGAGACGGTTGATAGAAGCTGTGTCGCACCCCAAATGGCGATTGAACTCTGCGCGCGTTGAAGAGCGGGGCGTTGCCTCTTATGATCGCCGCCAGACCAAGCCGGAGCGTTTCCCGTTGGACAGTTTTGTCCGACCGTCAGGGAGGCGCTCCTGATTTTTACTTATGGAGGAAGGGACCCTAATGCCCTGGAGCAATCAGAGTGGTGGCGGCGGCTGGAAAGGCGGCGGCAACGGACCGTGGGGGCAGCCGCCCAGAGGGCCGCAGGGTGGCGGCGGCGGCAACGAGCCGCCAGACCTTGAGGAACTGCTCCGACGCGGACAGGACAAGATCCGGCGGCTTCTGCCCGGCGGTGGCGGCGGTGGCCGGCCCGGACAGGGCGAGCCCACGGGCATTCTGACGGCTCTGCCGCTGATCGCCGTGGCCGCTGTCGGTTTCTGGCTCTACCAGAGCATCTACGTGGTCCAGCCCGATCAGGTCGGCGTGGAGCTTCTGTTCGGCAAGGTCAAGCCGGAGCTCAACGAGCCGGGCATCCATTTCGCCTTCTGGCCGATCGAGCAGGTCGAAACGCCGGCCCTGCTCAAGGAAAACCAGGAAGTGCTCGGTGGCGCCGCTGCCGGTGGCTCCGACTCCATCATGCTCTCGGGCGACCAGAATCTGGTCAGCGTCGAGTTTTCGGTGCTCTGGCGCATCTCCGATCCGGTCAAGTATCTGTTCCGCGTCGCCGATCAGCCGGACATCGTCCGCAAGGTGTCGGAATCGGTGATGCGTGAAGTGGTTGGCCGCACCCGCGCCGACGAGTTCCGTACCACCGGCCGCGAGGTGGCCCAGACGGCGGTGCGCGAGCGCATCCAGGAGACGCTGGACGCCTATGACGCCGGTGTGTCGATCACGGCCGTCAACGTCACCCGCGCCGATCCGCCGCTCGAAGTGCAGGACGCCTTCGGCGAAGTGCAGCGCGCCCAGCAGGACCAGGACAAGTTCAAGCAGGACGCCCAGGCCTACGCCAACAAGCGGCTCGGCGAGGCGCGCGGCGAGGCATCGCAGATCCGCG
>CAXXNH010000032.1:5000-356418 GCA_963665435.2 uncultured Pleomorphomonas sp. | reverse complement strand
GCGACGCATGGTCTCGATCAGCACGGCGAGCTGCAGTTCGCCACGGCCCGAGACGAAGAACGAGTCCTTCTCGGTACTTTCCTCGATCTTGAGGGCGACGTTGCCCTCCGCCTCGCGCATGAGACGGTCGCGGATCATGCGGCTCGTCACCTTGTCGCCCTCGGTACCGGCCAGCGGCGAGTTGTTGACGAGGAAGGTCATGGTGACGGTCGGCGGATCGATCGGCTGGGCGTGCAGCGGCTCGGTCACTTCGAGCGCGCAGAAGGTTTCGGCAACCGTGCCCTTGGTCAGGCCGGCGATCGCCACGATGTCGCCGGCTTCACCGACGTCGATCGCGGTGCGCTCAAGGCCACGGAAGGCCAGAAGCTTGGACACGCGCCCCTGATCGACGACCTTGCCGTCCTGATCGAGCACCTTGATGGTCTGGTTGGTCCGCACCGAACCCGAAGTGATGCGCCCCGTAACGAGGCGGCCGAGGAAGGGATTGGCTTCCAGAAGCGTCCCGATCATGCGGAAGGACGCGTCCTTCTCGACATGCGGAGGGTCGACGTGGCGTAGAACCAGATCGAACAGCGGCTTCATACCGTCGGCCTCGCCGCCTTCCGGCTGGGTCGAAAACCAACCGTTGCGGCCCGAACCGTAGAGGATCGGGAAGTCGAGCTGCTCTTCGGTGGCGTCGAGATTGGCGAACAGGTCGAACACCTCGTCCACCACCTCGTGAATGCGGGGCGTCCTGGCGGTCGACCTTGTTGATGGCGACGATCGGCTTGAGGCCGACCTTAAGCGCCTTGCCGACCACGAACTTGGTCTGCGGCATCGGCCCCCTCGGCGGCGTCGACCAGCACGATGGCGCCGTCCACCATATTGAGGATACGTTCCACCTCGCCGCCGAAGTCGGCGTGGCCAGGGGTGTCGACGATGTTGATCCGCACGTCGTTCCAGACCACCGAAGTCGCCTTGGCAAGAATGGTGATGCCGCGCTCCTTCTCGAGGTCGTTGGAATCCATCACGCGCTCGGCAACCTTTTGGTTCTCGCGATAGGTGCCGGACTGCTTCAGAAGCTCATCGACCAGTGTCGTCTTGCCATGGTCGACGTGCGCGATGATGGCGATGTTGCGCATTTGCATGGGCGTACTCGGTTGGGAAAAGACAGACGGCCCGAAGCGAGCCTCCGGACCGTCATTCTGGCGCGCACTATACAAATGAATGTGACGGTAGCAAGAAAAACCTGATTATTCCGCCGATCATCAGCCATGCAAAGCGATGTGACACTTAACAGCACCCGTTTGCATCTGCTAGAAGCGCCGCCTTCGGCCTTCTTTTCCGGAACGTTCCATGCATCATGCCACGATGACCGAGCGCCATGTCGCGGCGATCGGCTCACTCCTCATTGCACTCGGACCGGTGTCGCTCGCGCTCTACACACCGGCCATGCCGGAGCTGGTGCGGGACTTCGCCACGACCTACCCGGCCGTGAAGGCGACGCTTGCCGCCTATTTCGCCGGCTTCGCCCTGGCGCAACTGATCTGCGGCCCCCTGTCGGACGCCTACGGCCGCCGCCCGACCGCGCTAGCCTTCCTCGCGCTCTATGCCATCGGCTCGGTCGGAGCGGTGCTTGCACCGTCCATCCACGCTTTGACGGCGGCCCGCCTCGTCCAAGGCATCGGCGCCGCGGTCGGCATCTCGGTCGCCCGCGCCATCGTCCGCGACAACTTCGCCGGCGAGCAATCGTCCCGCGTGATGAACACCATCGGCATCTTTCTCGCCATCGGCCCGGCGGTGGCGCCGACGCTGGGCAGCCTGGCCATGCTCGCCTTCGACTGGCGCGCGATCTTCGTATTGATGGTGGTTTACGGTGGCGTGTTGCTCGTCGCAGTCCATCGCTTCCTGCCGGAAACCAACCGGGCGCCCGATCCGACACGCGCAAGACCCACCGGCCTTGCCCGTGCCTATGTCGCCCTTGCCGGCGACCGGCGCTTCCTGTTTCCGGCCCTGACCATGGGGCTCGTCTTCGGCGGCTTCTACTCGCTGAGTTCGACGCTGCCCTTCCTGCTGATCGATACCGCCGGCCTCACCCCCCAGGCCTTCGGCTTCGGCATGCTGGCCCAGACCGGAGCCTACATTCTGGGAGGCATCCTTACCAAGGCGCTGCTCAAGCACGTTCCGGCCCGCGACCTGGTGCTGCCGGGCCTTGCGCTTGCAACGGCCGGAGCGCTGACGATGACGGCGTCGATCGTCGTCTTCCCGCCATCCTACCTGACAGTGATGGCGCCGGTGGCCCTGTTCGCCTTCGCGCTCGCCATCGTGACGCCCGACCTCACAACCCGCGCCATGGCCGCTTTCCCCGAGAAGGCCGGGGCCGCCGCCGCTCTCCTGGGCTTCGCTCAGATGGGCAGCGGCTTCGTCGACTCCGGCGCCGTTGCGCTGATTGGTTCACCGCCGATCGCCTTCGCCACGGTGATCCCGGTGGTCACGCTCGCAGCCCTGTTTCTCTGCACCGTTGAAAAGCGGATCGAGGATCGGGACGCCTAGTCATCCCCCATCTTGCCGACGTGTTCGGCAATCCCTCTCGGAAAAATCACCTGGCGCGAGCGAAAAACCTAGGCTCTCCTCAGGCCCAGCAGACCGGGCGCCGCGTGCCAGAAGGCCTGCGCCGCAAACCCCATGAACAGGAGCCCCGAGCCTCGGACGATCGCCAGTTCGTGCGCCCGGTAGAAACGACGCACCGCGCCGGCTCCGATGACGGCGATCATCACCACATCGGCGACGAGAAAGCCGAGGAAAGACGCGGCAATCAGCGCAGGCAGGCTTGAGAACGACAGCGTGTCGGCAACACCGCCAACCAGCGCCGTGAATGTGGCGAGCGCCACCGGATAGCCCTTGGGGTTGGTAAGGCCGAAGATAAGCCCGCGCCTGAACGGTCGCTCCACCGCCATGACCGCCCGACCCTGGCCATTCGGCCGGGCGCGGAAGGCGCGCCAACCGATGAAGGCCAGATAGGCGCCGCAGACACAGCCAAGCAGGTCGAACACCATCGGCCCCACGACATGCGCGCCGACAAGCGCCACGAGCGCAAGGCTCGTCCACAGCGTGTCGCCGGCGAGATGACCGACGATGAAGCGGGCACCGGCGCCTCGCCCTTGTCCGGCGCCAATGCCGAGGAGCGCGATGAAGGCCGGGCCGGGAATGACGACATAGAGGAAGGCGGCGACGAAGGCCGAGACAAGGAGCGAAAGCGGCATGGAAGACGACGAGCCCTCTGGCGGGAGACGGCGAAGCTTCCCGCAATTTCGCGCGCCGCGCAATCGTCGCCGTGCCCATATGCCAGGCAGTCGGGAAGGTATTCCTGACATCGCCAGTTTGCGTTGACTCGCGCGATTTTCCGCAATGCGCTTTACCTGCAATTAATCGGCGAAGGTGATGCTTGAGGGAAGAAAGCCGATCGGGAGGAGACGGCGCACCGGTTTGGGCGCGACGCCGGGTCGGCTCCCTCGGGGGAGTGTCCAGATGCCAAAACTAAGGCTCAAGGGATTCGCGATCGGATCGCGATTCCGCATCGCAACGAAGGTCTTCGCCTTCGGGCTGTTCTCGCTCTTGGCCCTCGCCGTCGTCGGCGGCCTCTACATGATGCAGGACATCAACGCCAATACCTATCGCCAACGCGCGGCCAGCGCCCGCATCAATGCCGACCTGGCCGGCACGCTACAGACCACAGCGCTGCAGCTCCGTCGCTCCGAGATCGAGTTCCTGTTCACCGGCAACGAGCGCTATTCGGGCCTGCACGGCGACCTCACCCGCATGACCGACTCGACCATCCAGCAGCTCGAGACGCGCATCAAGGCGACCGATCCGACGAAGGCCTCCAACGTGGCCGAGATCAAGGCCGGCCTCGAGGAATATGGCTCTTCCTTCAAGGCCATCCTGGACATCAAGAAGCAGCTCGGCCTCTACCCGAAGCAGGGCGTCAACGGCGCGCTCCTACAGTCCAGCCAGGCCGTGACCGATCTTCTCGCCGCCAATCCGTCGCCCGAACTGGCGGCTCTGTTCGCGACCCTGCGGACCCATGAAAAGGACTTCATGCTGAAGAGCGACCCGCAGGCCTTTACCGCCTTCGGCAAGACGTCCATGGATTTCACCCGGGCGTTGGCGCGCAGCTCGCTCGGCGCAGATGCCAAGGCCGCCCTCGGCAAGGCAATGGAGGAGTACACCGCCAACGTCGGCCAGTGGGTTGCCTTGCAGCAGAAGTTCCTCAGCATCTACCAGCAGCTTTCCAACGGCTACAAGACGCTGGAGCCCCAGCTCGACAACCTCGTCTCGATGATTCGCAGCGTCGACACGGCCGCCTCCACGTCGGAAATCCGCGCCCGCCGCGAGGCTCGCGACCAGCTCATGATGGTGTTCGGCGTCATCATGGCGATGACGTTGGTGTTTGGCTGGGCACTCGCACGCGGCATCGTAAAGCCGATCAGCCGCATCACCGCTGCCATGAAGGCGGTCGCCACCGGCGATCGCGACGCGGTCATTCCCTATGCCGACCACCGCAACGAGGTCGGCGACATGGCGCGGACGCTCGACGTGTTCGCCAAGGGACTGGCGGAAACCGAAAGGCTGAGGGCCGAGCAGGGCGAGAACGATCGCATCGCCGCCGATCGGCAACTCCAGGATCGGCAGGCGCTCGCCGACGCCTTCCAGTCGACCATGGGAGCGCTCGCCGATCGCTTCGCCAAGTCTTCGGCCGAGGTGGCGGAAGCTGCCCGCGAGCTGTCCGAGACCGCCGACGCCACCTCCGGCCGGGCCCAGTCGGTGACAGGCGCTGCCGAAACCGCCGCCTCCAACGTGCAGACGGTGGCCGCCGGTGCCGAAGAGCTCACAGCCTCGATCCGCGAGATCAACGTGCAGGTCTCCAAGTCGGCCGGTGTCGCCGAGGAGGCCGCCGCCGAGGCGTCGCGAACTGAGGCCAAGGTGCGGGCACTGACCGACGCCGCCGTCCGCATCGGCGACGTGGTCAACCTCATCCGGGCCATCGCCGAACAGACCAATCTCCTCGCCCTCAACGCCACCATCGAGGCGGCGCGGGCCGGAGACGCCGGCAAGGGCTTCGCGGTCGTCGCCTCGGAAGTGAAGCAGCTGGCCGCCCAAACGGCCAAGGCGACCGACGAAATCGGCTCCAAGATCGGTGAGATCCAGGAAGCGACCAACGAGACGGTGACGGCCATCGGTCGCATCACCTCGACCATCTCGACGATCCGCGAGGTGACCGCCTCGATCGCCGGCGCCGTCGAGGAACAGGGCGCAGCCACCGACGAGATCGCCCAGAACACCCAGCGAGCCGCCGAGGGCACGCAGACGGTGACCGGCTCCATCGCCGGTGTCGGCGAAGCCGCCGAACTGACTGGCCGCGCCTCGACCCACCTGATGGCGCTGTCGGCCGACCTGGAACATCAGTCCACCGACCTCCAGAGCGAGGTCAGCAAGTTCGTCGACAGCCTGCGCGCGGCTTAAGCGCCGCGCGCCTCTACTCCCCATAAACGGAAAAGGCCCGCTCCGAATGACATCGGAGCGGGCCTTTTGCTCAGGCTAGGATCGGAACGGCTCAGCCCTGGTCGCGCTTGGCGAGCGTACGCAGGCGCAGCGCGTTGAGCTTGATGAAGCCGGCGGCGTCCTTCTGGTCGTAGGCACCCTGGTCGTCCTCGAAGGTGACCAGCGTCGACGAATAGAGCGTCTTCGGCGAGGCGCGGCCGGTGACGATGACGTTGCCCTTGTAGAGCTTCAGCGTCACCTCGCCCTCGACGTTCTCCTGGCTCTTGTCGATCAGCGCCTGCAGCATGTAGCGCTCGGGCGCGAACCAGAAGCCGTAGTAGATCAGTTCGGCATAGCGCGGCATCAGCTCGTCCTTGAGGTGAGCGGCGCCACGATCGAGCGTGATGCTTTCGATCGCCCGGTGGGCGGTCAGCAGGATGGTGCCGCCGGGCGTCTCGTAGACGCCGCGCGACTTCATGCCCACGAAGCGGTTCTCGACCAGATCGAGACGACCGATGCCGTTGTCATGGCCATACTTGTTGAGCGCCGTCAGCAGTTCGGCCGGGCTCATGCGCTTGCCATTGATCGAGACGGCGTCGCCCTTCTCGAAACCGATGGTGATGACGGTCGGCTTGTCCGGCGCCTCCTCCGGCGAGATGGTGCGCATGTGGACGTATTCAGGCGCCGGCTGCGAAGGATCCTCCAGCACCTTGCCCTCGGAGGACGAGTGCAGGAGGTTCGCGTCGACCGAGAAGGGCGCCTCGCCCTTCTTGTCCTTGGCGATCGGGATCTGATGCTTCTCGGCGAAGTCGAGCAGATCCGTACGGCTCTTGAACGACCAGTCGCGCCAGGGGGCGATGATCTTGATGTCCGGGTTGAGCGCGTAGGCGCTGAGCTCGAAGCGCACCTGGTCGTTGCCCTTGCCGGTGGCGCCATGGGCGATGGCGTCGGCGCCCGTCTTCCGGGCGATGTCGATCAGGTGCTTGGAGATCAGCGGACGGGCGATCGAGGTGCCGAGCAGGTAGACGCCCTCGTAGACGGCGTTGGCGCGGAACATCGGGAAGACGAAATCGCGGACGAACTCCTCGCGCACGTCCTCGATGAAGATCTCCTTGATGCCCAGCATCTCGGCCTTCTTGCGGGCCGGCTCCAGATCGCCGTCGCCCTGGCCGAGATCGGCGGTGAAGGTCACGACTTCGGCACCGAGTTCGGTCTGCAGCCACTTGAGGATGATCGACGTGTCGAGACCGCCGGAATAGGCCAGCACGACTTTCTTGACTTCGCCCTTTTTCATGGAAACTCCGTGGAGATGAAAGCCGCGGCGGTCGGTGGGAGGCTGGCCGGCGGCTCAAAACGATCGCCGGCAATTTAACCGACTGTGACAGCCGCGCAAGGCTGGAGATTCGTCATTTGCCGGCCATGATCCCAGCTGATAAACCCGGCCACCCAGCCAGCCCAGCCGAGCCGAGCATGACCGAGCCCCAACCGACCTCCGACAGAGACTGGACGAGACTGACCCTTCTGGTCATCGCCTGCTTTCTGACGCTCCGCCTCATCGCCCTCTTCCTGAGCGGCTTCGAACTCAGCTACGACGAGGCCCAATACTGGGCCTGGTCGCGCAATCTCGCCTTCGGCTACTTCACCAAGCCCGGCCTCATCGCCTGGCTGATCCGCGGAACAACCGAAGTCTGCGGCAGCGGCGTTGCCTGCGTACGGGCGCCAGCACCGCTTCTGCATGCGGCGTCCGCCTGGTTCGTCTTCCTCGCCGCCCGCCGGCTTTACGATTATCGCATCGGCTTCTGGAGCGCCCTCGCCTACGTATCGATGCCGGCCGTCAGCCTGTCGTCGCTGATCCTCAACACCGACGTGCCGCTGTTGTTCTTCTGGTGCGTCGGCCTGCATGCGACGGTCCTGTTCGTCGAACGGGCGTCGCTCCCCCGAGCCCTCTATCTTGCCGGCGTCGTCGCCATCGGCCTCAACGCCAAATATGCGATGATCTACCTGCCGGCCTCGCTGCTGGTCTACTTTCTGGTGGCCGCCGACCGGCGCCCGCTCTTGCGGAGCGGCGCCACCTGGCTGGCACTTTTTGGAGGCCTCGTCGGCTTCCTGCCAAACCTGATCTGGAATGCCCAGAATGGTTTCGTCACTTTCCACCACACAGGCGACAACGCCGGCTGGCAAGCGATGGGCTTCAAGCTCGGCAAGATCTTCGAGTATCTCGGTGGCCAGGCCGCCATCCCCGGCCCGATCCTGTTCGCCGTCGCCGTCCTCGCCGCGATTCTCGGCTGGCGTTCGACCAAACCGGCCTGCGACCGGCTGATGATGTGGCTGAGTTTGCCGATTCTGATCGTCATCGGCGTCAACGCCGCCTTTGCCAAGCTGCATGGCAACTGGGCCGCGACGGCCTTTCCCGCCCTCGTCATCTTCGCCAGCGCCGTGCTCGTCGATACTCGCTGGCGCGGCCTTCTGAAGCTGTCGGCAGCGATCAACACGACGGCGGCCGTCGGTCTCGCCATCGGCACCAGTCTCGTCGGCCACGTGCCGCTGCCGCAGAAGCCGACGCAGCTTCATCGCCTGCTGCACTGGTCGGACTATGGCGAAAAGCTGATCGCCGCCGCGCGAGCAGCTGGCGTCCGCACGGTCGTCACCGTCGGACGTCCGATGACCTCGGAAACCCTCTACGAGTTGCGCGGCAGCGGACTCGACGTCAGGCCCTATGTCGCCTCCGGCGCCGCGCCGAGCGATCAGTTCGAGATGACCATACCCTACGATCCCGCCCGGCACGGACCGGCGCTCATGGTCACCGAGGTCGATCCGGCGACGCTCGGCATTGCGCCGGAGCGCATCGAGCCGCTCGGCGTTCTCGAAACCCGCATCTACAAGGCAAGGGACGGCCGCATGCCGATCTACCGGATCGACCGTTGACAGCACGGGCTATGATTCCCATTTCGAGACCATGCGCAAAGTTCACGAGCCCGACCCCGAAATCATAGGCCCTGCGGACGGGCACGAGGCCCGCGTCCGCTCGCGTTTCTGGAAAACGGCCAGGAAGGCCATTGCGGCCATTCCCTTCATCGATGAGGTCGTGGCCGCCTACTACTGCGCACTCGACCCGGAAACGCCGGCGCCGGTGCGGGCCACGCTGCTCGCCGCGCTTGCCTATTTCGTGGTGCCGTTCGACATCCTGCCGGACTTCGTGCTTGGTCTCGGCTTCACCGACGACATCACCGTCCTGGTCACCGCAATCGGCATGGTTCGGGGCAACATTGGCGAGCGGCACCGCGCTGCTGCCCGCGCTGCGCTCGACCGACTCGCGGCGGAAAAAGCCGGATAACACCCGGAGATGGAAAGGCGATGGCCAGCCGGCCCCATTGTCGCCCGATTTCCGGCCAAGCCTCGCGCCGCGACAACGTGAAGCGTCCATGGCCGCCCTTGCCCGACGGATCGATACGCCGGAGCAACACTTTGGTAACCACGACGCCTTAACGTTTCCCTAGGCTTCATGCGGACCGCTTCGGTGGGCCCATACGTGTCCCACGACAAGACCAAGGTGATTAGATGACGAACGCACGCACCCTCGGCTTGGCCGTCGCACTGCTGCTCGGCGCGACGACCTTCGCTGGCGCCCAGCAGCAGCAGACCAAGGCGCCTACGCCGCTCCAGACGTTCGAGCGCTGGGCCACCTACACCTACAACAACGCCGGTGCCAAGGTTTGCTATGCCGCGACCCAACCGACGGATACCTTGCCGAAGGGCGTCAACCGCGATCCGGTGTTCATGTTCATCACCAATCGCCCGAAGGAAGGCGTCAAGCACGAGATCTCCGTCATCACCGGCTATCCCTACAAGGAAGGGTCCAAGACCACGGTGAAGATCGGCGACACCACCTTCAGCATGTACACGAAGGACCAGGGCGCCTGGGTCGAGAACGCCGCCGAGGAAAGCCGCTTCATCAATGCCATGAAGGCTGGAGCGGACATGGTGATTACCGGCACGTCGCGTCGCGGCACGGTTACCACCGACACTTACTCGCTGAAGGGCGTCAGTGCCGCCCTGAAGCGCATCGACGCCGAGTGCCAGTAGGTCACCACCGGCTGGGAGCCGCTTTTGATGGCTTCCGGCGACAGGCCTGCCGGCCTGTCGGTGATCGAGGCTGAAACCCCATATTGGGTTTTCTCCTGTTTTCTGGTATAGCTTCGCACAACCGGGAACGGTCGGGACGGTGACGTCTGCGGCCGTTCTTGCTTTTCGGGCGGACATTTCCGCCTCGCGATCCCATCAGGACCAATCGAACGCCCATGTCGACCCTCATCGACCCCAGCCCTGTTGCCGCCTCCCCCGCCACCGCTCCCGAAAAGCCATCGCTCGTCGGCATGACGCGCATCGAAATGGCCAAGGCGCTCCTCGCCATCGGGGTCGAGGAACGGCAACTCAGGATGCGCGTCACCCAGCTCTGGCACTGGATCTACGTGCGCGGCGTACGCGAGTTCTCGGCGATGACCAACGTCGCCAAGGACCTTCGCGCCCGCCTCGACGCCGCTTACGTGGTCGGCCGTCCGGAGATCGTCGCCGAGCAGGTTTCGGCCGACGGCACCCGCAAGTGGCTTTTGCGCTTCCCCTCGCGCGGCGCCGGCAAGCCGGTGGAGGTCGAGACCGTCTACATCCCCGAGGAGGGACGCGGCACGCTCTGCGTTTCCTCGCAGGTCGGCTGCACGCTCAACTGCGCCTTCTGTCATACCGGAACGCAAATGCTGGTGCGCAACCTGACGGCCGAGGAGATCGTGGCGCAGGTGCTCGTCGCCCGCGACAGGCTCGGCGACTATCCCGACGCGGCGCCCAACGCCGAGGCCGCCGTTCCGAGCGAAGGCCGCCTCGTCTCCAACGTCGTCATGATGGGCATGGGCGAGCCGCTCTACAATTTCGATGCGGTCAAGCAGGCGCTCCACATCATCATGGATGGCGACGGCCTGTCGCTGTCGAAGCGCCGCGTGACGCTGTCCACCTCCGGCATGGTGCCGAACATCGCCCGAACCGGCGACGAGATCGGCTGCATGCTGGCCATCTCGCTCCATGCCGTGCGCGACGACCTGCGCAACGTTCTGGTGCCGATCAACAAGAAGTATCCGCTGAAAGAGCTGATCGACGCCTGCCGCGCCTATCCGGGCCTCTCCAACGCACGCCGCATCACTTTTGAGTATGTGATGCTGAAGGGCGTCAACGACAGCCTGCAGGACGCCCGCGATCTGGTGAAACTGCTGAAGGGCATTCCGGCCAAGATCAACCTCATTCCCTTCAACCCGTGGCCGGGCACCGTCTACGAATGCTCGGACTGGGAGACGATCGAAGCCTTCGCCCAGTTCGTCAACGATGCTGGCTATGCCTCGCCGATCCGCACCCCGCGCGGCCGCGATATTGCCGCCGCCTGCGGCCAGCTGAAGAGCGAAAGCGAGCGCTTGAGGAAGACCGAGCGGATCAAGCTGGAGATGGGGCTCAGTGAATCCGATCTCGCCATGCGCGCCATGGTCGCCGGCCACGGAGAGGACTGATGCGGGCGATCGGCCGGATCTTTGCCGCGCTGATCGGCTTCATCCTGGCGGTTGTGGCCGCCGCCCTGTTCATGCTGGCCGCCTCCGTCGGTTTCATGCCGGCCGATCCGGCCGACAGCCTGTGGTTCTGGAGCAATTTCGGCGTCGGCGCCGCCTTTACCGCCAGCTATCTCGGCGCCATGGCGCTTGCCCCCTGGGCTGTGGTCATCCTGATCACCGAGGTGTTCCGCCTTCGCACCGCCCTCATCTACCTCGCCGCCGGCGGCTTCCTCGGAGCCTTGCCCACCCTAGGGCTTGCGCCGATGATGCGTTCGTTCGACGGCGGTCCGCGTGAGATCGCCATACTGATCGCCGCCGGCTTCGTCGGCGGCTTCGTCTACTGGCTGGTGGCGGGCCGCATGGCCGGCATCGACGGCGTATTCCTGACCCGGCCGCGCGAACCTAAAGACGGGCAGTGACCAGCCTGACCGCGAAGGCGCCCATCACGCTGGCGAACACATAATCGATGCCCCGCATGACCCGCGGCCGCGTCTTGAGGAAAGCCGCGACACCGCTTGCCCCAAGAATCAGCGGCAGCATCGACAGTGTCGATACCCCGAGGAACCACAGGCCAAGCACCAGCAGCTTGCCACGAGCGGCCGGGTCGCCCGGCTCGACGAACTGTGGCAGGAACGTCAGGAAGAACAGCGCCACCTTGGGGTTGAGCACGTTGATGGCGAGCCCCTTGAGGTAAAGCCTGAGGGCCGGCTCGGGTGGCAGCAATCCGTCGTCTGGCGAAAAGTGGCTACCATGACGGATAGCGCCGACGGCCAGATAGAGAAGGTAGAGCGCCCCGACCACCTTGAGCACATCGAATGCGACGGGCGAGGCGGCGAGCAGCGCCGAAAGACCGAAGGTCACCAACAGCGTATGCACCAGAATACCCGTGCTGGTTCCGAAGAAAGCCGCAAAGCCCGCCCGTCGGCCACGGGTGATCGCCGTGCCGACGAACATCGCCATATCCGGCCCCGGCGTGTAGTTGAGCGCCAGCACGGCAAGGGTATAGGCGGCAAGCACGCCGACCGTCGGCAAAAACTCCATTTCGCAACGCTCCACGCTGTGGGGTTCCCGACACTATGGCTCGCCGCGTCTTGACCGCAAGGCGCGCCGCAGCGAAAACCGCCACTCCCAAGAAGGACCCGACCGTTGCGTTCCATTCTGTTCGTCTGTCTCGGCAACATCTGTCGCTCGCCCACCGCCGAAGGGCTGATGCGGAACCATCTCGCCGCCGCCGGCCTCGCCGATCGGATCCGCGTCGACAGCGCCGGAACGGGTGGCTGGCACACCGGCGATCCACCGGACCGCCGCGCCATCGCCGCAGCGCGCAAGCATGGCGTCGACCTGTCGCAGCTGCGTGCCCGCCAGGTCAGAAAGACCGACTTTTCCGACTTCGACCTGATCGTCGGCATGGACCTGCAGAATGTCGCAGATCTCCGCCGGATGGCCCCGAAGGAATCGACGGCGCGCATCGGTCTTTGGCTGGAGGAGGCGCTTGGTCTCGCCCGTGAGGTGCCGGATCCCTATTACGAGGACAACCGAGCCTTCGACGCCGTGTTCGATCTCTGCGACCGCGCCGCCCGCACCTTCGTTGAAAAGCTCAGCGCCTGACGTCGCTCAGGCGGCCAGCGGGTAGGCTTCCTCAACGAGATACGGACCACCGCCCACCGAGGCGCGCGACGAGTAAAGCACGAAGCGATCGACCGGGAAGCGCGGACCGATGAAATCGCCATGCTCGGACAGCCAGCGAGCGACGTCGGTCGAGGTGGTGCCCTTGAAGCGGGCAAGGGTGACATGCGGAATGTAGCGCCGCCCCTCTGCCGGCAGGCCAAGCCGCTGGATGATGCGCTCATGCTCGGCCTGAAGCTCGATGAGCTGGTCGGTCGGCTCCACCTTGACGGCCAGCGAGTGCGGTACCCGGCCCGAGGCGAAACAGTGCAACCCCCTGAGGCTGATCTCGAAGGGCGGCCGGTAGACGCGGTCGAGCGCCTCAGCCACCTCGTCGGCGGTGCGGTGGTCTATGTCGCCGATGAACCGCAGGGTTACATGATAGTTGGCCGGATCGATCCAGCGGGCGCCGGGCAGGCCGCCTTTCAGAAGGGACAGGTGAAAGCCAGCTGTGGCGGGAATCTCGAGGGCGGTGAACAGCCTGGCCATGGCAACCTCGTCGGCGTTACCGTCCGAGCGCCCCTCGGGAAGGGAATCGCCGGACCGGGCGGGAAGAGCAAACAAAGGGTCGGACGAAGGCCAACCCGGATGCAAGCCCTTTTGTTCGCTTGGCCGCACCGCCAGCGCGATTATATACAAGCGAGACCATTCAACGGGCCGGAGCCATGCAGTTCGACGACCCCGCCAACGATAACGACGATCCCGACGTCATCTTCGCGCGCAAGATAGCGCGGGCCCTGGCGCTGGTGCTGGCCGTTGGCCTCTGCGCCTATCTCGTGGTCACCTATATCCTGCCTGTCTGAACCCGCCCGCATTGGCCTGACGGCGCCACTCAAGGCGCATGACAGCGACGGCCGATGATGGTAAAGCCTCTCGGCACTCCGCCCGGCGCCCCGCCGCGGCGGACTTTCCAACACGTGCCGGCTCCAGCCGGCCAACTCCGGGCACCGATCATGACGCGGGCGAAGATCTACATCGACGGCGAAGCAGGCACCACCGGCCTACAGATCCGCGACCGCCTCGCCACCCGCGACGACATCGACCTGCTGACCATCGACCCGGCCAAGCGCAAGGACATGGACGAGCGCCGCCGGCTTCTCAACGAAGCCGATGTCGCGATCCTCTGCCTGCCCGACGACGCCGCCAGAGAGTCGGTGGGCCTCATCGACAACGATCGCACCGGGGTGATCGACGCGTCCACCGCCCACCGCGTGGCGGCTGGCTGGACCTATGGCTTTGCCGAGATGACCAAGGGGCAGGCCGAAGCGATCGCCGGCTCGAAGCGCGTCGCAAATCCCGGTTGCTGGCCGCAGGGTTTGATCGCCGGCATCCGTCCGCTGATCGAGGCAGGGCTTCTGCCGGCCGACGCGCCCCTCTCCTACAATGGCGTCTCCGGCTATTCCGGTGGCGGGCGCAAGATGGTCGAGGACTATGTGTCGGCCGCCGATCCCTCGCCGTTCATGCCCTATGGCCTGACCTTCAAGCACAAGCATCTGCCGGAGATGTCCGCCTATACCGGCCTTGCCCGTGCGCCGCAGTTCCAGCCGTCCGTGGGCAATTTCGCTCAGGGCATGCTGACGTTCGTACCGCTTCGTCTGTGGGCGATGTCACCCGGCCTGACGGCCAAGGCGATTCACGAGCTGCTGGCCGATCGCTATGCTGGCGAGGCTTTCGTCAAGGTGATGCCCTTCGAGGCTGCCGAACGGCTTGCCGGCCTCGACCCGCGCACTCTCAATGGCACCAACGAGTTGCGCCTCCACGTGTTCGCCGATGCCGCCGGCGACGAGGCGCTGATCGTCGCCCTCTACGACAACCTCGGCAAGGGCGCTTCCGGCGCCGCCGTGCAGAACCTCAACCTGATGCTGGGACGGCCGGCCGCGACCGGCCTCGTCCCCGCCTGATTGCTCGCTTCGGGAAAGGAAAGATCATGCAGAAATTCGACGTGCTCACCGGCGTGGCCGCGCCGCTGCCGATCCTCAACATCGACACCGACATGATCATCCCCAAGCAGTACCTCAAGACCATCAAGCGCACCGGTCTTGGCAAGGGCCTGTTCTCGGAGATGCGTTACCATCAGGACGGCACGGAGAACCCCGACTTCGTCCTCAACAAGGATGCCTGGCGCAAGGCGGAAATTCTGGTGGCCGGCGACAACTTCGGCTGCGGCTCCTCGCGCGAGCATGCTCCCTGGGCGCTCCTCGACTTCGGCATCCGCTGCGTCATCTCGACGAGCTTCGCCGACATCTTCTACAACAACTGCTTCAAGAACGGCATTCTGCCGATCGTCGTCTCGCCCGAAGATCTCAAGAAACTGATGGACGACGCCGAGCGCGGCTCCAACGCGACGCTGACGGTTGACCTGGTCAACCAGGTGATCAAGGGACCTGATGGCGGCGAGGTGTCCTTCGACATCGACCCGTTCAAGAAGCATTGCCTGCTGAACGGCCTCGACGACATCGGCCTGACGCTCGAGAAGGCGCCCGAGATCGCCGCCTTCGAGGCTCAGAACGCCGCCGCTCGCCCCTGGGCTTGAGATAGGACGCGCCTCCCCTCCGCGGGAGGCGCCGCCCGGTTGAGGCCGACCATGCGCCAGCTCATTTCCACTGGCTCGCCCTTCGAGGCAGTCGCCGGCTATTCGCGCGCCGTTGTCGACGGTCCCTGGTGTTTTGTCTCAGGCACCACCGGCTATGATTACACGACCATGGCGATGCCCGACGACATTTCGGCCCAGGCAGAGAACGCCATGGCCACGATCTCCAAGGCGCTCGGCGACGCCGGCTTCGCGATATCCGACGTGGTTCGGGTCCGCTACATCGTCACCAACGCCGCCTATGCCGACCCGGTATTCTCGGTGGTCGGTCGCTGGTTCGCCGATATCCGGCCAGCGGCCACGATGGTCGTTGCCGGCCTCATTCGCCCGGAGATGAAGGTCGAGATAGAGGCCACCGCCTACCGGAATCCAGCCTGATCGCCCAGAGATCATCGGACTCGACGGTGCGTTGACCGATTGGTTCGGTCAAGCACTCGTGAGTGGATCGTCACTCTTCCCTGTCGTATTCATTACGTCCGCAAAGAACAATGACGAAGAGGTTGGCCTTGGATACCATCTCATGGCGGGGGACCTTAGGGGGTTTTGCTCTCGGTGCGGCGTCCTGCTGCGTCGCATTGGCAATTGGAAGCAACAGCGCTATTGCCGCCGACGTCGTCGAATTGTTCACCAGCCAGGGCTGTTCTGCCTGTCCCCCCGCCGATAAGGTGCTGTCTCGGCTCGCCAAGGACCGCGATACCGTCGCCCTCACCTTCCCCGTCGATTACTGGGACTACCTCGGCTGGCGCGATACCTACGCCAAACCTGAGTTCACGCGTCGCCAGCGAGAATATGCGAGGGCGCGCGTAGACCACGCGGTCTTCACCCCGCAGGTGGTGCTCAATGGCCGCGAGGCGGTCATCGGCAGCCGCGAGGACGAGATTCGCGCCTCCCTCGACATCATGCGCGACAACGGTGAAACGCCGGATCTGATGGTCTCCGCCCGCATTCATAGCGACCGCATCATCGTCAGTCTGCCGGCCAAGGATTACGACGGCGAGGCTTCGGTCTGGATCGCCGGCTACCTCCCCCCCAAAACGGTAAACATCGGCTCGGGCGAAAACCGCAACCTCACCGTCACCTATGTGAACGTCGTCGACAGGATGCAGGCCGTCGGCCTGTGGTCGGGCCAGGCGGTGACGCTTGAACTGCCGCTTGCCGACGTGGCGCCCGAAGGCACCGCCGGTCTCGCCGTCATCGTCCAGGCCCGCAAGAGCGGCCTTCCCGGCCCGATCATAGGCGCTACCCGTCTGGCGCTTCAAAGCGGCAGCGGCAGCTGACGGCCCACCCTTAGGCTGCAACGCTCGGTCTTTCCTGCGAATGGAGCGCGGCGCTCCTCGCTAGGCTCGCCCTCCACCGTTCACCGTCCCTCCTTGATGTTTCATATCGTTTCCGTCAGGTTTCGACCTTTCGGGCGGAACCTGACGGAAGCGCAAGCGCCCGACCGGCGGCGGCCGGTCAGGCCGAAACCCGCTTGAGACGGATGAGCCCGGATCAAGCGGAACGCGTTTCAGCCGTCCACGCGACCAACGCGACCGGAGTAGCATCCCTGTTTTGCGTTGTGCACGTGGATGTAGCTCACGGCCGGATCCGAGAAGAGGCGCTCGATGACGGTTTCGACGCGGCTTCCCTCGATCACGTCCGCATCGACCATCATGTCGTTCTGATCGAATGCCCGAAGCGACAGCAGGCGCCTCCGCATGACCTCGGGCACCTCATCGATAGCGTCGTACACCTCGGTGGCGCCTTCACGAACGAAGATGGCGTGCGATGCGCGATAGGGGGTGTCCACCGGCAGGCTGAAATGGTTGAGGAGCAGGACCGTCTCCCCGACCCGCGCCTCGCGCATCTCCACCCGGTCCGGGTAACCCGGACTCTCGTTCACGGCGTAGCGAAGCACGCCCCGAGCCGCGAGCTCTTCATCGGGCAAACCATAGAGCGACTGAAAGGCGTTGGGCGAAAGACCTGTGATGCGAAAGGACATGATCGAGCTCCGTTGTGATGCGAAGCAGACTCATGCCTTCCGAGGTCTCAGGCCACCCGTTTCTCGCCGGACGCTCGAAAGGTCAGAACGCCCGGAACGTCAAAGTCGTGAGAGTGCGCACAATGCCGGGAATCGACGAAATCTTCTCGTTGATGAACTTGCCGATGTCTTCATGGACCGATGCGTCGACGTAGACCTTCATCAACAGATCGTATTCGCCCGAGGTGGAATAGAGCTCGGAGGCGATCTCAAGGGCGTAGATGGCGTCCGCCACGGCATAGGTTTGGCCGGGGGCACACTGCAACTGGATGAAAACGGGCTTCATGGCCTTCCTCCTCGCCGGCCACCGCGCGGTGCCGGGGCATCATTGCCGATTTCAAACACCACGAACGATCGCACGGCAAGCCCTACTTGGGAAAACACAGCCAGTCGCCGCCGCGGGCGGCAAACCCGGCTGTGGGTGAAGAATGGTTAAGCTGGTCCTAATTCCGCCATCGCTGTATGCTTTTATGCAGTTGGCCCTGAACCGGGCCCAAGCGACAGGATAAGCCATGACAGGCGGCGAGGCGGGCGACAACAAGTTCGGCGAAGGCAAGGTCCGGCGTCTTTCCGATGCCGTACGCCGTGTGCGCATTGCCGAGAGCGAGCGATCCGACGCCTACGCCGATTTGCATGAAGGCGACCGGGCGCGCCTGGAACTGCTGGCCGAGGAGTTGGCGGGCGTATTCTCCGAGCTTCCCGCCGACGATGCCTATTTCATCTGCAAGGTCGCCGGCTCGACGCCGCCCCGTCTCTGGGTCGATCCCACCACGCATGTGGTGATGGCGCGTGACCGCCGGTCCTATCGCCTTCTGAAGGACACCCGGCTCGGTCGCCTGACGCTCAATGAAAGCGCCGACCTCGACGACACCGCCGACGCGGTGACCGACTATATTGCCGAACGGTTGATCGAACGCGAGCGGTCCCTCGAAAGCGACGCGCTCGTCGCCAAGCTACGCTCGGCGGCTATGGATCGCCGCGAAACCGACGAGGCAGCATCCGGACGAGCGGCCGATCGAGGCTCGATGTTGATCTGGGCGCTGATCGTCTTTCTCGCCGGCTTTGCCGTCGGCGCGCTGGGACTCGTCGCCTACGCCTGGTTCATGGTGCCGGGCTGACGGTCAGCCACGCTGACAATCTCCTCGGCCCGCGTCTCCACGAATCCACCGCCCGGCACGGTCTGCATCAGGCGATGATGCATGCGGAATCCTTCGCCAAACCTCTCGATGTCGAACAGATTGAACCCGGCGGCGGGATGGCGCCCGTCCGGGCGCTGCGTCGCCGCGGGAACGCCGATGACCGGCACCTCTCCGGCCGGACCGGCAATCGACAATCGGGTCGGCTTGTGAGTGTGACCGTGCAAGATGAGCTCGGCGCCATGGCGCGCGATGACCTTGCGAAAGCGCGCGGCTCCGGAAAGGCGCTTGTGCCATGCCGTCGCCCCCTTCACGGGCGGATGGTGAATCAGCACCACCCGACAGAGGCCGGCCCGGCCGAGCTCGTCGAGAACGGCCGCCAGTCTCTTCGCCTGCTTTTCGGAGAAGCTGCCGGTCGCCATGAAGGGGCCGGTAGCGACCGCGGAAGACACCCCGACAATCGCCACGTCGCCGCGTCGCCGCACATAGGGCCAGCCGTCCGCCTCGCCGGCATCGGCCGTCATGTAGGCCGCCCAGGTCTTCCGCGCCCGGCGGGCGGCGCCGGGCACGTAGGCGTCATGATTTCCGGGAATGGCGCTGACCGATTCGCCCGGCCCGATCAGCCCAAGAAAGGCGGCGGCCGTGGCAAACTCGCCGGCAAGCGCGATGTTGACGAGATCGCCGGTGACCGCGACATGATCGGGACGTTCCGCCGCGATCGCCGCGATCAGGGCCGCCTCGACGTCATCGCCGAAGGCGCGCGATCGATTGCGTCGCCAGTTGACGTAACCGAGAATGCGCTTGGACGCGAGATCGCGGATACGGGCCGCCGGCAGTGGCCCGAGATGCAGGTCGGAAATGTGGATCAGACGGAACATGGTTCTTGGGTAGCCGATGCTCACCCGCCGGTAAAGACGAATGCTCCGCCGTCAAGACGAGGGGCGGATCGCCGCTCGGCAACCCGCCCCGAATGGTATGCTCATGAAGGTGGTTCACGCCTCGAACCGTTGCGCGTCCGAACCGGACTAACGCCCCCAGAATGTCAGCACGGCAGCGACGACATGGGGATTGTTCGCGTCGACGGCCGACACCCAACTATAACGATGGGCACGGTTGAAGCGACGGCGGAAGAGGGAAAACATGATAGCCTTCTTTTGAGGTTGTTGAGAGAAATCACCGGCGACTTCTCTTTCACACCAAAGCTATAGCAAATGCACAATGTTTTTGCCATGAGGCTAAACACTGAGCGTTCCTTTGAGGTAAAAGTGGTTAACCCAAAGTATGACCTAGACGAAAGGCTATAGTTCCCATCCGAAGAAATGTCGACTTTCAAGCCAGTCGTCAGAAGAGGATTTCGTGAGTACAGCTCGATTGATTGACGCGGTGCAACCCCTTGTCGGACAAGCCCGATCCCTGGCGGTCCGACTGTGGGGCGGCACGACGTTGGGCGTACGCGCCATCGCTTTCAGCGAGGGGCGCGTGCTGCTGGTTCGCCATACATATGTGTCCGGCTGGCACCTGCCCGGTGGCGGTGTCAACGCTCGCGAGACTGCCGAGGCCGCTGCTCGACGGGAGCTTTTCGAGGAGACCGGCTACGAGGCGTCGGGCGCCACCCGCTTTCTTGGTCTCTACTTCAACCCGGCCATGGCCGGCCGCGATCATGTGGCGCTTTACCATGTGCCTGACTGCATGCCGCGCCGCGCGTTTCGCGCCAATCGGGAAATTGCCGAGATCGGCCTTTTTGCTCCCGATGACTTGCCCGAAGGAACGACCACGGCAACACGGCGTCGCCTTGCCGAGCTGTTCGAAGGGCTATCGCCTGATGAGCTCTGGTAACGAAACGCCCGGCGGGACGCTGTCCGGCCGGGCGCTCAGCAACAGTGGATCGATCCGAGATCAGGCGACGACCGCCGCCGTCTCAAGCGCGATCGCTGCCGACTGTATGATGGCGGCGAAGCGAACGGCGGTCTGCACCGCCGAGGCGGGAAGACCGCCCTCGCGCACCACCTTCTCGTGGCTGTCCATGCACATCCCGCAGCCATTGATCGCCGAAACGGCGAGACACCACAGCTCGAAATCCACCTTGTCCACGCCGGGCTTGCCGATCAGCTGCATGCGCAGCCGGGCCGGCATGGTCCGGTATTCCGGGTTCGAGGTGAGGTGCAGGAAGCGGTAATAGACATTGTTCATGCCCATCAGCACGCCGGCGCCGCGCGCGGCATCGAGCGCCTCGGGGGAAAGGTGGCTCGCCGCCTCCCCCTCGAGCGCCTTGGCGACCTCCGCGTTGCGCGACGCATGGCCACAGGCAACGAACAGCCCGTATTTCTGCTGCGGCGTCAGGCTGTCATCCTCGGCCATTGCCGAGAGATTCAGCTTCACGTCGCGCGCATAGGACGGAAACTTATCCTGGAGGCTGGCGATCGACATCAGGCAGCCTTCAGCGTATCGCCACCAACCTCGCGGTTGCAGGGGCAAAGCTCGTCGGTCTGCAGCGCGTCGAGGACGCGCAGCGTGTCCTTCGGATTGCGGCCGACATTGAGGTTGGTGCCGTAGATATGCTGGATCGTGTTGTCGGGATCGACGATCACCGTCACGCGGTAAGCAACGCCGGCCGGCGAACGTACGCCAATGCCATCGACCAGCGAACCGGTGGTGTCGGCGAACGACCAGATCGGCAGCTTGTCGAGATCCTTGTGATCGCGCCGCCAGGCCAGCTTGACGAACTCGTTGTCGGTCGAACCGCCGAGCACGACGGCGTCACGATCCTCGAAGTCCTTGGCCAGACGGGCGAACTCGGCGATCTCGGTCGGGCAGACGAAGGTGAAGTCCTTGGGATAGAAGAAGATCACCTTCCACTTGCCGGGGAAGGACGCTTCGGTGATGTCCTCGAATGCGGAGACGCCCCCTTCGACGTGGTTGTTGAAGCCAGGCTTCACACCGGTGACCGTGAAGGAAGGGAGCTTGTCGCCAATACCGAGCATGTCGAAAATCCTCATTACGAGTGGGTTTGAAACGGACGGTCGGCACTATCGACACAACCGCCCCAAAATGCAAGCCTTTCTTAGAGGCATTTTAATGTAGCGCACTTGTCTTTGATAATTAAGGGATTTTACGGATATTTTCCGCCTAAGCGCTCCCAGCGAACGGAAGGCCTTTGTTTGCCTTCGGTCTCGGCCTCCGACGCGCGTGACGAACACTTGTCGCAAGTCCGACAAAGGCCGGCCACCGGCATGTCGCCTTCTCGTCCAAGCTGAATATCTATTTGAAATAACTATATTTTAGGTCTGGCACATCGTTTGCGATGCGTGGGACGACCTCGTTTCGCCCGGAGAGTGCCATGTCCTCGCAGATCGTTTCCCTCGACAGCCTGACGGTCTCGCCAAGCCCACGGCGCGGCGGCTGCGCCTCGTCGTCCTGCGGCGCATCGTCCCGTCCTTCAGACATCGACCCGGCAACCTGGGAACGGATCAAGGATCATCCCTGCTATTCGGAGGAGGCGCACCACTATTTCGCACGCATGCATGTGGCCGTGGCGCCAGCCTGCAACATCCAGTGCAACTACTGCAATCGCAAGTACGACTGCTCCAACGAGAGCCGGCCGGGCGTCGTCTCCGAACGGCTGACGCCGGAGGAAGCGGTGCGCAAGGTCGTTGCAGTGGCCGCCGCCGTACCGGAACTGTCGGTGCTCGGCATCGCCGGCCCCGGCGACGCGCTGCATGACTGGAAGAACACCCGCGCCACCTTCGACGCGGTGCGCAAGGTCGTCCCCGACATCAAGTTCTGCCTTTCCACCAATGGCCTCGCCCTGCCCGACCATGTCGATGAAATCGCCGAGATGGCCATCGACCATGTGACGATCACCATCAACGCCGTCGACCCGGAGATCGGCGCCCGGATCTACCCCTGGATCTTCTTCGACCACAAGCGGCGCACCGGCATCGAGGCGGCAACCATTCTCCTCGAACGACAGATGCGCGGCCTCGAAATGCTGACCGAACGTGGCATCCTCGTGAAGATCAACTCGGTGATGATTCCCGGCATCAACGACCAACACCTCCCCGAGGTCAACCGGGTGGTCCGCGCACGCGGCGCCTTCCTGCACAACGTCATGCCGCTGATCTCCGATCCGGCGCATGGCACCCACTTCGGCCTGACCGGCCAACGCGGCCCCACGCCGGCCGAACTCAAGGCATTGCAGGATCGGCTCGATGGCGGCGCCAAGCTGATGCGTCATTGTCGTCAGTGCCGCGCCGACGCCATCGGGTTGCTCGGCGAGGATCGAGGCCAGGAGTTCAACCTCGACAAGTTACCCGAAACCATCGCCTATGACCCTGCCCCACGACAGGCCTATCGCGCCTTCGTCGCCGCCGAGCGCGGCGACCGGGGCGCCGCCCGCGACGACGCCCTCAGGTGCATCGACGCAGTGGCCGACGACGGTCGCCTCCTCGTCGCCGTCGCCACCAAGGGCGGCGCCCGCGTCAACGAGCACTTTGGCCATGCCCGCGAATTCCAGATTTACGAGGCCGGACCGAAGGGCATCACGCTCGTCGGCCATCGCAAGGTCGACGCCTATTGCATGGGCGGCTTCGGCGAGGACGCCACGCTCGGCCCGACCATCGCCGCCCTCGACGGTATCGACACCGTGCTCTGCGCCAAGGTCGGCGACTGCCCGCGCGATGCCCTGTTGGCAGCCGGCATCACCGTCACCGACGCCCACGCCTACGACTACATCGAGACCGCCGTCGGCAAGGTCTATGCCGAACGCTTCGGCCGAGCCGCCGCCGTCGCCTGAACACTGGGGGGGATCGTCATGGTCGCCGGCCCGGTCGCCTATTTCGATGCCAACGCCACCACCCCGGTCGATCCCCGGGTGGCCGATGCCATGCTGGCGGCGCTCACCGACCTCCATGGCAACCCCTCGTCCACCCATGCCGCCGGGCGGGAGGCGCGACGCGCCGTGGAGGTGGCCCGGCGCGAGGTGGCGACGCTGCTCGGCACCGACCAACCGGATGAGATCGTCTTCACCTCCGGCGGCAGCGAAAGCAACGTCGCCGCCATTCGCGCCGCGCTCGCCGCCAAGCCCGGCCGGCGCGAGGTGGTGACGTCCGCCGTCGAACACCCGTCGGTCCACGCGACGCTCGACCGTCTCGCAGCGACCGACGGCATCGTCGTCCGCCGTCTGCCGGTCGACGAACACGGCCGGCTCGACCTCGATGCCTATCGTGCCTCGCTCGCCCCCGACACCGCGCTGGTCACGCTGATGACCGCCAACAATGAGACCGGCACGCAGTTTCCCATTGCCGATCTCGTCCCGCTCGCCCACGCCGTCGGCGCCCTGTTCCACACCGACGCCGTGCAGGCCGCTGGCCGGCTCGATCTTTCGATCGCCGCCAGCGGCGTCGACATGGCTTCCCTCAGCGCCCACAAGCTGCATGGCCCGAAAGGCGTCGGCGCCCTTCATATCCGTCGAGGCATCCCTTTCGAGGGCGTGATCACCGGCGGCAGCCAGGAGCGTGGCCGTCGGGCCGGCACCGAGAACGTGGCGGGCATCGTCGGCTTCGGCGTCGCCGCCCGGCTTGCGTTCTCCGACAACCTAGCCGGGCGTATCTCCGGCCTCCGGGATCGCCTGGAGACGTGCGTCCTCTCGGCCCTTCCCGGTACGCTCGTCCTTGGCGACCGCGCGGCGCGTCTTGCCAATACTGCCTGCCTCGCCTTCCCCGGCGCAGATGCCGAAATGATGCTGAACCGTCTCGACCGTGCCGGCATCGCCGCGTCGTCCGGCTCCGCCTGCGCGGCTGGCGGCATGGCGCCGAGCCGCGTGTTGCTCGCCATGGGGCTCAAGCATCTCGCCGGCTCGGTCGTCCGTTTCTCGTTGTCCCGCTTCAACACCGATGCGGACATCGACCACCTTCTCGCTTTGCTTCCGGCGATCGCGCACGAAGCCGGTATCCTGGAGACCGCAGCATGATTGGCGCCCGCCTCAACGACACGACGCTTCGCGATGGCGAACAAGCGCCTGGCGTCGCCTTCACGCGCAGCGAGAAGCTGGCCATCGCCGAGGCGCTCGCCGCCGCCGGCATCGCCGAGATCGAGGCCGGCACCCCGGCCATGGGCGAGGAAGAGATCGGCACGATCGCCGCCATCGTCGGCCTTGCCTTGCCGGTCCGCGTCGCCGTCTGGTGCCGCATGCGCGGCGAGGACATCGCTGCGGCCATCCGCAGCGGCGCACCGGCCATCAACCTGTCCATTCCCGCGTCCGATCTGCAACTCGCGGCCAAGCTGGGCATCGACCGGCGCGAGGCGCTCTCCCGCATCGCCCGTTTCGTGCCGATGGCGCTTGATCTCGGCCTTGAGGTCTCGGTCGGCGCCGAGGATGCCTCGCGCGCCGATCCCGATCACCTCGCCGACATGGCCGAGATGGTCGAGCAATCCGGCGGCTGGCGGCTGCGTCTGGCCGACACCGTCGGCGTTCTCGATCCGCTGTCGACCACGAAACTGGTCGCGGATCTGAGAGCCCGCACCTCGCTCGCTCTCGAGTTTCACGGCCACGACGATCTCGGTCTTGCCACCGCCAATACGCTCGCCGCCCTGCGCGCCGGCTGCGAGGAGGCCTCTGTCACCGTGCTCGGTCTTGGCGAGCGGGCCGGTAATGCAGCGCTGGAAGAGGTGGCCGTCGCCCTGCTGCGGCTCGACGGACGCTCGACCGGCATCGATCTGCCATCGCTGAAGCCGCTTGCCGAGATGGTCGCCAGCGCGGCCGGCCGCGACGTACCACTCGGCAAGGCCGTCGTCGGGCGCGATGTGTTCTCCCACGAGAGCGGCCTCCACGTCGCCGGCCTACTCAAGGAGGCAGAAACCTACCAGGGCCTCGATCCCAGACTGCTCGGGCGTCACCACACCGTCGTCATCGGCAAGCACTCGGGCGCCCAGGCTCTGGCCCACGTTCTGGCAAGCCGTGGCATGGCCCTCGACCCAAGGCTCGCAGGTCCACTCGTCGAGGCCGTTCGGCAGGTCGCCACCGAGCGGAAGCGGGCGTTGACCAGTGGCGAACTCGCCCGCCTGCACGCCGAGCTGGCGATCTCGGCCGAGCGATCGTCCGGCAACGCCTGACACGCTTCCCTTCCCCGAAGCCCTCCCCTATAAATCGTACAAAACAGAAGGGAGGCTGCACATGTCCACGCACAAGCCGGTCCGTATCGGCGTCGTTTCCACCGCCAATATCGCCCGCGAGAAGGTCATTCCCGGGTTTCGCACGACGCCTTGGCTGGAGGTGGCGGCCATTGCCTCGCGCAACATCGATACGGCGAAGACGGCGGCGGCCGCTCTCGACATTCCCGTCGCCCACGGCTCCTATGAGGCGCTGTTCGCCGACCCGACCATCGAGGCGGTTTACATCCCGACGCCGAACGATAGCCACGTCGACCTGACGCTCGCCGCCGCGCGCGCCGGCAAGCACGTGCTGTGCGAAAAACCGGCGGCGATGAATGCCGGGGATGCCGAGCGCCTCGACGCCCTGCCGCCGGGCATCGTCTATCTCGAAGCCTTCATGGTTCGCTTCCATCCGCAGTGGCTGAAGACCCGAGAGCTGGTTCGCACGGGCGCCATCGGCCGGGTTGCCGCCGCGCAGTCCTTCTTCTCCTATTTTCTCGACGACCCCGCCAACATTCGCAACAAGCCGGAAAATGGCGGCGGCGGCCTCTGGGACATCGGCGTCTACCCGATCGTAACCGCCCGCTTCGTGTTCGACGCCGAACCGAAACGGGTGATCGGCCTGATCGAGCTGGACAAGACGTTTGGCACCGACGTGCTGACCTCGGCGATTCTCGATTTCGGCGAGGGGCGCCACCTGACGTTCACCGTCGGCACGCAGACCGTGCCGCACCAGCGCGTCAATGTCGTCGGCTCAACCGGCCGCATCGAGGTGGTGATCCCCTTCAACGCCCCGCCAATGCAGGAAACGGTGATTCGTCTCGATCGCGGCTCGGCCCTGGGTGACGCCAAGATCGAAGAGATCACCCTGCCCGCCTGTGACCAGTATGGCCTTCAGGGCGAAGCCTTCGCCAAGGCGATCCGTGGCGTCGAACCGCTGCCCTACGACTATCGCGACGCGGTGAAGATGATGAAAATCCTCGACGCGATCGTCGAGTCCGGCGAGACCGGCCGCTGGGTCAGCTTGTAAGAGTGCAAGGGGGCGGATCGCGACCGCCGCCTCCCCTTCTATTCCTTCCAGAGGAAGGCGGCACCTCGGACGCCTGAGCTGTCGCCGTGCTTGGCCTTGCGAACCGGCGTCGCCACGCTGTCGGAGAAGACCAGCCGGCTCGCCTCGCCCTCCCAGAGGTTGGTGCGAGCCGAAAGCTGTTTCGGAACGTCGTCATAGAGTTCGTCGACGTTGCTCATGCCGCCGCCGAGTACGAACACGTCGGGGTCGACGAGGTCGATGATCAGCGCCAGCGACCGGGCGAGCCGGTCGACATAGCGATCGTAGACCTGGCAAGCCGTGGGATCGCCCGCCCGCTTGAGCGCGATTACCTCCGACGCCTTGCGGGCGATGCCCGTCGTCGTCCGGTAGTCGAGCTCGAAGCCGGTACCCGAGCAGTACATCTCGAGGCAGCCGTGACGGCCGCACCAGCATTTCGGTCCCGGATATTCGCCTTCCTTCGGCCAAGGCAGCGAGTAGTGGCCGATCTCGCCGGCCAGCCCCTGGAAGCCATTGTGGCTCTTCCCCTTGATGGCGATGCCGCCGCCATGGCCGGTGCCAAGGATGATGCCGACCACCACGTCGAGGCCGGCGCCGGCGCCATCGACCGCCTCGGAGACGGCGAGGCAGTTGCCATCGTTGGCGAGACGCACCGGCCGGCCGAGAGCGGCCTCAAGGTCACGACCGAGCGGCTTGCCGTTCAGCCAGAAGGCGTTTGAGTTGCGGATAAGGCCGGTGAGCGGGTTCGGGCTGCCGGGCAGGCCGATGCCGACGCTGCCACGCTCTCCGGTCTTCGTCTCGACGTGATCGACCAGTTCGACCACCGCGCGGATCGAGGCATCGTAATCCTCGCGCGGCGTCGGGATGCGGTGCCGGATGAGCTCGACGCCACCGGCATCGAGACCAACCACTTCCATTTTCGTCCCGCCCCAGTCGATCCCGATATACATCCGCGTCCTCCCTGAACCGCACTCAAACCAGCTTGCCGCAGCCTCGGCGACATTCAGCTGCCGTCGAGCTTCTCGGCCCGGCGAAGGTCGGGAAAGATCACCGACCACAATCCGGCAACGGCGAGCGTACCGACGCCGCCGAACACCACCGCCGGCACGGTGCCGATCAACGCCGCCATGCTGCCGGCGCGGAACTCGCCGAGTTCGTTGGAGGCGCCGACGAACACCATGTTGACCGCCGAGACGCGCCCGCGCAGTTCATCGGGCGTGGCGAGCTGGATCAGCGTCTCGCGCACATAGACCGAGATCATGTCGCCGGCCCCCATCAGGCCGAGACAGAGGATCGACAGCCACGGCGTCACCGACACGCCGAACACAACGGTCGCCAAGCCGAACAGCGCAACGCCGAGGAACATCTTCACGCCGGCCATGGCCTTGATCGGGAAGCGCGCCAGGAAGGCCGCCACCAGGATGGCGCCAATGCCAGGCGCCGCCCTCATCATGCCAAGACCGGCTGGACCAAGCACCAGAATGTCGGAGGCATAGACCGGCATCAGCGCCACGGCTCCGCCGAGCAGCACCGCGAAAAGATCGAGCGAGATGGCGCCGAGCACGAGCCGGTTGGAAAACACATAGCGAAAGCCCGCCGAAACTGCCTGCCAAGCCGGCTCCTTCTCCCCTTGCCTCACCGTAATCGGCGGCATCGCCAGCATCAGGCCGACAGCGGCGGCGAGCAGCGCCACCGCCGTGCCAAAGGCGGCAAGCTCGGAAATCCCGTAGAGCAGGCCGCCCGCCACCGGCCCGCCGATGGCGGCCACCTGCCAGGACGACGACACCCAGCCGATGGCGTTGGCGAGCGCTTCGCGCGGCACGAGGTTTGGCACCACCGACTGCATGGCCGGCCCCATGAAGGCACGGGCGATACCCATCACCAGGAGGATGACATAGATCGGCATGACGCTCGGCGACGCCGTCCAGGACAGGACGAACAGCCAGAGGGCGGCGGCGGCCTCGATGCCGAAACAGGCAATGATGATCAACCGGCGCGACACCCGGTCGGCCACCGTGCCGGTGATGAGCACCAGCAGGAAGGCCGGCAGGAACTGCATCAGTCCGACATAGCCGAGCGCCATCGGATCGTGGGTAAGGTCGTAGACCTTCCAGCCGACGGCGACCACGACGATCTGAATGGCGAAGGTGGCGAACAGGCGGGCCAGCCAGTAGAGAAGATACGGCCGGTGGGCGAAGGCATTCGGCGAGGGCTGATGGCTCATGGGGTCACTCGGGCACCGCGGCTCGGGAGTGGCGGACGGCGACTTGTGATCCAGAACGCAGCGCCAAACAAGTCTGGCGAGCCGCCTTGCGGTTCGCTTGCGCGAACAGCGTCAGCCGCTTTCACACTTCCTCGCGCCGCGCCCGGCGCACCGCCAGCCGATGTCGCCCTTCCAGGAAGGCGAGCAGCACCAGGGCAAAGAGAAGTGGCACCACGAAATAGATGAGACGGAACAGGATCAAAGCGGCAGCGACATCCGGCCGGTGGGCGATGCCGAGCCCGGTCACCACCGTTGCCTCGAACACGCCGACGCCGCCGGGCGTGTTGGCTGCCATGCCGGCCAGGAAAGCGATGGAATAGGTGACGAGATAGCGAGCGGCGTCCGGCACCGCATCGGGGGGCAGCAGAACATAGAGCGTGCCGCAGGCCGCGAGCAGATCGAACGCCCCGGCCAGCACCATCAGGAACGCCGGCTTGGCCTTGGGCATGCGCACGACCATGCCGCTGACCCGGATGGCCCGCCGCTTCCGCGCCAGCCAGATGATGAAGCTCGAGAGAGCCACCAGAATGACGAGACCGACCAGCCGATCGATGTAGTGATGCGGGAAGACGGGATACTGCGTGGTCGGTTCCAGCGTCAGCGCCAGACCGAGCACGAACAGAATGCCGGACCACATGGTCAGCCAGCTCATAACGATCAGCCTCGCCACCACCGAGAAGCTGACGCCGACCATGGAGTAGATGCGGTAACGGGCGCCACCTCCCGAGAGCAGCGGGAAACCGAGCGTGTTGGCGAACACATTGGCGATGAGGCCACCGACCACCGCTCGCGCCAGACTGACCGAGCTCGTGTAGTTGAGGGCGTGGAGCGCCAGAAGGTCATAGGTCGCCAACGCAGCAAGGCCGCAAAGCGTAAAGACGAAGGCCAGCACGAAGCGGTGAGCCGGCAGAGCCAGGACCGCGTTGTGGATGTCGGCGAACGACATCTTGGTCGCCATGTCCCAAAGCACCCAGACGGCGCCGGCAATCAACACCAAGGCGATGACCGGACCAATCCACCTCACGGCAAGCGCAATCCGCCCCGGTGACGCTTCCGCGCTGGTATGGACTTCGGTTGGATCGCTCAAGTCCTGTCGTCTCCATCAGGCAAGGCGGATCCGGGTGCGCGCGGCCCGAGCCTATGGCCTCTCATTTAGAACGCCGGTCATCAAACGCAACCGCTTTTTCCGACGGGCAGAAATGACGGCACGCCGATCTACCCGGCGCACCCCTCACCGGTCGGCGTCCGCATCGTCATCGTCGTTGCGGGGCATTTCGAGGGTTTTGGCCGGCGAGCCGGGCTTGGCTGGCCGGTCCGCCCGAGCGACCTCCGACTGAGACGCATGCGCGACTGCCGGCGCTCCGGGCGGTGCAACGCCTGCCGCTCCGCCATCCTCGGCGAACCAGACCTTGGTTTGCGGGAAGGGAATCTCGATGCCGCGTTCGTCGAAGACCTGCTTGAGGATCTCATTGTAGAGCCGCCCGGTGGCCCATTGTTCGCCCGGCAACGTCTTGATGCGCGCCCGGACCGAGATGCTGCTTGGCCCGAAGGCGACAATGCCGTGCATCTCCAGGGGATCGAGAACGACGGCGCCTCGCGGGCTCTCCATCAACCGGTCGAACGCCTCCTGCATGGCAACCTTCACCGCCTCGATATCCTCCTTGTAGGCAACGTCCATCACCGCCACGTGGAACGAGAATCCACGCATGGCGTTCGAGACGCTGGTCACCGAGGAGAAGGGGATGATGTGATAGACGCCATCCAGATCGCGAATGCCCACCGAACGGATGGTCAGCCGGTCCACGGCGCCGGTGATGCCGGCCACGGTGACCACGTCTCCCTCGTTCATGGCGTTCTCGAACTGGATGAAGGCACCGGTGATGATGTCCTGCACCAGCTTCTGCGAGCCGAAGCCGACGGCAAGGCCGACGACGCCGGCGCCGGCCACCAGAGGGGCGATGTCGACCCCGAGCTGGGACAGTGTGAGCATGGCCGCGATGATGACGAGGACGATCGAGAACGCGTTGCGGAACAACGACAGCAGCGTACGCGTCCGCGCGTTGGTGATTCGACCGAGCGATGGGTTGAGGCGATACTCCACCCAGCTGGAAGCGGCCAGCCATATGCCACCAGCGGCAAGCAGAATGATGGCCGCCGACAGGACGCGCCCGACGACCTCGGTCCCACCGTCGGACTGGAACCAAGCAAGGAGGTCGATGACACCCCAGCTCTGCAGCAGCACCGCCATCACGATCGCCACGAGCAGCACGCGCACCGCGCGGAAGAACAGCGGCACCATCATGTTGAGCCGCGCTTCAAGGAGGGGCAGGGTCTTCTTGACGTCCGCCGGCAGGCGAATGCCATCGGAAATGGCATGGGAGAGCAGGCTGTCGACGAGACCGCCGACGACGATGGCGAAAACCGTCTCGACCGTGGCCCACGCCATGTAGTCCACGGCGTCGAACGGCCGGCTGACCCAGAGAACAAAAGCCACGGCAAGATAGATGATGACGATGACGTGCCAGCCGTGGATGAGAAGCGCGAGGATCGTGCGCAACACAGAGCTCTTCACCGGCTCGAGCAGGGGGAACAGGCCGTTCCGCACTTCCTCCCGCTTCACCGACACCAGGACCGTAGCGCCAATGAGCGTGATCAGCACCACGGCGAGACGGAAGCCGATGCCCACCGAAAAGCCGATCGCTTTGTTGACCAGTGGATGGGCCACCAGAACGCCATAACCAAGGAAGCTGATCAGCCGGCTGAGCCACAAATACCAGAAGCGAGCGGTCGCCGGCTCCAGATTGAACAGCTTGAGGGCGGGCCGGCGGTACTGGAGAACCGAGGCAAGACAGCTTTTCAGGAACTCGATCACCACGAAGGCATCGATAAAGAGGCTCTGCATCAGATCTATGCGCCCGCCACCGGACGCGGCGATGGCATAAGCCGACGTGCCGAACCAGGCGATGCCGATCACCGCCCAATCGATGAAAAGAGCAAGGCCGATCCAAAGCACCCGGCGCGGCAAGGGCTTGCCCGTGGCGGCCCTTTCGACGGCGCCGAGCGGGAAGCGGGCCAGGAAGCGGGCAACCGTCAACGTGGCGAAGGCAAAGACGACGAGAATGGCGAGCGCGAGACCCTGCTCTTGCACGCTCTCCCAGTTGACTGCGGCGCTGCCATCGAAGAGCCGCGTCAGATTGCCGAGGCCGTGGCCGATCTTCAGCACCACGTCGACCACCTGTCGTGACAGATCCTGCGTCACCGACCCGATCTCTCGGGCGAGCGGCACGACTGGAGTGTCGGCGGGTTCCGTTGTCGACGCATCGGCAGGAGGGGTGACGGCATCGCCCGCTTCCGGCTGGGCCAGCTTCTCGAGTTCGCCAATCAGGGCGGCGCGCGCGGCATCGTCCTTGAGAATGTCGACCAGCGCCTTCGCCGACGCCGGGGACGTCACGGACGGAGACGTCGACGCGGCGTCTGCCGGCTGGGCCGCCGGCGAAAGACCCGGAAGGGTTTGCGCCGACGCTCCGAGGGGAAGCGCGAGTACCAGGATTAGGGCGAGAAAGCGGGAAATAGGCATGATTCGCTGGATCATTCGACCAAACTGACGTCCTGTCTTGCCCAAAAGAGGGCAGCGCGCAACCTGACCTCTTGGGGCAGCGAGCCGTCAGCCCTCGAGTTCCTCCCGCAGCATCTCAAGCCGCAGCCACTCTTCCTCGGCGGCTGCCAGGGCAGACTCGGTAGCCGTGAGCTTTTCGGTCGCCGCGGCAAACTGCTTGGGGTCGCGCGCATAGAGACCGGAATCGTCGAGCACGGCGTGAAGGCGCTTCGCCTCCTCCGACAACGCATCGATCCTCCCCGGCAACGTCTCGAGGGCATGCTTGTCCTTGAAACTGAGCTTCGAGCGAACCTTGGGCGCCGACGCGGGCGCGGCCTCCTTCTTCGGCGCGGTCGCAGCCTTTTCAGCCTTCCGCGCCTCGACGCCCTTGCCTCGCTGGGCGAGCATATCGGTGTAGCCGCCCGCATATTCGAGCCAGCGCCCGTCGCCCTCGCTCATCACCACCGAGGCGACGACACGGTCGAGAAAATCACGGTCGTGGCTGATGACGATGATCGTGCCGCCGTAGTCGGCGAGCAGTTCTTCGAGAAGGTCGAGCGTTTCGAGATCGAGGTCGTTGGTCGGCTCGTCGAGCACCAGCATGTTGGAAGGCTTGGCCAGGGCGCGCGCCAGCATCACCCGACCGCGCTCGCCGCCCGACAGCGCCGAGAGCGGCGTCCGCGCCTGTTCGGGAGAGAACAGGAAGTCCTTCATGTAGCCGATGACGTGGCGTTTCTCCTCGCCGATCACCACCCAGTCGCCCTTGCCTTCGGTGAGGGCGTCGGCCAGTGTCGTTTCCGGGTCCAGGCTGTCGCGCTTCTGCTCCAACGTCTGCATGTCGAGCGAAAGGCCGAGCTTGACCGTTCCGCTGTCGGGATCGAGATCGCCGGTGAGCAACCGGAGCAACGTCGTCTTGCCTGCGCCGTTGGGACCGACGATGCCGATGCGGTCACCGCGTGCCACCCGGATGGAGAAGTCCTTGACGATCGGCCGGTCGCCGAAGGACTTTGAGATCGACTTGGCCTCGATCACCAACTTGGACGAGGCCTCGGCCTCGGCTGCGGCCATTTTCACGGAGCCCTGCGGTCCGCGATGCTCGCGCTTTGCCTTGCGGAGGTCGGCGAGCATGTCGACGCGGCGGACGTTGCGCTTGCGGCGAGCGGTGACGCCGTAGCGCATCCAGTGTTCTTCCGCCTCGATTTTGCGGTCGAGCTTGACGAGGTCGCGCTCCTCCTCCTCCAGTACCTGGTCGCGCCAGGCTTCGAAATGGGAGAAGCCGCGATCCAGCGCGCGCGTCACGCCGCGATCGAGCCAGACGGTGGTCCGCGACAGATTTTCGAGGAACCGCCGGTCATGCGAAATCAGCACCATGGCCGACCTCATGCCCTTCAGCTCGCTTTCCAGCCATTCGATGGCCGGCAGGTCGAGATGGTTGGTCGGCTCGTCGAGCAGCAGGATATCCGGCTCGGGCGCCAGAACATGGGCAAGGGCCGCCCGTCGCGTTTCCCCACCCGAAAGGGACGCCGTCGACTCGTTGCCGGTCATGCCGAGTTCGTTGAGAAGGTAGAGCGCCCGATAGTGATCGTCGCCCGGCGCCAGACCCGATTCCACATATTCGAGCGTCGTCTTGAACGCGGAGAGATCGGGCTCCTGCTTGAGATAGCGCACCGTCTTTCCCGGCTGGAAGAAGCGCTCGCCGTCATCCGCCTCGACGAGGCCGGCGGCGATCTTGAGCAAGGTCGACTTGCCCGAGCCGTTTCGCCCCACCAGCGTGATGCGATCGCCCTCACCCACCGTCAGGTCGGCTCCGGTGAGAAGCGGCGTTGCGCCGAAGGTCAGGCGGATGTTCTTGAGAAAAAGAACAGGAGGAGAAGCCATGTCTGATGTCGTTCCCGTCAGCCGCGCAGCGTGAAAGCGTCTTCGGCGAGGCGCTCGACGATCTCGCGCAGCGCCTTCCTCGATGGGCCGGCGGCCGCCACCTGCCGCGACACGTTGGGCAACGTGCGCTTGGCCGCCGCCCGCCCGAAGCGCGACCGGAGGTCGGCCATGGTGGCGCCCTGCGCGCCGATACCCGGAGCGAGGATCAGCGACGTCGGCAGACGTTCCAGCACCTCGTCGGCATCGTCGAGCGTCGCCCCGACCACCGCGCCGCAGGGGCCATTGCCCGTCTTGCCGAGCGCATCCCGATTGAAGGCGGTGAGATCGTCGGCGAGCGCATCGGCCACCGTTCGATCGTCGTCCTGGCGGGCCGTCTGAAGCTGGATGCCATCCGGATTCGACGAGCGCACCACGACGAAAAGGCCCGCTCCGTGTTCGACGGCGCGCTTGACCACCGGGCTCAGCGAACCCGACCCCATGTAGGCGCCGAGCGTGATGGCGTCGACCGGCGTGCCGGCATCCTCACCGATCCACGCGCCGGCATAGGCCTCGATGGTGTGGCCGATGTCCATCCGCTTGATGTCGGCGATCACCAGCGCATCAGCCGAGCGGGCGTGGCCGATCACCTCGGCCGCCGACTTGAGGCCTTGCCAGCCAAAGCGCTCGAAGAACGCGATCTGCGGCTTGAACACGCCGACGATGTCGCCCACCGCCTCGACCATCTCTAGGCCGAAGACGCGCACGCCCTCGGCGCTGTAGGGCAAGTCCCACGCTTTCAGCGTTTCCGGCGCCGGGTCGATGCCGACGGTGAGCGGCGAACGACGGTCAGCGACCGCCTCGAAACGATCGGCGAAGGAAATGACGGACATGTCGGCTCTCCGGATTGGGCTTTCGGCAGGCGATATAGCGCATCGCGCGGAAAAGTGGGAACCGGTTTTCCGTGAAAGCGCGACAACCAGACAATGAGGGCGCGACCGCCAGCCTGTCGGAGACTAGACAGGCGCCCGGCGCACGTACCAACTCTTCGGTCGCGTCAGACCTTGGAAGCCGAGTGGCGACAGAGCCGCGCCGCGTCCGGTGTCCTTGACGCCGGTCCAGGTCAGCGCCGGATCGAGATAATCGCAGCGATTGACGAAGACGGTGCCGGTTTCGAGTTCGCGGCCCATTGCCTCGGCAGCGTCGAGATCCTCGGTCCACAACGAGCAGGTGAGCCCGTATTTCGAATCGTTCATCAGCCCGAGCGCCTCTGCGTCGTCCCGAACCTTCATGATGCCGACAGCCGGACCGAAGGTCTCTTCGTTCATGAAGGCCATCTGATGGTTGACGCACGTCAGCACCTGCGGCGCGATGTAGGGCGTGCCCTCGGCATCGGCCGGAAAGGACTTGGGGTCGACATGCGCGACTGCTCCGCCTCGCAACGCCGCCGCGACCTGCTCGCGCACCGTTGCCGCACCGCGTGCACGCGCCATCGGCCCCAGCGTCACGGCGGGATCCGTGGGATTGCCGAGCACATACTTCTTCGTGAGATCGACGAGACCGGCGACGAAATCGTCATAGACCTTCTCGTGCACATAAACGCGCTCGATCCCGCAGCAACACTGCCCCGAGTTGAAGAAGGCGCCATCGGCGACATTCTCGATGGCAAAGTCGAGCTTGGCATCGGGCCTTACGTAGGCTGGATCCTTGCCGCCGAGCTCCAGGTTGACGGCGATGAACGTTCCCACCGCGGCCCGCTCCATCGCCACACCTCCAGCTACCGAGCCGGTGAAGGCCACCATGTCGGCCTTGCGACCGGCGATGGCCGCCGCCGTCTGGTCGTGACTGAGCACGATGTGCTGGAACACGCCCTCAGGTAGCCCCGCCGCGTCGAAGGCATCCTGAAAGCGCTCGGCCACCAGAAGCGTCTGGTCGGAGTGCTTCAGCACCACCGTGTTGCCGGCCATCAGCGCCGGCATCACCGAGTTGACCGTGGTGAGATAGGGATAGTTCCAGGGCGCCACCACGAAAACCACGCCGAGCGGCTCGCGGCTGATGTAGCGATGGGCTCCGTGGTCGCCGAACTCAAGACCGCTGTCGAGCGGCGCGAGGCTTTCGGCTGCGATCTTTGCCATATGGCGCGTGCGCTGCTCGACGCCATTGAGCTCGTAAGGCGTGAAGCGGATCGGGCGTCCCATCTGCCAGGTCAGCTCCTCGGCGATGCGCGGCCGCATCGCCAGCATGGCGTCGAGCGCCTTCAGGCAGTAATCGATGCGCGTCTCGAGCGGCAGCTTTGCCCATCCCCTCTGGGCATCGCGAGCAAGCCTGAACACGCGGTTCATCTCGGCTTCCGTGGCAACCGGCCGCTCGGCATAAACCGAACCGTCCACGGGCGAGACGAGCGTCATGACGTCGGACATGAGAAGCGCTCCATTGGTTCCGGGCCAGCGAAGAGGGAATGGCCTTACGACCGCCTATCTCTGCATGCCCGCGCCCGGCAATCAAGGGACAGCCCAATACGCAACGGGGCGCCGATAAGGGCGCCCCGTCGTCTTGATTGCGTCTTGAAAGCTCACTCCGCCGGAGCCGGTTCCTCGGCGATGGCGCCGCCGGCATGAGCGATGGCGAACTCCTCTTCCGGCGACAGGATCAGCTTGTGGCGGCCAATGATCGCAAAATAGGCGATCGCCACCGCAAACCACACCGCCACCCAGAGCACGCCCTTGGAGAAGTTGGGGTCCTGCACCTGATAGTAGAGGGTGACCACGGCGATGATGATCGTCAGCACGGCGCCGGGAATGCCGAGCGGGCTCTTGTAGGGACGCTCGATGTCCGGCTGGTTGATCCTGAGCATGATGAAGGAGATCGCCTGCATGATGTAGGAGAACATGGCGCCGAACACCGCCATGTTGAGCAGCACCGAGCCGATGGCAGCTCCACCCTCGGCGGCGCCGAGCGCAAACCAGATCACCATCATCACCAGAAGGCCGGCGATGGAGCCGGTGATCATGGCGACGTGCGGCGTCTTGTACTTGCCGTGCGTGAGCGACAGGGCGGTCGGGAAATAGCCGGCGCGCGACAGCGAGTAGACCTGCCGGCCCTGCGCATAGAGGATGGTGTGGAAGGAGGCGATCAGGCCGGTCAGCGCCACGATGCCGAGCAGCACGACCCCGCCGTCGCCATAGACGGCGCGGAAACCGTCGAGCAGCGGTTCGAGCGAGGAGCCAAGGTGGAACGCGCCGACGCCGGCAACCGCAGGGTTGAGCAGCACGATCATGAAGGCCGAGAGAATGAGCGTCGATATGCCGAGGATGATGCCCTTGGGCATGTCGCGCTTGGGATCGACCGATTCTTCGGCGGCCAGCGGCAGTTGCTCGATGGCGAGGAACAGCCAGACGGCAAAGGGTAGCGTGGCGAGAACGCCGGAGACGCCGAACGGGAACCACTCGCCGCCGCCCTCAGGCAGTTCAATGGCCGCGCCATCCGGCCCGACGCCGATGTTGAGCGCCCAGCGCGAGAAGTCCATGTTCGGGATGGCGCTCACCCAGAAGAACACAAGGACGGCCAGCGACAGCACCGTCACCACCAGCGTCACCTTGAACGACAGTTCGAGCCCGAACACGTTCAGCCCAAGGAAGATCGCATAGAAAACGATCCAGACGAGTGGCGAATAGGCAGCATCGAGGCCGAGGATGGAGTTTACGTAGGCGGTGATGAAGGTGACGATTACAGCCGGCGTGATGACGTATTCGACGTTCTCGCAAAGACCGGTGATGAAACCGCCCCATGGCCCCATGGCCGTGCGCGCGAAAGAGTAGGCGGCGCCGGTGTGCGGCAGGGCCGGGCTCATCTCGGCGATCGAGAAGGTCAGGCCGAGATACATGACGGCAATGATGGCGCCGGCGGCCAGCATGCCGCCCCAGCCGCCGGTGGCAAATCCGAAGTTCCAGCCCGAAAAATGGCCGGAAATCACCGCGCCGACGCCCAGTGCCCAAAGCGACCAGATGCCGGCATAACGCGACAGGTGTCGCTGCTCGAAATAGCTCGCGTCAGCCTTCTTGTAGCTGACGCTTCCTTCAGACGTGGACATTGAGTTCCCCTTTTCTTTTTAGTGGCCCCACGCGCGGCGCGACCTCAAGGCCGGCGCCCGTTCCCCGCCGAAGCGGGTCCCTGCGAACGGCAAGCGCGGAAGCCGAGGGTCTCTTTGCAAGGATCATGCTACTTTTGGCCAATAGCCGGTCGGTCTCCGCTTGCGCAAGAGCCGCTTGGCGGCTAGCCGATTGCCAGGGAGAACCGAAGGAGAGCAGCCCATGGCACCGATCATCTTCGTCCTGGGCGGCGCCCGATCCGGCAAGAGCCGCTTCGCCGAACAGCGGACGCGCGCCTTCTCGGCCAAAGAGAACGTCTATGTCGCCACCGCCGAGTGCCGCGATGACGAAATGGAAAAGCGGATCGCCCTTCACCGAGAGCGGCGAGGCTCTGACTGGCGGACCATCGAGGCACCACACCGGCTATCCGAAACCCTGTCCCAGGAAGCGAGGAATGAACGGGCAATCCTCGTCGACTGCCTGACGCTCTGGCTGACCAATCGATTGCTCGCCGATGCCGATCTTCAGGCCGAGAGCGACGGCCTTGCCGCCGCACTCCAGGCAGTCTCCGGACCCGTCGTCCTGGTATCGAACGAGGTTGGGCTGTCCATCGTCCCCGAGAACGCGCTCGCCCGTCGCTTTCGAGACGAAGCCGGCCGGCTCAACCAAGCAATCGCCGCCATTGCCGACGAAGCCTGGTTCGTCGCAGCCGGCCTGCCTCTCAGGCTAAAGTGACGCGAACGGCTGGTCGGTTGATCACGAAATGCCATCAGACCAACGAGTCGATTTGCTCGCTGGCGAGTGTGATGTAAGTTTAATCAATATTAACTATGACGAGGATGCAAAGGCCTGGGGAGTCATGACCAAGATGCATGATTTTGGCACATCGGGGACGATTTTCGTATGGCATGCGGCTTGCTAATGGCTTTTCGGTAGCCTGCGCGGAGCCTGAGCTTTGCGCCGGTTGCATGGGCTTCCCGCTTCTCACGCAGGCGACTCGGCTTGCGAGGTTAGGGGCAATCCACTAGCGTGGTAAATGTTTTGTTAACTCGGAGTAATCGTTGCGGCGATTTGAGCCGGACGGTTTCCGTCTTTTTTCGAAGTTCATTTTTGGTTGGGGGATGTAATGCGCCTAACGGACCTTACCCAGGATTTTTCCAAGGGCGGTGCCGAGAGTTCGTCGGAGTTGCGCGAACTGACGCCGGCCGAGAGCGGGTTTTCCGCTCGCTTTCTGACCTCCAACAACGCGCGTGCCGCGACGACTTCGGCTTTTTCAGCCAATCGGACGATGGCGCTGGCCTCCTTCGGCGGGGCCAACCTCGATCAAGAAGAAGGTGACACTCAAGTCAACTGGCGGCCCGCTCATCTCGTAGCCAAGCGGCTGGTCGACATCGTAGGAGCCACGCTCGGACTGCTGCTGCTGTCTCCGCTTCTGATCGCCGTCGCTGCAATCATCAAGCTTACCAGCTCTGGGCCCGTGTTCTTCCGCCAGGAAAGGACCGGACTTGGCAACAAACCTTTCGAGATCCTCAAGTTCCGGTCGATGTACACCGATCGTTGTGATCTTTCAGGCGTAGCCCAGACGGTTGCCGACGACCCCCGCGTAACACCGATTGGCCGCATTATTCGCAGGACCAACATTGATGAGCTGCCTCAGTTGATCAACGTCCTGTTGGGCGACATGTCACTGGTCGGCCCTCGGCCGCACGTTCCTGGCATGCTGGCCGCCGGCGTCCGCTATGAGGAGCTCGTGATCGGCTACGAGCGCCGCCATGCCATGCGCCCTGGCATCACCGGACTCGCTCAGGCCAGCGGCCTCCGCGGACCAACCATCGAGGTGGAGCCGTCGGTGATGCGTGTCCTGCGCGATATTGAATACATTCGCAACTTTTCGATCTGGCTCGACATCCGCATCATCCTCCGCACGCTGATCAACGAGATCCTTCGCGGCAAGGGATTCTAGCCACTTCAGCGACAGAACTACGCCCCGCCAGTTTTCGACAGCGAGGCGTAGAAATCGGAACATGACAGTCGGGTCGGCACACTTTTACAGGCGCACCCACATGCGCGGGTTGGTCGGCGACTGCATCGCTATGAACCGATAACCGGTGGCGCTCCAAGGCTTGACCAGGGAATTGAGGTTATCCAACACGAAATCGCCGCGGTCGGTTCGCACCATCAGCACCGCGTGCGACTCGCCCCGTCTTGTCACGACAGCCGTCATCAACAGAGACGAACTCGGGAACCCCTTGCGCAGCAGAGCAGCGCGCTTTGTGAGTGCATAGTCCTCGCAGTCGCCAGACGATCCGCCGATTTTCCACACATCGGTTGTCCCGGACTCTGCTTTTGGCCGCATCGCACCGTTGATTTGGCGATTGACGCTGTCGATGAGCTTGAGCGTATCTACGGTCAGCCGCACATTGCCTGATGATGCCCCTACATTCCGCGCTTTCTGAACCTTGCAAGCGGAAGGAATGGTGGCGCACATCACATAGAAGCCCGCCGGACCAAGAGTCGGCCCCTTGGCGTTGACCTTTCCGGCGACGGGCAAATCCAGGCTTTGCTTGGGAACGTTCAAGAAGCCGGCCGACGCCACCTGAGGAAGAATACCCACGACAGCGGATAGCACCAGAGTTCGGATCAACCTGTTCACGCCGACAAACTCCGCCAAGCCTTAAGTGGGACAAGTTGACCATATTTATTTTGAGATTCCCTTAGCCAGCATGCATAACAACTTCATCGCGCCAAGCAGATAATTGAAACGAATACGTTCATTTTGGTGAATTTCCGCCACCACCATGAGCTACGTCACCAAGTCCGGACGAACCATAAATTCCAAGAGAGGCAAGACGATCAAGCGCCCGGCCGTTGAAGCGCTACCCATCTCTAGGCCAACGAGAACTGGAAAAACCGGCCTTGACGAGCGCGGGCGAAAATGAAGGATTGGCGTAGAGACTATAACGAGGTCAGACAGCACAGCGCGATTGGCAACAAGCCGCTGATCGTGCTCATGAATGGCCTTCCGGCAGCCCCGCCGGGATGTGGCTGCAGGCTGGATTTTCCAGCTACGTCTGGCCCAAAGACGAATACTCCTGCTTCATTGACCTCAGGAACAACCCAGACTAGAGCTGATCATCCCCACGCTTGACGGAGCTGCCGGTGAAGCTTTTTCTGCCCTTGCTCGTCGCGTGTTCCATCGTCTCCTCGCCCCTGCTGGCCGACGAGTCGTCGAACGCCGAAGGTCGCCCAGTCGCCATTCGCGTCACCACCGCCAAGCTGGAACCGTATGCCGAAACGTTGATTCTGACCGGCGAGATCCGCGCACGCGCGTCGTCTCAGCTCTCGTTCCGCGTCTCCGGGCGGATTGCCGAACGCTTTGTCGGCGTTGGCGATCATGTGAAGGCCGGCGACCTCCTCGCCCGCCTAGACCCCAGCCAGCAGCAAGCCGACGTCGCCAACGCCGAGGCGGCGCTGGCCGCTGCCGAAGCGGGAGCCCGTCAGGCCGCCTCGGCCTTCGACCGTCAGAAATCCCTGCTCGACAAGGGGTTTACCACACAGTCGGCATTCGATGCCGCCATGAAGGCGGTGCGAACGACCGCCGGCACGGTCGAAGCCGCGCAGGCGGCCCTCGATATTGCCCGCGCCAATCTCGCCTACACAGAACTTCGTGCCGACACCGACGGTGCCGTCACTGCCCGGACCGCCGACGCTGGCGAGATTGCGGCCGCCGCGCGACCGATTTTCGTTATCGCCGACGACGGCCCCCGCGATGCCGTCTTCGATGTCTACGAGCAGTTGTTCCTGTCGATCAACGAACTTCCGGACATCACCGTCGGTCTCGTCAAGGACCCCTCCGTCACGGTGTCGGGCAAGGTGCGGGAGATTTCGCCGACCGTCGAGACGCGGACGGGCACCGTGCGCGTCAAGGTCGGCATCGGCACACCGCCGGCAGCCATGAGTCTCGGTGCTCCGGTTACCGGCCGCATCGAAGGACGAAAGATCTCGGCGGTACTTCTCCCGGCCAGCGCCTTGGCCGAAAAGAACGGGGCAGCGGCGGTTTGGGTTGTCGCCAGAGACGGTGCGAGCGCCGAGTTGCGCCCGATCGGCATCTCGGCCTACACGACCAGGGACATAGTGGTCGAAACCGGCATCGCCGATGGAGACCGCGTCGTCGTCGAAGGCGGCAAGCTGCTTCGGCCCGGCGCCAAAGTGGAGATCGTCGGGGGGGAAGCGCCATGACCCGCAGCTGGTTCCTCGCCGTTTTCGCTTGTTTGGCACTTTCCGCCTGTCAGGAGGAAACGGCGCCTCCACCGCCTGTGCGGCCCATTCTGTCGGCCAGAGTGGCGGTCGCTGCCGCCGGTCAGCAGTCCTTCGTCGGAACGGTCGAAGCGCGCGACAAGGTCGATCTGGGCTTCCAGGTGCTCGGCCGGCTGCTGACGAGGACCGTCGACGTCGGCGACACAGTCCGTTCCGGCGAGGTCATCGCCACCATCGACGCCACCACGCTCGATCTTTCCGTCCGATCAGCCGAGGCCGCGCTCGGTAACCGACGGGCAGAACGCGAAAATGCGGCCATGACCGTTGCCCGCGTCGAGGCACTGCGAGACAGCGGAACCGTGGCGGAAGCCAGCCTGGAAGATGCCCGCGCGGCCTTTGACGCCGCGGACGCCGCCGTTCGCCAAGCGGAGGCAAATCTCGCCAAGGCACGAGACGCCCTCGGTTATGCCGAGCTCAGAGCCGGCTTTGCCGGCGTCGTCACCGCGACCGGCGCCGAGCCCGGCCAAACGGTAGCGGCCGGCGAAAGCATTGTCATCATCGCCAAGCCCGACCCCCGCGACGCCGTCATCGACGTGCCCGACTGGCTGGTGGGCACCCTCGCCCCGGCCGCACCTTTCGTCGTCGCGCCACAGATCGCCCCCGACCAGTCAATCGTCGGTCAGCTCAGGGAAATCGCACCGGACGCCGACCCCCTTACCCGCACCCGCCGCCTCAAGATCGCCCTGTCGGAGCCCCCCAGCCTGTTCCGCCTCGGCTCAACCGTCGAGGTTCGAGCCGACCAGAAGGCCAGCCAGACCATCACGCTCCCTGAGGCGGCCGTATTCACTCATGACGGCGAAGCCTTTGTCTGGGTCGTCTCGGTCGACGAAGCAAGCCGCAACGCGCGGCGCGAGGGCACCGTCGCCCAGAGACAAGTGACCACCGCACAAGCCGACCAGGGTCGCCTCCGCATCGTCTCGGGGCTTTCGGCCGGCGAGCGGGTTGCGATCGCGGGCGTTCATAGCCTTCAGGACGGTCAGAGGGTCATCGTGCCGGCGGACGGCGCGGGGGGCACCGGGGGAGACGCACTGTGAAGAGGTTCAATCTCTCGGACTGGTCGCTCGATCACAAGTCCCTCGTCTGGTACTTCATGATCGTCTTCACGCTGTTCGGCGTGTTCTCCTACATCAATCTCGGTAGGGAGGAGGATCCCTCCTTCACCATCAAGACCATGGTCGTCCAGGCTTATTGGCCAGGCGCCTCGGTTACCGAGATGACCCAACAGGTCACCGATCGCATCGAGAAGAAGCTTCAGGAGCTGCCGAACCTCGACTTTACGCGCAACCTGACACGCCCCGGCGTCACCACGGTCTTCGTCAATCTGCGCAACGATACCAAGGCGGCCGACGTCGACGGCACATGGGTACGGGTGCGCAATCTCGTCTCCGACATTCGAGCCGAGCTGCCGGACGGCGTCGTTGGCCCCTTCTTCAACGACGACTTTGGCGATGTCTACGGCAACATCTACGCGCTCACTGCCGACGGCTTCACGCCGCGTCAGTTGCGCGATTATGCCGAGGCAATTCGAACCCGCATCCTGTCCGTCGAGAACGTCGGCAAGGTCGACATCGTCGGCGCCGAGGACGAGGTGATCTACCTTGAATTCTCGCCGCGCCAACTCGCCGCCTATGGTGTCGACGAGAAGGCGGTGTTGCAGACCCTCGCCGAACAGAACGCCGTCAATCCCTCCGGCACCATCGAAACCGGCTCCGAGCGCGTATCCGTGCGGGTATCGGGCGAGTTCCGGTCCGAAAAGAGCATCGAGGCGGTCAACCTCCGCGTCAACGGCCGGTTCTTCCGCTTGTCCGACGTGGCAAAGATCACGCGAGGCTATGCCGACCCGCCGGCGGAACTGTTTCGCTACAACGGCGAGCCGGCCATAGGCATCGCCATAGGCATGCGGGCAGGCGCCAACCTTCTGAAGTTTGGCGACGCGCTTCGGGCCGAAATGACGAAGATCGAGGCAGAACTGCCGATCGGCATCACCGTGCACCAGGTTGCTGACCAGCCCAAGCTTGTTGAGAAGGCCGTGTCCGGCTTCACACAGGCGCTGTTCGAGGCGGTGGCCATCGTTCTTTTGGTCAGTTTCGTCAGTCTCGGCCTCCGAGCCGGCGTGGTGGTAGCCTTGTCCATCCCCCTGGTGCTCGCCATTACCTTCATGGTGATGGAGGCGTCGGCCATCTCGCTGCAACGCGTGTCGCTTGGCGCACTGATCATCGCTCTGGGCCTTTTGGTCGATGACGCAATGATCGCCGTCGAGATGATGGTCGCGCGACTCGAAAAGGGCGATTCTCTCAGGAAGGCCGCCACCGCCGTCTACACCTCCACCGCCTTTCCGATGCTGACCGGCACGCTGGTCACGGTGGCCGGCTTCATTCCCGTCGGCCTCAACTCGTCGATGGCCGGCGAGTTTACCTTCACCATGTTCGTCGTCATCGCCGTGTCGCTTCTCGTTTCCTGGATCGTGGCCGTCGTGTTCACGCCGCTGATCGGCGTTACGGTGCTGCCGGCGAAGCTGAAGCACCAGAAGTCGGAGAAAACCCGCTTTACCAGAGGTTTCGAGCGCCTGCTCATCCTCGGTCTCCGCAATCGCCTCATCGTCATCGGCCTGACCCTCCTTGCCTTCGGGGCTTCGCTCTATGGCCTCACGCATGTCCAGCAGCAGTTCTTCCCCGACAGCGACCGCTCCGAGCTGATCGTCGATTTCACGCTGCCGCAGAACGCCGCCACCGAAGAGACCGGACGGGTGATCTCTCGCTTCGAACAGGACATGCTGGCCGGCAAGGATGGCGTCGATCACTGGTCGTCCTATATCGGACGCGGCGCGGTGCGCTTCCTGCTCACCTTCGACCAGGAGCCGGCCGCTCCCTACTTCGGCCAGGTCGTCGTCGTCACGCGCGACGAAGAGGCGCGCAATCGCCTCAAGTCGGAGTTCTCCAACTATCTTCACCGCGCTTTCCCGGGCGTCGACAGCTTCGTTCGTCTCCTGGAGATCGGGCCGCCGGTCGGGCGACCCGTCGCCTACCGTCTGTCGGGACCGGACATCGAGAGTGTTCGGGAGGCATCCGGCCGCCTTGCCGCGATCGTCGCGGCCAACCCTCACGTCAACAATGTCGCGGCCGACTGGGGCGAGCCCGGCCGCGTCGTCAAGGTTGACGTCATGCAGGACAAGGCGCGGCTGCTTGGCGTTTCCTCGCAGGATATCTCCAACGCGCTCTACGGCATCATCGGCGGCGCCACGGTCACCAAGATCCGCGACGACATCTACCAGATCGACGTGATCGGCCGCGCCGTCCCCGAAGAGCGCAACTCCATCGAGACCCTCAAGAACCTCCAACTCGCCACGCAGACTGGATCGAGCGTGCCGCTCGCCGCCGTCGCCAACCTGCATTATGAGCTTGAGCAGCCGGTGGTCTGGAGTCGCAACCGCCTGCCAACCGTCACCGTCAAGGCGGCGCGAGCCGACGCAACCCAGGCAGACACCGTCGTCGATCAGCTACGGCCTGATATCGACGCCTTCGCCGCCACGCTGCCAGCCGGCTACAAGGTGGTAACTGCCGGCTCGGCCGAAGAGTCGCAGAAAGCGATGGCGCCGATCGTCGATGTCGTACCGTTGATGGCCTTCATCATGCTCACGGTGCTGATGATCCAGCTCCAGAGCTTCAGTCGCCTGGTGCTGGTGGTGGCGGTGGCGCCGCTGGCGTTGATCGGCGTTGTGGCAGCCCTGCTCCCAACGGGTGCTCCGCTCGGCTTCGTTGCCATTCTCGGCGTGCTGGCGCTGATCGGCATCCTCATCCGAAACTCGGTAATCCTGGTCGACCAGATCGAGCGGTTGCGGGCCGAAGGCATGCCGGCATGGAATGCCGTGATCGAAGCGACCGGCCATCGTTTCCGACCCATCGTGCTGACGGCGTTGGCCGCCAGCCTTGGCCTCATTCCGATCGCCAACGAAGTGTTCTGGCAACCGATGGCCTTCGCCATGATGGGCGGCATCATCGTCGGCACGGCCCTGACGCTGATCTTCCTGCCGGCGCTCTACGTCACCTGGTTCCGCATCCGGGAGGAGAAGGCCGAGGAACCGGTGGAAACTCCAGCGACCTGACTTCAGATCGAAAGCGTCGGACGGAAGGCATCGCGGATCGCTTCGATCGCAGCTATGCGGCGAATTTCCGCCTCTACGAAGGCATCGTCCCTGAGACGCGCAGGACGCTCGATGGAGAGGCGGGCGACGATCCGGCCCGGTCGGCCGGACAGAACAATGGCCTCGTCGGCCAGCCGGACCGCCTCGGACAGGTCGTGCGTCACCAGCACGATCGTCACGCCGCGCTCCTGGGCGTCCAGGCGGACGAGTTGCTGCATCTCGCGCGACAGGCCGACGTCGAGCGCTGAAAAGGCTTCGTCGAGCAGAAGCAGGTCGGGTTCGACGGCGAGGGCGCGCGCCAGCGACACCCGTTTCTTCATCCCGCCGGACAGCTGATGCGGATAAAGCCCGGCGTCGCTGTGGCCGAGCCCCACCTTGACCAGCATCGAGCGCGCCCGCGCGAGCCGGTCGGCGCGGGCCAGACGCGTTCCGGCAAGGCCGAAGGCGACGTTGCCGCGCGCCGTTCGCCAAGGCAACAGGAGCGGGTCCTGGAAAACGAAGGCAGGACGCTCGAACGGGCGCTCGACACGACCGGCGTCGGGGGCAAGAAGACCGCCCAGGATATGAAGCAGCGTCGTCTTTCCGCCCCCAGACGGACCGAGAATGGCAAGGACATTCCCCTTCGGCACCCGAATCTCGATGTCGTCGAGCACCCTCACGCCGGCAAAGCCGTGCCCGACGCCACTTGCCGCGAGAGCCTCCTCCTGGCTCATGCGGCCTCTCCCGGCAGCCCGCGCCGCCACGTCTCGAAATACCGGCGGACCGGCTCGATGACGAGGCGATCGACGACGAGCAGCAGGGCCACCACCACGATCACCCAGGCCATGGTCTTGGCGGTATCGACTTCGGCGCGAGCCGCCGCCAGGCCATCCCCGATGCCACCGGCGCCTGACAGCAGCTCAGCCATTACCGCCACCTTCCAGCTCATGGCGAGCGCCGTGCCGAGAGCCGGCAACAGATAGGAAAGCACATGCGGCAGGTAGACGTCGGCGATCATCGCCCCTAGCGGCACGCGGAAAGCTCGGGCCATGGTGCGGAGCCCGCCGTCAACCGTGCGGGTGCCTTGCGTCGCTGCAGCGAACACCACCGGTCCCACGGCGACTGCCACCGAGAAGGTGGCGGCGAGACCGGAGCCGCCGAACCACAGAAGCGACAGCACGACCCAGGCGATGGCCGGCACGCCGATCAGCATGGCGGCGATCGGTTGAAGCATGGCTCTCACCGGCATCGAACGACCGGCGACCCCACCCAGGAGCGAGCCGACCAGCGTCGCGACGAGAAAGCCCGAAAGAGCGTCCCGCGCGGTCGTGACGACGGCCGGCCACAGATCGCCGCTGGCGGCAACATGCCCGAGGGCGGTCATTGTCGACAGAGGCGACGGCAACACGAAGTTGCCATAGGCGCGATGACCGATCTCCCACAGCGCCACGACGGCAGCGAGTCCCAGCGCCGCCCAGAGGCGCTCGCCACCGCCGACGAGCCCTCGCCAGGTGTTGTTCGCCATCTTCTATGATCCCCAATAGAAGGCAGCGTCCGGCAGATGGCCGGCGACAATGTCGGGCGACAACGTCATGAGAGCACTGAAGTAGGCGTCAAGGTCGATCTTGGCTTCGAGCGCCGACGCGACCTTAAGCCGAAAGCGCGGCAACGAGGCCTCGACGATGGGGGCGGGCAGCTTCAAGGAATCGGCAATCAGCGTCGCCGCGACCTTCGGATTATCGGCGACCCAACCCGCTGCCGCGACCGACGCGGCATGCAACGCCGCGACGACATCGGGATGAGCGTCGAGGAAACGCTCGGTCACCGCAAGGCCGGCCTGCGGGATACCGGCCGGGCGGCCGCTTTGGGCTGCGTAGAGTTCGGTCACGTCGAGAGCACGGGCAACGGAAACGCCCGCTTGCTTGGCCCTGATCTCGGCGGCGCTGGCCGCCGGCTCCGGCAAAACGGCGGCGTCGGCCTTGCCGGCCAGGAGCAGAGGCACTGCCTCGGCCGACGTGCCAACATAGAAAAGGGTGACGTCACGATCCGGATCGAGGCCGGCCGATTTGAGCACGAAACGGGTGAGAAGATCCGGAGCGTCGTTCTTGGCTCCGACCAACAGTGTCTTGCCGCGGAGATCCTCGATGCTGTCGAGACGCACGCCCTGGCCGGCAAAGACGTAGAGCAATCCCCAGGTCAGGACGTTGACCAGCCGGACCCCGGCGCCGCGATTGAAGAGATTGGCGGCGGCATAGGTTGGCGCCGCGAACAGCGAAATGTCGCCGGAAACCACGCCGGCCCGCATCTGGTCGGCCGTGCGCCAGACCTCGAAGCGCGCATCCTCCACCAGCGGATTCAACGCCCCCGAGGCAACGGCGCGCGCCAGCACCACCGAAGGCGACGCAGGCATACCCCAAACGGTCACGTGGCCGAGAGCGACAGCCTCGGCTCCTGCCAGGGCAGGCAACCCAACAAGACCGGCCGCGATGGCCGCGCACTCGATGAAGCGGCGACGGTTCATGCCGACAGGCATGGAGGAATCTGTCATGGCGGAACCCGAAACTGGCGGCTTGGCCGCATGCTGAGAGGAGTTCTCACTACACTAGACCAATTCGACCGCCCGGGAAATCGCCAGCCGAACGCCCGGACGCTGAGGAACAACGAACTGGAAACCAAGATATTCAGATGATTTACGGATAGGACTTCACCCTAATACGCAATAACGCGTAACAAGAAAGTTGAGAATGGGAAGCATCTAAATCGAAAAAGAGAAAAAGCAACTACGTAGGCCGCCCCGTTTGACTTTCCTCATTGCTGTTTGCATGGCAGATGCCTATGGAACGCATGATACGGACACATTTCCCCGAAGGTCGCTCGCCTGTGACAGACTTGCCGGGGGAACGCCCAACCAAATGGGGGTGGCAACATGGCACAGGTTGTTTATGGCGTGTGGGACGGCGTCGTCCACGATTATCGCCAGGGAAAGGCCGTGGAGGGCGCGACGCCTCCCGATCTGAAGGACTTCGAGGTTTTCGACGAAGGCAACCCGATCCGGGCCTTCGTGGCCGATCGCGGCTTCTTCGTCTTCGACGAGAGCGTCAACCTGCTCGATACCTTCTGGCAGTATCTTAGCAAGGCGGCTGACGAATCCTGCGGCAAGTGCACTCCCTGCCGCATGGGCACGGTTCTGGTGCGCGACGCCCTCGGCGCCATGCGCCGCGGCCTCGATGCCGATCTCGGCCTTGACGAAATCGCCGCCATGGCCGAGCAGATGCGCGCCACCTCGCTCTGCGGCCTCGGTCAGTCCTGCGGCACCGCGCTCGGCAAGGCCATCGCCGCCTTCCGCGACGAGTTCGAAGCCGAACTCGCCAAGAAGGAGCCGGCCCGCCGTCAGCACGCCATGAGCTACATGACGGCGCCCTGCATCGAGGCCTGTCCGTCCAAGGTCAATGTTCCCCGCTACATCGACTACATTCGCGATGGCAAGCCCGAGCACTCGCTCGGCGTGATCCTGCAGAAGTATCCGATGGCAGCCACCTGCAGCCGCGTCTGCGTCCGCTTCTGCGAGGCGGCCTGCCGCCGCAAGATGGTCGATGAGGCTGTCGGCATCAAGATCCTGAAGCGCTACGTCGCCGAGTACCAGACCGGCGCGCATCCGCTGGTGTTCTCCAAGGAGATGATCGCCAACGTCCTGCCGGAAGATCAGCGCGTCGCCGTCGTCGGCGCCGGCCCGGCCGGTGTGTCCTGCGCCTATCACCTCCTTATGCGCGGCTATCACGTCGACGTCTTCGAAGCCCAGGGCGAGATGGGCGGTATGGCCGCCATCGGCATCCCGTCCTACCGTCTGCCGAAGGACGTTTTGCTCAACGAGATGAACGCCATCACCAAGCTCGGCGGTCGCTTCTTCTTCAACCAGCGCCTCGGCACCGACTTCTCGGTCGATGACCTGATGAAGCGTGGCTACAAGTCGGTGTTCCTCGCCCTCGGCTGCCAGGAAGGCACCAAGATGGGCTGCGAGAACGAAGACACCAGCCTCGAGGGTTACGAGTCCGGCATCGGCTTCCTGCTCAAGGTCCACGACCACGTGGCCGGCATCAAGACGCACGACATCGACGGCGAAGTCGTGGTGGTCGGCGGCGGCAACGTCGCCATGGACTGCGTCCGCTCGGCCATCCGCATGGGCGCCAAGAAGGTTCACCTCGTCTATCGTCGCACCGAGGCCGACATGCCGGCCGACCACGAGGAAGTCGTGGCCGCCCATGCCGAGGGCATCGAGTTCCACGTGCTGACCAACCCGCTTGCCATCATCTCCGAGAACGGCAAGGTCACGGGCGTCAAGCTGACCAAGATGGAACAGACGGAAATGGACGCCAAGGGGCGCCGCAACGTGCGGCCGATCCCGGGCAGCGAGTACGTCATGCCCTGCTCGGTGGTGATCGCCGCCATCGGCCAGCAGGTCGACACCGGCTCGGTCAAGCCCGAGGACGGCGTCGAGATGAGCAAGTGGAACTGGGTCGTCGCCAACAAGGAGACGCTCGCCACCTCGCGGCCGGGCGTGTTCGCCGGCGGCGACTGCTACCTCGGCCCCTCGACGCTGATCGCCGCCATGGCCGACGGCCTCAAGGCCGCCCGCAACATCGACGACTACCTGCGCCGGGGTTCGACCCGCTTCTTCCCGCGCTCCCGCATGCGCAAGATCCTGGAGAACAACAAGCTGTTCTCCAACGACTGCATCGAGGTGCCGGTCAAGAACGAGTACCGCGTCCACCATCCGGAACTGTCTCCGGAAGTGCGCAAGACCATGTTCGGGGAAGTCGAGCAGATCATCAGCTCGGAGGACGCCTACAAGGAGGCCATGCGCTGCATGCGCTGCTACCGCATCTATTCCGTGATCACCGAACACTCCATCCCCGAAGGAGCGGCGTGAGACCATGTGCAACGTCGAAACCCTCATCCCCGTCGGCGCCGAGGCCACGATCAACTTCAAGATCAACGGCAAGGCGGTAACGGCCTACCCGAACGAGACGATCCTGTCGGCCGCCCGTCGGCACGACTTCTACATTCCGACGCTGTGCGAGCTGGCCGACATCGACCACACGCCCGGCACCTGCCGCGTGTGTCTGGTCGAGATCCAGATGCCGGGCCAGGCCAACACCCACATGGTGACGTCCTGCAACACGCCGGTTAAGGAAGGTCTCGCCATCGAGACACGCACCAAGAAGGTGCGCGACATGCAAAAGCTGCAGGTCGAACTCCTGATGGCCGACCACCTTCAGGACTGCGCGACCTGCATCCGCCACGGCTCTTGCGAGCTGCAGGACGTGGCTCAGTTCGTCGGTCTCAAGGAAAACCGCTTCTTCGACCCGATCCGCGTGGCCTCGCGCGAGATCGACCGCTCGTCGCCCGCCATGGTTCGCGACATGACCAAGTGCATTCGCTGCCAGCGGTGCGTCGCGGTCTGTCGCAACTATCAGGAAGTCGACGCGCTGGTCGTCACCGGCACCGGCCTCGACACGGCGGTCGGCCTGCGTCACGGCAAGAACCAGAAGGACTCGACCTGCGTCACCTGCGGCCAGTGTGTGCTCGTCTGCCCGACCGGCGCCCTTGCCGAGAAGGACGAGACCGATCGCGTCCTCGACTACATCTATAATCCCGAGATCACCACCGTTCTCCAGTTCGCACCGGCCATCCGCGTCGGCTTCGGCGAAGAGTTCGGCATGGCGCCGGGTACCAACGTCGAGGGGCAGATCATCGCCGCCGCGCGCAAGCTCGGCATCGACGTCGTGCTCGACACCAACTTCGGCGCCGACGTGGTGATCATGGAGGAAGGCACCGAGCTTCTGCATCGCCTGGGCGAGAAGAAGAAGCCGACCATCACCTCCTGCTGCCCGGCCTGGATCAACTTTGCCGAGATCCACTATCCGGAACTCCTGCCGATGCTGTCCTCCACCCGTTCCCCGCAGGCGGTGGTCGGCGCCATCGCCAAGAGCTACCTGCCGGGGAAGATGGGGCTCGACCCGAAGCAGATCCGCGTCATCTCCATCATGCCTTGCACGGCCAAGAAGGACGAGATCGTCCGACCGCAGCTTGGCGAGGACGGGGTGCCTGACGTCGACGTCGTGCTGACGACGCGCGAGTTCGCTCGTCTGCTGAAGCGCGAGGGGCTCGACCTTTCCAAGATGGAATCGTCGACCTTCGACAACCCCTACATGAGCGAGTACACCGGCGCAGGCGCCATCTTCGGCACCACCGGCGGCGTCATGGAAGCGGCGCTTCGCACCGTCTACAAGGTCGTCAACGGCAAGGAGCTCGACAAGATCGAGCTGACCCAGCTGCGCGGCTTCGAGGGCGTGCGCTCGGCCACCGTCGACCTCGGCGGCAACATCGGCGAGGTCAAGATCGCCATGGCCCATGGCCTCGGCGAAACCCGTGCCCTGATGGAAGCGATCAAGGCCGGCGAAGCCGACTTCGACTTCATCGAGATCATGGCCTGCCCCGGCGGCTGTGTCGATGGCGGCGGCACGCTCCGCTCCAAGAAGCAGTATCTGCCCTACGCTCTCAAGCGGCGCGAAACGATGTTCGGCATCGACCGCAACGCCAAGGTGCGTCAGTCGCACAACAACGAGCAGGTCAAGGCCCTCTACCGCGACTTCCTGGGGTCCCCGAACTCCGAGAAGGCGCATCACCTCCTCCACACGTTCTACAACGACCGCAAGGTCGAGATGGAACTCACGGTCAAGGAGATCTGGGGCGAGATCAAGATGAGCACCATGATCTACTGAGATCGGGCGTTCTGAGAGAAAAGAGACCGGGCGGCGGGGCAACCTGCCGCCCGTTTTCTTTTGACGCCCTCATGCAAACCGCGAGAACGCCAGCGCCGCATTGACGCCGCCGAAGCCGAAAGCGTTGGAGAGAACATGATCGACGGCGACAGGCCGGGCAGCGGCACCCACGAGGTCAAAGCCTTCGGCCTCGGCCATGGGCCGCTCGATGTTGAGGCTCGGCGGCAGCATCTGGTGACGAAGCGTGAGGACCGAGAAGATGGCCTCGATGGCGCCGGCAGCGCCCAGCATATGGCCAGTGGCAGACTTGGTGGAACCGACGGACACGCTACCGCCACCGGGCCCGAAGACGGTTGCAAGCGCGGCAAGCTCCGCCGCATCTCCAACCGGCGTCGATGTGGCGTGGGCATTGACATAACCTATGGCACCAGGCTCGAGGCCGGCCATGCCCAACGCGAGCCGCATGGCGCGCGCGGCCTCCCGACCATCCGACCAACCGGCGGTTACGTGATGGGCGTCTGTGGTCGTGCCGTAACCCGAGACGATGGCAAGCGGCGTAGCTCCTCTCCTCTCGGCATGCGACAGTGTCTCGATCACCAGCGCCGCCGCGCCCTCCGACAGAACGAAGCCGTCATGATCGGCGTCGAACGGCCGTGATGCCTTGGTCGGCTCGTCATTGAAGTTGAACGACAACGCCTTGGCTGCCGTGAAGCCTCCGATGGCCACCGGATCGACGCACCCCTCGCTGCCGCCACACAGCGCGATATCCGCCTCACCGTTCCGGATCAAGCGCATGGCGTCACCGATCGCCTGAGCGGAGGCGGCGCATGCGGTCACCGGCGCGCCAGAGGGGCCGCGAAAGCCAAAGCGGATCGATACCTGACCGGAGGCGAGATTCGGCAGGAAGGAGGGGACGACGAACGGCGACAGCCGGCGGACGCCGTCGGTTCGCACTGTTTCGCTCGCGGCGGTGATCGCCGGCACGCCGCCAACGCCTGTGGCGATCACCGTCGCCGTTCTCATCCGCTCAGCTTCGTCTTCCGGATGCCAACCCGCCTGATCGAGCGCTTCTGACGCGGCTGCCATGGCGTACTGGATGAAACGATCGGTGCGCCTGACCTCACGCGCGTCCATGACCGCCTCGGGGTCGAAGCCGCCGGGCTCGCTGCGGCCGGGCACGAGACCGGCAATACGGCATTTCCAACCCTCGGTATCGAAACGATCGTTTCGCCTGATGCCACTGTCGCCGGAGATCAGCCGTTTCCAGATGGTCTCAACACCCGTGCCCAGCGGGGACACCGCACCCATACCCGTCACGACGATCGGCTCTTGCATGCCAGCCTCCTTGTGTATCAGCACAGTGCATATACACTATGAAGATCGCAAGCAATCCTTTGCGCCATCATCAGCGAGAGAAGCGTCGGCTGATCTTGAGATAGGTCTCGGCCTCATCGGCCGAGCTGTCGCGCATCAAGCCGGCCTGGGCCGCCTGCCACTCGACGATCAGGCGATCGAGCAAGACGCCGCCGTCATCGGTGAGTTCGCTCACCCGAACGTTGCCGCCGCTGTCCGTCCGCCGCACCAGTCCCTTGGCTTCGAGCCGGTCGAGATTGCGGATCAGGCTGGTGCGATCGAGATGGATGCGCGACGACAATGCCCCCACCGTGGCGCCGGGATTGTAGCGGATGGCCGCCAGCAGCGAGAACTGCTGCACCGTAACCCCGAACGGTTTCAGCTTGGCGTCGTAGCGTCGAACCAGCGCGCGCGCCGCCGCAACGGTGTTGAGCACAAGGCAGTTCGCAAGATCGTCAGGCAAAGACATGGGCCATGCTTGCACGTGCCGCGCGGCCAAAGTCAAGCAGCACCCGGCAGGTGCAAAAAGCCCCCGACCACAGGGTCGAGGGCTCTTCTCGTCATGGACGTTCAGATCAGCCGGCGTTGAGTGCCAGCACGCGGTTGACCGCCGACACCACGGCGGACAGCGACGCGGTGACGATGTTGGTATTGATGCCGACGCCATGCAGCTTGCCGCCGGGATGCTTCAGCTCGACATAGGCGATCGCCGAGGCGTCGGACCCCTGCTGAAGCGAATGCTCGGAGTAATCGGCCACCGACACGGGGATACCGATGTGGACCGACAGCGCGTGCACGAAACCATCGATCGGACCGTTGCCATGCCCTTCGATGGTGCGCTGAACGCCGCCATCGACGATCTCGGCGACACAGATACGCCGCCCCTTCACCTCCGGATCGGGGAAGGTGTGGTGGTCGACGAACTTGAGCCGCCCATCCGGCTGGTCGACATAGAGCTGCATGAAGCGCTCGTAGATGCGCTGCGAGCTGAGCTCGCGGCCCTCGCGGTCGGTGATCGCCTGGATGTCCTCGCGGAACTCCACCTGCAGCGTGCGCGGCAAGTTGATGCCGTGGTCGTTCTGCATGAGATAGGCAATACCGCCCTTGCCGGACTGCGAGTTGATGCGGATGATCGCCTCGTAGGAGCGGCCCACGTCCTGTGGATCGATCGGCAGGTAGGGCACTTCCCAGACACCGGTGTTCGACGCCTTCATGGCCTTGAGGCCCTTGTTGATGGCGTCCTGATGCGAGCCGGAGAAGGCGGTGTAGACGAGTTCGCCAACGTAAGGATGCCGCTCCGGCACCTTCATCTGGTTGGAATACTCGAACACGTCGCGAATGCGCTCGATGTTCGAGCAGTCGAGGCCGGGATCGACCCCTTGCGTGAACATGTTGAGCGCCATGGTGACGACGTCGACGTTGCCGGTGCGCTCGCCATTGCCGAACAGTGTGCCTTCGACGCGATCGGCGCCGGCCATCAGCGCCAGCTCGGCGGCGGCGACGCCGGTACCGCGATCGTTGTGCGGATGCAGCGAGATCAGCACGGAGTCGCGCCGGTCGATGTTGCGGCTCATCCACTCGATCTGATCGGCATAGATGTTGGGCGTCGCCATCTCCACCGTGGACGGCAGATTGAGGATCAGCTTGTTCTCCGGCGTCGGATCGATGACCTCGATCACCGCGTTGGAGATTTCCAGCGCCACGTCCAGTTCGGTACCGGTAAAGCTCTCCGGGGAATACTCGAAGCGGAAGCCGCCGCCGGCCTTGGCCGCCATGTCGGCGATCAGCTTGGCGCCGTCGACGGCGATCTGCTTGATGCCGGCCACGTCTTTGCCGAACACCACACGACGCTGCAGGCTGCTGGTCGAGTTGTAGAAATGGACGATCGGCTGATTGGCGCCCTGCAAGGCCTCGAAGGTACGAACGATCAGCTCCGGCCGGCACTGCACCAGCACCTGCAGCGACACGTCATCACCCGCGCCGCCCTCCTCCACGCACCAGCGGGCGAAGTCGAAATCGGTCTGCGAAGCCGAAGGAAAGCCGATCTCGATTTCCTTGAAGCCCATCTCCAGCAGCAGGCGGAACATATGGGCCTTGCGGTCGTGTCCCATAGGATCGACCAGCGCCTGGTTGCCGTCGCGGAGGTCGACCGAGCACCAGATCGGCGCCTTGTCGATCACCTTGCCCGGCCAGGTGCGATCGCTGAGATTGATGGGGGTGAAGGGGCGGTACTTGGTGGAAGCGATGGGCATGCCCACCCGGTCGCGGCCCATTCCGTTCTGAAAGGTATCGGTCATGATGACTTCACTCGTCTCTGGCTGGCGCCTGGAGCCGGCCGCGTCGCTCATCGACGTCAGAAGGCGGCATCAGGCGCAAATAATCACACGTAGGGTTGAGTACGAGAGAGCTCATGGCCAGCGGCGGGCTATCGGCCGCCGGGCGCTCCCTCACTGGACCCGGCAACCGCAGATAAGGCCGAGACGAAGAAGCGAGCCGAGCATCCGTGCGCGATCCCCGGGGGCGGTGCCCTCGGCGGAGATATGGCGCGAGATGTCGTGCGTCGTGGTCATAGAAAGGGCTATACCCGTAGAAATGCGACCTGACAAGGGCTCAGATACCCTGCCAGCGCGTCAACGCCAGTCCAGGGTCGACGCCGAGCCAGGTGAGCACGCGGGCCGCCATTTCGCGGACCATGTCATCGATGGTCTCGGGCTTGCTGTAGAAGGGCGGCACCGGCGGCGCTACCATGGCGCCCATGCGGGTCAGCATCAGCATCGAGTTGAGATGCGCCTCGGTCAGCGGCGCCTCGCGCGGCAGGACCACGAGCCGCCGCCGCTCCTTCAGCATCACGTCGCCGGCCCGCGTCAACAGGTTGTCGCCGAAGCCATGGGCGAGCGCGGAAAGCGTGCGCATCGAGCAGGGAACGACGGCCATGGCGTCGGCGCCGAACGAACCCGAGGCGATCGAAGCGCCGAGATTGCCGATGTCGTGCACAACGGTTGCGAGACGCCTGACCTCCTGGAGACCAGTCGGTCCGAGCTCATGGGCGATGGTACGCTCCCCGCCGGGGGTGATGACCAGATGCGCCTCGACACTGGCTTCGCCAAGCTGGCGCAGGACTTCGCGTCCGAGCACCGCGCCCGAAGCGCCGCTGATGCCGACAATGATCCGTTCGGGGATCTTCATGGCGCCGCTCCGAACAGGTCTGCCCAACGGGCGTCGACCGCCGTCTTCACCGCTTCGTTCATCGTCATCACCCGCCCCCACTCGCGGCTGGTCTCGGCGCCGATCTTGTTCGTCGCGTCGATGCCGATCTTGCCCCCGAGCCCTTCGAGCGGCGAGGCGAAGTCGAGGTGGTCCATCGGCGTGCGGTTGAGCATCAGGGTATCGCGGGCCGGATCGGCGCGCGTTGCCACCGCCCACATCACGTCGGACCACGAGCGCACGTCGATGTCGTCGTCGACGACGATCACCATCTTGGTCATGGTGAACTGCGGCAACAGCGACCAGAAGCCCATCATCACCCGCCGTGCCTGGCCGGCAAAACGCTTGTCGATGGAGATAACCGCAACGCGATAGGAGCATGTCTCCGGCGGCAGCCAGAGGTCCCTGATCTCCGGGATCGCCTCGATCAGCAGCGGCTTGAACACCTCGGCCAGCGCGTCGCCCATTACCGCCGGCTCGTCCGGCGCCCGCCCGGTGAAGGTGGTGAGATAGGGCGCGCCCTCGCGCGCCCTGATCGCGGTGAGCCGGAACACGACGTGCCGCTCCGGCGGATTGTAGTAGCCGGTATGATCGCCGAAGGGCCCTTCCATCGCCGTGTCGCCGGCAGCGATCGTCCCTTCGAGGACGATTTCCGCCGATGCCGGCACATGGAGCGGAATGGTCCGGCAAGCCGTCATGGAAAGGCGAGAGCCGGCAATCAGGCCGGCCAGCGACAGCTCCGTCACGCCCTCGGGCGCCGGCATGACGGCGGCGAGGATGGTCGCCGGATCGGCGCCGATCACCACTGCCACCGGCATGGTCTCGCCGGCTTTCAGCCATTGCCGATGATGCTGAGCGCCACCGCGCATCGGCAACCAGCGCATGATGGCGCTCGACTTGTCGAGCACCTGCATGCGGTAGGCGCCGAGATTGTAGCTGTTGAGATCGTCCGCGCCGGGCGAACGGGTCACCACCAGCGGCCAGGTGATCAGCGGACCGGCGTCCCCGGGCCAGCAAGTCTGAATGGGGAGCGCCGGGAGATCGATGGGAAGGTCGCGCCAGCGACCACGATCGCCGACGATCTTCGGCCGGGCGTTGAGCGCCGCCCGCGCCACCGGCCACAGGCTGGCCGTTTCGCCCAGCGAGCGCGGCGGCTTCGGCGAGCGCAGGAAGGCCATCATGCGGCCAAGCCGGCCAAGACCATCCTCGTCCGTGCCGAGACCGGCCGCGACGCGCGCGCGGGTTCCGAACAGATTGGCGACGACCGGCATCGCCGATGGTTTGCCGTTTACGGTGGGCGACGAAAAGCGCAGTACCGGCCCGCCCGCGGCGATGACCCGCCGATGGATTTCGGTGACCTCGAGATTCATGTCGACCGGTGCCGCAATGCTTCGAACGTCGCCCCGCTCCTCCAGAAAAGCGAGGAAACTCGTGAGATCGGGGAAGCGCGGCAGGCTGCGGCTGAACATTTCGACTCTCTTGCACATGAAGCGGGAGCTTCCGGCCGGTGCGGCAAAACCAGCCCGCGTCGACACATAACACCCTTTCGTCGATTGGGCAGGTTGCCATGCGAAAAAGCAGTGCGTCTTTGAGTTATGACAAGACCATGCGCGGCGGACTGTCCTAAGCTTGTTGCCTTCAAGATGGATATCGCGATGGCCGAACATTTCCGGGGCGAACTGCCCAGACTTCTACGCATCCTGGCGGCGCCGGCCGGTTTCCTGCCGCTTGGGCCGGCTTTGACGCTGGCCGTCCGCCGATTCGCGCGCCGCAAACCGGCCGTCTTCGACCGTCTGGGCGAGTACGGAAAGTGCTCGTTCCTGATCGAGCCGTCCGATCTGGATTTCAGCTTCCTGATGGTGCCGGATGGCGGGCGTGCCGAAGTGAAATGCATGAGGCGCCGGGCCAGCCAACCGGCCGACGTGACGGTCCGGGCGCCCCTCCTCGTGCTGCTCGGCTTGCTCGACGGCACCCTCGACGGAGATGCCATGTTCTTCAACCGGGCGATTTCGGTCTCCGGACGCACCGACGCTCTTGTCGCGCTCCGCAACGCCATCGAGGACGCCGAGCTGACGCCAGCCGACTTCGTCGGCGCGACCGGCGGCCTTGGCAAGCTGGTCGACCGCTCGGTGATCGGCGGTCTCGGACTTGCCCGTCGCTTCACCGGTTCGCCAATCTCCGGAGAGCCGTCATGAGTCTGGAACTGGTCTGTCCCGCCGGCACCCCGTCGGCCTTGCGCGCCGCCGTCGAGGCCGGCGCCCATTCGGTCTATTGTGGCTTTCGCGACGAGACCAACGCTCGCAACTTCCCCGGCCTGAATTTCTCGCCCGACGAGATGATCGAGGGCGTCCGCTTCGCCCATGCGCATGGCGCCAAGGTGCTGGTGGCGATCAACACCTTCGCCAAGGCCGGCGCCATGGACGCCTGGAAGACGGCGCTCGCCAACGCCGAGAAAGCCGGCGCCGATGCGGTGATTCTCGCCGACCTCGCGGTACTTGATCACGCGGCGACGTATCATCCGAACCTGCGCCTTCACCTCTCCGTCCAGGCGGCAGCAGCGACACCCGAGGCCATCGCCTTCTACGCCGACACCTTCGGCGTCAAGCGCGTGGTCATGCCCCGCGTCCTCTCCGTCGAGGAGATCGCCAAGCTCAACGCGGCGATCGACGTCGAGACAGAAGCCTTCGTCTTCGGCGGCCTCTGCCCGATGACCGAGGGTCGCTGCTCGCTGTCGTCCTATGCCACCGGCAAATCGCCCAACCTCACCGGCGTCTGTTCCCCGCCCGAGCACGTCGCCTACTCCGAGGACAAGGGCAGCACCGCAACGCGCCTCAACGGCTTCACCATCGACCGCTTCGGCGCCGGCGAGCAGGCGGGCTATCCGACGCTTTGCAAGGGTCGCTTCGTGGCGGGCGGCAAGACCTCCTATCTCTTCGAGGACCCCGTCAGCCTCAACGCGGCGAGCCTGATCGCCGCCTTCGCCAAGGCAGGGATCACGGCCCTGAAGATCGAAGGTCGCCAGCGTGGCAAGGGCTATGTCACCGAGGTCGTGCGCACCTTCCGCGCCGCCGTGGACGCGATCGACGCCGGTGGCACCGAAGTCGAGGTCGGGCGCCTGCTCGCCGGCCTCGTCGAAGGAGGCCGCCAGACCTCCGGCGCCTACAAGAAGGCGTGGCGCTAATGTCCGAAACCGAAAAGTCGACTGCGATGACCAAGACCGGCCTGACCCTCGGCCCCGTTCTCTTCAACTGGTCCCCCGACCGGCTTCGCGATTTCTACGCCCGCATCGCCGACGAGGCGGATGTCGATCGCGTCCATCTGGGCGAAGTGATCTGCGGCAAGCGCCAGCCCTTTACCGAAGGCCTTTGGCCGGAACTGATCGAGCGCCTTCAGGCGGCGGGCAAGGAGGTCGTGCTGTCGACGCTCGCCCTGCCCTACAATCCGCGCGAGCGCGCTTCCGTCATCGACTTCTGCAAGGTCGGCGAGCTCGCCGAGATCAACGACCTCACCGCCCTGCCCTCCGTGGCCGGCAACCCCTTCATCGTCGGCCCGTTCATCAACGTCTACAACGAGGGCGCCGCTCGCTTCCTGGCCGGACGCGGCGCCACAGGCATCTGCCTGCCGGTCGAACTGCCGATCGCCTCGGTCTCCGTCATCGCCGCCGAACTGCCCGAGGTGGAGTTCGAGCTCTTTGCCTTTGGCCGCCTGCCGCTGGCCCTTTCCGGCCGCTGCTACCACGCCCGCCTGCACGGACTGCACAAGGACGGCTGCCAGTTCGTCTGCGATCGCGACCCGGACGGCCTGCCCGTCGATACGCTGGACGGCCAGCAATTTCTCGCCATCAACGGCATTCAGACGCTTTCGAACGGCGTCGAGGCCTTCTGCCCGACACCGGACGAACTGGCCAAGCTTGGCATCCGTCGCCTGCGGCTGTCTCCTCACACCGTCGACATGGTCGCGGTCAGTCGTCTTTACAGGGCGCTGCTCGACGGCAAGGCCAGCCGAGGTGAGACGCTTGCCGCACTGAAGGCCCTGAACCTTCCCGGCGAACTCGTCGACGGCTTCACGCGCGGCCAGCCCGGGAGTGCCCGCGTGGAGATGGCATGAACAAGCCGGATCCGTTTCGCGTCGCCTTCGTTCTGGCGGCGCTGACGGCGCTCCGGGCAATCGGTCCGGAGATAGCCCCTGGGATCGGCGATATTGCCACCCATCCCAACGAGCTGATCTTCGGCTTCTTCAGCATCCAGCTGTTCGGCTTCCTGACCGTGGCGCTGCCGCGCTGGATCGGCCGGCCGATCACGCCGGCCCCGATGCTCTGGGCCGTTCTCATCGCCCACGCGGCGGCTTTCGCCTGGGGCTGTATCGACCTGGACCAGGCCGGTTTCCTGCGGGCATTGGTCACTCTATCAGGCGTCGTGCTCCTGCTTTCGGTCACGCCGCCCGACAAGACCGCCGAGACGCTGCCGATCCTCGGCCTCGCCGCCCTGCATGGCCTGATCGGCATCCCGGCGTTCCTGTATGGATGGCCCGAGGCAACGATGGCCGGCCTTGCCGTCATCGTGCTGATCTGCATCGAGGTGTCGAACCGCATCGGCATCGCCGTGCTGGCGGTCGCACGCGAGCGAGCCGGCTACCCGAAACTCAAGCCCGTTCCGACCTTCATCGCCCTGCCGCAGCGTGTCTTCACCATCCTGGCGCTAGCGCTCTGGGGGCTCGGCTGGAACGCAGGCTGGCCTGCGCTCGCCGCCTTCCTGTTCGGCGTGGCGTGGCTCGTTCACATCCAGCCGTGGCGCATCAAGCCCTACGCCGGATGCGTCATCCTGGCGGTCGGCCTCGTCTGGAAACGGCTCGCCTTTCTGCTCTTGGCGCTGATGGATCTCGGCGTCGCCGATATCTCGCCCTTCGCCGTCATCCACGCCTTCGCGGTCGGCGGTCTCGTGACGCTCGCCATCGGCATAGCCACCTCCATCGTTCGCAAGAAGGACAAGCGATCGCTGATGCCCTCTCTGCTTGCCGACATCATCTATGTGGCGATCGCCGGCGCGGCGATTGCCCGCGTCGGCGCCGCCATCGACTTTTCGCTCTACGACACGCTCATCCCCTTGGCCCGCTGGAGCTGGGCGGTTGCCTTCCTGGGATACGTTCTGTTTACGCTGCGCGGCGCCATCTGGCCGCCAGCTACGACCAAGGTATAAGCAAGTCGAGCGCCCAAAGGCGCTGAACCACCGACCATGCAAATACGGCAACCCAGACCGCAGAAAACCAACGCCTTGAAGGATATAGGTCAACTTGAAAAGTTGACCTTCTTCGGACTATTCTCCTTAACATGAAGGGCGTAATTTCCCTTATACAAGACCGGTCCGAAGCGAACACTTTCGAACCGGCCACTGGAAAATCGATGCAGACCGACAATCCACTGAGCGCACTCGTCGAACGCCTCCTGAAGGACGGCCATGGCCGCCTGTTCGGCCAGCGCTCGTTGCGCGCCGGGCAGATCGTCTATGGTGGCGACGAGGCTGCCGACGGCGATCTTCTGATCGTTCGCTCCGGCCGGCTCCGCTGCTTCACGTCCTTCGAGGGCAAGGAGCTGACGCTCTATGTGCTCGAGGCGGGAGACGCCATTTACCTGCATGGCGGCGCCATGCTGGAAGTGCGCACTGCCTCCGACATCGTGATCGCCACGCCAACCGCCTTCCGTCAACTCGCTCTTGCCGAGCCGGAACTGGCGCTCGCCGTGTTGCCGGCTCTCGACCGTCTGGCGCAGAAGTCGATCCGCATGATCGAGGACATCGCGTTCCACGGCGTCAAACATCGCCTCATCCGCGTGCTGTGCGACACCGCCGACCGGATCGGCCGCCCCGCCGAGGAAGGCATCGTCATCGACCACCTGCCCAACGCCGAGGATTTTGCCATGCAGATCGGCGCCACCCGGCAGTCGGTCTCAACCGTCATCGCCGAGCTCGTCCGCTCGGGCATCCTCTACCGCTTCGGCGGCGGTTCGATGGTGATCTCCGATCTCGGCCGTCTGCGCCGCGAGCTCGCCGACGTTCGCTAGAGCATCGGACCGAAAAGTGGAGCCGCTTTTCGGAAAAATCCGATGCTTGAATAAAGGTTAGAGTGGCAGCTCGGATATGTCCGAGCGCCCGCCGCTCTAACGTCCCATTTCAGGAGTCTCCCCCATGTGCAGCGACTGCGGCTGCGGCAGCAAGGCCGCCACCACCACCATTCCAGTGATCGAGAACCTCCTGTCGGAGAACGATCGGATCGCCGCCCACATTCGCGAGCATCTCGACGCCCACGGCGTCCTGTCGATCAACCTGATGTCGTCCCCCGGCTCCGGCAAGACGCAGCTTCTCGAAGCGACGATCGCCGCCTTGCCTAAGGGCATTCGCGTGGCCGTCGTCGAAGGCGACCTTGAAACCGAAAATGATGCCGACCGCATCCGTCGCCATGGCGTTCCGGCGGTACAGATCACAACCGGCGTCACCTGCCATCTCGACGCGGTGATGATCCACGACGCGCTGCATGTTCTCGATCTCGACGACATCGACGTACTGTTCGTCGAAAATGTCGGCAACCTCGTCTGCCCCGCCGACTTCGACGTCGGCCAACACCACGACGTGGTGCTGCTGTCGGTAACCGAAGGCGACGACAAGCCCGACAAGTATCCGGTGATCTTCCGCAAGGCCGATCTGGTGCTGCTTACCAAGACCGACCTGTTGCCCGCCATCGAGGAATTCTCGACGGAGCGAGCCCGCGCCGCCGTCGGCCGCGTTCATGGCCCCGGCCCGGTGTTGGAAGTATCGGCCAAGAAAGGAACGGGGCTCGACGCCTGGACCCAGTGGATCGCCGACCGGCTCGCCGAGCGACGCAAGACGATGGAAAGCGCCTGACGGTCAGCTTTTCGCCGCCTCGAAGCTCTCGATGTAGAGCTCGCGCCCGGTCAGCACTTCGGCGTCCGAGCCGCCGCAGCCCGAGCAGACGAACTGATATCTCTCCACCTCGAAGGTGGTGCCACAGGTCCGGCATTTCGCGGTAACGCCAACCTCGTCGATGTCGAGGCGCGCGCCCTCGGCCAGCGTGCCGTCGGCAAAGATCTCGAAAGCCAGCCGGATCTGCCGGCTGTCTATGCCGCGCAGACGGCCGATCTTCAGCCGCACCGCAACGACGCGGTCGACTCCGTTCTGCTTGGCATGCTCGGTCAGGATACGCATCAGCCCCTCGACCACCGCCGTTTCGTGCATCGACAGTCCTTTCTAGTCTATGCCGTTCCTCTATCCCATTCGCCGTCGCGATGGAAATACTTGTCCGTGAAATGACGGATTTTTCGTCTCCATCTTGCAACTCTCTCGCAACTAAAGGGAATCCTGAGGATTCTGCATGGCGGGGATGCACAAAGCTGTATCGGACATACTACTTAGAAAATGGCGTCAAAACGCGATCTAAATCCTTTAGGAAAGCCGCCACAAGACGGCGCTGAAAATGGCATGAGCGGAACAAGGTGTTGTTTTTTTTGCCCCTTCCGCGCACCATATATTATGAGTAAATAACTCATTTTTACTTTCGCACGTAAAGCATCGCCGTCGTGGGAATGCGTATATGTCGGCTAGCCGACATACCCTAGTGGATGCTGTGATTAACGTCATCCATGACAGCCAAGATGCATGCCTGCGGAAGGATCTCCACTCATGCTCTCCCTCACTCAGATCGACCCGATGGCGCTGGCCTGGATGGGCGCGGTCTTCTTGTTCTTCGGCGAAGTCGCCGCCCTTATGAGCCTGCCGAGCCTGGTACGTGTCGTCGTCTGGTCGACCGTCGCCGAGATCGGCTACATCCTGATCGGCATCGGCCTCGGCGGTGAAGCCGGCCTGACCGGCGCCTACATGCACTTTGGCTACCAGGTCATCATGCGTGGCCTCGTGATCGCCGCCGGCTGGTACATCATCCGCCGGACCGGCTCGTCGCGCCTCGAAGACCTCGCAGGGTCCGGCCATCGCATGCCGGTCGCCGCCACGTTGTTCGGCTTCGGCATGTTCTCCGTGATGGGCCTGTCGCCCTTCAAGGGATCCTTCTCCAAGTTCCTGGTGCTCTACGCCGCCATCGAGCAGGGCCACTGGGCCATCGCGCTTGTCGGCACCGCCGCATCGATCGTCGCCGCCTACTACTATCTGGTGGTGATCCAGCGCGTTTGCTTCGAGCATCCGACACGCCGCGTCGAGCTTGCCAGCGCTCCCAGCCTCGCCTTGCCGATCGCCTGGGCGCTCGCCGCCGTCACCGCGCTGATCTCGGTGTTCCCGCTGCCCTTCCAGCATGCCGCTGAAGTGCTGGCCGGCGCCGTCGGTGGCGTTCCCGAGTTCGAGTCGCCCTGGTCGCTGCTCGTTCTCGTGCCCTACATCGGCGCCTTCGCCGTCTACGGCCTTGGCCACGTCTCGATCCGAGCCCGCGACATCGGCGCCGTGATCCTCGCCGTTGCCACGCTGGCCCTCGTGGTGTTCGACACAAGCCTTGATCCGGCTTCCCGCGTCTTCGCGCTGGTGTTCGCCGGCATCTCCGCGGTGATGATCGTCTACTCCGTTGGCTACATGGCCCGCTCCGAGTGGACCAATCGCTACTATTTCTTCGCCTTCCTGATGATCGGCTCGCTGCTCGGCCTCACCACCGCGCACGAGATGGGCAACTTCTACGTCTACTGGGAGCTGATGACCTGGACTTCCTACTTCCTGGTCATTCACGAGCAGAACCAGAAGTCGCTGCGCGCCGGCCTCATCTATTTCATGATGTGCGCCTCCGGTGCCTATCTCATGCACTTCGGCATCCTGCTGACGCACGCCGAGATCGGCTCGTTCGAGTTCGCCGCGCTGGCCGAGAAGGTCGGCACGATCTCGCCGCTCGCCGGCCTCGTCATCGCCCTCTGCTTCTTCGCCGGCTTCGCGGTGAAGGCGGGCATCTGGCCGGTCCATAGCTGGCTGCCGATCGCCCATCCGGCCGCGCCGTCGTCCATCTCCGGTCCGCTGTCCGGTATCCTGACCAAGGCCGGCGTGTTCGGTATCGTCAAGGTGCTGTTCATCGTCATCGGCGTGCCGGCGCTCTCGACCTTCACCGGTTGGGGCCTCAGCCTTAAGGTCGTGCTGATCGGCCTTGGCCTGATCACGCTCCTCTACGGCGAGATCCGCGCCCTGTTCGAGACCGAGATCAAGCGGATGCTGGCCTTCTCGACGCTCGCTCAGGTGGGCGAGATCGTCGCCGTGCTCGGCATCGGCACCGCGCTTGCCACCGACGCCAGCCTCCTGCATGTCACCAACCACGCGGTGATGAAGACCCTGCTGTTCTTCGCCGCCGGTGCCTTCATCATGCAGACCGGCCGGCGCAACATCGCCGATCTCGCCGGTATCGGCCGCGTCATGCCCTTCACGGCCGGCTGCTACGCGCTTGCCACCGTGTCGATCATGGGCCTGCCGCCCTTCTCGGGCTTCGTCTCGAAGTTCCTGATGGTCTACGCGGCGGCGGACGCCGGCCACTACGAGGTGGCCACCGGCCTCCTTATTGGCGGCATCATCGCCGTCGTCTACTACCTCCGCGTCGTCGGCATGCTGTTCTTCCGTCCCTGGACGGGCGAAGCCGGCATCAAGGAAGCCCCGCTCTCCATGCTGGTCGCCGTCGGCGTTCTCGCCGCCGCGATCATCTTCGGTGGCTTCGTGCCTTCGTTCCAGCTTGACCTCGTCGGTGCCGTGGGTGCCGAGGTGGCTGCCCGCAGCGGTCTTGCCGCAGCGGCTCTGCCGAGCCTCGTCATGACCTGGACGCTGCCTGCCACCATCGCCTTCCTCGGCGCCGTGGCGGTGTGGCTGGTCGGCCGCAAGTCGGTCCAGCAGGCCGGATGGCTTGCCGTGGCAGTGCTTGTCGCGGCCTTCGCGGCGGTTATCTTCACCGCCCCGGCCTACGACACGCTGTCCTTCTGGTTCGCGGTGCTGATCGCCGGTGTTGGCGCGCTCAACATGCTGCATGCCACCGCCTATCTCGCCCACAACCACGCCCAGCCGCGCTTCTTTGCTGCCTTCGGCATCATGATCGCCGGTCTCCTGGGCATGACGGCGGCCAAGGACATCTTCACCTTCTTCGGGTTCTGGGAGTTGATGTCGAGCTGGGCGCTCTGGGCGGCCATCATCCATGAGGAATCCGACGTCGCGCGGAAGGAGGGCTTCAAGTACTTCTTCTTCAACACCGTCGGCGCCTCCTTCATGTTCCTTGGCGTCGCGGCGCTTGCGGCCCATGCCGGCACCTTCGATCTCGTCGAGATCGGCCAGAAGGCGCTCGACATGCCGCTCGCCACGTTGGCCATCGGCATCATCCCGGTGTTCATCGGCCTCGTCATGAAGGCTGCCATGCTGCCCGTCCGCATCGACGTGCAGATGCACCCAGCCGCCGCCCCGACGCCGGTCTCCGGCTACATCTCGGCGGTTCTGCTGAAGTCCGGTCCGTGGGGCGTACTCAAGCTGTTCAGCCTGTTCGGCGGCAGCGCGGTATTCCTGCGCCTCGGCGGCGAGATCGGTGGCGTTCCGGCCCTGATGGACATCATCGCCATCATCGCCGGCATCACCGTCGTCTACGCCGGTGCCATGGCCGTGGTTCAGAACGGCATCAAGCTGTTGCTGATCTACTCCACCGTCAGCCAGCTCGGCTACGTGCTGATGGCGCTCTGCCTCGGCACCTCGCTCGGCGTTGCCGGCGGCCTGTTCCACTTCGTCAACCACATGTTCCTCAAGGACACGCTGTTCCTCGTTGCCGGCGCCGTCATGGTGAAGAGCCATGCCAGCCAGCTCGACGAGCTCGGCGGTCTCGGCCGGAAGATGCCCATCACCTTCGGCTTCTTCCTGTTCGCTGGCCTGTCGCTGGCCGGTGTGCCGCCGCTCAACGGCTTCTCCTCGAAGTGGATGATCTTCTCCGCCGCCTTCGAGAGTGGTCACTGGGCGCTTGCCACCGGTGCCATGGTGTCCTCGCTGTTCACGCTCGCCGCCGTGCTGAAGTTCGCCCACGCCGCCTTCATGGGCGCGCCGACGGCGAAGGCCCTCGAGGCCGAGGAAGCGCCGATGTCCATGCTGGTGCCCATGGGCATCCTGGTGGGCGCCAGCGTCCTGCTCGGCTTCTTCCCGGGCCTTGCCCTGGTGCCGATCGCCAAGATGCAGGCCGAGTTGGGCCTCACCCCGATCGACGCCTCGATCTTCGGCCCGCTGCCCGGCGCCGGGGGCTGGAGCCCCTTCGCTCTCAGCCTGCTGGTCCTGATCGTCGCTGCCGCCTTCATCCCCTGGATGCGTCTCGCACACCGCGGCATCCAGAAGAGCGGCCTGCACTTCGCCGGCGCCACGCCCAGTGACTTCCTGCCGGAAGCCGGTGGCCGTGTCGGCGCCGTCAACCTGTTCGAGTCCCCGACCGCTGCCATCCGCGGCCTCCTGGCGGCCAAGCCCGCCAAGGCCAAAGAACAGCACTGACGGGAGAGGAGAGACTCAAGATGTCCAACCAGATCGCTATCTTGCTGGCGGTGCTCCTCTTCCCAGGTGGAGTCTTCGCCCTTGCCTTCGGCCTTGCCATGAAGGGTGTCGACCGTCGCGTCGCCGCCCGCCTGCAGAGCCGTGTCGGACCGCCGCTCCTGCAGCCGTTCTTCGACATCATCAAGCTCGGCTTCAAGCGCACCATGGTGCCGGCGGCCGCCAATGAGACGGTGTTCCTCTACACCCCGCTCGTCGGCGTCGTCTCCATGCTGATCGCCGCTGCCCTGGTGCCGATCACCTCGGTCTACGCACCGGACGCCGCCATCGGCAACCTGCTGGTTCTGCTCTATCTGCTGATGATCCCCGGCATCGTGCTGATGATCGCCGGCTCGGCTTCCGGTTCGCCCTATGGCGCCATCGGCTTCTCTCGCGAGATGGCCCTGATGATCGCCTACGAGGGCCCGCTGGTGCTGATCGCCGCCGCCGTCGCCATCCGCACCGGCGTGGGCATGGGCGGCTGGGCCACCTTCTCGCTGAACGACATCGTCGCCTATCAGCAGGCCCACGGCTCGTTCCTGTTCGACCCGGTGATGTGGCCGGCGGTCGCCGCCTTCTGCTTCTTCTACCCTGCCAACCTCGGCATCGTTCCCTTCGACATTCCGGAGGCCGAGACCGAAGTGCTGGAAGGCCCGCTGCTTGAGTACTCCGGCCCGGTGCTGGCGCTGTTCAAGATCATGTCGGCGCTGAAGAAGGTGGTCGTGCTGGGGCTGGGCATCGCCCTGTTCTTCCCGGCGGCTCCCGCCAACATCGCCGCCGGCTTCCTGGTGTGGCTGGTCAAGATGGCGGTGCTGATGCTGGTCGGCATCACGGCGGTTCGCCTGTCCATGGGCCGCATGCGCATCGACCAGGCCTTTGTGTTTTTCCTGAAGTGGCCCCTGCTGCTCGCCGTTGCGAGCCTTGCGGTCGTCGTCGTGGTCTGAGGAGGGCTAGATGGGCCTGATACCCGATTTCAAGAAGATCGCCACGCGCTCGCCCTGGATCTACCGGATCAACGCCGGCTCCTGCAACGGCTGCGACGTGGAGATGGCGACCACCGCGCTGATCCCCCGCTACGACATCGAGCGTCTCGGCTGCCAGTACTGCGGCAGCCCCAAGCACGCCGACATCGTGCTGATCTCCGGTCCGCTCACCGTCCGCGTCAAGGATGCGGTGCTGCGCATGTATGAAGAGATCCCCGATCCGAAGGTGACGGTGGCGGTCGGCGTCTGTCCGATCTCCGGCGGCATCTTCCGCGAGAGCTACGCCGTTTTGGCCCCGATCGACCAGTACATTCCGATCGACGTCAATGTGCCCGGCTGCCCGCCCCGGCCGCAGGCGATCATCGCCGGCGTCGCCAGGGCCATCGATATCTGGCGCGAGCGTCTCTGAGGAAAGGCCACGAGATGAACTTCCTGACGATTTTCGCCCGCAACCTGAAGCAGGGCCCTCAGACGGAGGCCTTCCCCCTGGGGCCGGCCTTCACGCCCGACCGCCTGCGCGGCCGCATCGAGTTCAAGGCGGAGAGCTGCGAAGGCTGCCGCATCTGCGAGCGCGTCTGCCCGGCCAACGCCATCCGCTTCGCCAAGACGCCCGACGGCATGACCTTCGATTGCTGGCACAACACCTGCGTGTTCTGCGGCAACTGCGAGTTCTATTGCCCGACGGACGCCATCCATCAGACCAACGACTGGGACCTCTCCCACGCCAACGTCGACAAGTTCGACATGGTCGAGCATGGTCTGATCCCCAACCAGAAATGCGTCGACTGTGGCGCCACGGCGCTCAACACGGCGCCGATGGTGAAGAATGCCAAGCCGCCGCTCAGCGCCGAGGAATATACTGAGCTGCGCGCGCGCTGCCCGAAGTGCCGCGCCAAGTATCTCAAGAACCGGAAGGTCCCAGCATGAGCCGCCTACCGCAAGACCTGGAAGCCCGCCTCACCGCCGCGGCGCCGGCCGGCATCGAGTTCTCGGCCGACACCGACCATTACGGCGTTACCGTTGCCTGGTTGGGTCTCGCCAGCGCTGCCGATCTGTCGCCCGTCGCCAACCTGCTCAAGGAGCTGGGCGCGCGCCTGTCGATGATCACCTGCACCCAGCCCTCCGCCCCCGAAGAGGAGGAGGAAGACGAGGACGAGGATAGCGAGGACGCCGAGGCGAAGGCCGAGGCCGCTCCCAAGGAGACACCCAGGACGTTCGGCGGCACGCCGCTCGACGGTACCTCCTACGAGATCGACTATCACTTCGACATCGCGGGCGACGCACTCACCATCATTGCCTACGTGCCGCAGGGCGGCAGCATCGCTTCGCTGACGCCGCTGTTCCGCAATGCCGATTGGCATGAGCGCGAAATGATGGAACTCTACGCCGTCAAGGTGACCGATCATCCGGATCCGCGCCGCCTGTTCCTCGACGCTTCGATCGACGACGCCGTTCTCGAGCGACTGATCCCGTTCTCGACGCTGGTCAATGCCGCCAGCACCAAGGGCCTGTGGGAACGCCTCACCGCCGCCGGAAAGAAGGGTGCAGCATGAGCACGCACAACGTACCCGAGACCTTCAGCATCCCCGTCGGCCCGCTGCACGTGGCCCTCGAGGAGCCGATGTACTTCAAGATCGATGTGCAGGGCGAGACCGTCAGCCACATCGACATCAACGCCGGTCACGCCCATCGTGGCATCGAGTATCTGACCACCAAGCGGACGATGTACCAGAACGTGGTGCTGACCGAGCGCATCTGCTCGCTCTGCTCCAACAGTCATCCGCAGACCTTCGCCATGGCGGCCGAAAAGATCGCCGGCATCGAAGTGCCCGAGCGCGGCATCTATCTGCGCACCGTCGCCGACGAGATGAAGCGCGTCACCTCGCATCTGTTCAACGTGGCGCTTCTGGTCCACCTCGTGGGCTACGAAACCTACTTCATGCACATGATGCAGGTGCGCGAGATCGGCCAGGACATGCTGGAGTCGATCTTCGGCAACCGCCAGGACATCGGCGCGATGTGCATCGGTGGCGTCCGCTACGATCTCGACGACAAGTCGATCGCCTACATCAAGGGCGCTCTCGACAAGATCGAAACCGAGACGAAGGACATCATCAAGACCTTCAAGACCAACGGTTCCATCCTGCGCCGCACCAAGGGCGTGGGCGTGCTCACCCATGCCGATGCCATCACCTGCGGCGTCGTCGGTCCGGTGGCCCGCGCCTCCGGCGTCGACTACGACGTGCGCCGTGAAGCGCCCTACGCTGCCTATGACCGGCTGCCGCTCATCGTGCACTCTCTGACCGACGGCGACGTCTGGTCGCGCGCCATGGTCCGCCTCGAGGAAATCCTGACCTCGATCGACCTCCTGCGCGTCTGCCTGCGCGACCTGCCCGGCGGCCCGGTCAACATCAACGACCGTCCCGACATTCCGCCCGGACAGGCCGTGACCCGTAGCGAGGCCCCGCGCGGCGAGGTGATCTACTATCTCCGCACCAACGACACGCCGCAGCCCGAGCGCGTCAAGTGGCGCGTGCCCACGTTCATGAACTGGGACAGCCTGCGCTTCATGCTTCAGGACGCCAAGGTCGCGGACATCGCCATGATCGTCAACAGCATCGATCCCTGCCTTTCCTGCACGGAACGCTGAGGACGCTCATCCGGAAAGTTGCCGACTTTCCGGATCACGCAAAAGCGCGAAAACTCAGCCGAGAGCAAGGGCGCGATCCGCTTGCTCCGGCGATCCGAGATCGGGGACGCACAAAAACGGACAACCGCGTTCCCGTGAACAACCAAGAGGAGTGACACCCATGGCCTTTATGATCGAGACGGACACCTGCACCTCCTGCGGCGCTTGCGAAGACGAATGCCCCAACAAGGCGATCAGCCATAAGGGCAAGGTCTATTCGATCAACGCCAAGAAGTGCACCGAGTGCGAAGGCTTCTTCGACACCCAGCAGTGCGCCGAAGTCTGCCCGTCGGGCTCGTGCGTTCCGGCCGCCGCCTGAGGCTGCCCTTCTGAAGGCGCCGCCACCGGCGCCTTCCCACGAATCGAGAGGGAGCGGATGCCCGTGGGCGCCGCTCCCTTTCTTTTGGACAGACCGCTTGCAAAATGCAAGGCGGGTCGACCGGAGCATGTCCGGCGAACCATGGCTCGCCAACAGGCTCTATCCTTTCGCTTTCCAGCAACTCCGGACGCAAACCGGTTTCTGCTTTTGCCGAAGTTTCTCTAGTTACCCATTACTCGATCATGATCCAGGGCGATCCGTTGCCGAAGTACCGATCGAGGCGGCGGCTGAACCAGCGGCCGTTCAGCACCTTCTCGATCAGGTGCCGCTTATCTGCCTCGGGGATCGATCGGTCGGCCTCCATCTGCGCCAGGACGTCGTCGTAACGCGTCCGTTCCTCGGTCATCTCGATGACGGCCATCTCCGCATCGGCGTCAACCACGAGCTGTGTCGGACCGCTTGTCGCCGTTTCCCATGGCTTCCACACGACGAGTCCCTCTCCATTGGGATCGCCTGTCCTAAGGAAATGGCCGAGGTAACGCCCCAGCTTGTCGCCCAGGTCTCTGGCGCCGGCATTGTCGAAGGCGGCTGGAAAGCTCGCCGAAAAGCCCGAGGTTGCCGACGTCACGAACGGGATCCATACGCCATGGAAGGAACCGTAGACCTTGGCCATGCGCTCGCCGACGATGGCGGGGTTGCCGCCCCATCCGATCCGCAGCGTGTAGAGGGGCGCCTTGTAGCTTGCGAACATCGCCTCCGCAGACTCCTGAGCGTTGAACAGCTCGTAGAGCTTGCTGCCGTAGTCGTTCGCGAAGGCGTAGGCCCGCAGCTTGACGGCGTCGCCCATCAACTCGTCGTCCTTGAGGGCGGCGAACTCCGGATCACTGCGCGCAAAGAGCGAGAACTCCTTCGAGCTGGTCAGCATGATCAGCGGCACGGAGTTGTAGTTCGCCGTGGCAAAACCGTCCTTGGGCAGGACCGCCCCATCGTTGAAAAGGTGCGGGAACACCGACATGCGAATGCCGGCGTTGGTCATGAGCCCGGCGAGACGGTCGGCAGCCAACCCGCGCAGATAACCGCCGACATCGGGGGAGGAGGTGAGCAGCCACTGATAGGCCTCGTCCTCATCCGCCTTGACCTTGTCGGCCACCACGAGCGGCGCCAGCGCCCTGGCCGTGAGCTTGGCGCTCGCTTCGCGATCGGCGATGGTCATGCCGCCACTGATGGAGATTGCCTTCTGGAACTGCCCCTTGAAGATCGGCGAGATCAGCATTGCCATGACGTCACGACCGCCCGCCGAGAAGCCTGAAACCGTGATGTTGCCGCCATCGCCACCGAAGGCGCCGATGTTGGCCTTGATCCATTTCAACGACTGCGAGATGTCGAGAAGCGAGAAGTTGCCCGAGTTTTCCTCGGCGCTGCCGGTTCTGAGCGCCGGCAGGCCGTTGAACCCAAGCAATCCAAGCCTGTAGTTGACGGAGACGACTACCGCGTTGACTGTCACAGCGAGGTGTCTGGCGTCGAGCTCCTGGCTGGTACCGCCCTGGTTGTTGCCGCCGTGGATGTAGACCAGCACCGGCAATCCGGTTTCCGGGCTGTTGGGGCGGTAGATGTCGAGCGTCAGGCAGTCTTCGCTTCCCACGAGCTTGCCGGCTTGGAGCTGCGGACAGAGGGCGCCGCCTTTGGTCGCATCAAAGCTGCCCGATGACGCTGCCAGCGGCTGAGGCGCCTTCCACCGAAGGGCGCCGACAGGCGGCTCGGCATAGGGAATGCCGAGCCAAAGCAGGGTCGCGCCGTCGTTGACCTCGCTGCCGGAAACCTTGCCGGACGTGAGATCCTGGACAGTTCCCTGACGGTAGGACGGCGCTCCGGCGGCCGGCGCCGCCCAAAGGGGGATGGCGAGCAGCAGCGCCCCCAGCAGAGTCGCGGCGAGCCGCGACGCAACTGTCGTTTCTTTCCGGAATTCCATGAATGGGTCCTCCCTTGTCGGCGGGCCTCCAGCACCGCTTTCAACTCCCTCCGGTGCAAGCATCCTCTCCAAATGCCCCGGAACTGCCGCGAAAGGCACGGCGCGGCTGCCAAAGGAGCCGCGCCGCTTCCTGTCTGACGCGTGCTGAATCACTCAGCCCTTCTTCTCGGCCTCCAGCATGCGGTCGTTGTAGCCGAACAGATAGGTGGCGATGGCCGCGCCGAAATAGGCGACGGCGACGGTGATCAGGAAGGTGACGAAGCCCTCACCCATGAACACCGGCAGGGTCAGCAGTCCCGGAGGAGCCATGGCATGGGAGGCGGCACCCGCCACCGCAACCACCGCGCCGCCCAGAATGCCGGCGACGATGCCGATGATGAAGGGACGCTTGAAGCGCAGGTTGACGCCGTAGATCGCCGGCTCGGTGATGCCGAAGATGCCGGAGGCGGCTGCGGCGGCGGCGATCGCCTTCATCTGGGGATCCCTGGTCTTCAGGAACACGCCGAGCGTCGCGCCGGCCTGGGCGAAGATGGCGGGCGTGACCGAAGCGGCGAGGCCGTCCTGCTTGAACACCGTCATGTTGTTGAGCATGACCGGGACGAGCCCCCAATGCAGGCCGAAGATCACCAGGATCTGCCAAAGACCGCCGAAAATGGCGCCGGCCAGGATCGGATTGACGCCGAACAGCCAGATATAGGCGGAGGCAAAGGCGCCGCTCAGCATGGTCGCGGCCGGGCCGATGACCAGCAGCGTCGCCGGAACGATCAGGCCGATGGAGATCATCGGACCGAGGAACGGCCGCACGGCGGAGTGCAGGATGCCGACGCTGAACTTCTCGAGCTTCGACATTACGTAGATGGCAAGAATGATCGGGATGACCGTCGACGTGTAGTTGATCGGAACGAACGTAATCCCGAACATCGTGGTCGACCCGCCCGCCTTGGCCAGCGCGATGATGTCGGGATAGATGAGCGCGCCGGCGATCACCATCGCCACATAGGGGTTGCATTCGAAGCGGCGAGCCGAGGTGACGGCGAGCAGCATCGGCAGGAAGTAGAACACGCTGTCCGACGCCGCGTTGAGCACGGCGTGCGTCCCCGAGGCCGGATCGAGCCAACCGGCGGCGGTGGCGATCATCATCAGGCCCTTCAGCATGCCGCCGCCGCACAGCGCGGTCAGCATCGGCGCAAAGATGCCGGAAATGGTGGCGATCGCCACGTCGAGCCATTGCTTGGGCGTCTTGCCGGCGCCTGCCTTTTCACCCGGAACGGCCGCTTCCGTGGCCTGCACCTGAGCCGGCTTCGCGTCGGCATTGATGCTCGTCACCTTGCTGATGGCATCGAAGACATCCGGGACGGTGTTGCCGATCACCACCTGATACTGGCCACCGCTCTGTACCACGGCGACAACGCCCTTGATCGCCTGCAAGGCGGCCTTGTCGGCCTTGGATTCATCCTTCAGCGTGAAGCGAAGTCGCGTGGCGCAATGCACCAGAGCGCTCACGTTGGTCTCGCCGCCGACAGCGGCGACGATGGCCTTTGCCATCCCATTCAAATCATTCGACACGGTAATCCCCCCAAAGAGACTCGCAGGTTCCTCGCTGCACTGCGTTCGATGGATGCGGAGCCGCTTTGACTGCCAAACGGGCAAAAAAAAACCTGAGCCGACCGACATTCGGTCGAACCCAGGTTTTGCCCGCGATCGCGGTTACAATCCCGACATCCATCTGGCGCACTGCCAGCTTGCATCAAGGCTAATTGGCGGTTACCGGAGCGTCAAGTAAGCATTTATCCTCGTAGGAGTCCATGGTCTTCGGGGAGACCGCAAGTTCGGGGTGGCTGTACTTTCGACGCAAGACAAAGCGCGCCTCTTTGCAACCAAAGACCTTTCGCGAGAAACCTTCGGACGCTCGCAGTTGGGATTGCGTTGGATTTCAGCGCAAGATATGTTGGCAAAATGGATTGTAACCGCTTCGGCGGGCAAAACCTGACACCGTGCTGGGAGAGCGCGGAGTCGGGTTTTTTTGTGTTTGCCGGCCCGCTGGGCCGATCGGCGCGACAGTCCGGGGGAAACGCGAACACTGCGGGAGGGGGGCTTCCATGCGGATCGTCAAGGTATTCAACAACAACGTCGCCCTCGTAAAGGACGACACCGGCCATGAACTGGTGGTTCAGGGGCGAGGCTTGGCGTTCCAGGCTCGCCCCGGCGATCGCCTTGACCAGACGCTGGTCGAACGGCGGTTCCTGCCCGAAGCGACCGGGACGCCGGAACAGTTGGCCGAGCGGGTTGCCGACATTCCACCGGAACTCATCGCCGTTGCCGAGAAGATCCTGGCCCTCGGCCCCGATTTCGGCCTCGAGCTCGATCGACGAGCCGCCTTGGCGCTCGCCGATCACATTTCCATAGCGCTCCGACGAGCCACTGCCGGTCAGTTGCTCGACAATCCGCTCGAATGGGAAGTGCGCATCCTCTACCTGCGCGAGGTCAATCTGGGCCTGCATGCGCTCGACGTGATCCACAAGCATTCCGGCATCCGGCTGCCGCAAGGCGAAGCGGTGCCGCTCGCACTGCATTTCGTCAACGCCCAGGCCGGGGCCCAGGTTCTGAGCGAAGCGGTCCGCACCGCCCGGCTCATCCGCGACATCCTCGCCATCATCGCCGACGAATACGCCTCCTCCTTCGCCGCCCGTCCTCCCTATAGCGAGGCACGCTTTGCCACCCATCTGCGCTACCTGTTCCTGAGTCACCTCGCCGGCAGCAAGCATGCCCCGCTGATCGCCGAGCTGGCGAAGTCCTACCGCCAGGAGGAGCCGCGCGCCTTTACCTGCGCCAAGCGCATCGCCGACCACCTGACGGACAAGATGGGCTGGCATATCGGCGACGACGAAACGGTCTATCTGGCGCTGCATATCCAGCGCATGACCACTGTAGACAAATCTGGCGTTGCCTGAGGAAAGAGTTGCGAGATCGCCACTCCGGCGAATTGCGGACGCCCACTACCATCCCTTGACAGCCATGTTCCATCGTCATTAGCCTTCGGGCACATAACGCGGCGCCTGTCGCCGATACGGGATTGTGACCGCTTCGCGGGCAACACCCGAGCCAGCCAGAGAGATCCGGCTGCTCGGGTTTTTTTATGCCCAGATCCCCCCGTATCGGCCGGCTCCCGTCGCTTCGCCAACCGACACGCAACGCAAGACAGGGACTCCCATCATGACGGCTCTAGGCTTCCCGAAAGATTTCCTCTGGGGCGGGGCAATCGCCGCCAATCAGGCCGAAGGGGGTTGGAACGAGGGCGGCAAGGGTCTGTCGCTATCGGACCTTACGCGTGGCGGTCTCCTTCACGGCAAGATAGACGCGACTGTCGATCCGGAAGCCTATTATCCCTCTCATCAGGCAATCGATTTCTATCACCGCTATCCCCAGGACATCGCGCTGTTTGCCGAGATGGGCTTCAAATGCCTCAGAACCTCGATCGCCTGGAGCCGCATATTCCCGAAGGGTGACGAACAGGAACCGAACGAGGCAGGCCTCGCCTTCTACGACAACCTGTTCGACGAAATGCTGAGGCACGGCATAAAGCCCGTCGTCACCCTGTCGCACTACGAGACGCCGGTGCATCTGATCCGTGCCTACGGCGGCTGGACGAACCGAAAGCTGATCGCGTTCTTCGAGCGCTACGTTCGCGTCATCTTCCAGCGCTTCGGCGGCAAGATCGGCCACTTCATGGGCTTCAACGAGATCAACATGGCCTCGGTGATCCCTCTGGCGGCCGCCGCCATCGAAATACCCGACGGCCTTTCGGAAACCGCAAAGCAGACGATGATCTTCCAGGCGACGCACCACATGTTCGTCGCCTCGGCACTCGCCGCCAAGGCCTGCCACGAACTGGCGCCGTCGGCCAGGTTCGGCTGCATGCTGCAAATGGGCGGCATCTATCCTGCCACCTGCAAGCCGGATGACGTCTTCGCCACCATGCAGGTACGACGCCGCACGCTACTCTATTCGGACGTGCTGCTGCGCGGCGCCTACCCCAACTACGCTTGGCGCCTGTTCGCCGAAGCCGGCATCGAACTTGAGATCGCCGATGGTGACCTCGACATCATCAAGGCCCACACAGCCGACTTCTTCGGCTTCAGCTACTACTCAACCACCACCTTCACCGCCGACCTGCCCGTCATGGGGCATACCGGCGGCATCGACGGCATCGACAATCCCTATCTCACCAAGTCCGACTGGGGGTGGGCGATCGATCCCAAGGGGCTGCGCTACGTCTGCAACGAGCTGTGGGACCGCTACCAGAAGCCGCTGTTCATCGTCGAAAACGGCCTGGGCGCCGTCGACGTCGTCAAGGACGACGGCAACATCGAGGACGACTATCGCATCGCCTACCTGGACAGCCATCTTCGCGAGATCGCCGAAGCCATCGCCGACGGCTGCGAAATGATCGGCTACACGTGGTGGGGGCCCATCGACATCGTCAGCGCCGGCACCGGCGAGATGAAGAAGCGCTACGGCTTCATCCATGTTGACCGCGACAACGCAGGCAGCGGCACGCTCCAGCGCCGCCGCAAGAAGAGCTTCCACCACTACAAGGCCGTCATTGCCAGCAACGGCGCCTCGATCCTCGGCGGCTGACGCCTCCGCCCGAAACCCGACCAGCAGATGAGGCCAGCCATGCCCGCTCTTCAGTTGCTATCCCCGCTTGTCGGCCGCGCAATGCCGCTCGCCGATAGCCCCGATCCAGTGTTCGCTGCCGGCTTGATCGGCAACGGAATCGCGATCGATCCCGCCGTGGGCGAGCTGAGGGCACCATGCGCAGGCGTCGTGATCGCTGCCCACGCGTCGGGTCATGCCATCACGGTTAGGTCGGATGACGGCGCCGAGGTGCTGATCCATCTCGGCGTCGACACGGTCAACCTGGGTGGAGCCGGCTTCACGGTGCATGTCGCCGAAGGGCAGAAAGTGGCGGCGGGCGACCGGCTGGTCGGCTTCGACGTGGCCGCCATCAGGCCGAAGGTCACCTCCATGGTGTCGATGATGGTGGTGGCCAACGGCGAAGCGTTTTCTGTCACCTCGACGGTGGTCGGGCGCGACGTTGGTTTTGGCGAACCGGTGATGTCGGTCGAGACCACGGACACCGGATCTGCCAATGTAACTGGCAATGGTGGCACGGCCGAACTGTCGCTTCCGCTTTCCATTGCCCATGGTCTGCATGCCCGGCCGGCCGCCGTGCTTGCCAACGCTGCAAAGGCGCACGGCGGCGCAGTAACCGTTACCTGCCGTGGCAAAACCGTCAACGCCAAGAGCGTCGTCGCATTGATGAGCCTCGGCACGCAGTTCGGCGATGTCCTGGAAATTCGGATCGAAGGTCCGGGAGCCGACGCCACCGCCGACACACTGCTCGATCTTGTGCTGTCCGGCCTTGGCGACCCGATCGCCGATGGTCCCGCACCCGAGGCACCGCCTCCCGCAGGCGAGACCGCCCCCATCGGCTTTTCTCAAACCAGCGGTCGGAACGCCCCCGATTTCGAGCCTGGAGCCAATGCGGTCATCCGGGGCCGTTCGGCCGTGGTGGGCCTTGCCGCCGGCCCGGTGACTCGGCGTAGCCACGATATCGTCGACTTGCCCCGCAACGGCGCTGGGGCTGCCTCCGAGCGCGAGCGCCTTGCCGCCGCGTTGGGAACTGTGAGGACGCTCCTTGCCATCGAGGCCAATGGTCCGCAGGGCGCCATTGCCGCCGCCCATCGCGAACTACTTGACGATCCCGGTCTTACGGAGACGGCGGAAACCCATATAGCTTCCGGACGCTCGGCGGAGTGGGCCTGGAATGCCGCCTGCGCCGGTCAGGCCGAACTGCTCGCATCTCTATCGGATGCCCGCATGGCCGAGCGCGCCGCCGACATGCGCGACATAGCAGCGCAAGTATTGGCCGCGCTCACCGGCCGCACGGGCAACTCCGGCTTGTCGGCGCTGCCCGTCGGCTCAATCGTACTCGCTGACGAAATCCTGCCGTCGGAAATGACCGGTCTCGCGGTCGGTCACATCGCAGCCCTGCTGATGCGAAACGGCGGACCGACATCGCACGCCGCAATCATCGCCGCCGGCCTCGGCATTCCCACCGTGGTCGCGCTGGGCGCGGACGCCGACCGCGTTCCCAATGGCGCGACGGTCGTGGTCGATGCCGGCCTTGGCCAGATCACTGTCTTCCCGAACGCTCAAGCCCTGGAGCTGGCCTCCGGGCGAATCGGCGAGTGGACCCAAAGCCGGGCCATCCAGCGAGCCAATGCCCACGCCGATTGCCACCTGTCCGATGGAACCCGGATTGAGATCTTTGCCAATCTCGGCGAAGTGGGCGAAGGCGCACTGGCCGTCGGTGAAGGAGCCGAGGGATGCGGCCTGCTACGGACCGAGTTCCTGTTCCAGAAGCGCTCCTCGGCACCCAGCGAAGACGAACAGCTTGCCCAGTATCAAACCATTGCCGACGAACTCGGCGGCCGTCCACTGATCATCCGGACACTTGATGTCGGCGGTGACAAACCACTCGCCTATCTGCCACTCCCGAGAGAGGACAACCCGTTCCTTGGCCTGCGCGGCGTACGCGTGTCCCTCGTCCAACCGGACCTCTTGCACACACAGATTCGTGCCATCCTGCGCGTGAAGCCCTTCGGCATCGCCCGCATCATGGTGCCGATGGTCGCCTCGGTTGCCGAAATGGTCGCCGTCCGCGACATCGTCGATGAGGAACGTCGCAACCTTGGCCGCGCCGAGCCAATCGAGGTCGGTGCCATGATCGAGATACCGGCTGCCGCCGTCGCCGCGACCCAGCTCGCCGAAGTCCTGCGACTTCTTCTCGATCGGGACCAACGACCTCACGCAGTATGCTCTCGCCATGGATCGCGGCAACCCAGCCGTCGCACCCGGCATCGATGCCCTGCATCCCGGCGTGCTCGGATTGATCCGGCTCGCGGCCGAAGGGGCGTCGTCACACGGGCGTCTTCTGGCGGTATGCGGCGGCGCGGCTTCTGATCCAATCGCGGCTCCCGATCCTGGTCGGGCTCGGCGTTCGCGAACTGTCGGTTGCACCGGCCGCCATTCCGGAAATCAAGACAACGCTATCGGCGCTGAGCTTGCCGGAATGCGAGTCGATCGCGTCGGCAGCCCTTCGGGCCGCCAGCGCCGACGAAGTCAGAGCGATGGCAGCGCCATAAAGTCACTCAGCCCGTAAGCGGTCCAGCCAGTCGACCTCGACCTACCTGTCTGGATCTATGGCGTCGAGGAAACCCGTCATCTCGTCCTCGCCAGTCTCCGGCGCGCTACCGACCATGACGGCAACGGAGAAGGCGATGGCCGATGAGGTCGTCGTGTGCGTCGTCGCTCCAGCCCTCAGGTTCATCACCAGCGTCGGACAAAGGAACAGCGCGAGGCGGACCACGTCCTGCCAGTCGGCCGGTAGCAGGCCGCGCGCCTTGAGGGTGGCGAGGAGCGGCCGCCACACCTGCTCGGCCTTGACGGCGAGAAGCGCCCGCCGCACGGGCGTCAGCGCCCAGTCGATGTCGATAGCCACCGTGCCTTCGCCAAGGCTCACCTCGGCCGAAAAGCGTCGGGTCGCCTCCGCCGGGTCATAGAGCCAGAGCGGATGGGCGAACACATTGTGAAAGGTGGCCTTCGCCTCGGCGATCAGCGACGGTACGCTCTCGCCTGCAAAGGCCGGGTCGTAGAAGCTGAGCTTCGCACCGTTGCCATACCAGACATTGGCATTGTGTGCGTCGCCGTGGGCCACCACGCCGCCGGCATCCGCCAGCAAATCCGGCCGCAATCGCGCGCCCGCCGCCGCGAAGAGGTCGCCAACGGAGCGACGATAGGGCTGCCCGTTGACGATCAGCCGCCGCGCCGCGAAATCCTCCCAGCCGAGCTCGGCGCCCGGCAGACGTACCGTCTGGGCAAGATAGAATCCGGCGAACCGGCCGCCGGGAAAGCGTCGGCCGGGCATATCGACGAGGCGATCGTGAAAGAGACGATGAATCGGCTCGGCCGCAGCCTCTTCGGACGTCACCGGATGCAGGCTGTCGAGATAGACGCGGGCGATCTCAGCATCGAGATCACGCTCGGCCGCGACGGCAGCTGCCTCACCAGCAACATCGCGACAGCCATCGAGCGCGGCAATGTCGAGCGCTCTCAGCACATCGGAAAAGCGAGGATCGGACCGGCGGCGATAGACCAGCACCTGTTCGCCCGGCAGGTTGGAGACGAAAACCGGCATGTCCACCGGCAGACCCGCACGGGCCAGGATGTCGGCTCGGTAATACTCGCCGGTCATCGCCTCCTCGCCATCCTCCTGATGGAACTTGAAGAAATAGTCGGCGCCATCGGCCGAAAAGAAGCCGTTCAACGAGTTGAGGCTGTACTGGTCGCGGTTGATGGCGACGCCTTCGGCCGCAAGACCGAACAGATCGGCGAACAAGGCCGTCAGCGCGGCGGTCGCCGCGCCCTCATCAATGGAAGCAAGGCGCCGGATCTCGGCTGTGCGGCTCGGCGCAGTCATGCCGTCCTCGGCTTGATGATGGTCTTGAGTCCGATCGAACGACCGGCCAGAAGACGTTCGTAAGCGGCCGGCACTCCGTCGAGATCGATGGTCTCGTCGATCAGGGCGAGCAAGCGGCTCTCCAGCTTCAGCATCAACGCCACAGCCTCCGGCAACTCGTTGGTAAAAGCGTGGCAGCCAACGAGGGCGACTTCCCGCTCCACTAGCCGCACCGGATCGACGGCAAGGCTGCCATGACCGATGCCGACCAGAGCCAGCGTTCCGCCGGGCGAAACGAGATCGAGAAGACCGCCGATGACTCCAGGGCTCCCGGTTGCGTCGAACACGGCAAGCAAGGGCGCGCCGCCAAGCGCCGCCGAAACGGCTTCGGCCGTGAGATCGACGACCCGAGCGCCCGTCACCTCGGCCACGCGCCCCGCCCGGTCGGCATTGCGATCGGCCACCAGCAATGGTCCATCGTGCCGTTCGGCAAGGATGAGCGCGGCAAGACCGCCGATCGGGCCGCAGCCGGCAATCAGCACCGGCGCCCCAGCAGGCACGGCCAAGCGCTTCACAGCATGCAGCGCCACGGCCAGTGGCTCGGCCATGGCGAGCGCCGCCGCACCAACGCCGCTCGGCGCCTTGACGAGCAGTGCGGCGGGTAGAACAACTTCCTCGGCAAAGCCTCCGTCGCACACTTCGCCAACGAAACCGAGCTTCTCGCACACATTCGGCCGGCCACCCCGGCAGGCGGCGCAGACGCCGCAGGTGACGCGCGAATCCGCGACCACGGCGTCTCCAACGCTCAAGCCGGCAACATCCTCACCGACTGCCGTCACAGTGCCGGCGAACTCGTGACCGGCCACCGACGGCGATCGGCTGATCCAGGCTCCGGTGCGAAAATTGTGGAGGTCAGAGCCGCAGATGCCGGCCGCCGTCACGGCGATCCGCACTTCGCCGACGTTAGGCATCAGGGGGGGCACAATATCCTCGACCCTGAGGTCACCGGCAGCGTAGAGGCGAACGGCCTTCATCGCTCAGCCCTTGAGATAGGTGTCGCGCACCGACGACACCGCCTGTTCGTGCGACGAGAAGCCCTCGTAACGCGCCAGCACCCGGGCCGTGTGGGCGAGTTCCGGATAGGCTCCGGCCGTCACGTAGCCGATCGACGCGCGCTTGACGAAATCGAACACCGACAGCGGCCCCCAGGTGCGCGCCCAACGGCTGGTCGGCAGCACGGCATTGGGGCCGAGGCCGAAGTTGGCGATCGACACCGGCGTGTAGGGCCCCATCAGGATCTCCGCCGCTTCGGTGATCTTGCCAAGGTGGGCGTAGGGGTCGGTGGAAAGGATCTCCAGGTGCTCGGGTGCATAGGCGTTGACGAAGGCATGGCTCTCCTCGACCGACGAAGTCAGGATGATGCCGCCGAAGGCACCGCCCAGCACCTTCTTGGAGAACTCGACGCGCAGCGGCGTCATGCGCGCCCAGTGTTCCGGCAGAGCGGCCAGCGCTTCCTCGGCAACGCGGCGCGAATGGGTGACGATATAGGCCGAGCTGTCCGGGCCGTGCTCAGCCTCGATCAGCACGTCGAGCGCGGCGAGGCCGCCGTGCACTGTGTCGTCGGCAAAGATGATCGCCTCGGACGGGCCGGCGGGCAGGCCCGCGTCGATGACGCCGGACAGCAGGCGCTTGGCGGCGACGACCCACGGGCTGCCGGGACCGACGATCTTCAGCGCCGGCTTCACCGTCTCCGTGCCGAATGCCACCGCCGCGACGGCCTGCGCGCCGCCGACCTTGTAGACGGTCTCGACACCGGCAAGACGAGCGGCAACCAGCGTCGCCGCGTCGACCGAACCATCCGGCGTCGGCGGCGTGACGATGGCGAGATCCGGCACCCCGGCCACCACCGCCGGCACCGCCGTCATCATGGTCACGGAGGGGAAGGCGCCCTTGCCGCGAGGGATGTAGAGCGCCACCGACTTGATGGGCGTTACCCGATCACCGGCAAAGGCACCGGGGCGGATCTCCTTCAGCCACATGGCTTCGGGCTTCTGCTCCTCGTGGAAGGAGCGAATGTTCTCGATGCCGTAGCGGATCGCCTCGACAACTTCAGGCTCCACCGCCTTGAAGGCGGCGTCGAACTCGGCCTCGCTCGCCTTCAGCCCCCCGGGCTTGACCTCGGACTTGTCGAGCTCGCGGGCGAAGCGAAGAAGCGCCGCATCGCCTTCGGTCTTCACCGCCTCGATGATCGGGCCGACCTTGTCGAGGAAGAAGGTGAGGTCGGTTTCCGAACGCTTGAGCAGGGCGGCGCGGCCGGCGGCGTCGAGCTTGGCGTAGTCGTGGAAGGAGACGTCGGTCATGGGTGCGGTCCTCGAACAGCGGGCGCTTTTCGCGCCTTCATTTGGATTTCAGGAAAATGTCCAGCCCGACCAGCCAGTCGAGCAGCGCGATGGCGATGGCGGCGACGGCGATGAACACCACGGATATGGCGGCGAGGTCGGGCGTGATGATCGAGCGGATCGAGTTGTAGATCTGAACCGGCAGCGTGACGATGCGCGCATCCACGAGCAGCAGAGACACCAGGAACTCGTTGAGCGCCAGGATGAACATCAAGAGCGCGCCGGTGATGATGCCGGGCGTCACCGCCGGCACCGTCACGGCAAGGAATGTCGAAAGCGGCGGAGCGCCGCAGTTGGCCGCCGCCAGTTCGAGGTCGGGGTCGAGGCTGGCGGCGCTGGCCGTCACCGCCCAGATCATGAACGGCAGGTTGATCACCGCACAGGCGATACCCACAGGCCACAGCTGGCCGAGCAGCCCCCACTTGCCGAAGATCAGCATCAGGCCGATACCCGAACCGATCAGCGGCACGGTGAACGGCAACAGAAGGTAGATCTGAACACCGGCGGCGAATCGCACACGATACTTCGCCAAGGCAATGCCGGCCAGCGTTCCCGTGGGGATGGAAATCGCGGTGCAGATGGTGGCGACGATCACCGAGCGAAAGAAGGCGTCGCGCAGATCGGTGGCGCTGGCGATCGCCGCGTACCACTTGAGCGACAACCCTTCCGGCGGAAAGGTGATCATGTTGCCGGCGGTAAACGAGGCGCCAAGAACGACGAGCGTTGGCGCCGACAGCATGATGAGCGCGACGATGACGAAGCCCCAGAGGGTCACGGCCTTGGATCGGTCGCCTTTCATTTCGACCTCCCCATGGCCAGCGTCCCGGCTCCGAACAGGGCGAACACCACCCCGACCATGATCGAGCCGACGGCGACCAGCAGCAGCGCCAGCGTCGCCCCCATGCCTTGATCCGAGGTCCGGAAGAACTGGTCGTAGATGGCGTTGGCGATGAAGTCCTGCGAACCGCCGCCAAGAATGGCGGGAATGGCGAAATCGGTGAGCGACAGCGTCATCACCACAAGGCCGGCGCCGATGAAGCCCGGTTTGGCGAGCGGCAGCACGACGTGGATGAAGGTTTTCACCCAGTTGGCGCCGAGCGAACCGGCCGCCGACTCCATTTCTTCGGGAATGGCGGTGAGCGCCGGCGCCAGCATCAACACGGCGAACGGCAGCATGTACTGCACGAGGCCAAACAGCACGGCCGGATAGTTGTAGAGAAGCCGGATGGGAGCCACGCCGACAAGGCCGAGCGCCTCGTTGACCATGCCCTGCGAGCCCAGGATGATCAGCCAGCCATAGGCGCGCACCACCTGCCCGATGAAGAAGGGCAGGAACAGGGCGATCAGCAGGAACTTGCGGAGGAACGTCGAACGCGTCCGCACCATGACGTAGGAATAGGGGAAGGCGAAGACGAGCGTGATCACCGTGACGATCAGCGAGCCGATCAGGCTGCGGCTTGCCACCGTGAAGAACAGCTTCTCGGTGAAGGCGCGATCGTAGTTGGTGAATGAATAGTCGTCGGACGGCAGGAAGGTCGCGGTGTCCAGCGTCCGGAACGAGCCGTCGGCCATGTCCCAGAGGCCGAGAACCAGAAGCCCCACCAATACGACGGCCGGCATCAGCATCAGCCAGGGCACGACAGCCGAGAAACTGCGCGGCCAGACGGCGGCGGCAATCGCCTCGACGGCGTCCATCAGGCGCCAGGACAGGGGATAGGAGGTACGGCTCGGACGCATCGTTCGGTCTGATCTTCCTGAAAGGTGGCCCGCCGCTCCGAAAGCGGCAGGCCTTGCGGGAGCGGAGCCGAAATCAGCCCTGCATGATTTCCTTGAACTTGCCGAACCACTCGCTCTCGTGCTCGACCTGCACCTTGGAGGAGATGCGGATCAGCTTCTTGAAGTCGGCTTCCGTGGTCGGATAGGAGGAGTCCCCAACAAGGTCGGCCGGCGGATTGACGCCCGGCACCACGCCCGGCAGGCCGAGACCGTCGAGCCAGACCTGCTGCGCATCCTTGGTGATGGCGAAGTTGATGTACTGCTTGGCCCAGTAGAGCTCGTTCTCGGGCAGCCCCTTGGGGATCCACAGACCGTCGGTGTCGTATTTGGCGCCCTCTTCGGGAACGGTCCAGGCGATATCGACACCGTTCGCCTTGGCTTCGCGGGCGTTGGTCGAGATCGTGCAGGCCGCGTCGATCTCGCCCTTCTGGAACCAGGCGGTGAAATCGGGGTCCTCGCCGAGCAGCGGCTCCTGCTCCTTGATCTTAGCGATGAAGTCCCAGGCCGCCTGCATGTTGTCCGGGATGTCCTCGAGCTTGCCGCCGCCGGCCACCTGGGCCGGGAAGTGGAAGCCGATGCCGTCATTGTAGAGCGCGATGCGCCCCTTGAGCTTCGGATCGAGCAGGTCCTTCCAGGACTTCGGCGCGCCATCGGGGAAGGCGCTCGGACGGTAGGCCAGCACGTAGACGTAACCGTAGGTGTTGACGATGGGGTAGCCGTCGAGGCCGACCGGCTTGGCAAGTTCCGTCACGTTGGCAAGGTTGGACAGATCGGAGAGATCTTCCGTCACGCCGCGCAAGGCCGACTTGGTGGCGTTGGTCGTCGTGTCCCAGTTGATGTGGATCGGCGGCACGCGCTTCTGCGCCACTGCGGCCCACACCTTGGGCTGGATTTCATTGTCTTCGGTCAGGTCGTGACGAACGGCGATGCCGGTCGCCTCGGTGAAGGGATCGGAAACGCCCTTCTTGAGGCTGTCGACCCAGGAACCACCCCAGGCGCGGACGATGATTTCCTTGGGCTTCTCGGGTTCGGCGGCGAAGGCGCGGCCGAACGGCATGCCGACGAGGCCGGCGGCACCGGCAAGGCCGACGCCCTGCAGGAAACGGCGACGGCCGAGATTGAGGAAGGGCTTGGACGGTCCTGTCATTGTCGTTCTCCTCTGGCTCTAGTTCTTTTCTTGCCCATCGGATTGTCCGAAAACCGGATTCCACTTTTCGGTCCGATGCTTTCGTGCCGGTGCTCAATCCCCGAAGACCAGCACGTCCTTCACGTTCCACCCCAGCGCGACGGACGATCCCACGTCGTGCTGGCTGTGGGCCACGGGGTCATGATCGAAGACACGCAGCGTCGTACCGCCGAGATCGGCCACGGCCACCTCGTAGACGACCCGCTCGCCCTCGAAGATCGCATCGGTGACGGTTCCGCCGAACACCGTGTCGACGTCCCCGAGCGCTTCGCGGCCACCGCCGATCCGGATCTGCTCGGCCCGGAGCGCGCCGCGCGCCGGAACGCCGGCCTCCGGCCGGAAACCGTTGCCGGAACGCCCGGCAAAACCGGCATGATCGAACACGATCTGCTCGCCGTCGACGCTTGCCACGACACCATCCACGAAGTTGGTGACGCCGATGAAGTTGGCGACGAAGGCATTCTTCGGCTGGCGATAGGTGGCTTCGGGCCTGGCCTTCTGCTGGATGCGGCCATGGTCCATGACGATGATCTCGTCGGAAACCACCAGGGCCTCGCGCTGGTCGTGCGTCACGTTGATGGTGGTGACGTCGAGTTCACGCTGGATGCGACGAAACTCCAGCTGCATCTCCTCGCGAAGCTTGCGATCGAGGGCGGCGAGCGGCTCGTCCAGCAACAACAGGTCCGGCTCGAAGACAAGGGCACGGGCAATGGCGACGCGCTGCTGCTGACCGCCGGACAGCTCGTGGATGCGACGGTCGCCGAGCTTCCCGAGCTTGACGAGATCGAGATAGCGATGAACGCGGTCGGGAATAGTGCGCGCGTCGAACCGGCGCATCCTCAGGGGAAAGGCGACATTCTCGGCCGCCGTCATGTGCGGAAACAGCGCGAGCTTCTGGAACACCATGCCGATCGACCGCTTGTGCGGCGGCACGCTACCGACGGCGAGACCGTTGATGAACACTTCGCCCGATGTCGGCCGACCGAATCCGGCAATCATCCGGAGCAGCGTCGTCTTGCCTGAACCGGAGGGGCCGAGAATGGTGAGAAAACGCCCCTTCTCAAGGTCGAACGAGGCATCGCGCACCGCATGAACGCCGTCGAACACCATGTTGACGTCACGGACCGACACCGCAAACGGTTCATCGGCTGCTGTCGCCGTTGTGTGCGTCATCCCCTTACTCTCTGCCCTCACGTTTCGGCACCCCGCCCCTACAGGGAATGCCGCAGTACCATATACATCTCTAGACAGGCCGTCACGCGCCTAGAGTATCATTTTTATGCACGCCTCAAATTGAGGCAAGATAACCGCCATCCACCGGAATGCACTGGCCGGTAATATAGGCAGATGCATCGGATGCCAGAAAAATCACCGTCCCAGCAAGGTCGCCTAGCGCTCCGAAGCGACCGAGCGGGATCTTGGCCAACATCGACGTCTGCCAGGTATCGTCACGATAGAAAACGTCGGTCATCGCCGTCCGGAAGTAGCCGGGCGCCACCGCGTTGACGCGAATTCCAAGGCCGGCCCATTCGGTTGCCAGCGCTTGCGTCATGCCGAGAATGCCGGCCTTCGACGAGCCATACGGCACGGCGGTCGGCACGCCGACATAGCTTGTAAGGGAGGCAAGATTGATGATCGCACCACCTCGCCCGTCGGCCTGCATCCGCCGCGCTGCCGCCTGCGCCACAAAGAAGGCGCCCTTGAGATTGGTGTCGACCACCCGATCCCAAACCTCCTCCTCGATTTCGAGCGACGGCGTCACCTCCTCGTAGCCGGCATTGTTGACCACAATGTCCAGACCACCGAGATCCTCGGCGGCCCGCTCCACAATAGCCCGGCTGCCGGCCACGTCGCGCACATCATGAGCGAGCGCAACGACCTGCCGTCCAAGCGCTTCGATGGCGGCGGAGGTCTCGCCGAGCGAACTCGCGTTGCGGGCGGTAATGGCAACGTTTGCACCAGCCCCGGCCAGCGCGACGGCAATAGCCTGGCCAATGCCGCGACTCGCACCGGTCACCAGCGCCTTGCGACCTTCGAGATTGAAGAGAGCGAGCGGCGACATGGGAAAACTCCGGCAGGACAGAACACGCCAGCCCTCCCCCGAGCAGCCAGCGGCCGGCAATGCACCATTTCCCAGCTATGATGTCCATAGACGTAATGCCGAATTTCGATGGCATATTCGGATTTCGCGCAGCTGTCTTGCGCAAGTTGATCATCGCCGCAAAGGCGCCAGCTTGCGAATAACTTGCATCGCGGCCGAGGTTGTCTATACATATGAACCCAACAGTCACGTCAGGTACCGCGATGCCCACCCGCCTGTTCCGCAACGCCCGCCTCGTCACGATGGCCGCCCCCCTCGACATAACGCCGGTGGAGCAGGCGACGATCGTCTCCATCGACGGCCGCATCACCTACGCCGGCCCCGAGGCCGATGCACCAGCGACTCCCGAAGGCGCCGAGGTGATCGACCTTGAAGGCCGACTAGTCACGCCCGGCCTCATCGATTGCCATACCCACCTCGTCCATGGCGGCAACCGTGCCCAAGAGTTTGAGTTGCGACTGGCAGGCGCCAGCTACGAGGAAATTGCGCGCGCCGGGGGCGGCATCGTCTCGACCGTCACTGCCACCCGGTCTGCCGGCGAAGCCGGGTTGGTGGAAACCGCCCTGCCCCGGCTCGACCACCTGATCGCCGAAGGTGTCACCACCGTCGAGGTGAAATCGGGCTACGGCCTCGCCCTCGACAGCGAGCGAGCCCAACTCCGCGCCGCCCGCCGTCTTGCCGCAGAACGCAAGGTGACGGTCAGCACGAGCTTTCTCGGCGCCCATGCGCTGCCGCTCGAGTTCAAGGGCGATCGCGCCGGCTATCTGGCGCTGGTCCGCGACGAGATGCTGCCGGCCCTGGCGTCGGAAGGATTGGCCGACTGCGTCGACGCCTTCTGCGAGAGCATTGCCTTCACGCCCGAGGACGTGGACGACCTGTTCACCGCCGCGCGTCGTCTGGGCCTCAAGGTCAGGCTTCACGCCGACCAGTTGTCCAATCTTGGCGGCGCGGCGCTCGCCGCCCGCCACGGCGCTCTGTCGGCCGATCACCTCGAGCATACCGACGAGGCTGGCGCCGCCGCCATGGCCGCCGCCGGCACCGTCGCCGTGCTTTTGCCCGGCGCCTTCTACTTCATCCGCGAGACCAAGCTGCCCCCGGTCGAGCATTTCCGCAAGCATGGCACGAAGATCGCCATCGCGACCGACTGCAACCCCGGCACCTCGCCGATGACCTCGCCGCTGCTCGTCATGAACATGGCGGCGACCCTGTTCCGCCTGACGGTGGCCGAGTGCCTCGCCGGCATGACCATCCACGCCGCCACCGCCCTCGGCCTTGCCAGGGACACCGGCTCGATAGAGGCTGGCAAATGGTGCGACCTTGCCGTCTGGAACGTCGAACGGCCGGCCGAACTCGTCTATCGCATTGGCTTCAACCCGCTCGCCGCCCGCTACTGGAGAGGTGAATGAAAGACACTCCGATCCTCCATCGTCTCGCCCCCGGCGCGGTGCCGCTGTCGGTCTGGCGCGCCATCTACTTCGGCGACGGCGCTACACTTGACCCTGCCGCGCGAGGCCCCGTCGACAAGGCCACCGCCGCCATCGAGGCGATCATCGGCAAGGGCGACCCGGTCTATGGCGTCAACACCGGCTTCGGCAAGCTCGCCTCGGTTCGCATCGACACCGCCGACCTCGAAACGCTCCAGCGCAACATCGTGCTGTCGCATGCCGCTGGCGTCGGCGAACCGCTGCCGGTGCCGGTCGCTCGGCTGATCATGGCGCTGAAGCTGGCGAGCCTTGCTCAGGGCGCATCCGGCGTCCGCTGGGAAACGCTCGAACAGCTGGCCGCCTGCCTTGAGCGCGGCCTGATCCCCGTCATTCCGGGTCAGGGTTCGGTCGGCGCTTCCGGCGACCTCGCCCCGCTCGCCCACATGACCGCGGCCTTGATGGGCGTCGGCCAGGTGTTCGTCGACGGACGGCCGGTCGATGCCGCCGCCGCTCTGGAAGCCAACGGCCTCAAACCGCTCGTTCTCGGGCCCAAGGAAGGGTTGGCGCTTCTCAACGGTACGCAGGTATCGACCGCGATGGCGCTGGCCGGCCTGTTCGAGACCGAGCGCGTCTTCCAGGCGGCGCTCATCACCGGCGCCCTCTCCGTCGACGCCGCCAAGGGCTCGGACGGCCCCTTCGATCCGCGCATCCATCTTCTGCGCCGCCACAAGGGCCAGATCGACGTCGCCGCCAGCTTGCGCGCTCTGCTGTCGGGCTCGGTCATCCGTGCCTCGCATCTCGACGACCACGGCCGCGTTCAGGATCCCTATTGCTTGCGCTGTCAGCCACAGGTGATGGGCGCCTGCCTCGATCTTCTCCGACAGGCGGCGGCAACGCTGAGCGACGAGGCCAATGGCGTTTCCGACAACCCGCTGGTGTTCACCGATACCGGCGAGGTGATCTCGGGCGGCAACTTCCACGCCGAGCCCGTCGCCTTTGCCGCCGACATCATCGCCCTCGCCATCTGCGAGATCGGCTCGATCGCCGAGCGCCGCATCGCCATGCTTGTCGACCCGGCGCTCAGCGGACTTCCGGCCTTCCTGACGCCCAAGCCCGGCCTCAACTCCGGCTTCATGATCCCGCAGGTGACGGCGGCGGCCCTGGTGTCCGAAAACAAGCAGATGGCCCATCCGGCGTCGGTCGATTCCATTCCGACCTCGGCCAACCAGGAAGACCACGTCTCCATGGCGGCGCATGGCGCACGCCGTCTCCGGACCATGGCGAGAAACGCTGCCCATGTCATCGGCATCGAATATCTCGCCGCCGCGCAAGGCATCGACTTCCACGCACCGCTCGGCACCTCAAAGCCGCTTGCCGCGGCGATCGATCTTCTGCGAGCGGACGTCGCACCGCTTTCCGACGACCGGCATTTTGCGCCCGATATCGACGCGGCCAGCCGGCTCGTCACATCGGGTCGGCTCCTCGCAACTCTCGAAAGCGAGCTCCTTCCGACGTTGGTGCAGGAATGAGCAACAGGATGGACCCGGTCATCCGGCGCGGGAAGGCGCCACTCGTTCTTTCCATGCCGCATGTCGGCACGGCGATCCCCGAGGAGATCGAGGCGCGCCTCGTTTCCCCGTGGCTGGCCAGAAAGGACGCCGATTGGTGGATCGACCAGCTCTATGAGTTCGCCGACGAGCTCGACGCCACCATCGTTCGCGCGCACTGGTCGCGCACCGTGATCGACCTCAATCGCGATCCAAGCGGCGTCTCGCTCTATCCGGGGCAGGCCACCACCGGACTCTGCCCCATCGAGACCTTCGACGGCGAGCCGCTCTATCGCCCCCGGAGAAGAGCCCGGAGCCGAGGAGATCGAGGCGCGCACCGATCTCTACTTCCGCGCCCTACCACAAGGCGCTGTTCAGTGAACTTAGCCGGCTACGTGAATCGAATGAGCGGGTGGTTCTCTATGACTGCCACTCTATCCGTTCCGCCATTTATCGTTTGTTTGCCGGCAAACTACCCGTCTTCAACCTGGGCACAAACAGCGGCGCCGCCGCCGATTCCGACCTGATAGAGCGGGCTTCCGCCGCGATTGCCGCTTCCGGTCGCAGTCATGTTGTCGATGGCCGCTTCAAGGGTGGCTACATCACCCGTCATTATGGGCAGCCGGAGCACGGCGTTCACGCGCTGCAGATGGAGCTCGCCTGCCGCGGCTACATGCGCGAGAGCCTGGGCCCCGTCAGCGAGGCCAACTGGCCGATCGCCTTCGACCCGGTGTTCGCAGGGCCGACGCGGCTGACGCTGCGAGCCGTACTGGTTGCCTGCTTGGCCTTCGCAACAAGAGGCTGAGCCTCATTCGACAACCCGAAGCGAGCGCTTGGCGGATGGACCGGGCAGCGGGATGACATCGACGGCGACCGTCAGGCTATGGGCGCCCGAGGCGACGATGACACCATCGAGCGGCGACACGTCGGAATAGTCGCGTCCGATGGCAAGAACGAGATGATCCTCGCCCGCCATGATGCCGTTGGTCGGGTCAAGCCCCACCCAGCCCGCTTCGCCGCCACACCACACCTCGACCCAGGCGTGGGTGGCGTCGGCACCCTCCAGGCGTTCCTTGCCGGGCGGCGGCTCGGTGCGGAGGTAACCGGACACGTAACGCACCGGCAGCGCAATCCCCCTGAGGCCGGCGATCATGATATGCGCGAAGTCCTGGCAGACGCCCTTTCTCGCGGCGAAAGCGTCCGACGGCCTGGTGTCGGCGTCGGTGGCGCCAAGCACATAGGCGAAATCGCCCTTGACCCGCTTCATGAGTTCGATCGCCCCTTCCAGCACCGGTCGCCGATCCGGAAACGACTGGGCGGCATAACGGGTGATGGCGGCGTCGAGAGGCACGGACGGCGAGACGAACAGACCATGCACCGGCGAGTCTGGACCGATGTCGCGGCTGGCCACGGCGAGCGCACGGATCTCTTCGGACGATGGCGTCAACGCCGCGAGATAGGGCTCGGCCGGCAGCACTTCCACCTCGGCCTCAAGACGAACAACCAGCTCGTCATGCGAGCGGTCGAGAGCGAAATGGCAGATGCGGTTGCCGAAGAAATCAAGGGTCTCCCGCCGCTCCGACGGTACAGGGGCGATGGAAAGCGTCGCCTTGCGCACCGTCTGCCCCTTGCGGTCCACCGGCAACAGCCGGGCGACGTGGCTCGAATAGGGGACCGCCGCCGCATAGGCATAGCGCGTCTGCTGGCGCAACTCGTAGATCATTCCAGCTCCTCCGGCCGCGCCTCGCTGGGGCGCTGGGTGAAGAAGCGATCGGTCACGAGGCCGGACAGTCGCAACAGCCGGTTGGTGACCTTGTCGAGGTCGCGCGCCTCGATCTTCTCGGCCGCCGTATTGGCGAGCCGCGCATCGAGCTTGCGGGCAAGGCGCAGAAGTTCGACCGGGCGCCCATCGACGCGGGTGGCCGGCAAGGCTTCCAGGTGCTCGACGATGCGTGCCGTCTGGAACGCGACGGAACGCGGGTTGGCGTCGTCCAGCATCAGAAGGTCGATCACCGGCAAGGGCGCCGGCCGCATCACGTAGCGCCAACGATACGTGATCTGGCTGTCCCCCGCCTCAAGGGCAAGATCGAGCGCCTCGGTCGACGGCGTCTCGAGGGCGAAGCGGCGGACCAAACCCGCCGTGGTGAGCGCCCGTTCGATTCGCCGGCCGAGATCGAGGAACCGCCAGCCCATGGCGCGGTTCATGTTCTCCGAGGCGAGACCGGCGAACGCAGCAATGCGCCGCAGGCCGTGATTGACCTCGTCGAGCATCTGCACCGGATTGAGGCGCCGCCGACCCATGTTCTCGAACAGGACGGCAATTTCCGTCACCGCCCGAAAGGCGTCCGGCGCCAGGCGGTCGCGAATGGCCGAGCCGGCAGCCCGCGCCGCACCGGTCAGCGCCGGCAGACCGGAGGGCGACGCGGGGTCGCCAAGAGCCGCGGCGACAAGCTGGATCGGCGTCCCCTTGCGTTCGAGGTCGATGGCGCCGATGAACCGCAAATGGTCGGTCAGCGCCCGGATGATCGGCTGGTCGGCATCGCCGCCGGCCTCCACCAGCCGGTTGATCAGCGCCCGCAGAAGACGCAGGGTGCCTTCCGACCGCTCCAGATAACGGGCGAGCCAATAGAGATTGTCGGCCGAACGTGACGGCAGCGTACCGGTGGATCGGCGAATGGATATGCGATCCGGCTGAGGCAGCAGCGAAACCTCTCTGACCGGCGCATCGGACAGAACCCAGACATCGGCCGTCTCGGCTCCTTGCTGCATGGACACGAGGCGGGCATCGCTCGACCCCGATATGCGGCAGAAACCGCCGGGCATCACCACCCAGTCCTGATCGCCGACGGCGGCCACGAACAGGCGCAGCACGAAGGGCTTGGGCACCAGGCGGTTGCCGTCCCAGACCGGCATTGTGGAAAGACCGACGTTCTCCTGGCCGACCACGTCGAGGCCGCGTGTCTCGATCAGGTCCCGCGCCACCTGCCGCTCGGCCTTGGTCATGGCCGCGCCGAGCTTGCTCCAGAAGGGCAACCCCGGCAGAGGCCCGGAGAAGGCAGAAGCGATGGCCATGCGGTCGAAACCGGCGAGCACCGCCCGCCGCTCCGCCTCCTGCCCGCACCACCATGTGGCGAGGTTCGGCAGCGTCAGCTCCTCGCCCAGCAGATGCCGGCAGAGCGCCGGCATGAACCCCATCAAGGCGCGCGATTCCACAACGCCGGAGCCGAGCGCATTGGTGACGTCGACACATCCGGACCGGACCGCCTGCACCAGCCCCGGCACGCCGAGCGCCGACGCCGTACGGAGCTCGAGGGGATCGGCGAAATCGCCGTCGAGCCGCCGCCACAACGCGTCGATACGCTTGAGCCCCGAAACGGTGCGCACATAGACCGCGTCGTCGCGAACCGTCAGATCGCCGCCTTCCACCAGCAGGAAACCGAGGTATCGGGCGAGATAGGCATGCTCGAAGTAGGTCTCGTTGAGCCGCCCCGGCGTGAGCAAACCGACCCTCGCTTCGGCATTGGCGTTGAGGGCGGCGAGATCGTCGCGGAAAGCCTGGAAAAACGGTGCGAGCCGCTCGACATTGAGCCCGCGCGCCACCTCCGGCAGCGCCCGCGTCACCGCCAGACGGTTCTCCAGCGCGTAGCCGGCGCCGGACGGCGCTTGCGCACGATCGCTGAGCACCCACCAGCGCCCGTCGGGGCCGCGACCGAGATCGACGGCGAAAAAGCGCAGGAAGCGACCGCCCTTCGGCACGACGCCGACCATCGGCCTCAGGAAATCGGGACTGCCGGCAATGGCCGCAGCCGGTATCACGCCGTCGCGTGCAAGCCGCCCCGGACCATAGACGTCGGCCAGCAGCGCCTCCGTGAGACGGGCCCGCTGAATGGCGCCGGCCGACAGCGCCGCCCATTCCGGCTGGGAAATCAGAAGCGGCAGCGGCGTCAGGGGCCAGGGACGCTCGGCCCCGGCCGGGTCGTCATAGACGCGAAAGAACACGCCGGAATTCTTGAGCTGCTGCTCGGCACCGGCAAAGGCCTCGCGCACACCGTCCTCGCCGAGATCGGCGAGGCGCTGCAGAAAGGAAGGCCAGGGCCCGCGTAGCGTGCCATCGGGCGCCATCATCTCATCGTAAGCGCCGGCAAGCGGCTTGTAGCCCCGCGTCAGCAAACCAAACCCGGCTTTCTCTCCGGCAGGGGGCGGATCGGGCTGAAGCTGGCTCATCGGGTTTCCGGCGTGGACGACAGGTATGGTGCCGCGAGTTAAACAGACCGGCGCGGAATCGCCAAGATGGCCCCCCGTCGGTCCCTATTCATATGCCGGCAGGCCGCCGGAGGTCGAGCGTCGTGGGAAACTCGCCTAGCGCTTCCTCGGCCGGCAGGTCCACCGTTCCCTGCGAGTGGCCGAAGTCCTGAAACCGGGCAAGCCGCCGCGCCTCGGCCTCGTAGGCGTTGACGGGGAAGGTCTCGTAGTTGCGGCCACCGGGATGGGCGACAAAATAGGTGGCGCCGCCCAGTGACCGCTTCGACCAGCGATCGACGATTTCGAAGGTCAGTGGTGCATTGACCGGCAGCACCGGATGGATGCCGCTGGCCGGCTGCCACGCCTTGAAGCGAACACCGCCGACATAGTCCCCGATACGGCCGGTCGCAGCAACCGGCACGCGCCGCCCGTTGCAGGCAAGGACGTGCCGGGCCGGGTCGAAGCCGGAAACGCGCGCCTGCAACCTCTCCACCGAGCTATCGACGAAGCGCACCGTGCCACCGGCGGCTCCCTGTTCGCCGGTGACGTGCCAGGGCTCGAGCGCACCCCTGAGCTCCAGCGAAACGCCCTGCCGGTTGACGGTGCCGAAATAGGGGAAGCGGAACTCGCGCTGGGCGTCGTACCAGACCGATTCCATCGGATAGCCGGCCCGGTTGAGATCGGCAATCACTTCCAGGAAGTCCTGCCAGACGAAATGCTCCAGCATGAAGCGGTCGAAGAGCGCCGTGCCGTGTCGCGTGAAGTTGCCCTGCTGCGGCTCGTTCCAGAGCCAGGCGATCAGCGCCCGGAGCAGAAGTTGCTGGGCAAGCGACATGCGCGAATCCGGCGGCATCTCGAAGGAGCGGAACTCGACGAGACCCAGCCGACCGGTCGGGCCATCCGGCGAGAACAGCTTGTCGATGCAGATTTCCGAGCGGTGAGTGTTGCCGGTGACGTCTGTGAGAAGATTGCGGAACAGGCGATCGACCAGCCAAGGCAAAGGCGCCGCCCCTTCGCCCGGCGCAGGCACCTGGGCAAGCGCGATCTCAAGCTCGTAGAGGTTATCGTGCCTGGCCTCGTCGATGCGTGGCGCCTGGCTGGTCGGTCCGATGAACAGGCCCGAGAACAGGTAGCTGAGCGAGGGATGCCGCTGCCAGTAGAGAACGAGGCTCTTCAGAAGGTCGGGCCGGCGAAGAAACGGGCTATCGGAAGGTGACGCGCCACCGACCACCACGTGGTTGCCACCGCCGGTACCGGTGTGGCGCCCATCGATCATGAACTTGTCCGTGCCGAGGCGGGAGAGCCGCGCCTCCTCGTAGACGGCCGAGGTGATTGCAACGCAGTCTCTCCAGCCGGCGGCGGGATGAACGTTGACCTCGATGACGCCGGGATCGGGCGCAACTCGGATGACGTTGAGGCGCGGATCATGCGGCGGCGGGTAGCCCTCGATATGAACGGGCAACCCGAGGTCCTCCGCCGTGGATTCGACGGCGGCCAGCAGTTCGAGATAATCGTCGGCGCCGGCCACCGGCGGCATGAACACACAGAGCCGGCCATCTCGCGGCTCGACGCTCATGGCCGTACGGACGGCTCCGCCATCGCCGGTCATCCACTGGTCGACGCGCGGATCGTCGGCGGCCTGCTCGCGCGAGTGCTCGTAGGCCGTGGCGAGCTGATCGGGGTCCGGCAGATCCGGGAGTTCGCCCATCAGGTCGCGATCGACATGGAAGGGATAGGCGGCCGGCGGCACCCATGGAAGCGAGGCGAGCGGCAGACGAAAGCCGGCCGGAGAGTCGCCGGGAAGAAGGTAGAGCTTGCCTCGCCGGAAGTTCCAGACCTCCGACAGCCAGCCCCTGCCGGCCGCCCCTTGCCAGCGCTGCACCGGCAGCACATAGGCGCCGGGCGTACCGAGACCGCGTTCGAAAACCCTAGCGATGCGAGCGCGTTCCTCCGGATCGTCGAGTTTGCTGTCCTCGGCGGTGACATTGTCCGGCAAGCCGGATTCTTTCAGTATCCAGTGGGCAGGATCCTCATAGGCAGGCACGGCGCAGCGACCGGACACGCCAAGCCGACGGGCCACGCCGCGAGCCAATGCGCAAGCGCCTTCCGCATTGGCCGGCGCGAGCTCGGTTTCCGGCGCGACGAGGTCGAGATTGCGCCAGATCGGCTTGCCGTCCTTGCGCCAGTAGAGCGAGAACGTCCAGCGCGGCAGGCTCTCGCCTGGGTACCACTTGCCTTGTCCATAGTGCAGGAAGCCGCCCGGCGCGAAGCGAGCGGCAAGGCGACGGATCAACTCGTCGGCCCGGCCCCGCTTGGTGGGACCGACGGCGGCGGTGTTCCATTCCTCCGACTGGTAGTCGTCGATCGAGACGAAGGTCGGCTCGCCCCCCATGGTGAGACGGACGTCGCCGGCTGCGAGATCGGCATCCACCGCTTCGCCCAACTGGTCCAGACGCTCCCACGCGTCGTCGGAGAAGGGCCAGGTGACGCGCGGCCTCTCGTCGACGCGGGCGATCTTCATTTCGAAGAAGAACTCAGTCTTCGTGTCAGGCGGCGCACTGTAGGCGCCGACGATGGGCGCCGCCGAGCGATAGTGCGGCGTGGCGGCGAGCGGAATATGGCTCTCACCGGTCAAGAGACCGGAGGTGGGATCGAGGCCGATCCAGCCGGCGCCGGGAATATAGACTTCAGCCCAGGCATGGAGGTCGGTGAAATCGACATCGGTGCCCGACGGACCGTCGAGTGCCTTGACGTCGGGCTTGAGCTGGATGAGGTAGCCCGAGACGAAACGGGCCGCGAGGCCGAGCCGACGAAGAAGCTGCACCAGGAGCCAGCCGCTGTCGCGGCACGACCCCGCCCGGCGCGTGAGTGTCTCCTCCGGACTTTGCACTCCCGGTTCAAGACGGATCTCGTAGCCGATATGCTGCTGGAGCGCCTGGTTCACCGCAACGACGAAATCGGTGGTCTGCTTGCGTTCGCGCGGAATCGCCGCGAGATAGGCCTCGAAGAGTTCCCCCTCCTCCTCGCATTCGAGAAACGGAGCAAGGTCCTTGGCGAGATCCGGCGCGTAGGTGAACGGCCAGGTCTCGGCATAATCCTCGATGAAGAAATCGAACGGATTGTAGACCGCCATCTCGGCGAGCAGGTCGACGCTCACCGAGAACTCGGACGTCGGCTCGGGAAAGACGAACCGGGCCAGCCAGTTGCCGTGGGGGTCCTGCTGCCAGTTGACGAAGTGAGTCTCCGGCGTGACCTTCAGAGCATAGGCAGGCACGGCGGTCCGGCTGTGCGGCGCAGGTCTCAACCGCACCAGCTGAGGAGAAAGAAGGACCGGCTTGTCATAGACATAGCGGGTGACGTGCGTCAGCTTGGTCAGGACGGCCATCATCTCTCCCTGCGGTCGCATTGAGCGCGACCGCATTTAAGGGCGAAACAGCCATCCGGGAAAGCCCTGAGCTTGGGCGACACCTGCTTGCTTTATAGGCAAACCGTCAGGACTTGCGCGACAGAGGATCGATGACGATGTCGTAGAGCTTGGAAACCGACGGCGTGGCGATCTCTTCATAGAGCGCGCTGTCGGTCGGCAGGCCGGTGGCGGCGGCGTCGACGGGCGGCGGAACGACCCAGCGCAAGCGATCCCAGCCGCGGCTCTGGCCCTCGACCTTCAGCACCTCGACGAACTTGCGACCGATGCCGCGGTTGCGGAACTCGGGCAGGACATAGATATCCTCGAGATGACCGACCCGATGCCCCGACATGGTGTCCGGCAGATCGAAGAACACGGCAAAGCCGACCAGTTCTTCATCGACGAAGGCGCCCAACACTTCCGTCGCCGGATCGACGGCGAGAAGCTCGGCGTAATACTCGTCCGGACGGCGCGGCGCGCCGCGCTTCATTGCCTGGGCATAGGCGGCAATAATCGGCGCCAGCTTGTGGGCGTCCGCCTGGGTGACAGCGGCAATCGTCAGCGACATGGTCAAAAGTCCCCCGGAAAAGCGACACTTACGCGTGACACCAGCATTACTTGCCCCATGCGGACGGCCGGGGCAAGGCTGAGACGAAGCGAGTCGCATTTTTTGGGTCGGAAGCAGCTTCGTCCCCCTCGCGTCGGCGTGACGACCTCCGGGCTGGTCATCGTCGCTTGTCACCGCTATCGTCGCGGCGGATTCTGGAAAGCCGGGGGGCAAGCCGCAATGAGCGACATTTTCGAGCATTTCCGTCGCCAGGCCGAGGCCTGCCGCTCCATGGGATCGCCATTCACCGCCCGCCTTGCCCACCTCGCACCACGCTTTCTCGACCAAACGACACTGACCGGCAGACGCATCCTTGCCTGGAACGGCCATGCCGGCGAGGACGCCGTGCCCTTGCGTCTGTTCGGCGGTCTGCACCGGTTGGTGCTGACGCAACGCGACGCCGGACTCGCCGCCGCCTATCCGCCGGTCGAGGTATCGGACGAAACGCTCGTCGCCGCCGTGAGCGCAGCCATCGGACGGCACGACCACGACCTTCACGACATCCTCATGAGCCCGCCACAAACCAACGAGGTTGGTCGCTCGGCCGTGCTTCTGCCCGGCTTTCTCTGGCTCGCCCGGCGCTTCGGCCCAAAACTCGACATCCTGGAAATCGGCGCCAGCGCAGGCCTCAATCTCCACTGGGACGCCTACGCCTATCGCTACGGCGACAGCCGCTGGGGCCGGACGAAGGCACCCATCGAGCTCGCACCCGACTGCGACACTCCACCACCGCTCGATGGGGCTGTCGAGGTGGTGCGCCGCAGGGCCTGCGACCTTGCCCCCCTGGATCCGTCCGATGCGGAGCATAGAACGCGGCTTCTCTCCTACGTCTGGGCCGACCAGACGGAGCGCAAGGCACGGCTCAACGCTGCCCTCGACCACGCCGCTGCACGGCGCGAGCGCGTCGAGATGGCCGACGCCGCCGAGTTTCTCGCCCGCGAGCTCGCTGCGCCGCCCGAAGACGGAGCACTGCGTGTCGTCGTCCACTCGATCTTCTGGCAGTATCTCTCCGACCCTGCTCGCCTCGGCATCCAGACTGCCATGTTGCGAGCCGCCGAGACGGCGCCGCTTGCCTGGCTGCGACTGGAGGCGGACGGCCAGACGCCTGGGGCCGGGCTCATGGTCACGCTGTTCCCCTCCGGCGAGCACCACGTTTTGGCGCGTGGCGACTTCCATGGCCGCTGGCTGCGCTGGCTGGCCAGGGAATGAAAAAGGCCGGAGCGTTGGCCCCGGCCTGATCATTCTTCCCACCCGGAGGCGGTGCGTCACTTGAAGTCGCGGATATCCACGAAGTGCCCGGCGATCGCCGCCGCCGCCGCCATGGCCGGCGACACCAGGTGCGTGCGTCCCATGTAGCCCTGCCGACCCTCGAAATTGCGGTTCGAGGTGGAGGCGCAGCGTTCGCCGGGGGCCAGCTTGTCGGGATTCATGGCAAGACACATCGAACAACCCGGCTCGCGCCACTCGAAGCCAGCCTCGATGAAGATCTTGTCGAGGCCTTCCGCTTCCGCCTGTTCCTTGACGAGGCCGGAGCCCGGCACGATCATCGCGAGCTTGATCGAGGACGCCACCTTGCGACCCTTGGCCACGGCGGCCGCGGCCCGGAGATCTTCGATGCGGCCGTTGGTGCACGAGCCGACGAACACCTTGTCGAGGGCGATCTCGGTCATCTTCTGACCCGGCTTTAGACCCATGTAGTCGAGCGCGCGCCACTTGGAGGTGCGCTTCGTCTCATCGGCGATGTCGTCCGGGTTGGGCACCGCGCCGGTGATCGACACGACGTCCTCGGGGCTGGTGCCCCAGGTGACGATCGGCGGCAGGCTGGCCGCGTCGAGCGTCACCACCTTGTCGAAGTGGGCGCCTTCGTCGGTGAAGAGCGTCTGCCAGTAAGCCTTGGCGCGTTCCAGCGCTTCGCCCGTCGGCGCCTTCGGCCGGCCGGCGATATAGGCATAGGTCGTCTCGTCCGGCGCGATCAGGCCGGCGCGGGCGCCACCCTCGATCGACATGTTGCAGACGGTCATCCGGCCTTCCATGGAAAGGGCGCGGATCGCCTCGCCGGCATACTCGATGACGTGGCCGGTGCCGCCGGCCGTGCCGATCTCGCCGATGATCGCCAGCACGATGTCCTTGGCAGTGACGCCGGCCGGCGCCTTGCCGTCGACGCGCACCAGCATGTTCTTCGCCTTCTTCTGGATCAGCGTCTGCGTGGCGAGCACATGCTCCACCTCCGAGGTGCCGATGCCATGGGCGAGCGCGCCGAACGCGCCGTGCGTCGAGGTGTGGCTGTCGCCGCAGACGATGGTCATGCCGGGCAGCGTGAAGCCCTGCTCGGGACCGACCACATGGACGACGCCCTGCCGACGGTCGAGCTCATTGTAATACTCGACGCCGAATTCGGCGGCGTTGATGGCAAGCTGCCCGACCTGCTCGCGGCTCTCGGGGTCTTCAATACCCTTGCTGCGATCGGTGGTCGGCACGTTGTGGTCGACGACGGCAAGCGTCTTGCCCGGCTGGTGAACCTTGCGGCCGGCCGTTCTCAATCCCTCGAAAGCCTGAGGGCTGGTCACCTCGTGAACGAGATGGCGATCGATGTAGAGCAGCGACGTACCGTCGGCCTGCGTCTCGACCACGTGGTCGTCGAAGATCTTGTCGTAGAGAGTGCGGAGTTTGGCGGTCATGATGATCGGACTTTCGATTCCGTGAGGCGTGCGAACCACGCCCCTGACATGTCAGAAAAGCAATGGAAAGACCGGTGGTCCGGTCGCTTCGTCAGGCCCGGAGTCGACTGTCCCCGGTCTGCCGGGCCAGAAACCGCCATGGCAGACGCGCGTGATCGTGGGCCGGGAAATAATCGACCGACGTCGGCACACGCGTGATCTGCGGCTTTGCGTTCATGAAGCGCTCTATACTGAAAAACGGCCTCGCCGACAATCAGCGATATGAAAACACCGAGGTCAAGCCCCCAAACGAGAAGCGCCCAGCCTCGGGGGAAGGCTGGGCGCGGCGCTAGGGATCAGCGCGGGCCGGGAGGGGAACCCGGCGACGGTCACCGCCGCTGGCGAGACGGGGGGCAGTGCCTGATGGGCGATGCCGTCATGATCATGATTTGGTGCGGCTTGCCCTGAAAACAAGAGCGACCGAGTTAACAACCCCGTGAGCGCCGCACCGATAGCCGAAAGTCGAATACGTCAGCCGAGCAGCGCCTCGAACTCGGCCAGGATGGCCGCGCCCATGGCGCGGGTATCGACGGTGGCTTCGCCCTTCTGAGCGATGTCCTTGGTCCGGAGCCCCTTGCCAAGCACGCGGGCGATCGCCTCGTCCAGCTTGCCGGCAAGGTCGATCAGGCCGAAGGAATAGCGCAGCGCCATGCCGAAGGAGGCGATCATGGCGATCGGGTTGGCCGCGCCCGTGCCGGCGATATCGGGCGCCGAACCGTGGACGGGCTCGTAGAGCGCCTTGCGCTTGCCGGTGGCGACATCCGGCGCACCGAGCGAGGCCGACGGCAGCATGCCGAGCGAACCTGTCAGCATGGCGCCGATATCGGAAAGCACGTCGCCGAACAGGTTGTCCGTCAGGATCACGTCGAACTGCTTGGGATAGCGCACGAGCTGCATGGCGCAGTTGTCGGCGAGGATATGGTCGAGCTTGACGTCGGCATACTCTTCCTTGCCGATCTTCGTCACGACCTGGTTCCACAACACGCCGGACTTCATCACGTTGCGCTTTTCGGCCGAGGAGACGCGGCCGTTGCGCGCCTTGGCAAGGTCGAAGGCGACGCGGGCAATCCGCTCGATTTCGTGCGTGGTGTAGACCTGCGTGTCGACGGCGCGCTTCTCGCCATTCTCCAGCGTGACGATCTCCTTCGGTTCGCCGAAGTAGACGCCGCCGGTCAGCTCGCGGACGATCAGAATGTCGAGGCCTTCGACCACGTCGCGCTTCAGCGACGAGGCATCGGCCAGCGCCGGATAGCAGATCGCCGGGCGAAGATTGGCGAACAGGCCGAGGTCCTTGCGAAGACGCAGCAGGCCGGCTTCCGGGCGGCAGTTATAGGGAACGCTGTCCCACTTGGGACCACCGACGGCGCCAAACAGCACCGCGTCGGCTGCAAGCGCCTTGGCCATGTCGGCCTCGGAGATGGCGGCGCCATGGGCGTCATAGGCCGAACCGCCGACAAGGCCGCGATCGAGCGAGAAGTCGGTCAGGCCCTTGCGGTTCAGAAACGCGATGATCGTTTCCACCTCGGCCATGATTTCCGGGCCGATGCCGTCGCCGGGCAGCAGGAACAGCGAATTCTTTGCCATCGTCGCATCCTCGAAGCTTGAAAGAAGGCAGCCGGCCTCGTCCGGCCGAATGTCGGCCGCTAGCCGTAATCGCCTTGCCGTCAAGGTTCAAGGGGCAAGCGTACCGGAGAGGACGGCGAAATCTCCGCTGTCGCGGTCGAGCACGTGAAGCTCCCCCTCGGCAACGTCGAACCAGGCGCCGTGCAGGGCCAGTTCGCCGGACTCGACCCGGTTCTTGACGAAGGGATAGTCAAGGAGGTTACGGAGCGAAGACTTGATCGCCTCGTGCTCGAGCGCGGTGTAACGCAAGCCCGGTCCGATGGCATGATCGCACCTCACCCGCTCGGCCGTCTCGTCCAGGACCGAAACCCACTTTCCGATGAAGTCGGTCGGCGTCAGCGGATTGCGATTGTCGAGCGCCGCAGCGATGCCGCCGCAGCGGCCATGCCCCATCACCACGATATGGCGGACGGCGAGCGCCATCACCGCGAACTCGAGCGCGGCCGAGGTGCCGTGCGTTTCGCCGTCCGGCGTGTAGGGCGGCACGATGTTGGCGACGTTGCGGACGACGAAGATCTCACCCGGGCCGGCGTCGAAGATCACTTCCGGCGACACACGACTGTCCGAGCAGCCGATGATCATGATCCGAGGCTTCTGCCCCTCGGCGGCAAGCCGCTTGTAGCGCTCGTTCTCGCTTGGATATCGCCCCTCTCGAAAAGCCTCGTAGCCGGTCGTCAGACGCCCCGGAAAGGAGGCGGGAAGCTTCGGACGGAGAGGGGCTTTCGGTTCGGTCATCGGCGAAAATCCGGCTGGAGGGACGGAGAGACAAAAGTCTCCGCGGACGCGTTATACGGAAGTATACTTATAAGCGTCAATCTTGGCGCGCTTCACAAAGTCTCGATCCCCGAAGGACGCGCAACAGGCCGACGTGGCGTGGCGAGCCGGCGAATATCCACCATGGCCATCGGTCGAACCAGCGCCTCCTGCTGATCCACGAGGTCCAGCTCGCGCCCACCAGCCTTTACCGACCGAACAATGACTTCGAAGGTGGAAGCCGACGCGGCCGCGAGAGCCGCCTCGTCGGAGGCGCCGCCCATCAGGCGCGACAGAAAGAGCGCGGCGAACAGATCTCCGGTCCCGTTGGGAGCTCCCTCCACCATCTGGTTCTCGGCGACGATGGCCTCGCTCGCGGTAACGAGCGCCGCCGCGATCTTACCGGTCATCAGGGCCGGCGCCGACGTGACCACGACGCGTTTCGGCCCGAGAGCCCGCGCCGCCGTTGAAATCTCGGTCAGCGTCTCGACGGGTCGGCCGGTCAGCCAGCCAAGTTCGAAACGATTGGGCGTTGCGATATCGGCGATGGCGATCAGGCGATCACGCTGGGCGATGGCGACGGGTTCGGGCACGTAGAGACCGCCCGCACCGCCGGTGGTCATGTCGCCGATCACGGGGTCGGCAAGATGCAATGCCTCCGGATTGGCGGTCCTGACGGCAGCGACCAGCCCGGCAGCGGCTTCCGCCTGCCCAGCCGAACCGAGATATCCGGTGATGATGCCACCGACCTCGGAAAGCCAGGGCGCCCGCGCGAGATCGGCGCAAAGCGCAGCGAAGTCGGCCTCCGGCAGGGTCATGCGATGGGCGCGACCGTGGCCGGGGTGCCAGGGCAGGATGACCGTCGGCAGCGTCCAGACGCGGTGACCGAGCCGCTCGAGCGCAAACGCGGCGCGCGCGCCCACGGATCCACGGGCGACGAAGGAGGAGAGAACGATGACGGCGGGACGGCTCATGGTCGGCGGCTTTTCCCTTGCAGCGGCGACGGCTTGGCGAGGCGACGGCCCTCCGTTTAGCCTATGATCAATCGCCGCACACCTCGAATCAGCCGATGCCGACCGAAAAACCTGCCAACTCGATACATGACCTGTTCGGAGAGGCTGCCCCCCGCCCCGCTGCCAGCGGCGATGTGGTGCAGGTTCTGACGCCCGTCGGTCTCGACCTGTCCTATTCCTACCGCGTACCGCACGGAATGGTGGTCGTGCCCGGCTCGATCGTTCAGGTGCCGCTCGGTCCGCGGAAGGTGGTTGGCGTCGTCACGGCCGAGCCGGCCGAGCTCCAGGCTTCGTCGAACCGCCTGCGCCCCATCGAGATCGCCTTCGATGCACCTCCCTTGACCCAGGAGATGCTCACCTTCGTCGACTGGGTCGCCCGCTACACGCTGACGCCGCGCGGCATGGTGTTGCGAATGGTGCTGCGCGCGCCGGACGCGCTGGAGCCCGAGCCGCCCTTGCGTGGACTCGTGTCGACAAGCGCGACGCCAGAGCGCCTCACCGACGCCCGGCGACGAGTTTTGGCGCTGCTCAACGAAAACGAGGGGCAGGCCTGGACGCGCGCCGGCCTCGCGGCGGCGGCTGGCGTCTCCCCGTCCGTTGTCGAGGGACTGGTGACAGCCGGTGCGTTGGCCGAGGTGGAACTGCCGCCCGGCCGGCCGTTTCGCGCGCCCGATCCCGACTTCAATCCCATTGCCCTCACCCCCGACCAGACCGCCGCCGTCGCCCGGTTGCGCGAGGCCCAGGATAACGGCGTAACGCTGATCGACGGCGTCACCGGCTCCGGCAAGACCGAGGTCTACCTTGAAGCGGTCGCCGACGCGTTGAGGGCCGGACGGCAGGCGCTGATCCTGGTGCCGGAAATCGCGCTGACCCGCGCATTCCTTGAGCGCTTCTCCGAGCGTTTCGGCGCCCTGCCGGCCGAATGGCATTCGGATGTCACCCCGAAGATGCGCGCCCGCACCTGGCGAGCGGTTGCGCTCGGCGAGGCGCGCGTGGTCGTCGGGGCTCGTTCGGCTCTGTTCCTGCCTTTTGCCGACCTCGGACTGATCGTCGTCGACGAGGAACACGACGGCGCCTACAAGCAGGAAGAATGGGCTAGCTATCACGCCCGCGACATGGCGGTGGTCCGTGGGCGACTGGAAAAGATACCCGTCATCCTCGCCTCGGCGACGCCCTCGCTCGAAAGCCGCGTCAACGCCGAGCGTGGCCGTTATCGCCACCTGGTGCTGCCGGCGCGAGCCACGGGTCGCGACCTGCCCAGCCTTTACGCAATCGACATGCGCAAGGCCGGCCCGCCGCGCGGCCGCTTTCTCGCCCCTGGTCTCGTCGCCGCCATCCGCGAGGTGACCGAGCGCGGCGAGCAGGCCATGCTGTTTCTCAATCGGCGCGGCTACGCGCCGCTCACGCTCTGCCGGTCCTGCGGCCACCGCTTCCAGTGCCCGCAGTGTTCGGCCTGGCTGGTGGAACACCGCTTCAGGGGAAGGCTCGTCTGCCATCATTGCGGCCACACGGTGCCCCGCCCAGAGGCATGCCCCTCCTGCGGCACGCTCGACAGTCTCGTCGCCTGCGGTCCCGGCGTCGAACGCATTGCCGAGGAAATGCAAACGCTTCTTCCCGACAAACGCACCGTGGTCCTGTCGTCCGACATCGGCGGCGGCATCCATCGCCTCAAGGCGGAATTCGAGGCGGTGGCCAAGGGGGAATGCGACATCGTCGTCGGCACGCAGATGGTGGCCAAAGGGCATACCTTCCCCAAACTGACGCTGGTCGGCGTGGTCGATGCCGACCTTGGCCTGTCCCAGGGCGATCCGCGCGCCGCCGAGCGCACCTTCCAGCTGTTGGCCCAGGTCACCGGACGCGCCGGGCGCGTCATCGGCAAGGGCCTCGGCTTGCTCCAGACCTACGCGCCGGAAAGTCCGGTGATCGAGGCGTTGGTCTCGGGCGACGCCGAACGCTTCTACCGAACCGAGCTTGCCGAGCGCGAGCGCTCGACCATGCCGCCCTTCGGACGGCTCGCGGCAATCCTCGTGTCAGGTCCGAGCCGGGAACTTGCCGAGGACCACGCCCGCCATCTCGCCCGCATGGCGCCCCACGACCCCGCCGTCGAGGTTTTGGGGCCCGCCGAGGCGGCGCTGGCCGTGGTGCGCGGTCGTCACCGCTTCCGTCTGATTGCCCATTCCGGCCGCGATACCGACCTATCCGCCTATATGCGCGCCTGGATCGCCGCCGCCGACCGGCCGACGCGCGGCGTCGAGGCTTATGTCGACGTCGATCCGCAAAACTTCCTCTGACCCCCGCAAAACCGCGCTCAAGCCCACCTAAAACGATAAACTATTCGACTTTAGGATGAGGTTTTTTTAAGGGGATGTCCCAAGCGGCCATTTACCTAAGGATATCCGCGCAAAACGCGGAATTCCTGAATCCAGTGAACGCGTTGCGTGAGGGAAAGTCCTGTGATAGACGGAGCCAAGTTCGCTGCGGGGCCGTGCGCCGTGCCGCCGTCGTATTCTATTCTGCGAGTTTCTTCAAAGCGTTCAAACGGGTGAACCTTTGATGGTTCGCACCGATGAGGGGTTCTTACGTGAGCGAAGCGGAAACGATGGTCTTCGGGGTCGCCGAACGTTATGCAACGGCCCTGTTCGAACTGGCGAGCGAGACCGGCGAACTCGACATCGTCGAGGCGGACATCGCCCGTTTCGAGACCCTCCGCCGAGAAAGCGCCGACCTTCGCCGACTTATGAAGTCGCTGGTCTTCAGCAATGAGGATCAGGTCCGGGCCATTGGCGCCGTGGTCGAGGCAGCCGACCTTGGGCAGACTTTGAGCAACTTCATCAAGCTCGTCGCCTCCAACAATCGCCTTTCGGCGATGGCCGACATGTTCCGTGGCTTCCGTCAGCTGCTCGCTGACCAGCGCGGCGAAGTGACGGCCGGCATCGCCTCGGCGATCCCCCTTTCCGACAGCCAGCTCGCCGACATCAAGCGCGCGCTGGCCGACATATCCGGCAAGTCGGTTCATGTTGAACTCGAGGTCGACCCGTCGTTGATCGGCGGTCTCGTCGTCAAACTCGGTTCGCGCATGATCGACACGTCGCTCAAAACGAAACTCGACGCACTCAAGATTGCATTGAAAGAGGTCGGCTGATGGATATCCGCGCCGCGGAAATTTCCGCAATCCTCAAGGAGCAGATCAAGAACTTCGGCCGTAACGCCGAGGTATCCGAGGTCGGCCAGGTTCTTTCCGTGGGTGACGGCATCGCCCGCGTCTACGGTCTCGACAACGTCCAGGCGGGCGAGATGGTCGAGTTCCCGGGCGGCATTCGCGGCATGGCGCTTAACCTCGAAAGCGACAACGTCGGCGTCGTCATCTTCGGCTCCGACCGCGACATCAAGGAAGGCGACACCGTCAAGCGGACCGGTGCCATCGTGGACGTGCCGGTTGGCCGCGGCCTGCTCGGTCGCGTCGTCGACGCCCTCGGCAATCCGATCGACGGCAAGGGCCCGATTGAATACGAGACTCGCGCCCGCGTTGACGTCAAGGCGCCCGGCATCATCCCCCGCAAGTCGGTGCATGAGCCGATGTCGACCGGTCTCAAGGCCATCGACGCGATGATCCCGATCGGCCGTGGCCAGCGCGAGCTCGTCATCGGCGACCGCCAGACCGGCAAGACCGCGATCATTCTCGACACCTTCCTCAACCAGAAGTCCCTGCACGAGGGTGACGACGAGAAGCACAAGCTCTACTGCGTCTACGTCGCCATCGGCCAGAAGCGCTCCACCGTCGCCCAGTTCGTCAAGAAGCTTGAGGACGCCGGCGCGCTCAAGTACTCGATCGTCGTCGCCGCCACGGCTTCCGACCCGGCCCCGATGCAGTACATCGCCCCGTTCGCCGGTTGCGCCATGGGCGAGTATTTCCGCGACAACGGCATGCACGCGCTGATCGCCTACGACGACCTCACCAAGCAGGCCGTTGCTTACCGCCAAATGTCGCTGCTGCTGCGCCGCCCGCCGGGACGTGAGGCCTTCCCCGGCGACGTGTTCTATCTGCACTCCCGCCTGCTCGAGCGCGCCGCCAAGCTCAACGAAGAGAATGGCTCCGGTTCGCTCACCGCCCTGCCGGTCATCGAGACCCAGGCCAACGACGTGTCGGCCTACATCCCGACCAACGTCATCTCGATCACCGACGGCCAGATCTTCCTTGAAACCTCGCTGTTCTACCAGGGCATCCGCCCGGCGGTGAACGTCGGCCTCTCGGTGTCGCGCGTCGGCTCGTCCGCCCAGATCAAGGCTATGAAGCAGGTTGCCGGCACCATCAAGGGCGAGCTTGCCCAGTATCGCGAGATGGCGGCCTTCGCTCAGTTCGGCTCCGACCTCGACGCGTCGACCCAGCGCCTGCTCAACCGTGGCGCCCGCCTGACCGAGCTTCTGAAGCAGCCGCAGTTCTCGCCGCTGAAGACTCAGGAAGAAGTGGCCGTGATCTTCGCGGGCGTGTCCGGCTTCCTCGATCCGCTGCCGCTCAGCAAGGTTCGTCCGTTCGAGGAAGGCCTGCTCCGCTATCTGCGCGAGAAGCATTCCGACATCCTGGAGCGCATCTGGGCCGAGAAGCAGCTCTCCGACGAGCTTCGCGGCAAGCTCCACGACGCGATTTCCAATTTCGCCAGGACCTTTGCCTGACGCCAACGCCGGATGAACCGAGGGGGGCGAAAGCCGTCCTCCTCTCCCGCGCCCCGATGCCCCCCGGGCAGGAGCCGATATGGCCAGCTTGAAAGAACTCAAGAACCGCATCGCTTCGGTGAAGGCGACGCAGAAGATCACCAAGGCGATGCAGATGGTCGCCGCGGCGAAGCTTCGTCGCGCGCAGGAGGCGGCGGTCGCCGCCCGTCCCTACGCCCACCGTCTTGGCGCGGTGGTTGCCAACCTTGCCAGCGCCATGGCGGGCCGCGATGATGCGCCGCTTCTTCTCGCCGGCACCGGACGCGACGAGATCCACCTTCTCGTCGTCTGTACGGCCGAGCGCGGCCTGTGCGGCGGCTTCAATTCGTCGATCGTCCGTCTGGCCCGCGAGTACGCCGCCAGCCTGCTTGCCGCCGGCAAGACCGTGAAGATCCTCACCGTCGGCAAGAAGGGCGCCGATGCCCTGAAGCGCGAGCACGGCAACCGCATGATCGACCGTGTCGAGCTTCGCGGCGTGAAGACCGTCGGCTTCGACATCGCCGTCGATCTCGGCAAGCGCATCGTCGACCTCTACGAGGCGGGCGAGTTCGACGTCTGCACGTTGTTCTACTCGGAATTCAAGTCGGTCATCCAGCAGATCCCCACGGCCAAGCAGTTGCTGCCGGTCAAGGTGGACGCTCCGGCCGCCGCCCTGGAAACCGACTACGAGTTCGAGCCCGACGAAGCCGAAATCCTTGAAACCATGCTGCCGCGCTATATCTCGGTCACGCTGTTCTCCGCCCTCCTGGAGAACGCGGCCGGCGAGATGGGCGCCAAGATGTCTGCCATGGACAATGCGACGCGTAACGCCGGCGAGATGATCGACCGTCTGTCGATCACCTACAACCGCACGCGTCAGGCCAAGATCACCACAGAACTCGTTGAAATCATTTCGGGCGCCGAGGCGCTCTGACCGTAACTCGATCAAGGACCACATCGATGGCTGAAACGCATATCGGACGGATCACCCAGGTCATCGGCGCCGTCGTCGACGTCAAGTTCGACGAACATCTGCCGGCGATCCTGAACGCGCTCGAGACCAAGAACGGTGAGCACCGCCTCGTGCTCGAGGTTGCCCAGCACCTCGGCGAGAACACCGTCCGCACCATCGCCATGGACACCACCGAAGGTCTCGTGCGCGGCCATGAAGTGGTCGACACCGGCGCGCCGATCTCCGTGCCGGTGGGCGAGGCCTGCCTCGGCCGCATCATGAACGTCATCGGCGAGCCGGCTGACGAAGTCGGTCCGATCGTTGGCGAGAGCAAGCGCGCCATCCATCAGGAAGCGCCCGATTACACCGATCAGTCGACGGAATCCGAGATCCTGGTGACCGGCATCAAGGTCGTCGACCTGCTCGCCCCCTACGCCCGCGGCGGCAAGATCGGCCTGTTCGGCGGCGCCGGCGTCGGCAAGACCGTGCTGATCCAGGAATTGATCAACAACGTCGCCAAGGCCCACGGCGGGTACTCGGTGTTCGCCGGCGTCGGCGAGCGCACTCGCGAGGGTAACGACCTCTATCATGAGATGATCGAGTCCGGCGTCAACAAGGACCCGCGCGAGCACGGCGGCTCGACCGAAGGCTCCAAGTGCGCCCTCGTCTACGGCCAGATGAACGAGCCGCCGGGCGCCCGCGCCCGCGTCGCGCTGGCCGGTCTCACCGTCGCCGAGCATTTCCGCGACAAGGGCCAGGACGTTCTGTTCTTCGTGGACAACATCTTCCGCTTCACGCAGGCCGGTTCGGAAGTGTCGGCCCTGCTCGGCCGCATTCCCTCGGCGGTGGGCTACCAGCCGACGCTCGCCACCGACATGGGCGCGATGCAGGAACGCATCACCACGACCAACAAGGGCTCGATCACCTCGGTGCAGGCCATCTACGTGCCCGCCGACGACCTGACCGACCCGGCGCCGGCCACCTCCTTCGCCCACTTGGACGCCACGACGGTTCTCAACCGCGCCATCTCCGAAAAGGGCATCTACCCGGCCGTCGATCCGCTGGATTCGACTTCGCGCATGCTCGACCCGCAGATCGTCGGCGATGAGCATTATGCGGTCGCCCGCCAGGTGCAGCAGATCCTTCAGAAGTACAAGGGCCTGCAGGACATCATCGCCATTCTCGGCATGGACGAGCTTAGCGAAGAGGACAAGATGACGGTGGCGCGCGCCCGCAAGATCGAGCGCTTCCTGAGCCAGCCCTTCCACGTGGCCGAAGTGTTCACCGGCTCGCCCGGCAAGCTCGTCGCCCTCGAAGACACCATCAAGGGCTTCAAGGGGCTCTGTGAAGGTCTCTACGACCACCTGCCGGAAGCGGCCTTCTACATGGTCGGCACCATCGACGACGCCGTCGAGAAGGCCCAGCGCCTCGCCGCCCAGGCGGCCTGATCCTCAATCGAGGCCGGGCGGCCACGCCGCCCGCCTTCCGGCGCCGATGCGCCAACCTGAGACATTGACCGGCCCAGACGGGCCGCCGTGGCAGTTCTTGCGATAGACCGTGTCTTTTCGCCGGAACGAGCCGTAAAAACACCGTGGGGAGCGCCGGATGGCAACCTTCAAGTTCGAACTCGTCAGCCCCGAGCGTCTGATTCTGTCGGTCGATGCCGATCAGGTGGATCTGCCCGGCAGCGAGGGCGACTTCGGCGTGCTCGCCGGCCACGCGCCGTTTCTCACCACGCTGAAGACCGGCATCGTCACCGTGAAGACCGGCGGCGTCTCCAGCCGCATCTACGTGCGCGGCGGCTTTGCCGACGTCAACGCGTCCGGCCTCAGCGTTCTGGCCGAGAAGGCGGTGCCGGAGGCCGAGTTCGATCCGGCCGTCGCCGCCTCCGAGACGTCCGCGGCAGAGGCCGTCCTCGCCGAAGCGAAGAACGAAGAAGCCAAGGATCGCGCCGTCAAGGCTCTGGATGAGCTGAAAACCGCCATCGCGGCACTCGCCTGATCAGACGAAAGACCCCGGCGTTCTCCACTGTCGAACCGCCATCATTCGGTGATGACGTCGTCGAACTGATCGGTGGTGGCAAAGAACGCCGGCTTGATCTTCTCAAGCTTGTTCGAATCGATCACCAGGTAGCTCAAGCCGGCTCGCGCCAGCACGGCTTGCTTGATCGGCACCTCGTGAAAGTTGGAACAGGTGGCGCCGTGCTGCGAATGCAGGCCGCCGGCCGACAGGAAGGCCTTGCTGATCCCGAGACGCTCCACCGACCGTAAGGCCTCGTCGCCCGAGAAGGTCTGCGACGAGGCATGGAACAACCCACCAAGCAGGATCAGGTTGGTGTTCGGCCGCTTCATGACGCGTTCGGCGACGTTCATGGCGTAGGTGATGACCGTCAGCTTGCCCGATACCGGCAGATATTCGGTCATCCGGGGGGTCGTTGTTCCGCAATCGATGAAGATCGTATCGTCCGGCTCCACCAGCCGGGACGCCTTCTGGCACGCCAGCTCCTTCGCCTCCGCGTCGGTATCGGCCTCCGCATCGAGACGATAGGTGGAGCGCTCGCCGCCAGCCGGCAGAATGTAGCCCCCCAGGTAGCTGAACAGATGCGGCGCCGATGCGAGATCTCGCCGCACGGTCATTTCCGATACACCGAGATGGTTGGCCGCATCGCTGAGATGCAGCACGCCGGCATCTTTCAACCTGTCATCGAGGCGTTCTAGACGTTCGGCCTTCTTCACGGGATGTCCTCGTCGCTTGCAGGCTTTTCAATCCACCTTTCCACTTGACTCGTCAAGGCCGCTATGAAACCTTCCAAACAAATCTTGTTAGAATCATAACATGACGGCCGGATGGAGGCCTAAAAGTGGAAGAATCAAAACACAATTCGGTTAGAAACTCGCAGACTCTGGCCGGCATGATCGACCACACGATTCTGAAGCCCGAGGCGACGAGGGCCGAGGTGGCGCGACTTTGCGAGGAGGCAATCGCCCACGGCTTCGCTTCGGTTTGCGTCAACGCCGTGCATGCCGCCTTCGTGGCCGATCGGCTGAAGGGCAGCCCGGTCAAGACCTGCGTGGTGGTCGGTTTTCCGCTCGGCGCCTCCGGGGCTGCCGCCAAGGCCGATGAAGCCTCGCGGGCCATCGCCGACGGTGCCGGCGAAATCGACATGGTGATCGACGTCGGCGCCCTGCTCGAAGGCGATCTCGACCGCTTCCGCGCCGACATCGCCGCCGTCAGGCAGGCGACTGCCGGCAAGGTGCTGAAGGTCATCATCGAGACCTGCCTCTTGAACGACGCCCAGAAGGAGACGGCCTGCCGGATTTCCAAGGAGCTTGGGGCCGACTTCGTGAAGACATCCACCGGTTTCTCGACGGGTGGCGCGACGGTGGAGGACATCGCGCTGATGCGTCGGGTGGTCGGTCCGGACATGGGAGTGAAGGCTTCCGGCGGTGTTCGCACCGCCGAGACCGCGTGGGCCATGGTGGAAGCCGGGGCCACGCGCATAGGTGCCAGCGCCAGTATCGCCATTGTCGGCGGCGCCGGTAAGGGAGGCCCCGCCGGATACTGACGGGCCTTTGGCAATCGATCTCTTGGGAGGAGACGACATAATGAAGAAGACACTGATTTCGCTGGCTGCTGGCCTCTCCATGCTGGCCCTGCCGGCATTCGCCGACGGCGTCGTCGACGTAAGCCAGGTCCGCAAGGACATCACGGCCGACGCCGCCGGCAAGACCTTCTCGATCGCCACGGTGGTCAAGGTCGACGGCATCGCCTGGTTCGATCGCATGCGCGATGGCGTCAAGCAGTTCGGCGACGACACCGGACACGACGTCTGGCAGGTCGGCCCGAGCCAGGCCGACGCGGCTGCCCAGGTGCAGCTGATCGAGAACCTGATCGCCCAGGGCGTCGACGCCATCTGCGTCGTTCCGTTCTCGGTTGAGGCCGTCGAGCCCGTTCTGCAGAAGGCCCGCGATCGCGGCATCGTGGTCATCGCCCACGAGGCCTCCAACCTCAAGAACGCCGACTACGTGCTCGAAGCCTTCGACAACAAGGCCTACGGCGCCAAGCTGATGGAAGTGCTCGGCAAGTCCATGGGTGGCAAGGGCAAGTATCTCGCCACCGTCGGCAGCCTGACCTCGCAGTCGCAGAACGAGTGGATCGACGGCGCCATCGCCTACCAGAAGGAACACTTCCCCGACATGTCGCTCGCCACCGAGCGCCTTGAGACCTATGACGACGCCAACACCGACTACAACCGCCTCTCGGAAGCCCTGACGACCTATCCGGACGTCACCGGCATCGTCGGCGGCCCGATGCCGACCTCGGCCGGCGCCGGTCGTCTGATCGCCGAACGCGGCCTCAAGGACAAGGTGTTCTTCGCAGGCACCGGCCTTCCGTCGGTGGCGGGCAAGTACCTGCAGGATGGCGACATCCAGTACATCCAGTTCTGGGATCCGGCCGTTGCCGCCTATGCCATGAACACGCTCGCGGTCTTGGCGCTGAGCGAGAAGAAGGATGAGATCAAGGCTGGTCTCAACCTCGGCCTCAAGGGCTACGAGAGCCTGACGACGCCTGAGGGCGCCTCCCCCAACCTGCTCTATGGCCAGGGCTGGGTCGGCGTCACCAAGGACAACATGGCCGACTACAACTTCTGACGGACGATGTGGGGAGCGACGGCAAGTTCGCCGCTCCCCATACCTTGCGTGACGATCGCTTATCGACGAGGCCACCCGACCGGCCGTCGCGACCGCTCGTCATGCCATTCATCCCCAAGGTCGTTCCCGTTCGGAAATTGAAGCGCACACCATGGCCGACCCCCTGATCGAACTCCGCGCCGTCACAAAGCGCTTTCCTGGCATGAAGGCGCTCGACGGCGTCGATTTCCAGATCTTCCCCGCCGAGATCGTCTGCCTTGCCGGCGAAAACGGCTCCGGCAAGTCCACCCTCATCAAGATCGTCTCCGGCGTTTACGACTTCGACGAAGGCGACGTCCTCATCGACGGCAAACCGGTTGCCGATTTTGGCCCGCGCGCCGCCATCGCCGCCGGCATTCAGGTGATCTACCAGGACTTCTCGCTGTTCCCCAGCCTGACCGTGGCCGAGAACCTCGCCCTCAACCGGCTGCTCAGCGAGGGCAAGACCTTCGTCGACCCCAAACGTCGCCGCCAGCTTGGCGCCGAGGCTCTCGCCCGGCTCGACGTGACGATCGATCTTGAGGCGACGGTCGGAGCCCTTTCCACCGCCGACCGGCAGATCGTCGCCATCGCCCGTGCGCTGATGAGCGATACGCGCCTCCTGATCATGGACGAGCCGACCACGGCGCTGACCGGCCGCGAGGTCGACCGCCTGTTCTCCATCGTCCGCGAAATCCAGGCCAAGGGCATCGCCGTGCTGTTCGTCAGCCACAAGATGCGCGAGATGCTGGAAATTTCCGAACGGATCACCGTCTTCCGCAACGGCCGCAAGGTCGAGGAAGGCCCGACCGGCGAGTTCAACGAGGTGCGCATCACCCGCGCCATGACCGGCCACGACATCGGCCACGAGCGGCACGTCTGGACCGGCGACGACAGCGAGGAGCCCCGCCTTTCGGTCCGCAGCCTTTCCGTCGGCGACACCGTTCGCGGCGTCGACCTCGACCTTCACCGGGGTGAGATCGTCGGCCTCAGCGGCCTTCTCGGATCCGGTCGCACCGAGCTTGCCATGGCCCTGTTCGGCATGGAGCCGCACAGCGGCGACATCCGCCTCGACGGCGCGCCGCTCGATCTGGAAAGCGTGCAGGACGCTGTCGCCGCCGGCATCGCCTATGTGCCCGAGGACCGTCTTTCAGAAGGTCTGTTCATGCGGCAGCCGATCGCCCGCAACGTCATCGCCAGCGCCATCGGCAGGGCGACGCGCGGACCGTTCCTCGATCATGAACGTCTCAATGCCCTGGCCGAGCAGACAGTGTCCGACATGCGCATCGCCACGCCGGACATCGAAAAGCACGCCGGCCAGCTTTCGGGCGGCAACCAACAGCGTGTCGTCATCGGCCGCTGGTTGCTGACCAATCCCAAGGTCCTGATTCTCAACGGTCCCACCGTGGGCGTCGATGTCGGCTCCAAGGCCGAGATCCACCGGCGCATCCGCGAGTTGGCCGCCAGTACCGGTCTCGCCGTGCTGATGATCTCCGACGACGTGCCCGAACTCATTCAGAACTGCAATCGCATCCTGCTGATGCATCGGGGCGAGATCGTCGACCGACTCGATACTCAAGGCGTCGAAGAAGACGACATCCATGGCCGCCTGAAGGGTCTGCGCTGATGACCTCTGTTTCCAAACTTCTGCGCCGGTCCGAAACGGCGGTGCTCGCCATCCTCATCGTCGTGATGATCGTGATCGGCGTGATCAATCCGGCCTTCTGGCAGGCCGACAACCTGTTCAACCTCCTGAGGGCAAACGTCGTCATCGGCATCATGGCGCTCAGCGTGCTGACCGTGATGATTTCCGGCGGCATCGACGTCTCCTTCCCCGCCTTCGCCGTCGCCGCCATGTACCTGACGGTCATCGCCATGAACGCGATGGGCTATCAGGGCGTGGTTCTGCCGTTCATCGGCGCGACGGTGATCGGCCTTCTCTGCGGCCTCGCCAACGCCTTCTTCATTCACACCTTCCGGATGATCCCTCTGATCGTCACGCTCGGGTCCGCCTCGGTCGTGCGCGGCCTGCTGCTCGGTCTTGTCGGCACGTCGATCATCAACATCGACCGCATGCCGCCCTCGTTGATCGCCTTCGGCAGCAGCACCGCCGAGATCGGCGGCAGCAAGCTGTCCTTGATGATCTTCATCTACCTCGGCATCGCAGTGCTGATGTGGCTGTTCCTGACGCGCACCATGGCCGGCCGCGCCATTTTCGCCTACGGCGACGATGCCGAGTCCGCCAAGCGCGTCGGCTTCAACACCCGCCGCACGGTCTACCTGGTCTACGGCCTGGCCGGCGCTCTGGCAGGCTTTGCCGGACTCCTTCACGCCTCGATGATCTGGCTTGCCAACCCGCGCGACTTCGTCGGCTACGAGCTCGACGTCATCGCCGCCGTGGTGCTGGGCGGCGCCTCGATCTTCGGTGGCCGTGGCTCGGTGTTCGGCACCATTCTCGGCGTCTTCATGCTGACGCTGATCAAGAACAGCCTGATCATCATGCGCATCGACAACACCTGGCAAGGCGTCGTCGTCGGTTGCGTCATCGTCATCGCCACGGCCCTCACCGCCTGGCGTGACCGCAAGGCGCTCGTGTGAAAGCCAGATCCATGAACAAGCTCACCGACCTCCGTCGCTTCGTCAATCGCGACAACAACATCATCCAGCTCCTGATCATCACCGCGGTGATCTTCGTGCTGATGTCGGCGCTGGAACCGAACAAGTTCCTTCGCTACTACAACTTCGAGTCCATCAGCTTCATCTTTCCCGAGCTGGGCATCGTGTCGATCGCCATGATGCTGGCCATGCTGACCGGCGGCATCGACCTCTCGGTGATCGGTATCGCCAATCTCGCCGGCATCCTTGCCGGCGTGTTCTTCACCCGCCTCTACCCCGCCGCCCCCGAGGCCGGCGCGGCGGCCGAGCTGATGCGCGTCATCGCCGGCGTCGTCCTTGCGCTCGGGGTCGGGTTGCTCGCCGGCACACTCAATGGCCTGCTGATCGCCAAGGTAAGGATCACGCCCATCCTCGCCACGCTCGGCACCGGACAGATCTTCACCGGCCTCTGCATGGTGCTGACCGGCGGCCCGGCCATCGTGGGCTTCCCGGCATGGTGGGGCTTCATCGGCAACGGCAAGATCCTCGGCATCGCCGTGCCGCTGGTCCTGTTCCTGGTGGTGGTCGTGGCGATCGCCGTCATGCTGACGAAGACACCTTTCGGCCTCAACCTGTTCCTGATCGGCACCAACCCGCGCGCCGCCGTCTTCGCCGGCCTCAGGACCGACCGCATGGTGCTCTACTCCTACATGCTGAGCGGCACGCTGGCAGCTCTGGCCGGCATCGTGCTTTCCGGCCGCACCAACGCCGCCAAGTCCGACTACGGCACCTCCTACCTCCTCCAGGCGGTGCTCATTTCGGTGCTGGGCGGCACCAATCCGTCAGGCGGCAAGGGAACGGTGCTTGGCGTTTCCATCGCCGTCATCGCGCTGATGCTGCTCGCCTCCGGCTTCCAGATGATGCGTTTCTCCAACCACCTCATCGATTTCATCTGGGGCGGCTTCCTGCTGCTCGTCATGGTGATCAACGTTCTGAGGAATCGCGGAAAATGACAATCTTCCACCTCTCGCGCGCCGCCTTCGACGAGGTTGAGCGCCCAGCCGTCGAGCATGGCTCGCTCAAGGCCAGCTTGTTCCGCTACTCCACCGGGATCGAGGCGATCCGCCTCGAAAATGCCCGCGGCTCGCTGATTGTGCTGCCCTATCTCGGACAAATGATCTGGCAGGCCGCCTTCGACGGCGTCGACCTCACCATGAAGAGCATCTTCAAGGCGCCGCGCCGCGTGCCGACCATCGGCGAGACCTACGGTTGCTTTGCCTTCCACTCGGGCCTGCTGCGCAACGGCGTGCCCGGCCCGACAGACAACCACCCCTCGCATGGCGAAATGCCCTGCGCTGCGATGGACTGGGCCGGCATCGAAGCGGGAAGCGACGAACGTGGCGACTATCTCCGCGTCGTCGGCACCTATGAATACGCCATGGGCTTCGGCTCGCATTACGAGGCCCGCCCTTCGGTGACGCTGCGCGCCGGTTCGGCGCGCTTCGACATGGCGATGCAGGTCACCAACCTCTCCGCCGGCGACCCGATGGATCTCATGTACATGTGCCACGTCAACTACGCCTTCAGCGAGGGCGCCGAGATCCTGCAACAGGCGCCCTTCACGCCCGATCGCACGGTGACGCGCACCGCCGTACCGGCACATGTGAGGCCCAACCCCGACTATCTGGCCCGCGTCGCCGCGCTGGCCGCCGACCCCGCCGGCAGCCGCATCATCCGCAAGGCCGACGGCTACGACCCCGAGCAGGTGTTCTATCTGCGCGGGCTCGCCACCGACGCCGCCGGCAACACTCGCCTGATGATGCGCCGGCCCGAGGGCGATGCCTTCTTCGCCCGCTACAACACTACCGACTTCCCCAAGACGGTGCGCTGGATCCTGGCCGGTCACGACCAGCAGGTGGCCGCCTTCGCGCTACCGTCGACCTGCGAACCGGAAGGCTACACGGCGGAGAAGCAGAAGGGCAACGTCCGCAGCCTCGCGGCCGGTGAAACCGCCCGCTTTACCGTCGAACTCGGCCATCTCGATGCCGGGGAATGCCGTCGGGAAGTCGAGCGCATGGCCGGCTGAGCGCCGCCCGAAACAGCAGTCGGCCGCGCCCTGGGTACGGGCAGCGGACAACCGGAGGAAAAGATGTCGAAGATCGCCGTCGTCGGCTCCAACATGATGGACCTGATCACCTACGTGAACCGCATGCCGCTGCGCGGCGAGACCATCGAAGCGCCAACCTTCGAGATGGGCCACGGTGGCAAGGGGGCCAACCAGGCGATCGCGGCTGCAAGGCTCGGTTCGAGCGTCGCGATGGTGACGCGCGTCGGCGACGATGCCTTTGCCGATGCGACGATCGCCAACTTCCAGCGCAACGGCATCGACACCACCCACGTGTTGCGGACGCCGGGCCGGTCGTCGGGTGTGGCACCGATCTTCGTCGAGCCATCGGGCGAGAATTCGATCCTGATCGTCAAGGGCGCCAACGCCGATCTGACGCCGGCCGACGTCGACGCCGCGATCCCTGTCCTCAAGGGATGCAAGCTGATCCTGATGCAGATGGAGGTCCCGGTCGAAACCGTCTACCACACGGTTCGCAAGGCCAAGGAACTCGGCGTCCCCACTCTGCTGAACCCCGCTCCCGCCGCCGCCGACCTCGACGTGGCGCGTCTTGCCGACCTCGCATTTCTGACCCCCAACGAAACCGAGCTGGCGACGCTGACCGGCCTACCTGTCGGCAATGAGCAGGAAGCGGAGGTTGCCGCGCGGTCGCTGATCGAGCGCGGCATCGGCACGGTGGTGGTCACCATGGGCGGCCAAGGCGCCCTTCTGGTTGACGCTGGCGGCACGCGACGCATCGATCCGGTCAAGGTAGAGCCCGTGGATACCACCGGCGCCGGAGACGCCTTCATTGGTTCCTTTGCCCACTTCTACACCGAGGGACTGCCAGCCTTCGAAGCGCTGACCGAAGCCGGAAAGTACGCCGCCGACTCGATCACCCGGCGCGGCACCCAACGTTCCTACGCCTCGCTGGCCGACTTCCGCGCCCGCTTCCCCTGAGCGGGGCAAACCCGATGGCGTCATGTTGCCGGCGGTCCCTCGACAGGGGCCGCCGGCAGTTTTCGTTCCGGCGCCCCCCATCACCGGGCGCAAAGGTATCTTTTCCCTCGAAGGGAACTGCTTTCCCGATCATTCGTTATGTCAAAGCCAGCCAGCGGGCGGTTGCCCTGCAAAGACGCGACCTGCCGGCGGCGAGGCCATTGCCTTTGAACGGATTGCTCGGGGTAACAAAATGAACGACGCAAGCATCGGCTGGATCGCAGCCATCATCATCGGCGGCCTCGCGGGCTGGATCGCGTCCGGACTGATGAAAACGAACACGGGACTGTTCCTGAACATCGTGCTCGGCATCATCGGCGCCGCCGTCGCGAGCTTCCTGTTCGGAATCCTCGGCATTTCGTTCGGTGGTTGGATCGGCTACCTGATCGCCGGCGTGATCGGCGCCTGCATCCTGATCGGCGGCGTCAGGGCGGTACAGAAATAACCGAAGTTTGGAAAGTGGCGTCCCGGAAGGGATTCGAACCCCTGACCTACGGTTTAGGAAACCGTTGCTCTATCCTGCTGAGCTACCGGGACGCGGAGCAGCCGGAGCAAACGACCAGCCGCTTCGGCTCATCTAGCAAATCGAGGGCGGCTTTGACAGCCCTTTTCGAAACGCGCATGCCAAGATGGGAGAGCAGACTTGCCACCCATTGGGATAGGCGCGTGGCGCGGCATTCGCTAGAGTCGGACGCCTCAGAGACCGTTTCATGTTCCGACCCGTTGTCGCGCTCTGCCTTCTCGTGTCCTTGCTGGAGGCTTCGCCAGCCGGGGCCGAGGAAACATGCGCCGACGGATCTTTCACTCCGACCCATCGCATCGAAGCCGCTCTCCCGCCTCGGGCGGCAACCATCCGTCCCGTGGTAACGCTGACTCCGCTGCAAGTGGCCGCGCCAACGCTCACGATCGTCCTGGATGGTGTCGTTCTTCCGGCCAGAGCGGGCGCTTCCGCGCGCTCCGCTCAGACCGCAATTCTCGCCGACCTTCGCGGCATGCCCACCGCCTTTGTTGCTTCGAGCGAAGAGCCGGACCGCCACGGACGCCTGCACGGCATCCTCCATCTTGAGAACGGAGACGGCGTCGCCGAGCGACTGCTCGCCGCCGGAGCCGGCATTGCCGATGTGTCCTTTGAGCCCTGCGCGGCACGCTTTCTTTCCGTCGAGACCAAGGCGCGAGCGGAAAAACGTGGCGTTTGGGGGCAAAGCCGGATATGGACAAACCTGAATGCGGCGGCAACTGGCCTGCCCGATTTCGTGCTCGGCCGTGGCAGGGTTGCCTCGGTTGGCCAATCGGGCCGAACAACCTATATCAATTTCGGCGACAACTTCCGAACGGATGCCACGGTGCGCCTTCGAGAAGCTTTGGCGTCGGCACTGGTTGAAGCCGGACGACCGCCGGAGGGTCTCTCTGGGCGGGTGGTTGAGGTGCGCGGTTGGGCTCGCTGGCGCAATGGCCTCGATCTGGAGCTCGATACGCCGGCAGCCTTGCAACTGTCGAGCGAAGTGGCGGACAAGGGGGCGGACTAGAAGGTGATGGTCGGACGGATGGGTAGAACGGGCAGTCTCTGCTGGTTCGCGTCGAGAGCCGCTGCTCTTGCGCTTGCCCTGTCGCTCGCCGGGTGCCTGGGGCTCTCCAGCGACGATGGCGGCATTTCCGCCGAACAACTGGCGGCTTCGGCCGTTCCGCAAGGCAAGCTCGACCCCAACGACGTGGCGATTGCCGAGCGGGAGCATCCAAAGATCGTTGCCGCCTTCGGCGGAACCTACGAGGACCGGGAAGCCGAGCTGGCGATTGCCAGCGTCGTCGGGCGATTGGTGGCCGCCAGTCCGGAGCCCTGGCGCAGCTACCGCGTCACGATCCTGAACTCCCCGGCCGTCAACGCCTTCGCCCTTCCCGGTGGTTATGTCTATGTGACGCGCGGGCTGCTGGCGCTTGCCAGCGACACGGCGGAAGTCGCCGCCGTGATCTCCCACGAGATGGCCCACGTCACCGCGCGGCACGCCTACCTGCGCGCCCAGAAGGCCGAGGCCGCCGCCGTGGCCAGCCAAGCCGTTCAGGATGTGGTTCAGGACCCGGCCGTACAGCGCGTGGCCCTCGCCTCCACGCAGGTGTCGCTGGCTCGCTTTTCGCAGATCCAGGAACTCGAGGCCGATCGTGTGGGTATTGCGACGCTCGCCAAGGCCGGCTTCGATCCGTTCGGCTCGCCGCGCTTCCTTACCTCGATGTCACGCCTCGCCGCCTGGAAGAATGGCCTGCCCGAAGACGACACCGGCGCAATCGACTTCCTGTCCTCGCATCCTTCGACGCCCGAGCGCCTCGCCCAGGCGCAGGAAGTCGCGAAGGCGACCGGCGTCACCAATGGCGAAGTCGACCGTGACGGCTACCTCTCGCGCATCGACGGCATCATGTATGGCGACGATCCGAACGAAGGCTACGTTCGCGGCCGCCAGTTCCTGCATGCCAAGCTGGGCTTCGCCTTCGAGGTCCCGGACGGCTTCCAGATCGACAACACGTCCAAGGCGGTGCTGGCCACCAACGCCGATGGCGTTGCCATGCGCTTCGACGGCGCCGACGTGGCCGCCGGAAGCGATCTCGTCGCGTATCTCAACTCCGGTTGGGTCAATGGCCTTAACCGCCAATCGGTGAAAACGGTGTCGATCGCGGGCTTGCCGGCAGCCGTTGCCTCAGCCGCGGCGCGCGGCTTCACCTACCGGATTGCGGTCATTCGCTTCCACGACCAGGCCTTCCGCTTCCTGTTCGCGACGCGCGGCGACGCAGCCGTGCTCGACAGCACCTTTGCCGCCACCGTCGCATCCTTCCGCTCGCTGTCGGAGGCGGAAAAGGCGTCGCTCGCCCCGTTGCGCATCCGTGTCGTTACCGTCGGCGCGGGCGAGACCGCCGAGACGCTGGCACGGCGCATGGTTCCTATGGATCGCGGCGTCATCCTGTTCAGAGCGCTCAATGGCCTGTCCGCCAAAGAGCAACCCCGCCCCGGTACGCGCGTCAAGATCATCGTCGACCGCTGAGCGCCCGAGACTGTTCACCTTTCGAGAACAGTCCGGCGGCAATACGCTATCCTGACAAACCGACTGGCGCGTCCCATTTTGGGGTCACCAAGCGGGCGATCAGTCTTCGCCCCGATCAGGGAGACCCGCGATGATCACTATTCGCAAGGCCGCCGACCGCGGCCACACCGACGCCGGCTGGCTCGACAGCCACCACAGCTTCTCCTTCGGCCACTATTTCGATCCTGCCGCCATGGGCTTCGGCCCCCTCCGGGTCATCAACGACGACCGCGTCGCCGGAGGCGGCGGCTTCCCGCCACACCCGCATGCCGACATGGAGATTGTCTCCTACGTGCTGGAGGGGGCCCTGCAGCACCGTGACAGCCTGGGAACCGGCTCCGTGATCCGGCCCGGCGATGTTCAGCGCATGAGCGCCGGCACCGGCATCCGCCACAGCGAGTTCAACGCCTCGGCCACCGATCCCGTGCATTTCCTGCAAATCTGGATCCTGCCGGAGGCGAGCGGCTTCGCCCCGTCCTATGAGCAGAAGAGCTTCGGCGATGCCGAGCTCGGCGACCGCCTGCGACTGGTTGCTTCCCGCGATGGCCGTGACGGCGCGCTGACGCTCCACCGCGAAGTCGACCTCTACTCCGGACGGCTCAAGGCGGGCACCGAAGTCGACCATGCGTTTGCGACCGGCCGCCTTGGCTGGCTGCAGGTGGCGCGTGGCAGCGTCACCGTCAATGGCCAGCATCTGGGTGAAGGCGACGGCGCTTCCATCGAGAGGTCGCCCAACCTGTCGATCACCGCCGAAGATAACGCCGAGATCCTGCTGTTCGACATGGCCCGCTAAAAGGAGGAAGCGCCGCCGTCATCCTGGTGGCGGCGCTCACTCCGCGAACTTGGCGTTGAAATCGTCGAGCCTCGACGTGTCTCCGTCATAGCAGGCGCCATCATATGCCAGGCGGACCGGGAAGGACTTCTTCCCGACCGGACGGCTGCCCTCGCCGGTGATGCAGGTGGCCGCGTAATCGACCACGATGCCGATGTCGGCAAGGCCATGACGCTTGCGGTTTCGCATCTCGAAGACGGCCACGAGCTCGCGATGGTCGAGAAGCTCGCACCGCTCCGTCGCCTCGGCCGCAGAGTAGAGATACGGTCCGTCGTAGAGATCGACGAGCTTGCCACCGACCACCCCCACCAGATGGAACGCGTCGAACCCTTCCTGGGAATTGAAATGGCTGCTGAGCGTTACCGCCACAGGGCTACTAGGAGCGGCGAGCAGCAACCGGTAGCCAGTCGTCGGCCCGCCTGGGTCGGTGGTCACCAGGAGACGACCGAGCGGCCTGTAGGCCGGCCTGACCTCGGCCACCGTCACGACGCCACCGCTCACGGCCGCCCCATAGGCCTTCCCGCCCGCTTCGATCACCGCGATATCGGCAAAGTCTCGGGTTGAAATGTCTACGCCCCGATCCGATGGTTTACCGGCGTCAGGATCGCTCGCCGCCTCGACGGCTTCCGCGCCGGCGAACCGATGACCGACGCCATTTGCGCGAAGACCGGGATAGATGTCCCGCAGGACGTCGAGAGCCGTTGTCGCCGCCCCGGGAACAAGAGGCGCGGTAAGGCAAACCTTCTCCGGTCCCGTCGCCGTGCAGTCCCCCACCGCCACTGACCGAAACACCGTCCCATTGCTTCCGGCAGACAGCACTGCCGTCGGAAACAGCGCTGCCAGAAAGGCAACGGTCAGCCACGCGCAAGTTGGCCTCGCCATATTCTCCCCCATGATTGTCGCTCAGCGCTCCCCCGCGCCACACGCAAAAGGCCCGGCAGGTTTCCCCGCCGGGCCTTGAAAAAGAAACAGACAAAAAGCGCCGGCGACGCTTGTCAGGCGGCTTCCGCCTCGTCCTCGCCTTCGTCGGCCACTTCCTCGGCAGCATCGCCACGGGCGGCGATCCGCTTGGGGCTCTTGTTGAGGCTGTCTTCGATACGACGAATGGCCTCGGTTTCGGTGATACGAGACACCGCCGAGATTTCCCGCGCCATGCGATCGAGAGCCGCCTCATAGAGCTGCCGCTCGGAATAGGACTGCTCGGGCTGGCTGGAGGCGCGGTGCAGGTCGCGCACCACCTCGGAAATGGCAACCAGATCGCCAGAGTTGATCTTGGCTTCGTACTCCTGGGCCCGACGGCTCCACATGGTGCGCTTGACGCGGGCGCGGCCCTTGATGATCTCAAGCGCCTTGTCGACGATGTCGTCCTCGGCAAGCTTGCGCATGCCGACCTGCTCGGCCTTCGCCATGGGGACGCGCAGGGTCATCTTGTCCTTCTCGAAGACGATGACATAGAGCTCCAGCTTCATGCCGGCGATTTCTTGCTCCTCGACGGCGACGATTTGGCCGACCCCATGGGCCGGATAGACGATGTGCTCGTTGGTCTTGAACCCATTACGGACAGCGGGTTTCTTCGCAGTGGCCATTCAGTCCATCCACTCCTCAGTGTCGGCGGCGACAAAATCACCCTCTCCTGCCGGGAGGCAGCAAGTAAGCAAGGGTCGATATGAACTGCGAACCTCTACGTTCGCTCCGCCGGCACGCTTTCGCGTTGTTTTCAGTCGATCTGGGGTTTCGCTTCCGGCCACAGCGTACAAACTGCACACATGTCGAGACCGACACAAAGGCTCGCGCCTTCATGAAGGTCATAAAAAAGACCCCATGCAGGGTCCCGCTGGCGACCGGAAGAATTCGTCGACTGTCGACGTAAGCAATAACACAAAAACCACAAAAAACAAAGCAATATGACGCCGTACGCCGCAAAAATGCGACGTCACATGGCTGCATTGCCTATTCCGCAGGCTGAATGGTTCGGCTTTCTCAGCTGCCCTTGCCCGGCTTCGATGAGAACATGGTGGCCAGCTTGTCTTCTACGCCATCATACTGCTTGGCATCCGGCAGGGGATCGCGGCGGGCGGAAAGATTGGGCCAGACAGCCGAATACTCGGCATTGAGCTTCAGCCAGTTGTCGAGACCCGGCTCGGTATCCGGCTTGATCGCCTCTGCCGGACACTCGGGTTCGCAGACACCGCAGTCGATACACTCATCGGGATGGATGACGAGCATGTTCTCGCCCTCATAGAAGCAATCGACCGGACAAACTTCCACACAGTCGGTGTACTTGCAGGCGATGCAGTTGTCGGTAACGACATAGGTCATGAGCGAATACCCTGATATCCACAGGCGAGGCGCCTGCTGACGTAACGAAGTTCCACTGGCCGTTCAAGGCCGATCATCGGTCACTCTGGTCTGGATCGACAAGCCTCTCGAAACGACGGCGATCGCGCTTGGTCGGCCGCCCTTCGCCCGCGTCAACGGTCGGCGCGGCGACCTCGGCGACCGGCGGTGGCGTCAAATCCTCGTAGAGCCCGGATGCCACCGAAAAGGAGCCGCGCCGCGCGGCAAAGTCGAGCACCTTCAGCACCCTGACCTTGTTGTGCAGCCCGATGGTCAGGACATCGCCAGCTTTGACCGGCTGAGCGGGATCATCAACCTTCCGACCGTTCAGGCGCACGTGTCCGGAAGCGGCGAGCGCCTGGCCGAGCGTTCGCGTCTTGACCACCCGCGCGTAGACCAGCCACTTGTCTATCCGCTGCCGGCCGGAGACTGGTTCCTCGGACACGCCCCACCGTTCTCCTACTTCTTTTTCTGCTGCTCGAGCGAAGCCTTGAGAGCGGCCAGCGCAGCGAATGGTGAGTTGGGATCGGCAACCTTCTCCTTGCGCGGCGGCCGATCGGCCGAGCGCTCGGCGTTCCGGTCGTTGGGACGACCATCCCGGCGATCGCCGAAGCGGCGCTCTTCACGCCCGTCGCGTCGGTCGCCCTGCGGACGGCCCTGCCGGCGATCATCCTGCGACCGCTGACCACGCCCTTCGGACGCCGCAGCCTCGCCCGGCTCGCCAGAACGAGAAGATGCGCCCCGGTTCGGCCCGCCACGGCGCTCGCCCCGATGGTCATGCCTCTGATCGCCCCTGTGATCGCCATGCCGAGGCCGATCGCCACGACCTGGACGCCACACGTCGACCTCACGGTCTTCCAGGACTTCGGCCGGCGCCTCGGTCGCCTCTTCGGGCGACGCCACGGTTTCGGCGGCCACACCTTCGGCCGGCGTCTCGGCATCGACTGCCGTCGCTTCGGCTTCAACGGCAGGCGCCTCGACCGGCGCGGCCTCGACGGGAGCCACCTCAACAGAAGTTGCCTCGACGGGAGCCTCGGTCGCGCCAGGTTCGACCGCCACTTCGGCCGGAGCCGTCTCGATGGCCGCGTCCTCTGCCGGTACGTCGGTCTTCTGCGGCTTGACCGGCACCTTGATCGTCCGCTTCTCGGAGCGATAGCCGAGACCGCGCAGGATCGAGGCGAAGTCCTCACCCGAGCAGCCAAGCAACGACGTCATCGCCACCGTCACCGTGAAGCCACCACCCTGCGGCAGCGCGCCCTCGGGCGGAGTGGCGCCATCGACCGACTTGAAGGCGATCAGCGGCCGGATGATATCGGCCAGACGCTCAAGGATATCGAGGCGCACGGCACGCTCGCCAGCGACACGAAAGCCGACGAGACGGTAGAGCGTCTTGTCGAAGGCGGGATCGACCTTGATCGAGGTGCGTCCCGAAGCGGAGAGCTGCGGCAGCTCGGCAAGGCCCGGCATATCAAGGGCGCCATGCTTCAAAGCCCAGAGCTGGGCCACCAGAGCAGCAGGCGCCGGCTTCAGCAGCGCCGGAACATAGATGTGATAGGCGCCGAACCGGACGCCATACTTGCGCATGACGGCGCGCTGGGTCTGATCGAGCGCCTTGACGTCGTCGGCAATGTCATGCCGCTCGACGGTCCCGAGCGCCTCGACCATGCGGAAGGCAACGCCACGCGCGATGCCCTCGAGATCGGCGGCAGTCCGCAGGTCGAACAGCGGCTTCAGAAGTGTCTGGATGTGGGCCCCGACCCAAAGATCGAGCCTGTCCTGCGCCTTCTCGCGGGCGCCACCGGCGAGTTGCTCGTCGGCAAGCAGCATCACGCGCGGCGCCAACGTGTCGTCTCCGGCCACCAGACGTCCCACGGGCTCGCCGAGCCAGCGCAGGCTGCCATCGGTGGACAGCACGATTTCCTCGTTGGGGGCTTTGGAGATCTTCTCGGCGCGCTTGTCGAACTCGCCGGAGAGCGCCTGCTGGGCCGCCGCCTTCAGCGCCTTTGCCTCGGAGCCGTCGCCGCCCACTCCCGCGTCGGGCACGAAGCGGAAGCCGTGCAGCTCCCCGACCGCCTGCCCTTCGACGAGCACGCCGCCGGTACCGGTGATTTCAGCTTCGAGCATGGTGTTCTCTCTCAATCTCTTCAACAATACCGATGTCCGGCGATCCACGAAACGCTGGGTCAACCGGTCATGCAACGCATCCGACAGCCTGTCCTCGATGGCGCGCGTTTTCTCCCGCCAATGGCCGGGCGCAAACAGCCAGTCCGGTCGGTTGGCGACGAACGTCCATGTCCTGATATCCGCCAAGCGCCGCGACAGCGTATCGATATCGCCATCCGTCCTGTCAGACAACCCGACCTGCCGTGCAAACCAATCGTCTGGAATCACGCCTTTTGCAATGAGGAATCGATAGAGTGCGACGATGAGATCACCGTGCTGGGCCGGCGATATCTTGCGGAAGTCGGGAACCTGGCAGACATCCCAGAGAAGCGCCACCCGTTCGCGACCGCGCGCCGCCGCCGCGACATCTTCGGCCCTCAGAGCAAAGTCGAGCACCCGCTGATCGTCGGACGGCAAGGCCCGCGTCAGTCCCTCGGCACCCGGCAGCGTCTCGAGCGAGGCCCGGAGCGCGTCGACAGATGAGAAGTCGAGGTCGCCATTCCGCCACTGGAAGACGCGCACCGGCTCGAAATCGTGTCCCTCGATGGCCGTGACGACATCCTCGTCGAACGGCATCACCCGACCGGTGACGCCGAAGGTGCCGTCGTTGAGGTAGCGACCGGCCCGCCCGGCGATCTGGCCAAGCTCGGCCGCCGTCAGGCCGCGATACTGGTGGCCGTCGAACTTTCGCGCCTGAGCGAAGGCGACGTGATCGACGTCGAGGTTGAGGCCCATGCCGATGGCGTCCGTTGCCACCAGGAAATCGACCTCTCCGTTCTGAAACAACGCCACCTGGGCGTTGCGGGTGCGGGGAGACAGAGCGCCCATCACCACCGCGGCGCCCCCCCTCTGGCGGCGGATCAGCTCGGCGACGGCATAGACCTCTTCGGACGAGAAGGCGACGATCGCAGATCGCGGCGGCAGCCGGGTGATCTTCTTTGCGCCGGTATAGGCGAGATGGCTGAGGCGCGGTCGCGACGTGACGGCGATCCCCGGCATGAGGCGCTCGATCAGAGGCCGCGCCGTCGCCGATCCGAGCAGCATCGTTTCCTGCCGGCCGCGCACGTTGAGCAGCCGGTCGGTGAAAACGTGCCCGCGCTCGATGTCACCGGCAAGCTGCACCTCGTCGATGGCCACGAAGGCGACGTCGAGATCACGCGGCATCGCCTCCACCGTAGCCACCCAGTAGCGGGCGTTGCGCGGGACGATCTTCTCCTCACCGGTGACCAGAGCCACCGCGCCAGCGCCCACGCGAGCGACGACCCGTCCGTACACCTCGCGTGCCAGAAGACGCAACGGCAAGCCGATGGCGCCGGAGCCATGGCTCAGCATCTTCTCGATGGCGAGGTGGGTCTTGCCGGTGTTGGTCGGCCCCAGCACCGCCGTCACGCCCCGGGCACGGGCAGGCGATAGCAAGGGGGCCGCTCGGACGATATTCATGGGGTCCCGCTCGATACGCGATGAGGCCGTAGCTTTCCCTATACGAAAGTCCGCCCGAGAGGCCAGAGAAAACCGGCGGAAGCATGGCACCGAACGAGAATAGGAATCAAACAAGAACAGATGCGGGGCGAATCGCTATTTCAAAGAGATTCTGCATTCGTTCCCTACAAGATATGGAGGAGGCCAGAGTCTTCGCCGCGCTATGTTGAATCCAGAGACTCTTTGAGGTGAATCGTTCGATTCTCAGCCAGAATCGATGTCAAGACCAAGCGAGCACAAAGACTCCAAAGCGGAATCATGGTTAACGAATTATACTACCAAATAGAAGTAGAGTGCAAACGTCGTTAACCATTTCAACAGAGCGAGAACGAACACGGAGCGAATCGCTGACAAACCGATGTTCTTGTTTTGCTCCAACCAGATATTCCGCTCGCCTCAACCTGACCCACTAGATGGCCAGCCACCGCCGACCTTATCGCGCGCGCCGATCACCGAAGCGTTAACGTATCTGTCTCGAATTGAGACGATCGATATCCACCACCGGGATGCAGGCAACAAAAAAAGCGCCCCGGAGGGCGCCCTTGTTTCCATCATGCGGGAGGATTGTGGCTCAGTTGGCGGCCTGCTCCACCTTGCCGAGCTTGGCATTCTCGCCGAATTGGGTCGCAACGACCAGAAGCATGCCGCGCATGGTCTTCACCGAAATCTTGCTCGGCACCATCACCCGCCCCTCGGCCATCGGCACGAACCAGACGTCGAGGTCGCGGTTGTCGCGCATATATTCGGTGGACTTTGTTCCCTCGCGGTGACCGGCCACCGGCACCCAACGTGCCGAACAATGGACGGCGTCTCCCTTGTAGCCGGGAACATTGACGGGTTCGGTGCTGGTGTAGCTCAGCTTGATGTCGTAGCGCGTCCAGCCATCGAACACCGGCAGCGTACGGTCGCAGACATCCTTGTCGTCGCGAACGACCGGCAGGATGGCTGCCGACAGCGGATCGACCACGCGGCGCTTGGCCGCCGATGTCACAGGCACCCTGTCCTCGCGCTCGATGAGCTCGGGAATGGCCCTGAGGCTGCGGACATTGCCGCCGCCAAGCGACATGGACACCTGCGTGACCGTATCGCCACGGCTCATCAGCTCATAGGTGGACGGCACCAGGGAGCGACCGACATAGCCCTTGGCATCGATGAAGCTCTCCTCGGAGCTGACGATGCGAGCGAGCCCGGCGGTCGAGATATGCAGCTTGGCCGCATAGGCGCCGCGATCCACCTTGATCGACAAGGAGCCCTTGGCGATGCCTATTCCCATGAAGGAGGCTGAATAGAGCGCCTGCACCTCGCCGTCGCGCGCGACGGCCGCGCCCGAAGGCAGCACGACGGACAGCGCTGCGACAAAGGCCGTCGTGGCCATGACGCCCTTCAAACGACGCGGCAGAGTTTCGACACGAACCACCACGGAACCTCCGTTTGCGGACGGCACCCCGTCCTCACCCTCGGTCGCCGCCGAGCGACCGGAACGACGTCTGGAAGAACTATACGGCGGGCGACGCACCAGCCGGCGAGAGACCGGAGACCCTTCGGCCGATCACTCTCCGCCGAATGATCGACTGTCATGGTAACCGGATGGTTAACGCGACGAAAGCCTCGTTATCCCTGCCTTGGGAAAATCGGCCGACATCCGCCCGTCCCCTGCCGGCAGCCAACAGCTTTTTTTGCCGGCTTCCCCTCGCTTCCGGGGTTGACGGAGCCAATGCCGACCGACTATAGGAACGCGACTTGAAACGGCGCCGTCGGCAAGATGCAAGCGGCGCCTTGGCTTATTTCATCGCGAGGAGCGGCCAAAAAGGCCTCGATCCCGCGCCAACAGAAAAAGAGGGTATCCCGATGGCCCGGCGCTGCGAACTTACCGGCAAGGCCGTTCTGACGGGTAATAACGTCAGCCACGCCAACAACAGGACCAAGCGGCGCTTCCTGCCGAACCTCCTGGCTGTAACGCTCCTGTCCGACACGCTCGGCCAGTCGGTGCGCCTGCGCATCTCCGCCAACGCCCTGCGTTCGGTCGAGCATCGCGGCGGCCTTGATGCCTATCTCGCCAAGGCCGGTGACGACGAGCTGTCGCCGCGCGCCCGGTTGATCAAGAAGCAGATCGCCAAGAAGGCCGCCGAGGCCGCTGCCGCCTGAGCCTTTCGAGGCGAAAGGCCATGAAATTCAGCCGCGATGCCGGAAACGGCCTCGCGGCTTTATTTATGTGTACCATAAGTGGTACACGTCGCGCGAAATCACGACCTAGCGGTCGGGTCTCGTTTCATAGCTCCAAAAGCCTGGTCTGTTCTGCCGGAGAACTTCTGGAATGTTCGATAGACGCCTCACCCCCTCGGTGCTGGCGATGGTTGCTACCGTCGTCGCATCCAATATTCTCGTTCAATACCCCTTCACGCCCCTTGGGCTCGGCGACCTCCTCACCTGGGGCGCCTTTACCTATCCGTTCGCCTTCCTGGTGACGGACCTCACCAACCGCTGGTTCGGACCGCAGAAAACCCGCCGCGTCGTCTATGTCGGCTTCGCCATCGCGGTTGCCCTGTCGATCTGGCTGTCAGAGCCACGCATCGCGTTTGCCTCCGGCTCCGCCTTCCTCTGCGCCCAGCTTCTCGACGTCACCCTCTTCAACCGGCTGCGCGCCGGCTCCTGGTGGCGTGCTCCGCTCGTCTCCTCGTCGATCGGTTCGGCGGTGGACACTGCCATCTTCTTCTCCATCGCCTTCGCCGGCTCCGGCCTGCCCTGGACCACGTGGGCGCTCGGCGATTTCTCGGTGAAGATGCTGGTGGCCATGGCCTCGCTTCTGCCCTACGCCAGCCTGATGAACTGGGTGAAGCCCTATCAGACGATCCGCAGCTGATCCTTTCAGCTCAGATCGTCGGGAAGGAAATCGCCCCAGCCAAGCTTGCCGGCCGCCTTGTAGGCGGCCCGGTTCCGGCTGGCGATGCCGACCTCGCCGACCGTACCGTCGGCGCGACAGAGACTAAAGACGATCTCATGCTTGGAAAGACGCGGCGGTCGCAGAATGCGGCCGCCGTTCTCGTCTCCAGGCTCGGCCAACGACGGCGATTCCAGGACCAGATACGTGTAGCGCTCGTCCTCGAAAGGCACCGTACCGCCCTTGAGGCGCATGTGAGCGCGGGTCCGCTCGACCCTCACGGACGTATGGCACCAGTCCCCAGGCGGCAATGGACAGGGTCCGGCATGCGGACAGGGCGCAAGGATGCGAGCGCCGGCGGCCAGCGCCGCCTGCCGCACCGCCATCAGCCGGTCGTGATCGCGCGGCGTACCTGGTTCGACGATCACGATCTTCCCAACCCGACCGACCAGATCGACCACGAGCCGCTCGGCCGCCGGAAGATCGAGCTCCGTCAAGGCATAGGCAATGACGGCAAGGTCGAAGTTCCCCTCCGGAAGACCGGCAAGCTGGACCATGTCGCCTCGGCGAATATCGGCTTGCTTGAGGGCCGAAGGCCCGCCTAGGGCCAGATCGCCCGCAAGCGCGCGAAAGTCGGCACTGGCCTCTACCATGATCAGCGAGGAGATCGTCGGCCACAGAGCCACGGCCGCCCAGCTCGCGGTGCCGGGGCCAGCTCCAAGGTCGAGGACCGTCGTCGGCGCAAAAGCCGGTCGCGCCGCAGCGAGCCGGTCGAAAGCAGCCGTAACCGCCGCGTAGGTGGCCGGCATGCGACTTGCCGCGTAGGCGGCGACACCGGCGGCGTCCGGAACGGCCTGTCGAGACGGTAGGTTGGCACGATAACCGGCCGACAACCGCGCCGCCGCCGCGCCCAACCGCTCTGGCCGGACGCGCTCGGCAACGGCCGCTGCAAGAGCCGGAGGGAGGCGTCGATCGCTCATGGTGAACCGAGGCGGAACTCTAGGTAGAGCGTCCGCTGCAAGAAGGCGCGATTGTCGTCGGAGATCAGGGATATCCTGGTCTCGCCGCCGGTCTTCCAGATCGCCAGCCCCTCCATGTTGTCGATCTGCTCCGACATGCTCGCCTCCAAAAGCGTCTCGCCGTCGACGACAGCGCCCGGCCGAATGTCGGAGAGGGAGAAGACGCGAATGCGGCAGCGAATGCCGGAGAGGAAGGAGAAGCTACGTTCGAGGACATAAAGGCGACCATCCGGGCCAACCTTGGCGTCGGTCAGGTCGTAACCGTCGACCCGACGGATCCGAAAGGCGTAAGGCGCCTTGCCGCCAATGACCCAACCCGGCGGATCGGCAGTCTTGGCGCCCCGCTCGGCAGCCTCCGCCAGAACGACGAAACGCCCGCCTAGAGCGCTGCCGGCCGGCAACGCCGCCACTGATTCGAAACCACGGTTGGCCTGGAGCAGCCGAGTGTCTTTCGGCAGGGCGACGGCCGTCATCGGCCCGACGAAACCGTCGGCACCCAGAGCCCCCATCATCACCGCCGGCCGTCCCTCGAAGGAAACGACACCGAACGGCCGGCCACCATCGCCCGGATAGACATCGAGCGATTCTGTATCGGAGGCCGACTTGGCGCGGGACAGTATCCCCTTGGTAGTCCGCAACCTCCGGATCGAAGCCGACGACAGACCGATCGGCAGACCACGAGCGTCGCGCTCGATGGTCGCCCGAACCATGAACCCATCGTCACTGAGCGCCAGAAAGCTTCGACCGCCGTCGCCGATCACCAGACCGGACAGCCCACCGACTTCCCGCCGATCGGCGCGAACTTCAAACCCGCCGACATAATCGAGACGGCCGAACCGAACCCGGGAGGGATCGGACACCGAGAAGCCCGGAAACGGCCGCGCGGTAACCCGCGCTGCGATATCGGCGGCGGACGCGTCGACTGCCAACAGGAACAGACCAAGCAAGGCGGGGAAGAGTACCCGCCCGCTCCTCATGAAAGACCCAGCGTCGAGATGCGCCTGGGCCTTGGCTTGTTGCCGGCGCGGATCGCCTTCTGGGTCGGCTGCTCCTCGAACAGCTCCGCCAGCTGGTCGGTCATGGCGCCTGCCAGCTCCTCGACGTCGACGATGGTCACGGCTCGCTTGTAGAAGCGCGTCACGTCATGTCCGATACCGATGGCGATCAGCTCAACCGGCGAGCGCTCCTCGATCTCCTCGATGACATAGCGCAGATGGCGCTCGAGATAGTTGCCGGGATTGACCGACAGCGTCGAGTCGTCGACCGGCGCGCCGTCGGAGATCATCATCAGGATGCGACGGTTCTCCGACCGCGCGAGCAGGCGCTGATGCGCCCAGTCGAGCGCTTCGCCGTCGATGTTCTCCTTGAGGAGCCCCTCGCGCATCATCAGGCCGAGATTGCGCCGCGCGCGCCGCCACGGCGCATCTGCCGGCTTGTAGACGATATGGCGCAAATCGTTGAGCCGCCCCGGACCGGCCGGCTTTCCAGCGGCCAGCCAGGCTTCGCGCGCCTGCCCGCCCTTCCAGGCCTTGGTGGTGAACCCGAGAATCTCGACCTTGACGCCGCACCGCTCCAGCGTGCGGGCGAGAATGTCGGCGCAAGCCGCCGCGACCGTGATCGGCCGGCCGCGCATCGAGCCCGAGTTGTCGATCAGCAGTGTCACCACCGTATCGCGGAAATCGGTGTCGCGCTCCATCTTGAAGGCGAGCGGCGCCATCGGGTCGGTGACGACGCGGGTGATACGCGCCGTATCGAGGACGCCTTCCTCGATGTCGAAGTCCCAGGCGCGGTTCTGCTGCGCCATCAGGCGACGCTGCAGCCGGTTGGCAAGCCGCGCCACCACACCGGCCAGGTTGGCGAGCTGCTTGTCGAGAAGCCCGCGCAGCCGATCGAGCTCGGCACCATCGCAGACGTCTTCAGGCCGCGTCACTTCGTCGAACTTGGCGGTGAACACCTTGTAGTCGCTGACCGGCGGCTGGTTGGTGAACGGCAGCTCCGGTCGCTTGGCCTCGCCCGGATCGCTGGAATCGTCCTCTTCGTCGAAATCGCGGGGATCGTCGGACATCTCCGATTCGGAGTCGCCCTCCGAGGTCTCCTGGTCCTCGCCGGCCACTTCGCGCTCACGCGCCGCCGTCTGATCGGCGTCGGCATCGTCGGCGGGTTCGGCCGAGGCCTGACTGTCCTCGGCCTCCTGCTGCTCGCCGTCCTGATTTTCGTTCTGCTCCGGGTCTCCGCCGAGCTCGTCACCCATTTCAAGGTTGACGAGCAGGTTGCGCGTCGCACGGGCGAAGGCCTGCTGGCTGGAGATGGCATCGGCGAGGTCGGAAAGATCGGAACCGGCCCGTTCCTCGATGAAGTCCCGCCAGGCATCCATCAACGCCTGGGCGCTCTTGGGTGGCGGCGCGCCCGTCAGCTTCTCGCGCACCATCAGCGCCACCGCTTCGGACAGCGGCGCGTCGTCCCGGTTCTCGATGTGCTGGAGATTGGCGCGGAGATAGCGCTCCTCAAGCATGGCGGCGAGGTTGCCGGCAACGCCGGGCATGACGCGGGCGCCGAGAGCTTCGCAGCGCGCCTGCTCCATCGCCTCGAACACTGCCTTGGCGCGCGGTCCTTCCGGCACGAAGGTGCGATGCACCGCCTCATTGTGGCAGGCAAGGCGCAAGGCCAGCGCATCGCCAGCGCCACGGGTGACTGCGACATCGAAGGCGGTCGGCCGGCGCGGCGGGTCGGGAACGCGCGCCTTGTGGCCGCTGAGCGACGGCCGATCGGCAGCGAACACCACTTCCAGCTCGCCATCGCCAGAGATCGCCCGCATCGCCGTCGTCACCGCCTTCTTGAGCGGCTCGATGACGATTTCCTTGCCTTTGGGCTGGTTGGAGGAGGACACGATGCTCCGTTCCCTAATAGGAAGCTCCGTCGCAGCGCTTGATCGGCAGGGCGTCGAGGTCGACCCCGTCGAGGCAGCGCGCATTGACGGCGATGGAAGGCGTACCGTCCGGCGCGGTACCGGCGGCGTAAGGCTGGATGCCGCAAACCGGGCAGAAGCGATGGGCTATCCGTCCCGTGTTGAAGCGGTATTCGGAGACCCCGGCCTCGCCGATCGTCACCCGAAAATCACTTTCCGGCAGATAGGCGAGGAGATGGCCAACGCGGCGGCAGCGGGAGCAGTTGCAGGCGACCAGCTCGGCGAGCACGAACTCGGCCGAGAACCTGATGTTGCCGCACTGGCAGCTGCCGCTGTAGCTCCGCTTGCTGGCCATCGCTCCCTCAGGTGAGCACCATGTTTGCCGCGCTCTCCGGCAGTTCCTTGCCGAAACAGCGCTGGTAGAACTCGGCCACCTGCACGCGCTCGGTCTCGTCGCACTTGTTGAGGAACGTGAGACGGAAGGCAAAGCCGACGTCACCGAAGATCGAAGCATTCTCGGCCCAGGTCAGCACCGTTCGCGGGCTCATCACCGTCGAAATGTCGCCGTTGATGAAGGCCGAGCGCGTCATGTCGGCGACGCGCACCATCTTGGACAGCGTATCGCGACCTTCCGAACCGGAGAACGACTTGGCCTTGGCGGCGATGATGCCAACCTCGTGGTCGTGCGGCAGATAGTTGAGCGTGGTCACGATCGACCAACGGTCCATCTGGCCCTGGTTGATCTGCTGCGTGCCGTGATAGAGGCCCGACGTGTCGCCAAGGCCGATGGTGTTGGCCGTTGCGAACAGGCGGAAAGCCGGATGCGGCCGGATGACGCGGTTCTGGTCGAGCAGGGTCAGCTTGCCCGCCACTTCGAGCACGCGCTGAATGACGAACATCACGTCCGGGCGGCCGGCGTCGTACTCGTCGAAGACCAGCGCGACGTTGTTCTGAAGCGCCCAGGGCAGGATGCCGTCGCGAAACTCGGTGATCTGCTTGCCATCGCGCAGGACGATGGTGTCCTTGCCGACGAGATCGATACGGCTGATGTGACTGTCGAGATTGACGCGCACCAGCGGCCAGTTGAGCCTGGCGGCCACCTGCTCGATATGCGTCGACTTGCCGGTACCATGATAGCCCGACACCATCACGCGGCGATTGTGGGCGAAGCCGGCCAGGATCGCGAGCGTGGTGGCGCGGTCGAACAGGTAATCCGGATCAAGATCGGGAACGTGCTCGGATGCCTTGGAATAGGCGGGCACTTCGATATCCGTGTCGATACCGAACACCTCGCGGACCGAAACCCGGACATCGGGCAACGGCGCGTCATACGTCTGCTGAACCATGAGACCTCCTGGAGCGACCAAGCGGAGGGAGAAAGTCGCTCCGTCAAATCGGGAAAAAGGGCCGGTCAACAGAAACCGGCGGTCTTCAAGTAATTATAGGCTTGGATGATCTCTCGCAACCGTTCCTCTGAAGACCGATCGCCGCCGTTGGCGTCCGGATGGTGGCGTTTGACCATGACCTTGTACTGCGCCTTGATCTCCTCCTTGGAGACGCCGACCTCAAGGTGCAACGTTTCAAAAGCGCGCTGCGTCATGGGCGACACGCGTCGGCGCGGCTCCTCGGGCTCCGTCCTCGTGCCGCCGGCCCGCGAACCGTGGAAGACACCGAAGGGATCGTTGTAGGTCGGCTCGGCCGGCCGGCTGCGATGGCCGGCGTTGGGGTCGGTCTGTCCCCAGCGATTGACCGAAACCGTCCAGGTCGGACGGTGGCCGGTCAGCGCATCCTTCTGGAAGGCGATGACGTCGTCATCGCCCATGCCGGAGAAATAGTTATAGGACTTGTTGTAGAGCTGCACGTGCTCCAGGCAGAAGTGGTGATACTGCCCCTCGCGACCGCGCCCCTTTGGCGCGCGATAGGCGCCCGCGCTCTCGCAGCCTTCCCACTCGCAACGGGGGAACTGGTCGCGGGCGACGCTTTCCTTGTCCGGCTTGATCCGGAGTTTGTCGAAGAGCTTGGAATATGAATCCATGATCCGCCGATTATGGTCACTGGAAGCCGAGCCGGCAAGGCGTTGACAATCGCCTCGGGTGGTCGCCAGATACTTGATTGCTTCGCCCGCGCCAACCGACGAGGATGCCCGATGGCTTCGATCACCCCACCCGCTTCCGACCGCAAGAGCCGCATCGAGGCGGCGCTGCTCGCCGAACTGACGCCGTCACGCCTGAACGTGATCGATGACAGCGAGCGCCACCGCGGACACGGCGGCTGGCGCGAGGGCGGCGAGACTCATTTCGCCGTAGAAGTGGTATCCACCGCCTTTGAGGGCAAGACCCGCCTCGCCCGCCAGCGCCTCGTCATGGACGCCCTGAAGGCGGAGTTCGACACGGGGCTACACGCTCTTTCCGTCAGCGCTCGCGCACCGGGGGAATGACCTCGCGCCGGACACCTCACTCGGCGCGGAACGCGTCCTCGACCGGGCTGACCTTCAGCGCCGTGATGCGGTTTCTTTGCCGCCGCAGCACACGGAAGCGAAAGCCGTGGAAGGTGAACGACTGGCCGGGATCGGGGATCATCCTCGCCTCGTGAATGACGAGACCGGCAATGGTCGTCGCTTCGTCATCCGGCAGGCGCCAGTCCATCATCCGGTTGAGGTCACGGATCGGTACCGCCCCGTCCACCGAGGCCGAGCCGTCGGGATAGGGGCGGACGCCCTGCACCACCACATCCTGCTCGTCGGCGATTTCACCGACGATCTCCTCGAGAATGTCCTCGAGAGTGACGAGCCCCTGCACGTCGCCATACTCGTCGACCACCAGCGCCAGATGGACCTTGCGCTTGAGAAAGGCCCTGAGCTGGTCGGCGGCCAGCGTCGTATCCGGCACGAACCAGGGCGGCGTCATCAGCGTCTCGACACAGACCTTGGCCGTATCGCCATCAACCCTGTCGATGGCGCGCATCAGCTCCTTGGAGTGCAGCACGCCGACGATGTTGTCCGGCTCGTCGCGCCACAACGGATGGCGCGTGAACGGGCTGGAAATCAGCGCCTTCATGAGGTCGCCGACCGGCATGTCGATGTCGAAGGTGCGCATCTTCGTGCGATGCACCATGATATCCGACAGCGGCAGCTCGCTGAGGTCGAGCACGCCGCCGACCATGTCGCGGTCGTCCTTGACCACCTCGCCCTCCCGATGCAGGAGATCGACCGCCTCGCGGATTTCCTCATGCGCCGTCCAGGCTGCCTCGCGCGGCGCCTTTCTGACGAGCCTCACGGGGGTTATCACCGCCTTCTCGATGCCGGCGATGAGGGGTTCCAGCATACGCGCCGACGCTTCGATGGCCGGCAGAAGGAGGAGAGCCGAGCGCTCCGGCCTGAGCGAGACCACGACGCGCGGCACGGCATCGAGCAGGATGGCAAGGACAATGCCGCCGACCGCCCAGACGGAAAGACGCACGGGATCGGCCTCGAAGGCCAGAACAGCCCGCGTCGCGAAGACGGTCAGCGCCACCGTCGACACTTGGCGCGCCAGACGGATGGCCGACACCGCCCGCGCCCGTTCGGCGGTCAGCTCGACGAGGCGCTTGATGCGGCGGTCACCGAGCCGCTCCATGTGATGCAGCTTGGTGCGGTTGGAAGCGAGCAGAGCCGATCCGGCCGCCGACAGGATCACGGTGATGACCACGAACAGGGCGACCGGCACGCCGGCAAACACGAGATCGACCAGCGTCCCGCCCCGTCCGTCCATCAGCCCTGACCCTCGCCGAGCTTGTCGGCCAGAAAGGCGCGCACCGCCTCGGCCGGCACGTCCTTGGCAATGAACGCCTCGCCGATACCACGGCTCAGAATAAAGGTCAGGGAGCCGTTCTGCACCTTCTTGTCCTGCCCGATCAGTTCCATGAAGGTGGAGACCGACGGCGGCCCACCGGGAATGTCGGACAGCTTGGTCGGCAACCCGACGTCGGCAAGATGGGCGTGGATTCGACCAGCGTCGTCCGCCGACATCTGGTTGAGTCGGACCGAGAAATCATGGGCGAGCACCATGCCCAGCGCCACGGCCTCGCCGTGGACCACGGCGCCGCTGTAGCCAGCCGCCGTCTCGATGGCGTGACCGAAGGTGTGACCGAGGTTGAGCAAGGCGCGGTCGCCCGTCTCGCGTTCGTCGCGAGCGACGATGGCTGCCTTGGAGCGACAGGAAACGGCGATCGCCTCGGTCCGCGCGGCGCCACCGACGAACACGTCGCGCCAGTTCTTCTCAAGGGTGGCGAAGAAGGCGGCGTTGTCGATCAGGCCGTATTTCACCACCTCGGCATAACCGGCGCGGAACTCGCGCTCGGGCAATGTGTCGAGCACGCTGGTATCCGCCAGGACGAGATCGGGCTGATGGAACACGCCCACGAGATTCTTGCCATGCCGGCTGTTGATGCCGGTCTTGCCGCCAACTGACGAATCCACTTGCGAGAGAAGCGTTGTGGGCACCTGTACGAAGCGCATGCCTCGCCGGACGACGCCTGCCACGAAGCCGGCGAGATCGCCGACCACGCCGCCGCCCAGCGCCACCACCGCGTCGCCGCGCTCATAGCGTCCGCCGACCACCTGGTCGACCACCTGCTCGAACACGTCGAAGCACTTGGAGGCCTCGCCGGCCGGAATGACGACGGCGCTCGCGGTGACGCCGGCCCGTCTCAGCGACTTCTCGAAAGCGACGAGATGCCGGCCCGACACGTTGGAATCGGTGATGATGCAGGCGCGCGCCTTCGGCAGCACGGCGCGGAACCACTTCCCGGCGTCGGCGACAAGTCCCTCGCCGATCAGGATGTCGTAGGACCGCTCTCCGAGCGACACGGGCACCTTGACGATGCCGTCCGTTTCCCCTTCAACCGTCATGTCATCCCCCGCCGTTTCCGGCCCCTGGCGCCGTCACGGCGCCTTCCGTTCTCGTTTCGCGTCTTCGACGAGCCAGGTTTCCAGCGCGGAAACCACGGCGTCAACCATCGCTTCGTGCGGCACGTCGACCGACTGGACGGTAAGATCCGCCTCGGCATAGACCGGATAGCGCGCGTCCACGAGCGCCCTCAGCGTCCCTTCGGGATCGGCCGTCTGCAGAAGCGGCCGTGTCGGCCGGCGCCGGACCCGCTCAAAAAGCAGCTCCCAGTCGGCCCTCAGCCAAATCGATATGCCGGCACTCCGGATTGCCGCCCGGGTCTCCGGGTTCATGAAGGCGCCACCGCCTGTGGCGATGATCTTGCGCGGCTCACGCAGCAGGCGGGCAATCACCCGCCGCTCACCCTGGCGAAAATAGTCCTCGCCATGCTCGGCGAAGATCTCGGATACCGTCTTCTTGGCGGCCTCCTCGATCGCTGTATCTGCGTCGATGAAGGTAAGGCCAAGGCGACCGGCCAGGCGCTTGCCCACGGACGTCTTGCCGGCACCCATCATGCCCACCAGCACCACCGAACGACCACCGAGCAGTTCGACAATACGCGCATTGACGCTGGCGCGCCGATGGGCGGCGTCCGGATCGCGGCTGCGGCTGGTCTTGACGTCGGTCATGAGAAGTCTCATGGGTTGGGGCGGCGCATCTGTCAAGCTGTTAGCGCTGCCGAGCGATCTTGCCGGACCGCACCCCCGAGCGGAATCATGCCGACCATCACACGCTTTCTCGGCTACCTCCTCCTGCTGGCCGCCATCGCCACGACAGCGGTGCTGGCTCTGGCCTATCTGGTTGCGCCGGAACCACGGACCTTTACCGTCCCGATCGATCCTTCCGTGCTGTCGGATGCGCGGCCGCTGTCGCAGCCTCCGGCCGCTCCGACACCGGATCCAGCCAGCACCGGTTCGGTTGGTGACACCCAGACCAATCCGCCTCCCGACGCGCCATGAGCATCAGCAACGCCACACTGGTCGAGACCTATCTTGAGGCGGCAAGCATAGAGAACGCCGCCTCGGACAATACGCTCGCCGCCTACCGCGCCGACCTCGACCTCTATGTCGGATTTCTCTCCGGTCGAGGACGCGGTCTTCTCGACGCTGCGACCGAGGATGTCGAGGATTTCGTTGCCGGGCTTGCCGCCGAAGGTTACGCGGCCTCCACCCAGGCCCGCCGCCTGTCCGCCGTGCGTCAGCTGCACAAGTTTCTCTACACCGAAGGGCGACGCGCCGACGACCCCACCGCTCGGGTGGACCGTCCGCGTACGCGTCGCCCGCTGCCCAAGGTGCTCTCCATCGACGAGGTCGGGCGATTGATGGACGCGACTGCGGCCACGGCCGCCGAGCCCGTCGAGGACAAGGCCGAAGCGCTGCGCCGGACCCGCTTCTGGGCCATGCTGGAAACGCTTTACGCATCCGGACTGCGCGTCTCCGAACTCGTCTCGCTTCCGGCCGGCGCCATCCGCGAGACCACCTCGGCCATCACCGTACGCGGCAAGGGCGCCAAGGATCGGTTGGTGCCGATCGGCGACACGGCACGTGCCGCCGTCCTTTCCTATCGCAGCCTTCTGAAGGCGAGCGGGCGGCACGCCGGCAGCCCCTTCCTGTTCCCGGCCAGCTCCGAGACCGGCCATGTGACGCGCCAGAGTTTTGCGCGCGAGCTGAAGGACGCCGCCGCTCGGCTGGGCATCGCGCCGGAGAAGGTGTCGCCGCACGTTCTGCGCCACGCCTTTGCCAGTCACCTGCTGCAAAACGGCGCCGATCTCCGCATCGTCCAGGAACTGCTCGGCCACGCCGACATCGGCACGACCGAGATCTACACCCATGTTCTCGAGCACCGCCTTGCCGCACTCGTTGCCGATCATCATCCACTGTCGGAGCGATAACGTCCTTGGTATTGGCACGGGGATGGTCACAGAATTGCCGGCATTTGCGGCGATTGGCGTTGACAAGGCGACGATCGGAAGCCAAGTGTTCGCGGTCGCCGCACCTTTGGTTGTCCCTGGGGATCAAGACGGCGGCCGGGGCACCATGAAGAGAGCCGGATGAGAAGCTATCTCGACTTTGAGAAACCCATCGCCGACCTTGAGGGCAAGGTCCAGGAGCTGAAAGCCCTGGCCGACGGCGGATCTGCCCTTTCCATCGACGACGACATCGCCAAACTCGAGACGAGCGCCGCCCAGGCGCTGGCGGACATCTATGCGCGCCTCACGCCTTGGCAAAAGGCGCAGGTTGCCCGTCATCCCGACCGGCCGCACGCCGTTCACTATATCGAGCAGCTGATTTCCGACTGGACGCCTCTGGCCGGCGACCGGAGCTTCGGCGAGGACGCGGCAATCCTGGCCGGCCTCGGCAGCTTCCATGGCCGCCCCGTCGCGGTGATCGGCCAGGAAAAGGGCCACGACACGCAGACGCGTATCCGCCACAACTTCGGCATGGCGCGACCGGAGGGCTATCGCAAGGCGATCCGGCTCATGGAGCTGGCCGACCGGTTCAACCTGCCCGTGATCTCGCTGGTCGACACCGCAGGCGCCTATCCCGGCATCGGCGCCGAGGAGCGCGGCCAGGCCGAGGCCATCGCCCGCTCGACGCAAGCCTGCCTTCGGATCGGCGTACCGATCGTCTCGGTCGTCATCGGCGAAGGCGGTTCCGGCGGGGCCATTGCCATTGCCACGGCCAACCGCGTGTTCATGCTTGAGCACTCCATCTATTCCGTGATCTCGCCCGAAGGCGCCGCTTCCATTCTCTGGAAGGACTCGGCCAAGGCGCAGGACGCGGCGATGAACATGCGCATCACCGCCCAGGATCTCGCCCGTTTCGGCATCATCGACGGCATCATCGACGAGCCGATCGGTGGCGCTCATCGGGAGCCCGACCGGGTGGTCGAAGCGGTCGGCGGTGTCATCGAGGCTGCTTTCGCCACCTTCGACGGCAAGAGCCGAGACGAGATTCGAGCCGACCGTCGCCGCAAGTTCCTGGCGATCGGCCGCGACCTCAAAATCTGAAATCGGGCTCGCCCTTGATTTTTCCGGCGCTTTGCCATGAATTTCTCACGTTTCCATTGGAAACGTGAAAGCTGGCACCCCCGGCAAACGGACGCGCTGTTCATTCGGCGCACCGTCTTGACCTTGATGCGACGGTAACCATTCGGTAACCATGACCGTCGAGGATCGCTTCATGATATGCTGTTCGGCGCCCGGGGGGATGGCCGGACACTCCCCGCCAGCACCCGTTTGGTGCCGCGGTATCCATGAGTGAAACGGAGAGCATGACGTCGTTCCGCCCGAACCAGCCCTCTCCTGGCATCTCGATAACCGGTCGCCTTGCTCGGCTTGCCGGCGCTCTTGGTCTTGTCGCTCTCCTTGCCGCCTGTCAGGCCGATGAAATCGGCTATGGCTATGGCCCCAAGGACCAGCGGCCGGTATCGGCGAAGACGATTGAGCTCATGAAAAAGCTCAACATGAAGCTGTCTTCCCCTGTGCTGATGCGCATCTTCAAGGAAGAGAGCAAATTCGAGGTCTGGAAAATGAATGCGAGCGGCCGCTACGAGCTGCTCAAGAGCTACGATATCTGCCGCTGGTCCGGCAATCTCGGACCGAAGGTCAGGGAGGGCGACCGGCAAGCGCCGGAGGGCTTCTACAACATTTCTCCCGGTCTGATGAATCCCAAGTCGGACTGGTACCTCGCCTTCAACACCGGCTTTCCGAACGCCTACGACCGGGCCAACAACCGCACCGGTTCGGCCTTGATGGTACACGGTTCCTGCTCGTCTCGCGGCTGCTACGCCATGACCGACGCGCAGATCCAGGAAATCTACGCCCTGGCCCGCGAGGCTTTTCGCGGCGGCCAGAGGACGTTCCAGCTGCAGGCCTTCCCTTTCCGTCTGAACGGCAAGAACATGGCCAAGCACTGGAACGACCCCAACATGCCCTTCTGGAAGATGCTCAAGGAGGGCTACGACACCTTCGAGTTGACCCACAAGGAACCGAAGGTGGACGTCTGCGGCCGCAAGTACGTATTCAACGCCAATCCCGCCCAGCCGCTCGACACGGTCGCCGCCTGCCCCGCCGATCTGGGACAGCCCAGGGAACTCGTCGCTTCGCTCCAGACGAGAGCCAAGGCCGATTACGCCGAGGCAGAGGTGCTGTTCGCCAAACTCGAGGAAGACCGCAAAGCCGAGGAGGACAAGCGCATCCAGGTGGCGCTCGCCGCCGAGAAGCGAAAGGCCGATGCTGAAAAGGCGCGGGCCGACGCCGAGGCGGCTCGCATCGAGGCCGAGCGCAATCCGAGCGCGATCGCCCGCCTGTTTGGCGCCGAACCCAACCCGGAAGCCGGCATCACCGTGGGACCGGTGATCGTGCCGCCGACCGGTGCGCCGGTTCCGATCGCCGATCCGCGCGGACCTCGCATTCACGCCGTCGCAATGGCCGACCCCGTCGAGCAGGAGCGCGCCGGCGCCATCTCCCGCCTGTTCTCGTTCATGACCGGCGGCGACAAGAGCGAGACGGCTCCCGCCGCGCCGGTCACACCGGTTGCCGCCACTAATCCAGGTGCGCTGGCGGCGCCAACGCCTCCCGTCGTCGCGCCTTCCAAGCCGAACGCGCCGACGGCGCCCATCGTGCCCGTACCCCCGCGCCCCGCGAACGTCGACCAACCGACCGCTATCGTTCCACAGCCGGCCGCTCAGCCGATCTGTGCGATGCCCGGCGCCGTGGTTCCGGCCGGCACGCCGCCTTGCCCGGCCGTCGCAGCGACGCCAACCGAGCAGGACAAGAACATTCTCGACCGTATCGGAAACTGGTTCTAGCGCGAAGAAATTGCCCGCCTTCAACTGGCACAAGGAAAGAATGGCAACGGCGGGTTTCCCGGCGGCAATGCAAGCATGAAAGGCCATCAAAAGGCATCGATATGGAGAATATCTGCTGGGAGTTGCGAGGGAAAACGATAGCTCAACTAAAGAGAGAGCTAGATACCTTTGAAGATGATGGTATTTTTGTAGAAATATCTACAGATGGCGGAAAGACGACGCACCCCATAAGCCTCGTCGGGCGACACGATGGGAAGTGCGTCTTGTTCTTTGTTGACCCAGCACAGCGTCGCGATCGATGAGCTTGCTGCCAGCTTCTCGCGGCCTTCTGCACATGTTGCGGCGCCTCGGATAGCGGCGTTCGGTGTTCCGGGCGGCAAACGAAAAGTCCGCTAGGCCGCTTCTGGATGACATGATTCCAGGCTTCTGAATGAGGAAGTTATGGATGGTGCTACACCGCTGCCAACGGCAGCTCCATCCGCGCCAGAACCGGCCGGCGAAAAACTTGGCCCATAGCGACCAGAATGTGAGAGCGACAAAGCTTCACCATCACATGCTGGGACGAAACACCTCGGTCAGTCACATGACGAACATCGCCAGGTGCGGTGAACGGCGACCTCCGGGCGCTGCCGTTTTTGGTCTTCCGCTCCCAATGGGACCGGGTTAAGCTGCCTCCATGAGCACCCTTTCGATCGACGTCCAGCGCGCCGCCGTGGAGGATGCCGCGGACATCGCGGCCGTCCACGACGTCGCTTGGCGCTACGCCTATCGAGGGCTTCTCGACGGCGTCGAGCTCGAACGGATGATCGAGCGGCGCGGCCCTCACTGGTGGGCCAAGGCCATCTTGCGCAACGTCGCCATGCTGGTGGTCAAGGTCGAGGGTCGGGTTGTCGGCTATGCGACGCTGGGCCCGAGCCGCATGCGCGCCCTTCCCTTCCGGGGCGAGATCTACGAGCTTTATCTTCATCCCGACATGCACGGCATCGGCTTGGGAAGAAGGTTGTTCGAGGAAGCGAGAGCGGCCCTTGCCGACATGCATCTCGACGGTCTGGTCGTTCGCGTCCTCGCGGCCAACGCCGTTGGCGTCGGCTTCTATGAACGGCTGGGCGGTCAGGAAGTGGTCGGTTCCAGCGAGAAGATCGCCGGTCGCCTCGTGCCGGTCGCCGTCTATGCCTGGCCGCCGGTCGGGCGAGGCTGAAAATCGGGCAGTTTGCCGCCCCTTCCGCGTTCTCTTCGCCTTGCTTTCGCCCCACCGTTACGGATAAACACGTGCTCGCGACTTTGTTTTTTTCAAGGATTAATCATGCGCATCGACGCCGTTCCCATCGGCAACAACCCGCCCGAGGACATCAACGTCATCATCGAGGTGCCGCTCGGAGGTGAGCCGATCAAGTACGAGATGGACAAGGCAGCCGGCGCCATGTACGTCGACCGCTTCCTCTACACGGCGATGCATTACCCGGGCAACTACGGCTTCGTGCCGCACACCCTGTCCGACGATGGCGATCCGATCGACGTCATGGTGGTCAACACCCGCGCCATCGTGCCCGGCGCCATCATGAACTGCCGCCCGATCGGCGTCCTCAAGATGCAGGACGAGAGCGGCCACGATGAGAAGATCATCGCCGTTCCCTCCAACAAGCTGACGACCCGCTATTCCAAGATCAAGACGGTCGACGACCTGCCCGAGATCACGGTTCACCAGATCGAGCACTTCTTCGAGCACTACAAGGATCTGGAGCCCGGCAAGTGGGTGAAGGTGATCGGTTGGGGTGGCGTCGACGAGGCTGCCGAACTGATCATGGCAGCCATCGCCAAGGCCAAAACCGACGTCTGACGCCGAGATTGCCCGCCGCCGTCACTCGGTCGGATGGAAGACCAGCGCCACGCCGTTGATGCAGTAGCGCAGACCGGACGGCGGCGGCCCATCGTCGAAGACATGGCCGAGGTGCGACCCGCAATGGGCGCAATGCACCTCGGTCCGCACCATGAAATGACTGCGATCGACGGACGTCTCGACAGCGCCCGGCTCCGGATCGTTGAAGCTCGGCCAGCCGGTGCCGCTTTCGAACTTGTCGTTCGAGGCGAACAGAGGCGTGTCACAGCCGGCGCAATGGAACACGCCCCGCCGCTTCTCGTGAAGCAACGCGCAACTTCCAGGCGCCTCGGTGCCGTGACCGCGCATGACGCGATACTGCTCGGGGGTGAGCAGGCGCTGCCACTCCTCGTCGGTGCGTGTGATGGGGAAGGTCTCGACGGTCATGGCGGGCTCCCGTAAGCGGTCTCGGCGGCAATGCCGCCTTCTACGTGGGAACCCTTAGCATAGATCGCAAGTCACTTGCGTTCGACGGTCTCGTCGCTTTCCGCCCCCACGCTCGGCTCACCATCGCTCGCGACGGTTTCCGCCGGCTTGTCCTCCGGGTCCACCCATTTGATCAGGAAAACCCAGGCGGCGTAAACGAAGACACCGGCGGTCAACACCATCCACATCGGATCCTTGACCACGAAGTTCTCGTAGCAAGCCCAGGCTCCGGTTACCGCCACCAGCAGCACACGACGCCAAAGGGGACGATAGAAAGGGTGATTTAGATCGGAAACGCGCTTCATCCGTCCTCCCGCCACCGGCCGGCCAACCTTCGTCAAGGCGCCAAATTCCGGAACGCCCGGAACTTAGTGGATGGCGCGTAGCGAGGCAACCTTGGGGCCTCGCCCGATCCTTTGCCCGCGCCGGCAGGTCCTCTCACGGGGTTTTGAGCCCCGACGCCGCGTCCTGATCGACTTTCCCACGCATTCGGGCTGGCAAAGGCCGGTCATCTACGCATAATCACCTAATCGATCAGTCCACTCCACCGAATGACGGGAGACCCGCCTTGACGAAGGATCAATCGACGCTCTTCGACCACCCTGAAGGCTACGGCGCGATCAGCCGCGCCCTGCACTGGCTGATGGCAGCGCTGTTCGCCTGGCAGTTTCTTTCAGTCATACTTCACGCCATCGACCGCGAAATGCCGGCGGCCCGCTTTTTCTGGTCCTGGCACATGTCGGTCGGCTTCCTGCTGCTGATCGCCGTCGTCCTGCGCGGCGTCTGGGCGCTCGTCAACCTTGGCAACCGACCACGCCATGCCGCCGGGTTTCTTGGCGTTGCCGCTCGCCTGGGACACCTCGCCCTTTATCTCTTGATGCTGGCCGTGCCGACGGTGGCCGTTCTCAGGGCCTATGGCAGCGGCCGCGGCTTTTCGGCTTTCGGCATCGAGGTGTTTGCCGGTGGTGGCGAGCGGATTCCCGAGCTGATGGCCCCGGCCAATGCCGTTCATGGCCTTCTCGGCTGGGCGTTGCTCGCTCTGACGCTCGGCCATATCGCGATGGCTCTCGCCCATACCTACCTCTGGCGCCAGGATACCCTGATGCGCATGGTTCGCGGGCGCCCTGCCCCGGTTGCCGGAGCGGAGTAACCGTCTGACCGCTCACGGGGCGATGCGGCAGCCGGTGGTCTTGTCGAACAGGTGGAACGCGCCGGGCGCCGGTTGCAAGGCGACGACGTCGCCCGACGTGGGACGAAGCCGCTTGTCCATGACGCGCGCGATAAGCTCCCCGGCCGCCGTTTCGACATGCACGTAGTATTCGGCGCCGAGCGCCTCGACCAGCCGGATGCGGCCGGCGAGCCCCGGCTCACCGGCATCGGCAATGCGGATATCCTCCGGGCGGACGCCGAGAAGCAATGCTTCGACGTGATCGGACGGGCGCCCCCCGAGATCAAGAGTCCCAAAGGCGGGAGCCTGCCCTTCGGCGACCTCGATCATGTTCATCTTCGGTGACCCAAGGAAGCGGGCGACGAACAGATTGGCCGGGCGTTCGTAAAGCTCCCCCGGCGTACCGACCTGCATCAGGTTGTGGGTGTGGCCATCCTTGAGTGGCGCGAAGACGGCAATCCGGTCCCCCATGGTCATCGCTTCGGTCTGGTCATGCGTCACGTAGATCATGGTCGCGCGGATGCGCTCGCGCAGCTGCATGATCTCGCCGCGCATCGATACCCGAAGGTCGGCGTCGAGGTTCGACAGCGGCTCGTCGAACAGAAACACCTCGGGGTGACGAACGATCGCCCGCCCCAGGGCGACGCGCTGGCGCTGTCCGCCCGAGAGCTGGGCCGGCCGGCGGCCAAGATAGGGACCAAGGTCGAGAATATCGGCGGCTTCCTTCACCCGCTTGGCGATCTCGGCGGCGGGCCGCCCCGCCATCTTCAACGGAAAGCCGATGTTGCCGGCGACCGTCATGTGCGGATAAAGCGCGTAGCTCTGGAACACCATGGCGACGTTGCGGTCCGACGGCGCAAGCCCGGTTACCGAGCGACCGCCGATCCGAATATCGCCCGAAGTGGTTTCCTCGAGACCGGCAATCATCCGGAGCGCGGTAGACTTGCCGCAGCCGGACGGCCCGACGAAGACGATGAACTCGCCATCGTCGACCTTGAGGTCTAGGCCGGCGATCACGCCAACCTTGCCGAAGGACTTGGCAACGGACTTGAACTCGATCTCGGCCATGGTCGTTTCCCGGAAATCTCGAGGCGAAGAGGGGATAGGGTCAGCCCTTGACGGCGCCGGCGGTCATCGACCGGCCGATCTGGCGATACATCAGAAGGCCAAGGATGAGGGGTGGCAGCGTCGCCAGGATCATGACGGCCGCCGCCACGCCCCAACGTACGCCACCGCCGGAGGCGGCGAAGAAGAACGAGGCGCCGACCGACACCGGCGTCGCGTTGTTGGTGGTCAGCATCAGGCCGAACAGGAACTCGTTCCACGAATAGATGAAGGCCAGCACCGACGACGCCGCGACAACGTTAAGCGACATCGGCGCCACGACATAGACGAGTAGCCGCAACGTGCCCGCACCGTCGACGCGACCGGCCTCCTCGATCTCCAGCGGCAGATCGGCGATCGACGAGGCGAACAGCACGAGAACGAGCGGCACATTGACCAAGCAGAGGATCAGCGCCAGGCCGAAACGAGTGTCGAGCAACCCCACCTGCTGGTACATCAGGTAGATGGGGATGGCGAAGATGATCAGCGGCACGGCGCGGAGATTGACGGCGAGCGGCAGCAGCCAGCTCCTGCCCACGCCGAAGCGCGCCATGGCGTAGGCGGCGGGAAAGGCCAGCGCGATGGCGAGAACCGAGCCGATCAGCGACGCCACAAGGCTGTTGGTCAGGAAATGCAGGATGTCGAAACGGTCGGCCATGGCGAAGACGGCCACGTAGTTGTCGAGCGTCGGCGCCTCGATGATCAGCGAGGCATTGGTCATGATCTCAGCCTCGCTCTTCAGCGAGGTGACCAGCGTCGCGATCACCGGGAAGTTCAGGATCACCACGGCGGCGATGAACACCAGCCATCGCAGGGCGTTGACGAGGGGCTTCCTCATAGCGGCGCCTTTCTGGCGGTGAGGCCGTTGATCACCCAAAGCACCGCGAAGGATGCCACGAGCAGCAGCATCGAGGCCGCGACGGCGAGGCCGATGTCACCGACCTTGAAGAAGGCCTGATAGATGTAGATGCTCATCGACGTCGTCGAACCGCCAGCGCCCGGCCCGACCAGGGTGTAGAGGTTGTCGAACACGCGAAAGCTGTCGATGAAGCGGATGAAGAAGGTGATCCCGATGGCCGGCATCATCAAGGGAAGGTCGATGTTAAAGAACAGTCGCCGCCCGCGAGCCCCATCCAGCGCCGCCGCCTCGCGAACATCCGGCGAGATCGCCGCGTAGGACGAGTGCAGGATCAAGAGCGCGAAGGGCGTCCATTGCAGCGTCTCCACGACCACCAGCGTCGTGAAGGCCCAGTCTCGACCCAGGAAGGCCGGGAAGTCGCCGTACCATTCGAGAAGGTAGTAGGGCACCGCACCGACGAACTCGTGCAGGATCAGCCGATACATCAGGCCGACCAGCGCCGGCGCCACCATCATCGGCAGCATCAGCAAGGCGATCAGCCAGGGCCGTTTTGCGAACAGCGGCGCCAGAAACACCGCGAGTCCGAGGCCAGCCACCACCTGGATGACGGAAACGATCAGCCCGAAGCGCAGGGAGAACCAGGCGGCGGCCCAGAACTCCGGATCGGCGATGGCCTTGGCATAATTGGAAAAGCCGATCGGTTCCGGCGCGCGAATGTTCTCGAAGCCGACGCGCGAGATCGAATAGATGATGTCGAGAACGAGCGGGAACCCGAGAAGGGCTATGAGAAAGGCCGTGAGCGGGGCGATCAGAAGGCGCCCCTCGAAACGGGAAGTCCGCGGCATACGGGTCTCGTCCTCGAAAGATCGGCGACAGCGAAAAGGTACCGCGCACCGGCCGGGGGGGAGACCGGCGCGCGGAGTGACGGCGCGGCGCTGCTGGCTCAATTATGGAGTCTACCGCGGTCCGCCGGAGTTGGGACAGGGGCGGTCAGGCCGCCACCGTCCGGATATGATCAGGGTTTCAGGAGTTCGGCCATGCCCGACTTGGTCGCAGCGAGCGCTTCGTCGAGCGACTTGTCGCCAGCCCAGTAGGCGGTGAACTCCTTGGCCTGCAACTCGTAGACCTGCAACGCCTTGGCCGCCGTGCCGCCATGCATGACGAAGCCGTAGGCGCCGGCGAACTGGCCGAGCTTGACGAGGTCGGGTCGTTCGGCACTGACCTTGGCCACCACCTCGTCGCTGAGCGCCGGCGAGCCGCCTGCCTTGGCATAGATCTCCATGGCGTCGGGCGTGCCAAGCCAGTTCAGGAACCTGACGGCGCCTTCCTTGTTCTTGGACGCCTTGTTGATGCCGAGACCGAGGCCATGAATATGGGTGAAGCGCCCGGCCGGACCGGCTGGCGGTGCAACGGTGCCGATCTTGCCGGCGACGGCAGGCGTCTTTTCCTTGCTGTCGAGATCGCCGAAAGCGGCATTCCACTGAACCATCGTAGCCACCTGGCCAGCGCCGAAGGCGGCATTGGATTCGGCGAACTCGTAAGTGGTGGAGTCCTTGGGCGAGGTGCCCGCGTCGTAAAGCTTCTTGTAGATCTCGAGCGCCGTGCGATAGGCCGGGCTGTCGACGACGATCTCGCCCTTGTCGTTCATCCAGTCGCCGCCTTCCGCGCGCGCGACCGAATGCCAGACCATCATGTTGAAGAGCAGGTTCTTCATCTGGAGAACCGTGCCGTAGCGGGTGGGGCTATCCGAGTTGATCGACTTGGTGAAGAACAGCGCCGTCGCCATCCAGTCTTCCCAGGTCCACGCATCCGGGTCCTTGGGCTCGAGCTTCTTGCCGAGATATTTCTCGGAGATCTCGCCATACTTCGCCTTCCAGTCGGCGTCGGACAGCAGCTTCTCGACGAGGTCGGTGCGGTAGTACATGAAGTGCAGCGACAGGTCGGTCGGTATGCCGTACTGCTTGCCGTCATACTGCATGGTCGCCAGCACCTTCTCGGGGAAGGTCGCCTTGTCTGCGTCCGGCAGCGTGATCGGATCCATGAACGGCGCATAGCGACCGAGCGCGTATGTGGCGAGAAGGTTGACGTCGAAGTCGGTCGAGCCGGCGGCGAGATCGGCGGCCAGCTTGTCGAAGAAGCCATCCCGATTGAAGAAGATCAGCTTCACCTTGTCGGCGTCGGCAGCGGTGGCGTTATAGGCGTCCGCCGCCTTGCGAAGGCCGGCCTCCTCAGGTCCTCCCGGCCAGCCGAGAACGGTCACCTCGGCCATGGCTCCGGTCACACCCAACACCGCGAACAGGGCGGCACTGGTCAGCAGGGTTTTCAGTCGCGTCATTTTGTGTCCCCTTGGATTCTATAATGTGCGACGGGCGAGATCGGCGGCACCGATCACGCCAGCGGATTTTCCGAGAGCCGCGGCGCGGATCTCGGGCTTCAGATGTGGCGGCAAATGCGCCAGCCGCGCTTCGAGGCGCGCGCGGTAGCCGTCGGCCAGGCCAACGCCGCCGCCAACGACCATGACGGCCGGATCGAACAGCAGTTGCAGGTTCTCGAGAAGACGCGCGACCACATCGACCGAGCGGTCGACCACGGCGGACGCCCAGGCCTCGCCACGCGCCGCAGCGGCAAAAATGGCCGGCGCGTCGACAGCGTGACCAAGCGCTGCGGCCGCATCGGCCAGAAAGCTGCCGCTCGCCAGCGTTTCAAGCGGAACCCCGGTTGTCTCGTGAGTGAAGCCGACCGAGCCGGCAACACCACCGCGACCGACGAGCAAGCGACCCCCGATGACGGCGCCGCCACCGATCCCCGTGGAGACGGTCACGAACAGAAGATCGCGGCCGGCGCCGGCACCGAAGCGATACTCGCCCCAGGCGGCGGCCTGCGCGTCATTGTGGAGCACCACCGGCTTGTCGAGACGACTCGCCAGAGCATCCGCCAGCGGATAGTTCGCCGACACCGGCAGCGTACCGGGATTGAGCGCCGACCAGCGGCCACCATGCACGACACCGGTCACCGCGCCGCCCACCGCGCCATATCGCCCCTGCCAGGGGGCCGCCAGCTCGGCGATGGCGTTGCACCAGTCATCCGGATCGACCCGTCTGTCGGTGCTCCTCTCACGCGCCTCGATGATGCGATCACCGTCGACCAACGCCACCAGCGTCTTGGTGCCACCGAGATCGAAAGCCAACGCCGGTTGGGCGGCAGCCGCGCGGGCCATGCCGATGGCATCGGCAAACCAGCGCGTGATGTGCTCGGGACGGGTGATGGCCGAACCGACGACGACGCCGTGGGCGCCGAGCCGGATCGCCTCCGCTGCCTGCTCCGGCACGCGGATACGCCCCTCGGCGATCACAGGACGCCCGAGACGCACGGCGGCGGCGAGCAACGGAAAATCGGGTTCCGACGGCTCCGGGCCGCCGGTATAGCCGGACATGGTGGTACCAACCACATCGACGCCGAGCGCCACCGCCGCCCTCGCCTCTTCGATGGTCGAGATGTCGGCCATCGCAAGCTTGCCACGGGAGTGGACCGCCTCGCAAAGATCGGCGACGGGCACCGGTCGGACGCGATCGGTCGCATCGAAGGCGATGATATCGGCACCGGCATCCGCCAGCGCGATGACATCTTCAAGGAAAGGCGTGATGCGCACCGGCGAGCTATCGAGGTCGCGCTTGATGAGGCCGATGATCGGCGCATCGGTTGCCGCCCGCACCGCCCTTAGGTTGGCGATCCCCTCGATGCGAAGTCCGCGACCACCAGAGGCCAGAGCCGCCAGCGCGAAACCGACCACCTGATCGGGATGATCGAGCGGCCCTTCCGGCACCGGCTGACAGGAAACGACGAGCGATGAGGCAAAGCGCTGGAGGCAGTCGGACACGGTTTCCTCGCTGCTGTTCACTGGCTTAGTGGTAGCAGCGAAAGAACCAGTCAGCAACCAGTTTGGACTAAAGGCCTATAATTTGCTCAACTGGTATCATAGTGATCACATTCAATCTTGAGCTCGAAGCTCAACTAGAAAGTCATAGCGCTCGCCGCAATAATAGGTGCGCGTGAACTCCACGGGCGTGCCGTCGGCGGTGAAGCAGCGACGTTCGGCAACCAGCAACGGCGCGCCGATCTCCAGGTGAAGCAGGCGCCCGTCCTCGATACCGGCCACGGCGGCCCGCAGCCGCTGCAAGGCCCTGACGGGTCGGCGGTTCCGCTCGGCCAGCACGTCGTAAAGCGAGCCGGTGACCACTTCCGGGTCGTCCAGCACGTCGGCCGGCACCACGGCATGTTCGATGGCCATCGGCATGCCATCGCCGGTACGCAGGCGCTTCAAGCGGCATACGCGCGCGCCCACCGACAGGTGCAGCGCCATGATCTCGGCCGGCGAGGCGGGGCCGACTTCCCGGCTGATCCACATCATCCCCGGTTCGATGCCGCGCGAGCGCATGTCCTCGGAAAAGGAAGTGAGCGCAGACAACGGTTTTTCGACCCGCTCCGCTACGGCAGTGCGCGCGCCGTGGCGGCGAATCAGCACGCCGTCGCCGACCAGCGCCTCGATGGCCTTTCGCACCGACGTGCGGGAGACGTCGATCGCCTCCGCGAAGTCCCGCTCGCCGGGAAGAACGTCACCGGTCCCGAGCACGCCTTCGATGATCGCCTGCCGGAGCGCCGCCGCTAGGTCACGATAGATGACGCCGCTCGAATGCCGATCGAGAGCACCGCGAAGAAACTGGATGAGGGGCGTTTGGCTGAGCGCGAAGTCGGACATTGGCCTGCGGAACGATCGTGAGTTGTGCGTCCGATGTATCAGGTCGGGTCCGAAAGAGAAACACGGCGAGAGGTCATGGTGGCGGCACGTTGCCGCCCAACAATCGCCACGGGCTCCCGGCACGATCCGGAAACGCGCAAATGATGGAAAATGGTGCCCCAGGCCGGACTCGAACCAGCACGTTCTCGCGAACAACAGATTTTGAGTCTGCCGCGTCTACCATTTCGCCACTGGGGCAACGGAGGCGGAATATAGCGGTCGGCATCCAGCCGTCAACGGGCGACAGGAAAAAGATCGACTCCAAAAGAGCTTTGTAGGCTAAGCGCCGTGCTTAACAAGGCGGAAAGGTCCGGCGCTTACAGTTGTCATGTCACTTGCCAGGAATCCGATCATGCCCATGCGTCAGCCTCCAGCCTCTCCGTCCGCCCCTCCCGGCGGCGCCCAGGCGGTCCTGGGCGGCCGTCGTATCGTCGGGCACCTCATGGGACGGCGTGTCGTGACCCAGTCGATCGTCGGCGAAAGCGACGATCCGACGGCGGACGAAATCCGCCCGGTGGCTCTCGTCGTCGACGACAGTCCGATAGCACGCATGCTGATCGCGAGCATCCTCGAATCCTTCGAGGTCGATGTGTACGAAGCGGGCGGCAGCGCCGAGGCGCAAGCCGTCGTCGCCACCTGCCGGCCGGATGTCGTGATCGTCGACTGGACGTTGCGCTCGGAGACAGCCGCCGACGTCCTAGACGCGCTTGAGGCACGCTTCTCGGGCGAACTGCCGCCGGTCGTCATGATCAGCGCCTCGACGCGCATACCGACCGAACTTCGTGCCGCCGTGACGCTTCGCAAGCCCTTCACGCCGCGCGAACTCTACGCGGCACTCGCCACTGCCTTCTCGGGCAAGGGAAGCGGCGCCGCCGAGGCCTGAGCTCCCCTCGGCAACGCCTTTTCTCATCACCTGATCGTCAAGCCGGCCGACGGCGCAAAGCCGCTCGTGGCGCCCGCCAAAGTGCCCCCGGCGGTAACGACCGGCGGGTGGGCAAGGATCAGGCACCAGAAGACCTTGTACTTGGAGTTGGGGTTGTAGGCCGTGGCGATGCCCATCAGGGTCATCTCCGGATCCTTCATGCCACGATCGTGCGGCGGCGACTGCCGCCACCCCGAGAACGCTTCCGCCAGCGTGTGATAGCCAGCCGCGACATTCTCTCCGGCGTTGGAGAAGGGATAGCCGTAGCCCTTGAGGCGGGTCCCCAGCAGGGAATGACCGTCGACGTCGTGCCCCATCTTGTCGGCCGCCGCCATCTTGCGCGCATAATCCTCGGCGATGCGGTTGAGGCGTGGATCAAGCATCAGGGGGGCGATGCCCGATTGCGCGCGATACTGATTGAGCATGGACAGCGCCTTGTTCTCGTCCACGCGCGCTGTCGGCGAGGCGAGATCCTGGTAGAAGACCGGCTTGGCCGACGGTGGCGGCGCACTCTGGCAGGCAGCGAGAAACAGGGCCGCGCAAAGCGGCAGAAGGGCGAAGGCGCGTCCGGACACGGGAATCTCCATGATGGCTCGATCGGCAAACCGATCGGCGAGTGGATCTGCCACCAAGAACACGAATGGGTGGTTAAATTTCGGCGAAGTCCACGATTGTCGAGCCGCGGCGATTGTCCCTCGCCTTCGTCGCCGCCGGCATGCTAGGCTGAATCTTCTCCGCAATTGTCCGTAGAGAGGTCAGCCTTGTCCGCCCTTGAAGAGATCGCCGCCGTCGCCGGGGAAGCCGTGCTCTGGCGCCGCGATCTGCATCGCCGTCCCGAACTGCTCTACGCCCTTGACGAAACCTCCGCCTTCGTCGCTGCAAAACTTGACGCTTTCGGGTTCGACGAAGTGGCGAGAGGCGTCGGTGGCAGCGGTGTCGTCGGCGTGCTCCGGGGACGGCCGGGCACACGCGCCGTGGCCCTGCGCGCAGACATGGACGCCTTGCCCATCGACGAGATCACCGGCGCACCCTGGGCGTCCGAAACACCCGGAGCCATGCACGCCTGCGGCCACGATGGCCACACGGCGACGCTGCTCGCCGCCGCCCGCCATCTCGCCGCCGACCGCGATTTTGCCGGCACCGTCGTTTTCGTGTTCCAGCCGGCCGAAGAGGGCGGCGCCGGAGCCCGGGCGATGATCGAAGACGGCCTGTTCCAAAGGTTCCCGGTGGACGAGATCTACGGGATCCACAATCTGCCGGGGCTGCCGGTGGGGCGCTTTGCCGTATGTCCCGGCGCCATCATGGCCTCTACCGACCGCTTCTACATCGACATTCTCGGCCGGGGCGGACACGCCGCCCGCCCACACGAGACCATCGACCCCATTCTGGTGGGCGCCCAGATGGTCACCGCCCTTCAGTCGATCGTCGCACGCAACACCGATCCGCTTGCATCGGGCGTCGTCTCGGTGACCACCTTTCATGCCGGCAACACCGACAACGTCATTCCGCAGGCCGCTCGCCTGTCAGGTACGGTTCGAGCACTTGACGAGAAGGTTCGCGCCGACCTTGAAACGTCGGTCGGCCGTATCGCAATGGCCGTGGCTTCGACGTTCGGGGCCGAAGCGCGCGTCGCCTACGAGCGCGGCTATCCAGTCACCGTGAACCACGTCGCCCCCGCAGCACGGGTTGGCGATGTCGTCGAGGGCCTGTTCGGCAGCAAGGCGATCAACCGGACCGCAGCGCCGTTGATGGCCGCCGAGGATTTCTCCTACTATCTGGAGCGCGTACCCGGCGCCTATTTCTTCATGGGCAATGGTCCCTCGGCCGGTCTTCACCATCCCGCCTACGATTTCGCGGACGACGCCATTGCCCCGGGCGCCGCCGTCTGGGCGGCCTTGGCCAAGGCGAGCCTAGCCGCTGCGACGTGACTTCTCCACGGTTTAAGGCTTTGGGAACAGTCGCCTTCTAGGCTGTCCGAGCAGCCGATGCGGGCTGCCCGGAGGACACAATGCTCCGTCTCTTGTGGTTGGTACTGGCTGCAACGGTGGTGATCGGCTTCTTCGCCCCAGAGCTTCAGCGATTCGCAGCTCTGCCGGAAGCCAAAGACACACCCGCGCCGGCAGTCAAGCCGAAGCCGGCCCTCCCCTTTGGCAGGGTCGAAATCGCAGCCGACGGCCGTGGCCACTTTGTCTTCACCGGCCGCGTCAACGGCCGGCCGCTCTCCATGCTGGCCGACACCGGCGCAACGCTGGTGGCGCTGCGCGCCTCCGACGCCCGGACCGCCGGACTGATCGTCCTGCCCGGCGACTACACGGCAAAGGTCTCGACCGCCGGCGGCGTGGCCGAGGCCGCGCGCGTCCGCCTGCGCGAGGTCGAGGTCGGCGACATCAGGGTGACCGATGTCGAGGCCTTCGTCCTGTCCGACGAGCAGCTCGCCACCAACTTGCTGGGCATGAGCTTCCTCAGCCGCCTCAAGTCCTTCTCCATCGAGAACGGACGGCTTGTCCTCAGCCAATAAAAGGCTCGCCAGCATGCCCCCGCCAGAACTCAGGGCACCGGGCGACAGAGCTCATGCCGATTGAGCGGGAAAGCGGTGGATGTCTACTCGGCGGGCTTCGACTTCATCGCCGTCTGCATGCGCTCGGCCGCGCCGCGCAGAATGACCCTCAGGATCAGGGTGCCGCTCTCATCCTTCTCCACCTCCGAGAGCTGACCGTCGACGCGAGCGACGGCGGCCTTGAGGGCGGCGAATGCCAGATTGCTGTCGGCGACACAGCCCCCCTTTGCACCGGCGGAAGCGCGCACTTGCACCTGTAGGCCCGCAGTCTCGAAATCGATGCCCCTCAGATCGACCTTCATGTCGACCGGCAGGGTACCAAGCTCCGAATAGGCGGCAAAGGCGGCAAACCGCACCACGGACCGCAGATTATCCTTGCCACCCGCCAGCTCCGGATCTTCGCCTTCCACCTCGAAGTGCTGCACGGCCCCGGCTTCCTTGGCAGCGTCGAGCCATTCGCGCACGAAGTCTGCGGCCTGCACGTGCTCGCGCCCCTTTTTGCCTCCACCCATCAACGCTAGGCAGGCTTCCAGCATCTGCTTGTATTCGAAGACCCGCACGGTGGACCGGATAACCTCTTCCTCGCCGGACTTGAGCGCGGCTTCCGCGGCGACGCGTGCGCCGTAGATCGCGCTGATGTCGACGCCAACGAGGACGTTGACCGGGGCGCGCGTTTCCGAGCCGAGCACCAGCGAAGCCATCAGAGCCTGCTTGGGGCCGTTCGGCGTGGGGAACTCCACCGCCCGGATACCGCTCTTGTAGGTTTCGACATAGGCCTTCAGGCTGAGACGCGCCCCGCTCGTCACGTCGCGGAACATCAGCGGGGACACCTCGTTGGTCCGCAGAACGTCGCGGCCGAACAGGCGGGTGCAGGACGGGTTGCCGAAGAAGGGGTGACCATCGGCATTGACCTGCAACACGGCGAAGGGGGAAGACTCGATGATGGTGTCGGCCACCATGACGCGCGTCCGCCAAACATCCGCGAGCATCGAACGCAGACACTCGAAGGCAAAGATCAGCTTGCCGACCTCCCCCCCCCACGACCGAAGCGGCTGGCCGCGGTCGGCAGAGGCGGGGTCATGCAGCATGGCTTCAACGCCAGCCCGGACCCGACGCAGCGGCCACCACACCATCATCATCATGACCAGCTCGGTAATGCCGGCCGCCGCCATGCCACCTCCGGCCGCAATCGTGACCGCCCGTTCGTCTCGAACGGTTTCGAGGCTGGTGATCTCCCCGACGTCGACCCTCAGAAAGATGTGAAAGGGCGTCTGCGAAGCCTCAGGCGGATAATAGAAGTCGGCCTTGGCGCTGCCGGCCGGGCGGAAAACGGTGCGCCCGGTGCGCATGACCGCATTGAAACTCGCCTCGATATGCTCGCCAAACGCCTGCTGCTCGTGCCCGGAGCCATCGTACAACCCACCGCCTCGGATAGCGCCGATCACCACCAACCGCTCGGCGACCCGGGTGATCTCGTCGGCCTTGCTTTGGAAGCGAGGATCGATCGCCGCCGACAGGATCTTGCCGACATCGGCATAGCGTCGTTCGAGGTAGCGCTCATCATCGTGCTCGCGCACAACGCTGGTGATCGAGAGAAGGGCGGCAAACACCGCGCCGAACGCAAGTATCGACGGCCTGAAGATCGTGGATATGTGGAAGGCCGCAGATGCCACAGGATGAGTTCTCTCGAGGAAAGCGCCAGACCGCACTGTCTCGATCTTACCAGTCCCGTGTTGCCGGCTCGTTAACCGCCAAACGTCGGCCAATGCCGGACAGGCTGCCCGGACAAAATGCTCGGGGCTAACCAGTGAAGGTGATCGTGTTTCCCTGGCGCGGCTTCAAGTAGAACACATGCCTGAGATTGTAGACGGCATTGCCGGTGATGCTCTTCATGACGCTGGCGAAGGGCGAGGTGAAGGCATAGGTGACCCGTCCGACCACGACCTCGTCGCCAACCGTGGCAATGGTACTGGGAACCGTGAGGTCGGCGGGCGGCGCCACATTGACCGTCGCCGCGGTGTCGTGTCGCGCCTGCGACCAGGCAACCTTCTGCCCCGACGCGGTAATGTCGACGACGACCAGCACGACCTTTGCCTCAGAGGCGTCGTATGGCTCGAGAATGGCCGTTGTCGCATCAAAAATACTGTTCATCATCGCCGAGCTGACGGAAGTCTGCTGCGCGACGAGATCGGATATGGTGCTGGCGGCGCGGCTGACCTTGCGATCGACGATCAGCGCCGTCGTCACCTCGCCACAACCGGCGTAGATGATCAGCATCAGGGGCAGGATCAGAGCGAACTCCACCGCCGATACACCCCGTCGTTCGACCGCGAAGCGTCGAACAAGCCGCATCCCGAGCCGCGCTACCATGGGAAGGGCTCCGTCTGAAAGGCGACAACGGCGCCAAGCAACTGGTCGCCGTTCGCCAGCCTCGTACTGGTGCGCGCAAGCATGTTGAACAGGACCGGCCAGGCGTAAAAGCTACGGACAACGATGATCTCGTTCTTGTTGCCGTTGGTATACTTCGTCGTGGTGATGTTGCCGTCCTCATCGAGCGGGCTCGTCGGCGCGTAGGACGCGAAGCTCGAATAGGACTGCACATCGACGTAAAGGCGCGTCTGGCAGTCGACCAGATTGACCATGCCGTCGCAGACCTTGGTCTTGAACATGTCCTGGGAAAGCGACTGTGCCTTTGCCTCGCCCGTTCGGATCAGGCGGGAGGCCGACACCGTGGCGGTGTCGAGAATCTGCCCAACGAAGAACATCAGCGCCATTTCGAGAATGGCGAACAGCAGCAGGAAGAACGGAATCGAGACGATGGCGAACTCAACGGCCACCGCGCCGCGCCGATCGGACAAGAGCCGCGCGCGCGGAGACGCGTCATCGCCGGCCGCACCGGAGAAGCGAGTACGATGGAGGGGCCAGATCCTACGCAATGAGGCTTCTCCCGCTGCGAATAGGCTCGCAGGAGCGGAGTGTGCCCCCGAACACCTTACCAAGCAGTTTAACCGATCGTGAACTATTGGCTGTTCGGAGCGGCGGGAACGGAAGCGTCCGAGGAACTCCCGCTGGCGCCCGTCGCCGTGGTGGCCGGAGCGCCGCTGCCCGAGCCATTGTGCTGGGCGACCTGCCCCAGAATGCCGCCGAAATGCTTCGAATCGTCACCTGGAACGACGGCGGGCTGGCAGTCCGGCAGGCAAGTCAGGGATTGCCGCTTGGCCCCTTTGTACACGGTGACCAGGTTTTCCGACGCGGCGAGCACGGCGAGCTGGACGTCGGTGATGGTCTCGCCCTCTTCGTCAAGGACGATGAGATTGGTCTGGCCGTAGGCGCGCCCCGTGACGATCAGCGTCTGCGCATCCTGCAACGTCGCGTCGGCGATCGCCGGATTGCCGATCACGATCGTGCTCGCCGGGGCGGCAAGGCGATAGATACGGGCCTGGTCGAGTTCGACCTTCACCATGTCGGCGGCGCGACTGGCGACGGGCGCACTGACCGTTGCAACCGCTGCGGCCGCGAGAAGAGCCGAACGCACGAGCCTTGAGGACATGGGACGCTCCGGTAACCATCTGTTCACCGCGATCATCCCGAAAGTTGGTAAACAAAGCGCCAACGTTATCGCACTTCCCCACATTGAGCGGCCGAAACAGATCGGCGGGGTACAACGGGTTGTTTCAGAATGAGCTTTTCGCGAGCCCCCACGGCGTGGCGAAAAGCAACCTTTTCTGGGCCTTCTCTGTATTTGTGGGCCTCCAGCACAAGGTAAAGGAAGAGTTTCTTGCCCAGCAGTTCAGTTAACTTTAACCATCAGACGACTTCTGCCAATAGGGGCGAGTTTCTACGATCACCTTAACTCGCTGGAAACAGCTCACGGTCTAGATTGACCGCGGTTCAGACGGGTCAGGCAAAATAAGACCATCGAACCTGTGCTGTCAGATATGTGAGCTTAGGAGTACCTCAAATGAAGGCTCTCGTTTCGCGTTTTCTCAAGGACGAGTCCGGCGCTACCGCCATTGAATACGGCCTGATCGCCTCGCTGATCGCCGTTGCCATCATCACCGCCGCCACCACGCTCGGCACCAACATCAGCACCTCGTTCAACAAGATCTCTACCAAGATCAACGAGGCAAACACGACCACCACCACTCCCTAAATCGCTCGAGGTACGACGACCCGGACGGTCGTCGGCTAGGCTGCCCGAGGCGACGCTTTCACGGCGCACCTTGGGTACCGGGATCCCAAAGGGGAGGCCAGAACGGCCTCCCCTTTCGATTCCCGGAAGGTTGCTACCGTTCAGGTGCCATTTACCCTGTTTGGCTAGTCTCGCTCGCCGCCGCCCTTCCGGGAAGGGCACCCTGGAGACCAACCGCCTTGAACATCGTCGCCGCCCTCCTCAGTGCCGTCTTTCCCATCGTGGTCACGGTCGCCGCCTGCTACGATCTCTTGACCATGCAGATCCCCAATCGCTTTCCCGCCGCGCTCGCCATCGTCTTTGTTGCGTTGGCGCTTCTGATCGGTCTGCCACTTCCGACGATCGGCCTCCATGTTGTTACCGGCATCGGTCTCCTCGTCGGGACCTTCGCTCTGTTTGCCTTCGGTTATCTCGGTGGAGGCGACGCCAAGCTCGCCTCGGCCATCGCACTCTGGCTAGGCATTGAACAGGCTCTACCTTTCCTGATCCTGACCGCTTTGTTCGGCGGTGCGCTGTCGCTCGCCATATTGAGCTTTCGATCCCTACCGCTTCCCGGTTTCATGCTTGGCTGGACTCCGGCCCAGCGCCTGCACGAGAAGGGGGCCGGCATTCCCTACGGCGTGGCGATCACCGCTGCGGCGCTGATGGTTTTCCCAGATACCCTTTGGTTCACCGTCTTCGCCTCCATGTGAGGCCGAGAAAGCCAGTTCCTGACGATTCCTGAACGGCCGAAACAAACTGAGACGATTTCAAACACCTTATTAACCATAAATTCAGCGTTACCCCGTGTACTCGGACGTCGAATGGAACGTTCGTCGTCCTGCGTCACGAGGCAACATCATGCGCCCGATCCAATTGATCATTCTGCTCGTCGCTGGTGCCGCCGCCGCTGGCGCCGGCCTCATCGCGACCCGGATCGGCAGCCGCGACACCGTCGCGCCACAGCAAGTCGCGGCCCAGCCCGTCGCCCCTCCGATCGATCTCGAGGACGTTCTCGTTGCCGCCAAGGATATCGGAATCGGCAAGGGGGTCGAAGCAGACAGTCTCGTCTGGAAGCCCTGGCCCAAGGATGGATTGAACGACGGCTACATCCAGCGAGCGAGCGAACCTGACGCCGTCAGCGACCTGAAGGGCATGCTGGCGCGCACCCCCATTCTCGCCGGAGAACCCATCCGCAAGGCCAAGCTGGTGCGGTCGGATCGCGGCTTCCTGTCCGCCGTGCTGCCCGAAGGCATGCGCGCGGTGGCGGTTCGCGTCAACGCGGCGTCGACAGCCGGTGGCTTCATCCTGCCGGAAGATCGCGTCGACATCCTGCTGGTGCGCCAGAAGGACGCAAACGAGGCCGTGGCCGAGACTATCCTCACCGACGTTAGGGTGCTGGCGATCGACCAGTCGGTGCAACAGACCGGCGACGACAAGCAGCCGTCGATGGTCGCGCAGAACACGGCAACGCTTGAACTCACGCCCGACCAGACCGAGCTCGTCACCCAGGCTCAGCAGATCGGCTCGATCTCGCTGGCGCTGCGTCCACTCGTCGATGCCAACCAGCCCGCCTCGCGCCAACGCAAGCCGACGGGCATCGCCGTCGTGAAATTCGGCGTCGTCTCACGCGTCACGGCTCAGCAAGCGCCATGATCCAGAAGCCTCGACCGATCGCAACTCCAGGAAACCCGGTCATGAACCGCTGCCTAGCGCTGATTCTTCCTCTCGCGGGCCTTCTTGTCGCCGGTCTCGTGGATACGCCGGCCCGCGCCGCCGATCCCGCCGCCATCCGCTCGGTGACCGAAATCGAGGGGCGGGTCGTCAATCTCGGCCTCAACAAGTCGATGGTGATCGACCTGCCCGAGGATATCCGTGACGTCCTGGTTTCCAACCCGGCCGTCGCCGACGCGGTCGTCCGCAACAACCGGAAGATCTATCTGATCGGCATGAGTGTTGGCGAAGCCAACGTCTTCCTGTTTGGCGACGGCAACCGCCAGATCGCCCATTTCGAGCTGGTCATCGGTCGCGACACTGTCGGCCTCGAAAGCACACTCGCCGAGGTGATTCCCGGTTCGAACATCAAGGCTCAGTCGCTCGGCGACTCGCTGGTGCTGTCGGGCACCGTCACCTCTCCGGAAGCGGCGGCGACGGCGGCCAACATCGCCGCCAAGTTCGTCGGCTCGACCGACAAGATCGTCAACTCGATCAACGTGTCCGGTTCCGACCAGGTCAATCTTCGCGTGGTCATCGCCGAGGTGGAGAAGAACACCGTCCGCAAACTCGGGATCGACATGGCCGGCACCGTCGGCGCCGTTGCCGCCGCGAGCTCCCCCAACAACCTCGCCTACAACCTGGCGGGACTGTCGTCCGACTCCACCAAGTTGTTCGGCATTACCAATGGTACCGCCAGTTCGGCGGTGAACATCGGAACGGACCATTTTTCCATGATGATCAACGCGCTGAAAACGCAGGGCGTTGTGCGGACGTTGGCCGAGCCGAACGTCACCGCCATCTCTGGCCAGCCGGCCAAGGTGGTGGTGGGCGGCGAGATCCCGTACACGATCGTCAGCGACAACGGCAACACGGTCAACTTCAAGGAATATGGCGTCATCCTGAAGTTCACGCCGGTGGTGCTGAGTTCCGGGCGCATCAGCCTCAACATCAATACCGAGGTGAGCGACATCGACACCTCGCTCAGCTCCACGGTGCCCGCCCTCAAGAAGCGCGGCGCCGAAACCACGGTCGAAGTCCCATCGGGTGGCGCCATCGCCATCGGCGGCCTGTTGCGAGACAACATCTCCAAGACCGTCAACGGCACGCCGGGCCTGTCCGATCTGCCGATTCTCGGCGCGCTGTTCAAGAGCGATGCCTATCAGCGCCAGCAGACGGAACTGGTGGTTTTCGTGACGCCCTATCTCGTGAAACCGACTGCCCCGTCCGCGATCACCCGGCCTGACCAGAACCTCAATTTCCAGGCCGATGCCCAGAGCTATTTTCTGAACCAGATCAACCGTATCTACCGCGTCAACGGCGCCGCTTCCGGTTCCTACAAGGGCCGCTACGGCTTCTCCTATGAATGAGCCGGCGCATCGGAGGAGTGCCATGCAGGCGATGAAGTCCCTTATCCGTCACGAAAGGCTACTACGCCGGTCCGCGAGGCCGGCTACGATCGTCCTGATGCTCGCCCTGGCCGCCTGCAACCAGAAGGGCCAGGCCCTGACGGACGGCTTGCCGGTCGATGGCTATCGCACCGCCTATCCGATCGCCGTCACAGAGGCGCCGCAGACGCTGGACATTCCGGTCGGCACCGGTACCGGCGGCCTGTCACCCGAGCTTCGGGCGGTCGTGGCCGACTTCGGCGCCGACGCCGCCCGAAACGCGACCGGACCGGTCGTCGTGATGACGCCGGCAGGTTCGATCAACCAAACCGCCGCCGATTATCTCGCCCGCCAGATCCGCACGACGCTGAAGCAGTCGGGCGTCGCACCGACCTACATGAGGTCGCAGACCTATGCCGTCGCCGATCCCCGCGTTCCCGCGCCGATCCGGCTCGGCTTCACCCGCATCAGGGCCGTCAGCCCGCCCTGCGGCCGCTGGACGACCGACATCATGCCCGACAATCAGAAAAAGGGCGACGACGGCGCCGAATTCGGCTGCGCCACCCAGGCCAATCTCGCGGCCATGGTGGAGAATCCGAACGACCTCCTGATGCCACGAGCCGAGACCCCGGTGCGCGGCTGGCAGCGCTGGGAAATGTTGCAGAAGGCAGCCAAGGGATCGAGCCCGTCGGCTACCTATCCGACTTCGACCTTCTAGGAATCCGACGGCCATGACCACCGACGACCCGCTCGCTCCTCCCCCTTCCGGCCGCCTCGCCGAGTCCGACGGACTGAAGCCGGTGCCGCGCATCGCCATTCAGGCGTTCTGCGAGACGCCGGAAATCGCCGACGTCCTGGAGCAGGCAGCCGCCGATCGCCGCATGGCCAAGGCGCATGTCAAGGTGCATCAGGGCGGCGTCGCAGCCGCTCTCGACTTCTATGCCGCGGCGCCGACACCCAACCTGTTGTTCGTGGAGACGCGCGAGCGCCGGGAGCGTGTGCTCGAACAAGTGGACCAACTGGCCACCGTCTGCGATGCCGGTACCAAGGTCGTGCTGATCGGCCACCATAACGATGTCGCCCTCTATCGCGATCTGATGCGTCGCGGCGTATCCGAGTACATGGTCGCCCCTTTCGACCTTTATGACGTCATCCGAGAGATCGGCGAGATCTACCTGGCCCCGGATGTGAAGCCGGTGGGGCGGACCATCGCCTTCATCGGCGCGCGCGGCGGTTCGGGCTCCTCCACCGTCGCCCACAACGTCGCCTTCGCCCTGTCGCGGAGCTTCGACGGGGGCGTCGTCCTGGCCGATCTCGATCTGCCCTTCGGCACCGCCAGCCTCGACTTCAACCAGGAACCGGCACAGACCCTGGCCGATGCGCTTACCGCCGGCGACCGGGTCGATGACGTCTTCCTCGACCGGCTGCTGGCCAAATGTGCCGACAATCTCAGTCTGCTCGCTGCGCCGGCGACACTCGATCGTTCCTTTGACCACGACGAGATGGCCTTCGAGCCCATCGTCGATGCCGCTCGCGTCAGCGCTCCGGCCGTCATCCTCGACCTGCCGCACGTCTGGACAGCCTGGGTCCGCCGACTGCTCGGGGCCGCCGACGAAGTCGTGATCACGGCCATGCCGGACCTCGCCTCCCTCAGGAACGCCAAGAACTTGATCGATCAGCTGAAGATCGCCCGGCCCAACGACGAAGCGCCCCGTCTCGTCATAAACCAGGTGGGACTGCCGAAGCGCCCCGAGATCAAGCCCGCCGATTTCCAGAAGGCGCTGCAGCTCGATCCGGCCGCCATCATCCCATTCGACGCCGCGCTGTTCGGCACGGCGACCAACAACGGCCAGATGATCGCCGAGATCAGCGCACGGTCGCCGATCGCACAGATCTTCGAAACGCTCGCGGCGCGGCTGACCGGCCGCTCCACCGTGCGCAGCGGCCGCAAGTCTGCACTCAGTCCCCTGCTGGCCCGTCTGCCGCGCCTCAAGGCGCACTGACGGTCAGGACGCGGAGAGGTTCAATGTCCTTTGGCAAGCGTGGTTCTTTCGGTTCGGCACAGGAGAAACCGGCGACGGCCCCGACGACGCGGGTCATCGACACGGCGCCCGTCGCCGCGCCGGCGGCCAAGCCGGCGCCTGCCCCCGCTGCCCGGTCCGCGCCTCCCCCGGCGCCTGAGATGCAGGAACGGCGCAAGTCCGACAACTACTACGACACCAAGTCTTCGATCTTCTCGGCGCTGATCGAGACCATCGACCTGAGCCAGCTCGCCAAGCTCGACGTCGAGACGGCGCGCGAAGAAATCCGCGACATCGTCGGCGACATCATCTCGTTGAAGGCGGTGGTGATGTCGATCTCCGAGCAGGAAGAACTGCTCGACGACATCTGCAACGACGTGCTCGGTTACGGTCCGCTCGAGCCACTGCTGGCCCGCGACGACATCGCCGACATCATGGTCAACGGGGCCAACGCCACCTTCATCGAAGTCGCTGGCAAGATGGTCAAGACCGGGGTGCGGTTCCGCGACAATGTGCAGCTGATGAACATCTGCCAGCGCATCGTCAGCCAGATCGGCCGCCGCGTCGACGAAGCATCGCCGATCTGCGATGCCCGCCTTCCCGACGGCAGCCGCGTCAACGTCATTGCACCACCGCTCGCCATCGACGGTCCGACCCTGACCATCCGAAAGTTCAAGAAGGACAAGCTGACCCTTCCGCAGCTGGTCAAGTTCGGCTCGATCACGCCAGAAGGCGCCACCATTCTTGAGATCATCGGCCATTGCCGGTGTAACGTGCTGATTTCCGGCGGTACCGGCTCGGGCAAGACGACGTTGCTCAACTGCCTAACTGCCTACATCGAACCGACCGAACGCGTGATCACCTGCGAGGACGCCGCCGAACTGCAACTGCAGCAGCCGCACGTCGTTCGTCTCGAAACGCGCCCGCCCAACCTTGAGGGCGAGGGGCAGGTCACCATGCGCGATCTCGTGAAGAACTGCCTGCGCATGCGCCCAGAGCGGATCATCGTCGGCGAAGTGCGTGGCCCCGAGGCCTTCGATCTGTTGCAGGCGATGAACACCGGCCACGACGGCTCGATGGGCACGCTGCACGCCAACACGCCGCGCGAGGCCATCTCCCGTATCGAATCGATGATTTCCATGGGGGGCTACACGCTGCCGTCCAAGACGGTGCGCGAAATGATCGTCTCGTCGATCGACGTCATCGTCCAGGCTGCGCGCCTCAGGGACGGCTCGCGTCGCATCACCCACATCACCGAAGTGGTCGGCCTCGAGGGCGACGTCGTGATCACTCAAGACCTGTTCGTCTACGACATCATCGGCGAGGAAAGCGATGGCCGGTTGATCGGCCAGCATCGATCCACCGGCATTGGCCGCCCGAAGTTCTGGGATCGCGCACGCTACTACGGCGAGGAGCGTCGGCTCGCCGCCGCGCTCGACGCGTCCGAGGCGCCGCCGCCATCCGGCGCCTACAGCTGATCAACAGGCGGCAACAGGGAGAGAGAGCATGGAGATCGACATCCGCATCCTCGCGATGATGGGCCTCGTCGGCTTCTCGATCGCCGCCCTGCTCTACGGCTTTTTCTACGGCCGCATCGAGCGGCAGGCATCGGCCGAACGCCGCAGGACGCAGGTGGCGGCACCACCTGTCGATATCGATCGGGCCAAGACATCTGCCACCCCGAGCGCCCGCCGTCGCAATGTCCAGGAAACGCTGAAGGATCTCGAGGCCAAGCAGAAGCACAAGGCGTCCAAGTCCACCAATCCGCCGATGCAGCTCCGGTTGGCTCAGGCCGGGCTCAGCCTGACCATCCTTCGCTTCTACATCTACAGCGTCCTGACCGGCCTTGTTCTTTTTGTGGTTTGCCTGCTCGTCGGCCTACCGATCTTCCTGGTACTTGGCGCCGGTTTCGTTGGTGCCGTTGGCCTGCCGCGCTTTCTCGTCAACTTCATCCGCAAGCGCCGTCATGCCGCCTTCATCGACGAGCTCGCCAACGCCGTCGAGGTGATCGTTCGTGGCGTCAAGGCCGGCCTGCCACTCAACGACTGCCTCAGGATGATCGCCAGCGAGGCCAAGGAACCGGTCAAGAGCGAGTTTCGCACCGTGGTCGAGGCAATGCAGCTCGGCATGCCGATCGACGAAGCGGTTACCCGCATGTACGAGCGCGTTCCGCTGCCGGAGACCAACTTCTTCGGCATAGTTCTGTCCATTCAGTCGAAGGCCGGCGGCAACCTCTCCGAGGCCCTGGGCAATCTCGCCAAGGTGCTGCGCGAGCGCAAAAAGATGCGCGCCAAGATCCAGGCCATGAGCATGGAGGCAAAATCTTCGGCCGGCATCATCGGCTCTCTGCCGGTCATCGTCACCGTCCTCGTCTATCTGACGAGCCCGGACTACATCCTGGTTCTGTTTGTCACGCCGATCGGGCAGATCGTCCTCGGCATTTCCCTTCTCTGGATGCTGATCGGTGTCTTCGTCATGAAGCGCATGATCGCCTTCGACTTCTGAGAGGCCGTCATGGGCGCGATCGTCGACACTCTGCGCGATCCGGTGGCCTTGATGGCCATCCTGATATCGCTCGCCATTTTCGCCACCATTCTCAGCCTGGCCATGCCGCTTCTGTCCAGCGACCGGCTGCCGGCGCGCATGCGTGCGGTGGCCGACGAGCGCGAAAGGATCCGCCAGCGCGAGCGCGCCCGTCTTGCCGAGGAAGGGCGCAGCTCATTGCGTGGCAAGGAGTCCAAGGCCTACATGCGCAGCCTCGTCGAGCGGCTGTCGCTCAGAAAGGCCCTGCTCGACGACAAGGGCGAGGAAAGGCTGAAGCAGGCGGGCTTCCGTAGCGAGGCGGCCACCACCACCTTCCTCTTCGCCCGCTTCGTGCTGCCTTTCGGCTTTCTGGCGCTGGCGATTTTCTACGTCTTCATCGTCCTGAAGATCGATCGCCCGTTGCCCTTCAAGCTCGGCATTTGTCTGGTCATCGCCTACGCCGGCTTCTATCTGCCGGTCATCATCGTCTCCAACGCCCTGCAGAAGCGCCAGCAATCGATCAAGCGGGCCTTCCCGGACTCTCTCGATCTGCTACTGATTTGCGTCGAAAGCGGCATGTCGATCGAGCACGCCTTCCGCCGCGTCTCAGAGGAGATCGGCAGTCAGTCGCTGGCGCTGGCCGAGGAACTCAGCCTAACCACCGCCGAATTGTCCTTCCTGCCCGACCGCCGTCAGGCCTATGAGAATCTGGCGAACCGCACCGGCCTCGACGGCGTCAAGGCCGTCTGCCTCGCACTGATCCAGTCCGAACGCTACGGTACCCCGCTCGGTCAGACCTTGCGCGTGCTCAGCCAGGAAAACCGAGATATGCGGATGAACGAAGCGGAGAAAAAGGCAGCGGCGCTTCCACCCAAGCTGACCGTGCCGATGATCCTCTTTTTCCTGCCGGTCCTGTTCGCCGTCATCATGGCGCCGGCCATCATCAAGATCAGTTCGCTGTAAGCGGAGACTGCACAAACGAAAAGCCCCGGTCGATCGCCGGGGCTTTTCTCTGCATCACGTTGTTGTCTTGCTTACTTCGTACCGTACATGCGGTCGCCGGCATCACCGAGACCGGGCACGATGTAGCCCTTCTCGTTGAGGTGGCTGTCGATCGCCGCCGTGAACACCGGCACGTCCGGATGCGCGTCCGTGAAGTTCTTCACTCCCTCGGGAGCTGCGAGAAGGCAGACGAAACGGATGTCGCGGGCGCCACGCTCCTTCAGCTTGTCTACGGCGGCAATGGACGAGTTGCCGGTGGCCAGCATCGGGTCGACAACGATGGTGAGGCGGTCGGACAGATCGGCCGGGGCCTTGAAGTAATACTCGACCGGCTGCAACGTCTCGTGGTCGCGATAGATGCCGATATGCGACACGCGAGCCGCCGGCACCAGGTCGAGCATGCCCTCGAGCAGGCCGTTGCCGGCGCGCAGCACGGAGGCGAACACCAGCTTCTTGCCCTCAAGGGTCGGCGCCATCATCGTCTGGAGCGGCGTCTCGATTTCCACCTCGGTCAACGCGAGATCGCGCGTCACCTCGTAGCAGAGCAGCGTCGAGATCTCGCGCAACAACCGCCGAAAGCTCGCTGTCGACGTTTCATGCTTACGCATGATGGTGAGCTTGTGCTGCACCAGCGGATGATCGATGACCTTGACGCTCATGGGTTCCTCGCGGACTTTGGGTTTTGGCGACCATAGAGACTCGGAGCCGCCTCCGAAACCGGCATTTTCCCCGATCTCCACCAGATTCCGGCTTACAGCCGAGCGAGAAGTCGCGCTTTGGTTGCCGCGTCGCAGAAGGCGTCTTCGACCGCCATACGCGTAACCGCGGCAAGCTCCGCCTCGGTCAGCCCGAACGTGTCGCGGGCAACCCCATACTCATGGCCAACCGACGTCCAGAAGAAAGGCGGATCGTCGGTGTTGAGCGAATGACGCACCCCCGCCGCCCGAAGGGCCGGCAGTGGGTGGTCGCCGTAGTTCGCATAGACGCCAAGCGCAATGTTGGACACCGGGCAGACCTCGAGGTGAATGCCCTCTTCGACGATGCGGCGGACGAGATCGGCGTTCTCGATGGCGCGGACGCCGTGGCCGATTCGCTTCACGGGAATGGCGTCGAGCGTTGCCGCGACACCCTCCCATGAGCACCACTCTCCAGCATGACAGGTGAGCGGCAAGCCAGCCTCGGACGCGATCTCGAAGGCGGCGGCGAACTCGTGCGGAGCGTGAAGGCGCTCCTCGCCGGCCATACCGAAGCCAACGACCTCCGGCACGAGGTTGTTCACTGCCATGCGCGCCGCCTCGACGCCCCGTTCGGGACCGTAGTGACGCTCGACAAGCGGAATCACCCGGCCGACGATGCCCGTCGCCGCTTCGGCCCGGCGCAAGCCCTCGACGATGCCATCGAGATAGGACCGATAGCTGAGGCCGGAGCGCTCGCCGAAGTCCGGCGAAACGAAGAACTCGGTATAGATCGACCCGGCCGCCGCAGCCTGCCGCTGGTAAACCTCGGCAATCTCGGCAAAGTCTTCCGGCGTACGGAACACCGAGGCAGCGAGGTCATAGGCAACGAGGAAGGCCGAGAAGTCGGTCCAGAGATAACGCCCCTCGTCGTCGAACAGGCGCGACACGTCCACTCCATAGCGAGCGGCATTGCGACGAACCAGCTCGGGCGCGGCGCCGGCCTCGAGATGAACGTGAAGTTCGGCCTTCGGCACCGAAGGCACGGCAGTCGATTCGGTCATGGATCGTCTTTCAGAGCAGTGAACGGCCATGCAGGCCGGGCGCAAGCCCAAGCCACGCAGCAACGGTTTCGGCCATGTCGGCGAAAGTATCCGGCCGGCCGGCCGAACCGGGCGGCACCCCCCGTCCGGCGAACAGCGCCGGCACGCGCTCGCGCGTGTGGTCGCTGCCGTGCCAGGTCGGATCGCAACCGTGGTCGGCCGTGATCAGTAGCATGTCGCCCTCGCCCATCGCCGCCTCCACTTCCGGCAGGCGCCGGTCGAAAGCCTCAAGGCAGGCGGCATAACCGGCGACGTCGCGACGGTGTCCGTACTCGGTGTCGAAGTCGACGAGATTGACGAAGACGAGATCGCCGGCGCCAGCTTCGCCCAGCGCGGCGATGCCGAGATCGAGGTTGCCGTCGTTGGACTTGCCCTTGCGGGTAATGGTGATGTTCTGATGGGCGAAGATGTCGCCGATCTTGCCGATGCCGTAGACCTTGCCGCCCGCCGCTTCGACACGGGTGAGCAGCGTCGGCTCCGGCGGCGGCACGGCATAGTCGCGCCGGTTGGCGGTGCGCTTGAAGGTCTCCCTGGTCTCGCCGACGAAGGGACGGGCGATGACGCGCCCGACCCGATAACGATCGACCAGCTTGCGGGCGATCTCGCAATCGGCCAGCAGCTTGGCAAGGCCGAAATGCGTTTCATGGGCGGCGATTTGCAGCACAGAGTCGGCCGAGGTGTAGACGATCGGCTTGCCGGTGCGGATATGTTCCTCGCCGAAGCGATCGATGACCGCGGTACCGGACGAGTGGCAATTGCCGAGAATGCCCGGCACGCCGGTTTCGCGCACAAAGGCGTCGATGAGGTCGGCCGGGAAGCTTGGCGGATCCGGCGGGAAATAGCCCCACTCGAAGGGCACGGGAACGCCGGCGATCTCCCAATGACCTGATGGCGTGTCTTTGCCGCTCGACACTTCGGCCGGCGCGGCATAGCGCCCATCGGCCACGGTTCGAACGAAGCCGGCCGGCTTCTGGCCGGTCGCAAGCTCGGCGGCAAGCCCCAGGCCGAGCCGTTCAAGATTGGGCAGCGACAGCGGGCCCGACCGCAAGCCGGCCTGGTCACCCCGACCTGCCGCGCATTCGGCGGCGATATGGCCGAGCGTGTCGGAACCCTCGTCGCCAAAGCGGGCGGCATCCGGCGCGCCGCCGATGCCGAAGCTGTCGAGCACGATGATGATGGCCCGTTTCATGGTTCCTCTCCGGCGCCCGAATGACGCCTCATCCTTGTCCGTCGGTCCCTGGGGCAGCGCCGTTCGCGACTGCCCCCGTGGGAAGGCCTAGCCGTCGACCCGTTCGATCACCGGCGAGCCGCGCTCCGGCCGGTCACCAAACCGATAGGCGGCGACAAGGGCAGCCGACGCCGCATCGGCGGCCGCGTCGCTCGCCGCGTGGACGAAGCCGAGCGGGTGGTCATTCCCGACATCCTGGCCAAGGCCGGCCAGGGCGGAAAAGCCGACGGAAGGGTCGATGGCATCCTGCGGACGCGTTCGACCGCCGCCGAGCCCGACAACGGCCACGCCGATCGCCCTCGCATCGATGGCGGAGACGGTCCCCGCCTGCGGTGGGTACACCGGCTTCACCACCGGCGCCTTGACGAGATAGCTGTCGGCCTTGGTGACGAAATCGATCGGTCCGCCCAGAGCACTGACCATGCTGCCGAAAATCTCCGCCGCACGTCCCGAGGTGAAGGCCTCCTCGATCGCCACCCGCGCTTCGGCAAGGTCGGGTCTGAGGCCACCGATCACCAGCATTTCGGCCGACAGTGCGACCGTCACCTCCCACATGCGCGGATCGATGCGCTTGCCGGTGAGAAAATCGACGGCGAGCTGCACTTCCAGCGCGTTGCCGGCGGCGGTTCCGAGCGGCTCGTTCATGTCGGTGATCAGGCCGACGGTCGGAAGGCCGGCGCCGTTTGCCACGTGGACAAGGCTCTCGGCCAGAGCACGCGAGTCCTCGAGCGTCGCCATGAAGGCGCCGGAGCCGGTCTTGACGTCGAGCACCAGCCCATGAAGACCGGCCGCGAGCTTTTTGGAGAGGATGGATGCCGTGATGAGGTCGATGCTCTCAACCGTGCCGGTGACGTCGCGGATGGAGTACACCCGCTTGTCGGCCGGCGCGAGATCGGCGGTCTGGCCGATGACGGCGCAGCCGACCTCGCGCACCACCTTGCGGAACAGCTCGTTATCCGGCTGCGTCTTGTAGCCGGGTACCGCGTCGAGCTTGTCGAGGGTGCCGCCGGTGTGGCCAAGGCCACGACCGGAGATCATCGGCACATAACCGCCACAGGCGGCGATGGCCGGTGCGAGCATTAGCGACACGGTGTCGCCGATACCGCCGGTCGAGTGCTTGTCGAGCGCCGGACCGGGCAGATCCGACCAGTCCAGCACGGTGCCGGAATCGCGCATGGCAAGCGTCAGCGCCACCCGCTCGTCGATGGTCATGCCACGGAAGAAGGTGGCCATGGCGAAGGCCGCCACCTGCCCCTCGGTGACCGAACCGGCCGTCAGCCCTTCGACCATGAAGGCGATTTCTTCCCGGCTGAGCACGGCGCCGTCGCGTTTGCGACGAATGATTTCTTGCGGCAGGAAGCTCATGCGGAAGCTCCATAAGCTGCGATGACGCGCGGCAGCATGCGGCGGAGCTTGTCGGCTCCCTTCGGCGCCGCTTCCTTGACCTCTTCGTGGCTGAGCTCCTGATCGGTGAGCCCGGCGGCAGGGTTGGTCACGGTGGAGACGGCGGCCACTTCCAGGCCCATGTAACGGGCGAGGATCACCTCGGGTACCGTCGACATGCCGACGGCGTCGCCGCCCAGAATCTTGGCCGCGCGGATTTCGGCCGGCGTTTCGAAGGACGGCCCGGTGAACCAGACATAGACGCCGGAGTGCAGCGTGATGCCCTCGGCAGCGGCAGCCTCGCGGAACAGCTTCTGAAGCCGCACGTCATAGGCCTGCGACATTCCGACGAAGCGTTCGTCGCCCAGCTCGCCGACCAGCGGATTGGAACCGGTGAAGTTGATGTGATCGGTGATCAGCATCAGCTCGCCCGGTCCGACCTCAAGATGCAGGCCACCGGCGGCATTGGTGAGGATGACCGCTTTGCAGCCGATCAGCTTCAGCACCTCGATCGGCGTCTTCATGACGGCCGCTTCGCCGTGCTCATAGTAATGGGCGCGACCGGACAGGACCGCCACCGGCTGGCCGGCAATGCGGCCGATGACCAGCTCGCCCTTGTGGCTGGAGACGGTGGACACCGGGAAGCCGGGCAGGTCCGCGAAGGAGAAGCGGACCGCGTCCTCGACGCTATTGGCGAACGAGCCGAGGCCGGAGCCAAGCACCATGCCGACGATCGGCTTCAGATCCGTCTTGGAGGCGATCATCGCCGCCGCGCGGGCAGCGTTGGAAATCTCGGACATGTTCGTTCACTCCTCAAGAACGAATCCGGCCGGCAACAACTCGGCCATGGTGAAACGCTGGCTGGCGCCCTCGGGATCGGCAGCCCAAATTTCTATGGACGGTGAAGCCGCGAACTCCATGAGACGCTGGCGACAACCGCCGCAAGGCGTGCAGAAGCGCCCACCCGGCACGCGCTCGCCGTCGATGCGGTTTGCCACGACCACGGCACGGACGATGCGCTTGGCGCCGCCCATCACCAGATGGCCGATGGCCGTCGTCTCGGCGCACCACCCCTCGGGGAAGGCGGCATTCTCGACGTTGCAACCGGCGTAGATATTGCCATCGTCGGCGAGCAGGGCCGCGCCGACGGCATAGTTGGAATAAGGCGCGTGCGCCTTGGTCCGGGCGGCGCTGGCCGCTGCGAACAGCCTGTCGAAATCGGCCATATCACCGCTCCTTGACGTAAGGCACGCCACCGGCCTTCGGCGGCCGGGCCACACCGATAAATCCGGCCAGCAGCACGCAGGTCAGCACATAGGGCAGCGCCTGGAAGATCTGCACCGGCACCTCGCCGATACCCGGCACGCTCTTGCCCTGCATGAAGTTGGCGAAGGCGTCGAGGAAGCCGAACAGCAGACAGGCCAGCATCACCGGCACCGGTCGCCACTTGGCGAAGATCAGCGCAGCCAACGCGATGTAGCCCTTGCCCGCCGACATGTCCTTCACGAATCCTGCCGACTGGGCGATGGCGAGATAAGTGCCCGCGAAACCGCAGAGAATGCCGGCACACACGGTGGCGCGATAGCGCAGGAAGGTCACCGAAATGCCGGCGGTGTCGACGGCGCCAGGGTTCTCGCCCACAGCGCGCAGACGCAGGCCGAAGCGAGTGCGATAGAGCACCCACCAGGAAGCTGGCACCGCGATGAAGGCGAGATAGGTCAGGATGTTGTGACCGGAAATGACGTTGGCATAGAAGCGGCCCAGAAAGCCCGTATCCCGCAGCTGATCGGCATAGGGAAAGACGATTTCGGTAAAGCGGGCCGAGGCGGCCAGCGGCGGCGTTCGTCCGCCCTGACTGAACCAGGCCTGCCCGAGAACCGCGGTAAGGCCCGACGCCAGGAAGTTGATGGCGACGCCCGACACGATCTGGTTGCCGCGATTGGTGATCGAGGCGAAGCCGTGAACCAATGAGATCAACACCGACACGGTGATGCCGGCGAGAAGACCGAGCCAGGGCGAGCCGGTCATGAAGGCGGCAACGGCCGCCGCGAAGGCCGAGAACAGCATCTTGCCTTCGAGGCCGATGTCGAACACGCCGGCCCGTTCGGTGAACAGACCCGCCAGCGCGGTGAAGATCAGCGGGATCGACAGTCGAATGGTCGAGCCGAGGATCGAGATGAGGTCGAGGTTTTCCATTGATCCCTCCTCAAGCCTTGCCGAACCGCTGCCAGACCCGGACGATGGCCGGTCGGAACAGGTATTCGAGGGCGCCGGCGAACAGGATCACCAGACCCTGGATAACGACGATCATGTCGCGGGTGATCTTCGGCATGTCGAACGACAGGGCATCGCCGCCCTGATAGAGCACACCGAACAGGATGGCGGCGAGCACGATGCCGATCGGATGGCTGCGCCCCATCAGTGACACTGCGATGCCAACAAAGCCGGCGCCACCGACGAACTCCACCTGCAGGCGGGCCGAGGCGCCGAGCACCGGGTTGAGCGCCATCATGCCGGCGAGGCCGCCGGAGATCAGCATGGTGATGATCACCGTCTTCACATAGGGAATGCCGGCGTAGACGGCGGCCGTCGGGCTGGCGCCAAGGGTGCGGATCTCATAGCCGAGCTTGGTCCGCCAGATCAGCACCCAGACCACGAAGCACATGACCAGAGCGATGAGAAACGACACGTTGAACGGCGCCGCCCCGATCTTGCCGCCGAACAGCGCGATCAGCCAGTCGAGCTTGGGCAGCTGGCCGCCTTCGAGGAAGACGCGCGTTTCCGGCGCCATCTTGCCCGGCACGATCAGCACGTGGACGAGCACGTAGACCATCATGGCCGCGCCGATGAAGTTGAACATGATGGTGGTGATGACGATATGGCTGCCGCGCTTGGCCTGCAGCCATGCCGGGATCAACGCCCAGGCCGCGCCGAAGATCGCTGCGCCGACCACGGCGAACGGCATCGTCACGTACCAGGGCACATAGTGATCGAGAGCCAGCGAGGCGAGCGCCGCGCCAAGGCCGCCGACATAGGCCTGCCCCTCCGAGCCGATGTTGAACAGGCCGGCATGATAGGCGACAGCCACCGACAGGCCGGTGAAAATGAAGTTGGTGGCGTAGTAGAGCGTGAAGCCTATGCCCTCGCCATTGCCGAGGGCGCCCTGCAACAGCAGCGTCACGGCATCGAGCGGGCTTTCGCCGATGAACCAGACGACGACGCCTGAGATCAGGAAGGCGACAACGAGGTTGAGGAACGGCATCAGGCCGTAGGTGATCCAGTTGGGAAGCGGTACGGACGCGGTGCTCATCTCGGCCTCACGCGGCAATGCCGGCCATCATCAGGCCGAGTGTCTGTTCACCGGTATCCGGCGTCTTTTCGCCAACCACATGGCCGGCGAACATCACGAGGATGCGGTCTGAAAGCGAGCGAATCTCGTCGAGTTCCACCGAAACCAGGAGCACCGCCTTGCCGGCGTCGCGCATGGCGATCAGCCGGCGATGGATGAACTCGATGGCGCCGATGTCGACGCCACGCGTCGGCTGCCCCACCACGAGAAGCGCCGGATCGCGTTCGATTTCGCGGGCAACGACGATCTTCTGCTGGTTGCCACCGGAAAAATTGGCGGTCTTCAGCCGGCAGTTGGGTGGGCGGATGTCATACTTCTCGATCTTGGTCTTGGCATCCTCGCGACAGGCGTCGAGATCGAGCAGCGGCCCCCGGCCGTAGCGGGAGTCGCGATGATAGCCGAGAACCGAGTTCTCGCTTTCCTCGAACCCCAGCACGAGGCCCATGTGATGACGGTCCTCGGGAATATGACCGAGACCGAGCGCCCGAAGGCGGGCGGAATCGAAACCGGTGACCGGTTTGCCGTGGAACAGGATCTCGCCGGAGGTTGGCTTGCGGATGCCGGTGATCGCCTCGAGAAGCTCCGACTGGCCGTTGCCGGCAACACCCGCGATGCCGACCACCTCGCCGGCGCGGACGTCGAAGGAGACGTTGTCGACCATGGTTACGCCGCGACCGTCCTTCACGGTGAGGTTGCGAACCGACAGCACGATGTCGCTCGGCGCCGCCGGCCCTTTCTCGACGTGCAGCAGAACGCGGCGACCGACCATCAGCTCGGCAAGTTCTTCGACCGTCGTCTCGGTGGTGCGACGGGTCGCCACCATCTCGCCGCGTCGCATGACCGAGACGGTGTCGGTAATGGCCATGATCTCGCGGAGCTTGTGGGTGATGAGAACGATGGTCTTGCCCTGATCGCGCAGCACACCGAGGATCTTGAACAGGTGGTCCGCCTCGGCCGGCGTCAGCACGCCCGTAGGCTCGTCGAGGATCAGGATCTCGGCGCCGCGATAGAGTGCCTTCAGGATCTCGACACGCTGCTGCAAACCGACCGGCAGCTCTTCGATGATCGCGTCGGGATCGACCTCGAGCCCGTAGTCGGTTTCAAGACGCTTCAGCGCCGACCGCGCTTCGGAAACGCCGCGGCCGAGCAGTGCGCCGCCTTCGACGCCGAGGATGACGTTCTCGAGCACGGAGAAATTCTCGACCAGCATGAAATGCTGGTGGACCATGCCGATGCCGGCGGTAATGGCCGCCTGGCTGTCATCGATCACGGTGGTCTGGCCATTGATGCGGATCGAACCGGCGTCGGCATGGTAGAAGCCGTAGAGGATCGACATCAACGTCGACTTGCCGGCGCCATTTTCGCCGATGATGCCGTGGATCGAGCCCTTGGCAACGGTGAGGTTGATGTTTTTGTTGGCGTGGACGGCGCCAAATTTCTTGTCGATGCCGATCAGTTCGATGGCGGGCGCTGCGGTCGGTGTTGGGCTCACGGCTTGACGGCTCCGGATACGAAAAAGGCGCAAGGCACGCCCGAAAAACCGGCCATGCCTTGCGCCCTCATGACGGTGAGATCACTTCGGGCAGGAGTTGTCCGACATGTAGTCGTGCACCTTGATCGCGCCGGAGACGATATCGGCCTTGGCCTTCTCGACCGCGGCCAGGATTTCCGGCGTGATCAGAGGCTTGTTGTTGTCGTCATAGGCCCAGGCGACGCCGTCTTCCTTGATGCCCAGCGCCTGCACGCCAGCCGTGAACTTGTCGGTCTTGGCATCGGTGAAGGCGTTGTAGACGGCGAGGTCGACGCGCTTGACCATCGAGGTCAGCACCGAACCCGGATGCAGATAGTTCTGGTTGCTGTCGACGCCGATGGAATACTTGCCCTGGTCGGCAGCGGTCTGCAACACGCCGATGCCCGAAGCGCCGGCCGCCGCGTAGATGACGTCCACGCCCTGGTCGATCTGGCCCTTGGCGAGCTCGCCACCACGCACCGGATCGCTCCAGGCGGCGCCAGTGGTGCCGACGTAATTCTGGAGAACGTCATTTCCGGCCTTGGCCGCACGGGCGCCCTGATCGTAACCGCACTCGAACTTGCGGATCAGCGGAATGTCCATGCCGCCGACGAAGCCGACCTTGCCGGTCTTCGAGAACAGGCCGGCAACGGTACCGACGAGGTAGGAGCCCTCTTCTTCCTTGTAGACCACCGAACGGACGTTCGGCTTGTCCACGACGGCGTCGACGATGACGAACTTGGTATCCGGGAACTCGGTCGCGACCTTTTCGATCGCCGAAGTCCAGGCGAAGGAGACAGCCACCACCGGGTTGAAGCCCTTGGAGGCAAAGTTGCGGATCGCCTGCTCACCCTGGGTGTCGCCGGTCGGCTCGAAGTCGCGATATTCGATACCGGTTTCGGCCTTGAACTTCTCCGCGCCGCCGTAGGCCGCTTCGTTGAAGGACTTGTCGAACTTGCCACCGGTACCATAGACGAGCGCCGGCTTGACGTCAGCGGCCATGGCCGTGCTCGTCAGCATGGCTGCGACAAAGGTAGCGCCGATCAGTTTGTTGATCATCGTGTTCCTCACCCCTTTTGGAAGGAGCCCCCGTTCGGGCTGGTCGGCGAAGGGAACCCCAATATGCCCTCCCCCGAGTGGCGAATACCTAAGCATGCTTTCTACGCATTTGCATCGTCTTTCTTGCGTTTTTGACCAAATGGACAATATTGATGCACAACGCTTTCGGTGGAGGCACGCGCTGCCAGATAACGCGGCAACGCCGCCAGAAACCCGCCGCTGGGCCGTCTACCGACACCGCCCCATGCCGAGCTGGCCCGTCGTTCGCCCCTTCGACATTGCGTATTTGTCCGTAGAAAAGACGGGCAACGATCCCTCCGAATCCGAATTTTCCCTCGAGCGAGGCGCAAAACCGATACCGTTTCAGGGGGAAAGGCGCTAAGAGCGTGCCCAGCGAAATCCCTACTGCACCGAAGGATACGATGACCGCGCCCATCGCAACTTCCATCGCCCCGGCCATCGCGCTCGTTGCCCACGACGCCAAGAAGGACGAGATGGTCACCTTCGCCCGCACCCACGAGCGGCGGCTTTCCGACTTCCGACTGTTCGCCACCGGCACAACCGGTGGCAGGATCCGGGAAGCCTGTCCCGCCCTCGACGTCACCCGCCTCAAGAGCGGCCCGCTCGGCGGGGACCAGCAGATTGGCGCCATGATCGCCGAGGGACGCCTCAGCGGCCTCATTTTCTTCATCGATCCGCTGTCGCCCATGCCGCACGACGTCGACGTCAAGGCGCTCACCCGCCTGTCGGTCGTCTACGACATTCCGATGGCGCTCAACCGCGCGACGGCGGAGCTGCTGATCCGCGCCGACGGTTTTGCTCCCCTCTCCCCCGTTTCCTCCGACTGAGCGAAGATCACGATGTCCCAGAGCGTTTCCAACGTCGTCACCTTTCCGGTCCTGTTCGCCGACATCGGCGGCACCAACGCCCGCTTCGCCCTCCTTGTCGATGCCGAGGGTGAGATCCGCCATTTCGACACCGTCGAGACGCGACTGTTTCCGACCATCGAGGACGCCATCCAGGGCGCGGTAATCGATGCCGGCGCGCCGGTGCCGAAGTCGCTGGTCTTCGCGTTGGCCGGGCCGATCGGCGAGGAGAGCACGCAGCTGACCAACTGCCCCTGGGTGGTCACGCCGAAACGCCTCGTCGAGCGCTTCAAGCTCGATCACGTGATCCTGTTCAACGATTTCGAGGCGCTTGGCCTCTGCCTGCCCGGCTTGAAGGCGAAGGATCTCGTCGCCGTCGGCGGCGCCCTGCCGCCCGAGCGCGGCACCAAGGTGGTGATCGGCCCCGGCACCGGTCTCGGCGCAGCGGGTCTCGTCGATGCAGCCGGCCTCTGGGTGCCGGTACCCGGCGAGGGCGGACACATCGACCTCGCCCCGGTGACGGCCCGCGACTACGACATCTGGCCGCATATCGAGCGAGCCGGCGGCCGGGTCACCGGTGAAACCATCATCTGCGGTTCCGGCCTCCTGCGCCTTTATCGCGCGGTCGCCGCCGCCAGCAAGGCCTTCCCGGCCTGCGACACGCCGGCCGCCGTGACCGCCGCCGCCGAGGCAGGCGACCCGATGGCCGTCGAAACGGTTGCGCTGTTCGCCGAGCATCTCGGCCGCATCGCCGGCAACCTTGCCCTGACTTTCCTCTCGCATGGCGGCGTCTACCTGGCCGGCGGCATCGCGCCGCGCATCGTCAAGGTGTTGCAGCAGGGTGGCTTCCGCGCCGCCTTCGAGGACAAGTACCCGCATCAAGGGCTGATGGCCTCGCTCCCCACGGCGATCATCGTTCACGACCGACCGGCCCTCGCCGGCCTCGTCGATTTCGCCCGCCGTCCGGATACCTTCGGCCTTCGCCTCGACGGCCGGCACTGGCGCGGCTGAACGATCCTCGTCAGGGGATACAACGGCCGTCACGCCCCGGTCGGCAGGAGGAGTCCGGCACAGCGACACTCCCCGCTCTCCCGAGCGCGCCGAGGTCGAGCGGCCCGCCGGCACGAAGGGGCGACCGGCGGACATCCCTCTCTCCCTGTGACCTGGGCTGGACGTCGACCGGCCGTTCCAAGGGAAGTGGCGGAACGACCGCCGGTGTCGCAACCTGTGGGGACGGCGCCTCCACCGGCGCGGATGGTTCGGCGAGCTGGTCGATCATCGACGTCATGGCATCCGGCTTGACGGCTTCGAGCTTGGGAGCATCGCCCTCGATCAGACGGGCGAAGCCGCCTCCCATGGTTGCCAGGCGCGCATAACCCCAGGCTGGATCGGCCAGAAGACCCGGCAGGTCGGGATAAAGGCGGGGCGCGGCGAGCTGACCGACGACGGCAACCGGCACCTCGAAATCGGGATATCCGCTCAGTTTCGGCCTGAACCGCAGGTCCATGACGCCACCGGAAAGGCGGAGGCTGCCCGAGCCCGACAGCTGGAGATCGCCGGCGGCGAAGGCGAGATCGTCGCTTGTCATCACGCCTTTGGCAAGTTTCAGGTGGCCGGATAGGGTGTCGAAACCGACCCGCCGCTCATCCGAGCCATAGCCGTGCTGCACCGCATGGGCCAGCCTCCCGAGCAACGCCACGGGATCGAGGCCATCGAGAACACCGCGCGAGACCGAAAAGTCGGCAGCGCCAATGACCGACTTTTGGAGATCCCCAATCGTTCGCCCCTCGGCAACGATATCGGCCTCCAGACCGAACTCACCGTCGACAGCCGTGCCGACGAGCGGCGCGAGACTCGCCAGACGAGCACCCTCCAAACTTCCTTTGACGGCGTAAACGGGGCGTCCGCCTGCCCTGACCGTCACCGTCGCCTCGCCACTACCACCGCCGAGCGACAGTCGAGGGAGCCCGATCTCGGCACCCTTGCCATCAAGACGCAGATCGACGGGACCGGCAGCCGCCGCCAGCGGACCAGCCGAGATGCCCCCGGCCTCTATGCGCAAGTCCGCGTCGATCCCGAGCGGGCGGTCGGCTTTGGACAGTGTATCGGCAACGGTTCCGGCCAATGCGGCCACGTCGATGGTGTCGCCGCTAAGACGCCCGGTCAATCGACCGCGATCGCCGGCGGTCGCCAGATCAAGCACACCGGCAAAGACGCTATCCCCGAGCATCAGCCGCGCGTCAGCCATCGTCATGCGGCCGGCGCCCGCTTCGAGACGCCCATCCAGAGAGGCGTCTGGCGGCAGGTCGCTACTCCCGACAAGCGCCGAAAGCCGACGGCTCGTCAATGTAAGACTGCCGTTCGCAGCAACGGCCACGGGATCAACCGTGCCATCGAAAACGGCGGACAATGCCGGCCCGTCGAGCTTGGCTTGGATCGGCGCGGCGCCCCCCTCGACCAACCGGCGAGGCATCGCCTCGGCCTCGAAGGTGACGACGCCCGACGACATCTTCCCTTGCGCGGTCAGCCGCGCCGGCTTGTCGAGACCGGTGACCGACAGATCGGCGGTCAGTCCGCTCAGGGCCGGCAATGCGAGCTCGCCGACAAACGGCAGTCGCCGGAGATACCCGTTGCGAAGCTGAGCGGCGCCGTCGATGGCAAGCGTGGTCGCCAGCTCTTCAGCAGAGCGACCGCGGGCCGACATGCGGAGGTCGGCTGCAAGGCGGCCAGTGAGCGGCGCGGCAACGCCCACCAAAGCCGCGACGTCGGCGACCGAGACATTCTTGGCGACCAGGGACGCTGCAAGCCGCCGGCCTTCGTCTGCGGGCACCAGATCGAGCCGGCCGGACACCATGCCATCGCCCGCCGCCCCGTCGATACGCGCGCCGAAACGCCCCTTGCGATCCACTGCGGTGATGCGAAGCTTGCGAAGGTCGCCGCCGGAAAGAGACACTTCTTCCAGCTTCAAATCGAGACCGGCATCAAAGGGCGCCGCTCCGCCGATCGGGTCGAAACCCATGCGGCTTGCAAGCGTGGCCAGTACCACAAGGGACCCCGCCGGCAGTCGCCCAAAATCGGCATGGACATCGACGGACGCGCGCGGTTCGCCAAGATCGCACGCCGCGGACAGCCGACCCGTGCTGCCAAAGAGGCTGGCGGTGGCGTCGACCATCTCGACCCGACCGGATGACAGCGTGACGGCGCCCTCGAGCTCTACCGTTCCGGAGGGACCACCCAGCGCTGCGACATCGGGCACCGACAGGTTGAGACGACCAGCGAAGGCGCCGCCAGCCAAGCCGCCGTCAAGATCAAGGCTCAGCGCCGGGGCGACAAGCTCGGCCCGCGTGGCGCCCGCCGATCCGGCCTCCACCGTCAATGACAGTGGCGTCCCATTCAGCATTGCCTTGAAGGACAGGCGATCAGCCTCTCCCGCACGGCTGGCCGACGCCACCACTTCGTCAAGATCGGCTTCCACGCCCCCTGCGGACAACGTGAGCCGCCCGTCCAAAGCCTGGAAGTGCCGGGCCGAAGCCCGATCGGCAAGGCGGGCCAGAGCCCCGATCGCCTTGGCCGGGTCGAGATCGCCCCCACCAAGCGAAAGCCGAAGGACCGGCCGCTCGACCGTCACGTCGCGAAGTTCAGCCGAACCGGACAGAAAGGGCAGCGGACTGAGAGCGAGCAGAAGGCGATCGGCATGCACGGTGCCCAGCCCGTCGGGCAACTCGATCCCGACATCGGAGGCCACGACGCGCGGCGTCGGCAAAAGCTGCAAGTCGGCCCGACCAATTCTGACCGCCGTGCCGGTGTCCGCCTCAAAGGCGGCGATCGTCGGCTCCACGAACTTGTCGAGCGGGAAAAGAGGCGCCATCGCCAGGCGCAACGCCAGGACGACCAGCACCAGTCCCGACAAGGCCGAGATGACGCGAACCATGCCTCCCCGATCCCTCGATGCCCGTTTGGCATGCACCGTGTCCCCTGCAGAAGCCGGTGCAAGTTTATACAATACCAGTCCTTTCGGCCTTTGGCACCTTTCTCCGGCTATCCGTTGGGAGAAGCGTTCTGCCGCACTGCAAAATCGAATAAGTGCGGAGCAAAAGACTTGGCTGCACCGCGTCATTGCCCATATGCTGGGCAAGCCGCGATGGAGCGCGGCGGCGCGGCAGGGGGCTTCCGATGTCCAGGACGAGGCAGGGTACCGTCATCCGGAAATACGCCAATCGCCGTCTCTACGACACGGGGACGTCCAGCTACGTCACCTTGCAGGACCTCGCCGCCATGGTCCGCGCCAATGTCGACTTCGTGGTGATCGATGCTCGAAGCGATCAGGACATTACCCACGAGGTGCTGACCCAGATCATTCTTGAGGAAGAAACGCGCGGGCCTCATCTTCTGCCCGTCAACTTCCTGCGCCAGCTCATCCGCTTCTATGGCGACGAGTTGCAGGCCATGGTTCCGGCCTTCCTCGAGTATTCCATCGGCCAGTTCGCCCGCGAACAGGGCAAGATGCGCGGCATCGCCGGCGAGGCGCTGGGTGCCCCCGCCCTCAGCGAGAAGCTGGGCGAACAGGTCCGCCTCAACGCCGAGTCCTTCGAGAGAGCCGTTCGCGCCGCCCTTCCCGGCGAAGGCCCCGATGAACAGGCGCCCCCAGCCGAAAGCCGAGCCTCCGACATCGACGCACTGCGCGACGAGCTGGAAGCCATGCGCCGGCGGCTCGACCGGCTGGCGCCGGAAACCGAATAGATCAGTCAGGCCGGCGCGACGATAACAGGACCGCGAAGCCAGCCGTCATCATCGAGACCATCCAGCACCGTGGTGCCCGGCCCCGCCCGCAGGCGTGGCTCCCCGATCAACCGCCCCTGGAAAGCTGTAATGCCCAGTTCGGCGAGCAGGGTCGCCGAAGCTTCGTCTTGCACGAACTCGGCGACGGTGCGGATGCCGAAGTGCCCGGCCAGCGTGGTCAGCGCCCTGACGAACACAACGGCGTCGGCGTCGTGTCCGATATCGCGAATGAAGGCACCGTCGATCTTCAGCCAGTCCGGCTTGATGTCCCGCAGCATCCGAAGCGAGGTGTGTCCCGAGCCGAAGTCGTCGATGGCGATGCGGCAGCCGATATCGCGCACCGTGGCGACCATGTGCCGAAGGTCGTCCATGCGCGACAAGGCCGCCGTCTCCGTGATCTCGATGGTCAGACGCCTGAGCGCGTCGCCATCGCGTCGGGCACCGGCCACCAGCGTGCTGAGCCAGGCCGGGTCCGCCAGCGTTTCCGGCGATACGTTGACGGAGAGCCTCAACGCTGGCGAGGCCTGGAGGTCGGCCATCACCAGCGTCAGCGCCCGCATGTCGAGCCGGCGGATGAAACCGAGCTTTTCCGCCGCTTCCACATAGGGGCCGCCGGAGACGATCTCTTCCGATGGCAGGACCAGTCGGCTGAGCGCTTCGTAGGAAATGATTGTCCGGTCTGCAGCCGAGGCGATCGGCTGGTAGGCCAGCACGAAACGGTCCTCGGCAAGCCCCCGTTGGATGGTTTCGGCGACTTCGACGTTGCGACGACGAAGAGCGTCGCGGGCAGGCGAGGGCTCGTAAAGAGTGAGATGGCGGTCGACGTCGCGCCGGGCATCGCCGAGCGCCTCTTCCGCCCGGTTGGCAGCCATGGCGCCGGTGAGGGCGTGGTGGGGCAGCATCACCGCGCCAATGGCAACGTCGGCTCGAACGGAGGCGCCGTCGCAGTCGATCGCCTCGTCGCGCACAGCATCGCGGAAGCGCTCGGCGGCGATGATCAGCGCGTGCTCGTCGCAATCGTTGAGGATGGCACCGAACTTGTGTCCCGAAAACGAACCGAACACGTCGCCCTGTCGCATCCGGCGCAGGATGCGTCCGCCGGCGACATCGATCACCCGGTCGCCGGCCTCGTAGCCGAAGTTGGCGTTGATGCGGCCAATGTCGAGCACGGCGATGATCAGGAACACCGCCGAGCCGCCCTCCGCCTCCAGCAGCTTCAGCCGATCGTCGAGGCTTTGCAGCAGCTCGTCGCGATCGAGCCGGCGGTCCGGCCCGTAGAGACGGACCGGAACGGCCGTTTCGGTATCCCTCGGCAGGACGCGGACGACGCCATGCGCGCCGATAGCCGGCTGCCCAGGCGGTCCATACCAGCTGCCGCTCTCCTCGATGCGGATGCCCTGCGGCTTCCCGCCGCGCGGCATCAGATCGTAGACAAGCCGGTAGTCGGGTCCGATGCGATCTTCGGGCAGCAAGGGAGGCGGCGTCGCCGCGAGCCGCAACGTCTCCGCCTGTGGCCCGATCAGGCGATGGAGCGACCGACCGGAGAGCGGCACCTCGTAGTCAGGAAGATCCAGAACCTCGCCGGCGTTCGACGACCAGCGCAAGCGATCCTCGGCGTAGTCGTGATCGTAGGTAGCCATGCCGGCCGCCGCCATCGCCGCGCCGATGCCACCGCCGCTGGCTGGCCTGTGTCCGTCCGGTGAAACGAGATCGTCATCCATCTGCCGCCGTCCTCGCCGTTTTGGAACACCTAGCGCAACACTCCCGCCACGTGAACCGCGTTTTTGTTTCGCCCGTCAGCGATCCACGCCGGAAATGCCGAGGCCATCAGTTCTTTTTCCGAATCTGGCCTTGCGCATTAATTCTTTCTTAACCATTCTGAAGGTCTGGCGCGCCGTTTGCTCGGTAAGCTTCGAGTCGAGTTGACATGTGCCGTAACGGCACGGTTCCTGAAAGGCCCGAGACCATGATCGGATCGGTAGGCTCCATCGGCGGAATCGCCGGCGGCCAAAGCCTCGAAAGGGCGGCCCGCCGCGCTTCCGGTCGTTACGTCGAAGCGGTGGAGCGCGCCTCCGCCGACAGCGACAACCAGCGACACCTGACGCTCATCGACCTTCGCGCCGAGACCAGAAGCGAACCCGGTTATCGCCCGACCGCGACGTCGGCCAGCAACGCCGCATCGTCCCCCTTCGTCGCCCAGCTCGCCGCCCTGGGCCTTGGCGATGCCGGCTCCGGCGAACGCCGCGTGCGCCGCGACGCCTCGCAGGTCGTCGCCCGGGCCGACGCGCTCTATCGCGATGGATATCGCCGCGTCACCGACATCGAGCCCGGCTTCTTCGGCGTCGCCGAGTACTGATCCAATACCCCAAAAACAAAAAGGCCGGCGCAATGCACCGGCTCTTTTCAAGTCGATCCCGGCCGCCATCGACGGCCGAGCGGATCTCTCTCGTCAGGCTTCCTTGGGGGCCAGGATCTGGCGGCCGCGGTACATGCCGGTCTTGAGGTCGACGTGATGGGGGCGACGCAGCTCGCCCGAGGTCTTGTCCTCGACGTAGGCCGGCTGCTTCAGGGCATCGGCGGACCGACGCATGCCACGCCTGGACGGCGAGGTCTTTCGCTTGGGAACTGCCATTGTCTTCTACTCCATCGCCCGCTCTGAAAGGGGGATCGCAATGATCCACCGTTCGGGCGCGCGGGCGCTCGTTCCTAAAGATGCGGCCTTATACAGACTGACGCGCCACTTTGCCAGTGCCTGCCCGGAAAAAAGTGCGTCTCTCCGTCGCAATCCCGATGGGCGGCCTTCATGACTTCAGGCAGTCGACGTAGGCGCCGGACTGACTGACGCGGCGCTCGATGATGCGCGACAGGGTCTTCTGTGCCCGACTGGGCTTCACAGGGTTGCGGACGGTCGGATTGGGCAGCGCGGCGGCGATCAGCGCCGCCTCTCGCCGGCTCAGCTTGGACGCCGGCTTCTTGAAGTAATACTGCGCCGCAGCCTCGACACCGTACACATTGGGGCCGAGCTCGGCGATGTTGAGGTAAATCTCCAGCGTCCGGCGCTTCGACCAGACGAGATCGGCATAAAGGGCGAGCGGAATTTCGAGGCCCTTGCGAATATAGGAGCGCGACGGCCACAGGAAGACGTTCTTTACCGTCTGCATCGTGATGGTGCTCGCCCCGCGATTGGGGCCGCCGCTACGGCTCAGCACCGAGCGAAGCTGCTCCCAATCCACACCGTCGTGAAAGCAGAACTGGCCATCCTCGCTCATCACCACGGCCTGCCTCATGCTCGGCGCGATGTCGTCGAGATCGACCCACTGGCGACTGTAGCCCTGGAAGGTGAGGAGATCGCCGATCATCAACGTCGACACCGGCCGGACGAAAATGTAGAGCGGCGTCAGAACGAAGGGCATGATGACGAGCACCGCCGCCGCGACCGACAGCCGTTTGAGCCAGATCCGCCAGCCAGATCGTCTCACAGCCGCCGCCCCCTCGTCGTCCGCCACCGCCTCGCCCCTCGGCCACAGCCTCGCAGAGATCGCTCATGCCCCACCCGCGCCTGTCCGCTTCCTCATAACCCAACCGCGCCGGGCCGGCAAACGAGGGAACGACGTTTCCCGCCTCCACGACAGGCCACGCCCGGAAAGCAGCGCGCGAGACAGCTCTCCAAAGCGGCAGATGCCCGCAATTTATACAGGCATGCCCTAAATTTGACATGGCGCAATTTAAGGCAGCATGAGACCTTCGACTTGTGAGCGCTGCTTTGTCGGTCTTCCGTCTGGATCTTCCTCCTGATCCACCGTGGCACTCCAGCTTTCCTCCCAGAACTCAGGCCGGTAACCCCGGCCTGTTTTTTTTGCGAAATCCCCCCTCCGTCAGCGGGCATGGAAAAGGCCGGGGATCTCTCCCCGACCCTCCGCCCCCCTGCTTTGTCCGTGATTAGTCGTCGCCCATGGCAACCAGCGTCGCATTGCCGCCGGCCGCCGCCGTATTGATGGAGACGACCTGCTCCAGCGCAAACCGGGTGAGATAGTTGGGACCACCCGCCTTGGGGCCGGTTCCGGACAGACCCGAGCCTCCGAACGGTTGCGAGCCAACCACGGCGCCGATCATGTTCCGGTTGACATAGACGTTGCCGACCGGAAGTCGCTCGACGATGCGCTTCACCGTTGCCTCGATGCGCGAGTGGATGCCTAGCGTCAGGCCATATCCGCTCTCCGCGATGCCTTCGATGACCTTGTCGAGATCCTTCGCCCTGTAGCGAACGACGTGCAGCACCGGACCGAACACCTCCCGATCGAGTGCGCTCGCCTCGGGAAGCTCAATGATCGTTGGCGCGAAATACGAGCCGCCCGCCAGCGCTCCGCCCGGCACATCGCCCGAGAACAGCACGCCGCCCTTACCCTGCCATGCCGCCACGTGAACGGCGAGCTTCTCCACCTGCTCGCGATCGATGATCGGCCCAACGTCGGTATCGGGCAACCTTGGGTCGCCCACCTTGAGCTCGGCCGCCGCGCCCTTGACGAGGCCGATCATGTGATCGGCGACATCATCCTGGACGAAAAGCAACCGCAGCGCCGAGCAGCGCTGGCCAGCCGAGCGGAAGGCCGAGGTGATGACGTCGTCGGTCACCTGCTCACCGAGCGCAGTGGCGTCGACGATCATGGCATTGAGCCCACCGGTCTCGGCGATCAACGGTACGATCGGCCCGCGCTTGGCTGCCAGCGCCCTGTTGATGGCGAAGGCGGTGTCGGTCGAACCGGTGAAGGCGACGCCGGCGATGCGGGGGGGCGGCGGTCAGCGCGGCTCCGGCCGTTCCGTCGCCGACGAGAAGGGCCAGCGCCGAAGCCGGCACCCCCGCCTCGTGCAGCAACCGCACTGCCATGGCACCGGTGAGCGGGGTCTGCTCGGCGGGCTTCGCCACTACGGCATTACCGGCAGCGAGCGCTGCGACCGTCTGCCCCATGAAGATGGCAAGCGGGAAATTCCACGGCGCGATGGCCGCAAATACGCCCCGGCCACGGTAGGCCAGCCGGTTCTCCTCGCCGGTCGGCCCGGGCATGGCGATGGGCGAGGCAAGCAATCGTCGGGCCTCGGCCGCGTAATAGCGGCAGAAATCGACCGCCTCACGCACCTCGGCGATGCCGTCGGCCAGTGTCTTGCCGGCTTCGAGGCCGAGTACGGCAAGGAAGGCGGGAAGCCTGTCCTCAAGAAGATCGGCCGCCCGTTCAAGCGCCGACGCACGGATCTCGGCGGGCGTTTCGGACCACTGCCGGAAGCCGGCGGACGCCGACGCAACGGCCTTCCCGGCGATCTGGGCATCGGCATCGAGAGCTTTGCCAATCTCCGTCTTGCCGTCCACCGGCGACAGGAGGGCGCGCGGCGAACCGGCAACATCGGCACCGTCGATGATCGAAACGGCGGTACCGAAGTCGCTCCCTGCCGCCACGATGGCGGCCAGCAACGGTTCGAGCGCCTGTTCGTCGGCCAGTTCCACTCCGCGCGAGTTGCGGCGGGCACCGAACAGATCGGCAGGCAGCGGAATGCGGGCGTGACGGGCGCGATCGCCGCCATCCAGCACGTCGGCGGGACGCTTCAGCAAGGTCGAGATCTCCACTTTGGTGTCGCCGACGGCGGCGACGAAGGATGAGTTGGCGCCGTTCTCCAGGAGTCGGCGAACGAGATAGGCGAGAAGGTCCTTGTGGCCGCCGACGGGCGCGTAGATGCGGCAGGGCTGGCCGCCCTTCTCGGTTACTTCGCGGTAGAGCGTGTCGCCCATGCCGTGCAGGCGCTGGAACTCGAAATGACGATCGGCGCCGGCGATCTCCGACACCTCGGCCACCGTCAGGGCATTGTGTGTCGCGAACTGCGGATAGAGGCGCGGGCGGGCACGCAGCAGCTTGTCGGCGCAAACGAGATAGGAGAGGTCCGTCGATGCCTTGCGGGTGAAGAGCGGATAGTCGTCAAGGCCGCGCTCCTGGCTCCGCTTCATCTCGGTGTCCCAATAGGCGCCCTTGACGAGGCGTACCATGAACCGGCGGTTCAGGCTCTCGGCGAGATCGATCATGTAGTCGATCACCGCAGGCGCCCGCTTCTGGTAGGCCTGCACGGCAAGGCCGAAGCCGTCCCAACCGGCCAGCGACGAATCGGCGGCAACGGCGGCGATGACGTCGAGCGACAGTTTCAGCCGATCCGCCTCCTCGGCATCGACCGTCAGATTGAGATCGTGAGCCTTCGCCGCCCGCGACAGCTCCACGAGCTTCGGCACCAGTTCGGTCATCACGCGATCGGCGTTCAGCGCCTCGTAGCGCGGATGCAGCGCCGACAGCTTCACCGAAATGCCCGGCCGGGCCGGCAGCGCCTCGGAGCCGGCCGACCGGCCGATCGCCTCGATCGCCTTGCTATAGTCGGTGAAGTAGCGGTCAGCATCGACCGCCGTGCGGGCGCCCTCGCCCAGCATGTCGTAGGAGTGGCGATAGCCCTTGCCGGCCAGGCCGCGAGCACGCGACAGCGCCGCCTCGATCGAGGTGCCCAGCACGAACTGATGGCCCATGATCTTCATCGCCTGCCGCGTGGCTGCGCGCACCGGCGGCATGCCCAGGCGCTTGACGAGGCCGGTGACGACGTTCTCCGGCGTCTCCCCAGGCTGCAGCACCCGCGTGGTGACGCCAAGAGCCCAACCCGACGCGGCCACCAGCCAGGGATCCTCCCCCTTGCCATGGAAGCCAAAGGCGGCCGAAGCGAGCTTGTCCTCGATCAGCTTGTCGGCGGTGGCGCCATCGGGCACGCGCAGCAGCGCCTCGGCCATCACCATGATGGCGAGCCCCTCGCGCGTGGTCAGCGAGTAGGCCTTCAGGAAGTCCTCCACGCCGCCGATCGCCGATTTGCCTTCGCGAATGGCTGTGATGAGACGGCTGGCATGCGCATCGACACGCGCCCGCGCTTCGGGGCTCTCGGATCGCGCTGCCAGGAGACGCCGGACCACCTCCACCTCGTCTTCCGCATAGGGCGACGAGAAACACGGAGCCCGGTGGGGCTCGGAAAGAACTGCAGACATCTGATCTCCGGAAGGTTGCCACCTTGAGACGGCGGCTTCTGTTTATGTTCCGCAGGATAGCAGCAGGCTTTCGGTGACACTCTCCTTATTGAGGTATAGAGTCCGGACTATTCGCGGAATGAACCGTTTGTTACCGTGAAAATTGCGGATTGACCGGTTTTAGGGGCTTGCAATGGCGACAGCAGGGGCTGACCGTTCTCATCGTAGCCAGGATATTCCCGGGCTCGATCGTATCGACCGCCGAATTCTCGCAGCGCTTCAGGAAGACGGCCGGATCACCAATCTGGAACTGGCTGAAAAGATAGGCATGTCTGCGACGGCCACCGCAGAACGCGTCAAACGACTATCACGCGACGGATTCATTCTCGGCTATACAGCGCGCCTCGACCCTCTTCACCTTCAACGCGGCCTGTTGGTCTTCGTCGAGATCAAGCTCGACCGCATGAATCCCGAAGTGTTCACCACCTTCGCCACCGCCGTCAAGAAAGCGCCGGAGGTGCTCGAGTGCCATCTGATCGCCGGCGGCTTCGATTATCTGGTCAAGGCCCGCGTCCGCGACATGGAGGCCTACCGCGAGTTCCTGTCCGAGGTCCTGATGACGCTACCGGGCGTGCGGGAAACCCATACCTACCCGGTGATGGAAGAGGTGAAGAACACCACCGTCCTGCCGATATGATGCGTTTTCACCGCCTTGACCGGAGAGAGAGGCCGGCGCTACCACAGCGACCGCCTCTTGTCCGATCGGAGCACCGATGACCGCCGCCTTCGAAACTGCCCTGTCCGATTTCGCGTCCAAGCTGGAGGCCGGTCTCGCGGTACGTCTCGAGCCGGTTCCCTGGCCCGGCGAACTCGCCCGGCCGGCCCGTCTTCTTGCTGCCATGCGACACGCCGTGCTTGCCGGTGGCAAGCGCCTCAGGCCCTTCCTGCTCGCGGAGGTCGCCCGCCTTCTCAATCCCGACCTGACAGTGGACGCCCTGATGCCGGCGGCGGCGGCCATCGAGTGCCTGCACTGCTATTCCCTGGTCCATGACGATCTGCCCGCCATGGACGATGATGCGCTGCGGCGTGGCCGCCCGACCGTCCATGTGGCCTATGACGAGGCGACGGCGATTCTCGCCGGCGACGCTCTCCTGACGCTGGCCTTCGATCTCCTTGCCGATGGCGCCTGCCACGCCAATCCGGCGGTGCGCGCGGCCCTGGTGCTCGACCTCGCCCGCGCCGGTGGCCTCGGCGGCATGGTCGGCGGCCAGATGCTGGATCTGACAGCCGAAGGGCGCTTCGGGGAGGGAGCCACACCCGATGAAGCCGACATTCGCAAGCTGCAGGCCATGAAGACCGGCGCGCTGATCCGCGCCGCGACGGTGATGGGGGCTCGGCTCGGAGGCGCCACGGAAGACGAGCTGCGCCGCTTCGCACGCTTCGGCGAGATACTCGGCCTCGCCTTCCAGCTCGCCGACGATCTTCTCGACGTCACCGCCACACAAAGCGAGATGGGCAAGGCCGTCGCCAAGGACGCCGCCCACGGCAAGGGCACGCTGGTGGCCCGTCTCGGCATCGATGCCGTTCGCGCCGAGCTTGGCCGTCTCGTCGCCGAGGCGACGGACCTGCTCGCCCCATGGGGCACGCGGTCCGAAACGCTGGCCGCCGCCGCTCGCTTCGTCGCCGACCGGAGGCGTTGAACCTAGCGGCTTACTCCGCCGCCGGCTTGCGGTTGGCGCCGTCGCCGAACCGCTGCTCGATATAGTCGAGCACCAGAGATTGGAAATCGCGGGCGATGGACGGACCACGCAACGTGGCCGCCTTCTGACCGTCGATGAACACCGGCGCTGCCGGGTTCTCGCCCGTGCCCGGCAAGGATATGCCGATGTCAGCATGCTTGGATTCACCGGGGCCGTTAACGATGCAGCCCATCACCGCCACCTGCAGCGCCTCGACGCCGGGATAGCGCTGGCGCCACTCCGGCATGGCGTCGCGGATCTGGTCCTGAATGGTCTTGGCTAGTTCCTGGAACACCGTGGACGTGGTGCGTCCGCATCCCGGACAGGCGGCGACGATCGGCACGAAGCTGCGGAAGCCCATGACCTGAAGGAGTTCCTGGGCGACCACCACTTCGCGCGTGCGGTCGCCGCCGGGTTCCGGCGTCAGCGATACGCGGATGGTATCGCCGATGCCATGCTGCAGCAGGTAGCCCATCGAGGCCGAGGAGGCGACGACGCCCTTGGTGCCCATGCCAGCCTCGGTAAGGCCGAGATGCAGCGCATGGTCGCCGCGCGAGGCCAGCTCGCCGTAGACGGCAATGAGGTCCTGCACCTGGCTGACCTTGGCCGACAGCACGATCCGATCACGGGGCAGGCCGATCTCCTCGGCGCGAGCGGCCGACAGCAGGGGCCGACTGCACCATCGCCTCGCGCATCACCTCCTGCGCGGTCATCGGCGAGCCCTTCGCCTTGTTCTCGTCCATCAGACGCGTCGCCAGCTCCTGGTCGAGCGAGCCCCAGTTGACGCCGATCCGCACCGCCTTGCCGTGGCGGGCGGCAATCTCGACGATGTCGCTGAAGTGGCGGTCCCGCTTGGCGCGAACACCGACGTTGCCGGGATTGATGCGGTATTTGGCCAACGCCTCGGCACAAGCAGGAAAGTCGGCAAGAAGCCGGTGACCGATGAAGTGGAAGTCGCCGATCAGCGGCACGTCGACGCCGACGCGGTCGAGCCGCTCGCGGATGCGCGGCACGGCGGCCGCGCTCTCGTCGCGATCGACGGTGATGCGCACGAGCTCAGAGCCGGCCCGCGCGAGCGCCATCACCTGCGCCACCGTTGCGTCGACGTCGGCGGTGTCGGTGTTGGTCATGGACTGCACGACCACCGGCGCGGCGCCACCGATGGTCACCTTGCCGACGACGACGGGAACCGAGCGGCGGCGCGGCGCCGGACCGAACGAACTGGGCATGCAATCCTCAACTGTGGCTGTGCGAGTGGTCGTGATGGCGTTCGCCCGACTGGCAGGCGGCACAGAGGCCGCGAATTTCCAGGACCGAGGCCGACGGCGCGAAGCCTTCGGCCGCCGCGATGCGGGAGAGCAAGCCACCGAGTTCGGCCGGTTCCGCCTCGGTCGCCGATCCGCAGCCCTCGCAGAGCAGGAAAACCAGCGGTGCCTCAGGGGCGGACGCAGCATGCCCATGCTCCTCGATGCAGGCGAGGAAGGCATTGCGGCTCTCGATCCGATGGGCAAACCGATGGGCAACCAGAAAATCGAGGGCACGATAGACCGAAATCGGGCTGGGGCGACGCGCCGTCTCGGCGATGCGGTCCATGATCTCGTAGGCCGATACCGGCGCGTGGCTTTCCAGCATCGCTTCCAGCACCTGCCGACGCTGTTCGGTGAGACGCAACCCCTCATCGCGGCAGCGTTCCTCGGCCCGCGCGACGGCGCGGCTGCGGCAGGCTTGATGGTCGTGGTCGGAATCGTCGAGCAAGGTTCTCTCCAAGCGTCAGGGACAGTATATAGTCGGCCACGTCCTCCGGAGAAAGACTGATTGTCGTTCTGACCGGATCGTCTTTGCCAGCCAGAGGCCAGCCATGCGCTTTCCAGCCGTCGACCGCAGCATCCTCATCACCGGCGCTTCTTCGGGCATCGGCCTTGCGGCCGCGACCATCCTGGCGGGGCGCGGCTGGCGGGTATTTGCGACTGTACGCCGCGACGAGGACCGGCAAAAGCTCGCCGACATTGCCGGCGTCACGCCGCTTCTCATGGATTACGCCGACCCTGCCTCGATCGCCGCCACCGCCGACGCGGTGCTCGAAGCGACCGGAGGTAGGCTTGGCGCCCTCTACAACAATGGCGCCTATGGCCAGCCAGGCGCTCTCGAAGATCTCTCGACCGAGGTGCTGCGGCACGTCTTCGAGGTCAACGTGCTCGGCTGGCACGACCTCACCCGCCGCCTCATCCCGGCCATGCGCCGGGCCGGTGCCGGGCGCATCGTCATGTGCTCGTCGATCCTCGGTTTCCTGTCGATGCCTTACCGTGGCGCCTACAACGCTTCCAAGCACGCCATAGAGGGCCTTGCCGACAGTTGGCGGCTGGAACTGATCGATGCCGGCATCCACGTCGCGACCATCCAGCCGGGACCGATCGCCACCAACTTCTCCTCGACGGCCATGAAGAAGTTCCACGACAACGTCGACGTCGAGGGATCCGCCAATGCCGAAGGCTACAGGCAGCGGCTCGCCGACATGCAGCGCCCGCCCGAGGCATCCTTCTTCCGCAAGCCGCCCGAGGCCGTGGTGGACTGCCTCGTCCACGCCTGCGAATCAGAGCGGCCTCGCCCCTACTACCGGGTGACCTGGCTCACCAAGGGCGCTGCCATCGCCAAACATCTCCTGCCTGCCTCCTGGTTTGTCGGCTTACTGCACCGCGCCGCCAAGGCGGGCAATTGATCAATGGCGGCAAAGATTTGGCAAGCCGGTAGGTCGGATGAGGCCCGTCCGAGGCGTTGCCTGCGAAACGGGCGGAAAACCTTGGCTTTCAGCTTCACATCAGCGACATCATCGGCGTAGAGTATCCCTTGCGTGGGGTGGGATTGGATACCCGCCTCGGTGAAGGAGAGCGTGAGGTGACGATCGCCGTCTCGCCGGACGCACACCCGGCGCTGGTGTTGAACGCGGACTACCGCCCGCTGAGTTATTTCCCCTTGTCGCTCTGGTCCTGGCAGGATGCGATCAAGGCGGTCTTCCTCGACCGGGTCAATATCGTTTCCGAATACGACGTGCTGGTGCGCAGCCCGAGTTTAGAGTTCCACCTGCCATCGGTCGTTTCGCTGAAGACCTTCGTCAAGCCGTCGCGCCAGCCGGCTTTCACTCGATTCAACGTCTTTCTGCGCGACCGCTTCGAGTGCCAATACTGCGGCAGCCGCGAGGACCTGACCTTCGACCACCTGATCCCGCGCTCCAAGGGCGGCCAGACCACGTGGGAAAACGTCGTCGCCGCCTGCTCGCCCTGCAACCTCAAGAAGGCCGACAAGACGGTATCGGAAGTGGGCATGACGCTCTCCGGCAAGCCGTTCGCCCCCACCGTGCACGACCTTCACAACAACGGCCGACTATTTCCGCCCAACCACCTTCATGAGAGCTGGCTGGACTTTCTCTACTGGGATGTCGAACTCGACCCCTGAAACAAGCCGCTAGGCCCTCAACTGCCCGACGGCCTGTTGTTCCCGGGAGATGCGGCGCAGGATTTCCGACCGAACCGTCGGCGCGCCAAAATAGTAGCCTTGCAACTCGTGGCAGCCGGCCTGCTTCAGCGCTTCGGCCTCCTCTGCCATCTCGATGCCTTCGGCCGTCACCTCGGCCCCCAGCGTTTCCGCCAGGGCAACCGCTGCCTGGACGAGGCTCTGTGACGCTGGATCGCGGATGACGTCGATCACCACGGACCGATCGATCTTCACCTTGTCGAAGGCAAACCGGCGCAGATAGGCCACCGACGAGAAGCCGGTACCGAAATCGTCGAGGGCCACCGACACGCCGAGCGCGTGCAAGGCCTCGACGCTCCGGCGCGCCCTCTCCGGCTCGGAGGCGAGGAAGCTTTCGGTAATGTCGAGCTCGAGCCGTTGCGGGGACATTCCCGCCGCCTTCAGAATGGCTTCGAGAGCGTCTGGGAAGCCGGGATCGCGGAACTGAGCGGCAAACACGTTGACGACCATCTTGAGGTCGCCGAAGGCACGGGCATCGCGGGCGACTCGGCGCAACACATAGGTGCCGATCAGATCGCTCATTCCCGCCTCCTCGGCGACGGCAAGGAACACCACCGGGCTGACCGGGCCGGCAGGACGGATCCAGCGAACCAGCGCCTCGACGGCGGAGATGCCGCCGGTTTTCGCCGAGACGACCGGCTGATAATGTACCTGGAGGCCATCGTTCGCCACCGCCTCGCGCAGTTCGGCCGCCAGAGCCGCCCGTGCCTGACGATCGGCATCCATGTCGGCGTTGTAGAGGTCGACACGGTTCTTGCCACCGGCCTTGGCGACATACATGGCAACGTCGGCCCGTCGCACCAACTCGCCAGGGGTGAGCTCGCCTTCGATGTCCGCGGCGACGCCGACCGAGCAGCCGACCTTCACCATGCGCCCCTCGAAATCGAACGCCTCATCGAGGAGTTCGACAAAGCTATCGCCGAGGGCGCGCGCCCGTTCGACTGCCTGCCCCCCTTCGACAACCACGGCAAACTCGTCGCCGCCGAGCCGCGCCAGTACACCGTTGTCGCCAACCAGAGTGCGGAAACCCGCCGCCGTCGCCCGGATCAGCCGGTCACCGACGTCGTGGCCATAGGTGTCGTTCACCTCCTTGAAACCGTCCAAGTCAGCGAACAAAACGGCGATCGGATGGCTCGGCCCCGCGTAGGCGGCGGCGAGCCGCTGATTGAAGGAGGCGCGGTTCGGCAAGCCCGACAGAGGGTCGTGGCTCGCCGCATGGCGAGCCGCCGTTTCGTCCTGGCGAAGGCCGCTCATCATCTTCCAGATGGTGACGACCAGCACACCCATCACCACGAACAACAGGAAAAGCACCGCAAGCACCGGCAGGCGGGCGCGTTCCATTGCCTCGGTACCGGAAACGCGTGGTTCCCAGCCGATGGAACCGAGGACAACCCCCGACGCCGAGACCAGGGGCACGACATCTTCCCCGACAATCGCCGGGCCGAAAATCAGATGTCGAACGCCGAGCGCGTCGGCCATGGCCACGAACTGGGCCTCGGTCATTGATCGACCGACTAGAAGGTAGCGTGGAGAGCCGACCGACGACGAAGCCCCGGCGCGCGCCTCGATTTCATGCAACCCGACCACGAGCGGGCCAAGACGCGACTGGACGAAGCCGGACGCCGGCTGCCCCACGTTCTGGCTCGCGATGGCAACGAGAGCGGCGACATCGGCCCGGCTGATCCCGATCCCGTCCGGCCCGACCATTCGTCCCGCATGATAGGTGCGCACCGGTACGCCCTCGGCATCGACAATCGACAACGTATCGAAAACACGACCATCCATGACGGGGAGAACTGCGTCGTCGCTCAGAAGGCCGGGATTCCCTTCATACAGGGCACCGGCGTTCCAGACGGCGAACTCGGTGGCGGCAAGGCCCATCCGGGTCTGCGCATCGTCCTTCAGAACGTCGACCACGCGCGCAATGCCACGCCGATCGATGTCGTTCACCTCCGCCGCCATGCGCGCCATAGCGAGGTAAACCACCGCGGCAGCGGCAAGCGCCGTCAACGCGGTCGGTACGACCACGCCAAAGACAAACTCCATCCAGCGACGATTGGCGAAAAACAAGGCAACGATCCGTCGGTTCTATCTTGCGAAGATTAGCGCGATACCGTTAAAGGCTCGCAAACTGATCCGGCATCCTCAGGGAAAACACAGATCCGCTCGATTGCCATCGGAAGGCGATGCGGAAATGCCGGGAAAGCCGGGGAAAAAATGCCAAACCGCACCCGCGCGACCATGGTAGGCCTCACCGCAATCCTCATGTGGTCGACGCTCGGCGTCTTTACGGGCGGTTCGGGAGCCGTGCCGCCCTTCCTCCTGAACGCCTTCTGTTTGGGTCTTTCCGGCTCGATCGCCATCATTTGGCTGATTGCCAGGGGGCACACCGCCGTTCTGAAGCAACCCCTCAGGGTTTGGATCGTGGGAACCCTCGGGCTGTTCGGCTACCACGCCCTCTACTTCACGGCCCTGCGTACGGCGCCGCTGGTCGAGGCAGGTCTCATCAACTATCTCTGGCCGCTCCTGATCGTACTCTTCTCGGGCCTTCTCCCCGGCGAGCGGCTCCGCCCCCATCATTTTGCCGGCGTGGTCCTGGGCTTTCTCGGCGCGGCGCTTCTGGTGACGGCCGGCCACTCCCTGGCACTCGATGGCGGATACGCCTTCGGTTACCTCGCCGCGTTCCTCGCCGCCGTCGTCTGGGCCAGTTATTCGGTCATCTCGCGCCGCTTCGCCGGCGTCCCTTCGGAAGCCGTCGCCGGCTTCTGCCTTGCCGCCGCCGTCCTGAGTCTTCTCTGCCACGCCGCTTTCGAGGAAACGATCCTGCCGTCGTCAGCCATGGAGTGGTCGATGGTGGCACTGCTCGGTGCCTTTCCGGTCGGTCTCGCCTTCTTCGTCTGGGACCATGGCGTCAAGCATGGAAACATCCAGCTCATTGGCACCGCAGCTTATGCGACGCCGGTGCTGTCGACCCTGCTTCTCACGCTCACTGGCTACGGAACGCTGGGGGTGACGACCGCTATTGCCTGCGTTCTCGTCACTCTCGGCGCCATCGTCGCGGCCTGGGACTCGCTACCCTTCCGGCAGTGGGTCGCCAAGCGAGCCGTCACCTGAAAGAATCCTTCCGCTTGCGCAACTCGGCGAACACGTCAACGGCAGGTTGACCCGCCAGTCCCAGTCGTTCGGCCAGCCGGGGATCGCCACTTCTCAGGAATGGATTGGTGAGAAGCTCCCGGCCGAGCGTCACTGGCACCGTCGGACGGCCTGCGGCGCGAAGCGCTTCCACGTCCGCGAGCCGCTCGACAAGCGCCGCGTTATCGGGATCGACCGCCAGCGCGAAACGACCGTTCGACGCCGTATACTCGTGCCCGGGATAGATGGCCGTTTCCGTCGGCAGCGCCGCGAGACGAAGAAGAGAGTCCCACATGTCGGCTGCGCTGCCCTCGAACAGGCGACCGCAACCGAGAGAAAACAGCGTATCGCCGGAAAACAGCGCCCGCGCTTCGGGCGCATGGTAGGCGATATGACCGAGCGTGTGTCCAGGGGTGGCGATCACTCGAAAACCGAGCGGACCGACGGAGAAGGTCTCGCCGTCCGCCATCGCCCGGTCGAGCGGCGGCAGGCGATGAGCATCGGCAACCGCGCCGACGAGCTTGGCGCCGGTGCGTTCGACGATCGCAGCGACGCCTTCGATGTGATCGTGGTGATGGTGGGTCAGGAGAAGAGCATCGAGCCGGCCGCCCGCAGCTTCGACGGCCTTAAGGATCGGTGCGGCTTCCGGAGCATCGATCACCACTGCGGCGCCGCTTTCCTCGTCGCGGAGAAGATAGGCGTAGTTGTCGCTGAGACAGGCGATGACGTCGATCTTCGGAACCATCGGGAGCCTCCCTTACCGCCGTCGCGAAAAAAGACGGCAGTCGCCATTGCGATAGAGCCACAGTCGATCAATATGGCGGAAAGGGCAAGGGCGCCCCGGAGCCACGCATGTTTCTGGACGTTGTCGACCTCAGGGACTTCTATTCGAGCGATCTCGGCCACGTCATCCGGCCGATCCTCACCGATCATTTCCGGAAAATCTGGCCGAGCGTTTCCGGCGACCGATTGGCCGGGCTCGGCTTTGCGACCCCCTATCTCGCGCCGTTTCGCGAGGAGGCCGACCGCACGCTGGCGCTGATGCCGGCCGCGCAGGGCGCGGTCAACTGGCCGGCCGGCGGCCCCTCCGCCTCGGCCCTGGTCTGTGATGACATGCTGCCGCTCCCCGACGCGTCGATCGATCGGCTGCTGATCGTCCATGCGCTCGAAATGGCCAACGATCCGGCCGAACTGCTCAAGGAAGCCTGGCGGGTGTTGTCGCCCGGCGGCCGGGTGCTGGCCGTGGTGCCGAACCGGCGTGGCCTGTGGGCCCGCGTCGATACCTCGCCCTTCGGGTATGGCCGCCCCTTCTCGCGCGGCCAGATCACCAAGCTATTGCGCGAAACGTCCTTTTCGCCCACCGCTTGGGACGAAGCGCTTTATGTCATGCCGGTGCCCCGTCGCCACTTCATGCACGCCAGCGCGCGCTGGGAGGCGATCGGCGCGCGTCTGTGGCCTGCATTCGCCGGTGTCATCCTGGTGGAAGCGGCCAAGCACCTGCATCAGGGCGTGCCGGTAATCCGCCGCGTCCGCTCGCCGGCCATCCGGCCCGTATTGCTGCCCTCGCCCGCCGGTTTGCCGAGCCCGCACCGTACCGGTCCATCCGGCTGACGGTTCGCTACCGGTCTTCGCGCGACAGCAAGAACACCGCCTGCGCCCCGAGAAGGTTCCAGACGATCCACGGCAGGCTGAACGGCAGACGCTTGCCGGTGCCGTCGAGAACGATCGCCTGGTCGACCTTGGCTCCCACATCCCTGGCCAGCTCGACGAAGTCGCGAATGGTGCAGAAGTGGATGTTGGGCGTGTCGTACCAAGAGTAGGGCAGACGCTTGCTGACCGGCATGCGCCCGAGGAACATCAGGCGGAAGCGCACGTCGAGATGGCCGAAATTCGGCAGCGACACCACGACCCGCCGACCGATGCGGAGCATCTCATCAAGGACCCGTCGAGCATTGCGCGTTGCCTGGATGGTGTGGCTGAGCACCACATAGTCGAAGGACTGGTCGGGATACTGCACAAGGTCGCTGTCGGCGTCACCCTGGATCACGGAAAGGCCGCGCGAAACGGCGGCGTTGACGCCTTCCTGACTGATCTCGATGCCGCGCGCGTCGACGCCTCGCGTCCGCTCCAGCAGCTCCAGCAGCGCGCCGTCGCCGCAGCCGATGTCGAGCACGCGCGAGCCCGGTTCGATCAGTCCGGCGATCAGGCGAAGGTCGACGCGAACGTCCGAGGCGAGATCGGCGAGATCGGTCATTGTGCCTCCTCCGCCGCCGGCCCGGCGACGCCCCGCGCCCGCGCCGCGCCGGTCAGGAAGCCGCGCACGATGCGGAACTGTTCGGGAATGTCGAGAAGGAAGCTGTCATGACCCCGATCGCTTTCGATCTCCACGAAGCTGACAGGAGCGCCCGCCGCATTGAGCGCATGCACCACGGCGCGGCTTTCCGAGGTCGGATACAGCCAGTCGGACGTGAACGACAGCACGCAGAAGCGTGTCTTCGTTCCTTTGAAGACGTTGGCCAGAACGCCGCCATGATCGGCTCCGAGATCGAAATAGTCGGTGGCGCGGGTGACGTAGAGATAAGAGTTGGCGTCGAAGCGGTCGACGAACGTCATGCCTTGATGGCGAAGGTAGCTTTCGATCTGGAAATCGGCATCGAAGCCGAAGGCCAACGCATCGCGATCCTGCAGGTTGCGGCCGAACTTCTGATGCAGCGACCGGTCGGACATGTAGGTGATGTGAGCGGCCATGCGCGCGACGGCGAGGCCCTTCTTGGGGTTGCGCCCCTCCTCGAGATACCGGCCGCCGCACCAGTCGGGATCGGCCATCACCGCCTGCCGCCCCACTTCGTGGAAGGCGATGTTCTGCGAGGAATGGCGGTAGCTGGTGGCGATCGCCACCACCGAGAACACCCGCTCCGGATAGCTCGCTGCCCATTGCAGCGCCTGCATGCCGCCCATGGAACCGCCCACCACGGCGAACAGCTGATCGATGCCGAGCCCGGTGACCAACATGGCTTGCGCCCGAACCATGTCGGCAATGGTCACCACCGGCAGGTCGAGGCCATAGGGTCGGCCGGTGTCGGGGTTGGCGCTGGCCGGCCCGGTGGTACCGAGACAACCGCCGAGCACGTTGGAGCAGATGACGAAGAAGCGGTTCGTATCGATCGGCCGACCTGGACCGACCATCAGCGTCCACCAGCCCGGCTTGCCGGTCACCGGGTTGGTGCTGGCGACATGCTGGTCGCCGGTCAGCGCGTGGCAGATCAGGATGGCATTGGAGCGGTCGGCGTTGAGCTCGCCATAAGTCTGGTAGGCGATCTGCCAGGGCGCGATCGCCGGGCCGGCATCGAGCGTCAGCGGCGCATCCGTGCCGAAACGCATGACGAGGCTCGAAGGATTGTCGGCCTCGCTGCGGCGCAGGCTTGCCTGCGCATCGGTCTCGGTCAGGGGAGCATCCAGCATCGTCACGTCAGTATCCGGCTTTCGCGCGGCACGCGCTATGCCCGCCGTCACGAAGGTGGTTAGCTATCGGAACGGGAAGATCAAATGTCAAGAAAATCGGCATCAGGACAACCGGATGCCTCGCCTTACCGCAAGCCCCGGCGAATGGCGCGAACCAGATCGCGGGCCTGCACCTTGGCGCTCTGCTGGTCTCCCTCGCCGAGCATGTTGCAGGCCTTCTCGAAGTTGTCGCGATCGTCGGCGGGAACCGGCCGCTCACCGATTGCCGCGACGACGATACGAAGGGCGCAGGCCCGCACCGGGTCCACCTTGAAGGCGCCATAGCAACCATCACCGATACAGAAGGCGAAGTTCCTCAGCGAAGGAATGTCACCGGCGAGCGCCTTCGGCCATTGCGGCGCGAGCGCGGTCTGCTGGCCGGGACAGGCGGCATTGTTCGCGGTGGCGCAGTTGGCGAGAAGATCGGCATACGCGGGCACGCCGTCGGCGGCGAAGGCCGGAGCAGCGAGGAAAGCCAGGACAAGGGAAATCAGAAACGGGCGCATGGGCAGTTCTCGTATCATCCCGAGTATTCGCGAAGCATGCCGAGGGCGCAAGACCGCCCTTCAGCCTGCCTTGCTTCGGTAGGCAGCAGGAGGGCGCCCGAAAGCGTCGCGAAAGCGACGGGTAAACTCGGACAGATCCGAAAAGCCGTTGTCCAGCGCTATGTCGATCACCCTGCCACTGCTGGCATCGAGTGCCACCGCCGCCCGAGCAAGGCGATACCCGATGAGGTAGGCATGTGGCGACTGGCCGACGACGCGCCGAAACACCCTCAGGAACTGATGGCGCCCGAGGCCGACCAGCTTCGCCAGATCGCCAAGACTAAGCCGCTCGTCATGGTGCGCATGCATGTAATCGAGTACGGCGGCGATGCGTCGCTCGTCGCGCGATGTCACCGCCGGCTCCACGCCCTCTTCGCTGGAAAAGGCAGCCCCAAGCAGATCGAGGGCTAGCGCCTCGCTGGCCAGCCCCGGCAGCTTGCCACCGGCCAGTCGGCGGGCCGCGTGAAGCCTGCCGGCTCGTTCCGCGACCGGGGGCAGGCGCGGCCGAGAGAAGACAGGTCGGCGAAGCCCGCCAAAATCGGCCACCGTCTCCTCCACGAGTTCGGCTGAAAACTGAAAGGCCAGGCAGCGGTCCCCTCGGCAGACCTCGTGCGAGCAGCGATAGGCGCCTCCGGGATTGCCGAGCAACAGCGAGCCGGGTGTCATCAGCGCCCGCCCCAAGCCGGAGCGATAGGCGAAGACGCCATCAAGCACCGCCGACACCGACAGATCTTCGTGCGCCTCCTCGAACGGGCGATCCGCCGGCCCCGCGTCGCAAGTGACCTCCACCGCGCGCCAGCCGTCGCCAACGGCTGCCAGACGCTCTCCGGGGGCCGGTTTGTCTTTTTCGATCAGCATGATCGCCACGATATCAACTTTCCCCAAGCATGGCGACGGTATGGGGGCCTAGAGAAGTCACGCCCCAGATTTCTTTGTGATCAAGGAACAGCTCATGCCATCGCTCAATCACCCCTTTGCCGATAGCCTTATCTCCGAAGCCACCTCTTCCGACATCCCGGAGGAGCAACGCCTGTTCGATCCACTTATCGGAAGCTGGGATCTGGTTGTCACCTGGTACGACCATGCCGGCGCCATCAGTCGCCGCGAAACCGGAGAATGGCATTTCGCCCGTGTGCTCGATGGGCGCGGCATTCAGGACGTTTGGATCGTTCCCGGTCTGTCCGAACGGGCCGCAGGCACAGGCCCATACGAGTATGGCACTTCGATCCGCTTTTACGATCCGGCCATTGCCGCGTGGCGTTCGACCTGGATCGGCCCAAGAAGCGGAGTAGTCATTCCGTTCATCGGCCGCCGCTCCGGCGACGGCATCCTCCTGGAGACGCTCACGGGAGATCCGATGCGTTGGAGCTTCCATGACATCACCGACGATCGCTTCACTTGGGAGAACCGCAAGGAAGACGGTGACTGGCGGCTCGTGCAGGATTTCGTCGCAGCAAGACACCGTTGATCCGGTCAGGCCGGCCTGGCGTTCTCATGGACGCCTGCCCCCATCTCCTCGAGATGACGGAAGAAAATCTCGGGGTCGACATAAAGGCCTTGGGGCAGAAGGCCGGGACGGCGTTCTGCTCCGACCATCTCCCTCACGCATGCCGCCGCCGCGATGGCCGTCAGTTCATAAGGATCGTCATGGCTGACCCGGAGACGAACCGTGGTCGGCGCTCCCTCGCGAACGCCCCGACCGTCGCACACCAGCACCGTCCATTCCTCGCGGCGCGTCCAGCGCTTCAGAGCCGCGAAGAAACCCGCAGCGGCCAGCGGGCGCAGCGGCGGCAGCAAGGCCGCCAGTAGGGCAGCCGGCAAGACTGCATAGTCGATGATCGGTCCGAAGCCCCCAATGTAGAAGCCCGTCTCCCTCAGTTGAGGAAATCGATCGGGCAGGTTGCGCAATTCCTCGATCCCCATGGCGATCGTTCCCTGCCGCCCAACCGGAGAGTCAAAGTCGAAATCGCGGGCGTTGCGCCAGGACCGGACCCAACGTCCCTCGACGAAGGCGCTGGGGTCCATCTCCCGCAGTTCGCACACGAAATCCTCGGCGGCGCCAGCGCCGAAGCTCAAGCGCGACCAGTCGACATTGAAGCTCGCATAGACTGGAGCGTGGGTGAGATCGACGGTGGATGCGAGACGCCGGATCATCGCGGCCGGCAATCCGGGGTGAAAGCCGCCGTCACTGACGAACTGCAGCCCATGCCGGAGGATATCCGGCTCGATCGCCCTGAGTGCCTGCCACTTGCTCGCCGACGACAGGTGAGTATCGAAATAGTCGATGCCGAGCGTCAGTGCCGCACTGGCAACGATCGGCGCATTGCCGGTCGAGGAGGTCGCGGACACCACCAGATCGGCGCCCGACAAAGCCATCAGAAGGCCGGCGCGGTCGGAACTGTCGGCACGGACACCAACCAGCGTCGCCCCCGTCTCGGCGGCGATACGGGCGGCAGCGTCGTCCACCGACGCCTTGGAGCGTCCCATCAGACGAAGATCGTAGTCGCCCGTCCGCGCGAGCAGACGTGCCAGACGCCGCCCCGTGTTGCCGGCGCCGCCCAGAATGGCGATGGTCGCCCTTGCCATGAAATCCCCCACCGACGGTTGTCGTTGCTCGCGGAAAGTGTGAGCGCGTCACGCCAAACCATCGAGACGGATGACTACTTAGGCCGGCCTTCAATCCAGCCCAACCATGCGCCGGATATCGGCCACGGTTGCACCTGCAGCCCGCAAGACGGCCAAGCCCTCCGACTTTTTCGATTTCGACAGCTTGCGACCATCGGTGTCGACGATCAGTCGATGATGGTGATAGCGCGGCTCCGAGAGGCCGAGCAGCGTCTGCAGCAGGCGGTGCACCGCCGTGGCGAAATAGAGATCGTGGCCGCGCACCACATCGGTCACCCCCTGCAGTGCATCGTCCACCACGACGGCGAGGTGGTAGGCGGCGGGCGTGAACTTGCCCGCAAGCACGACATCGCCCCAGGCTGCAGGATCGGCAGCCACCGTCATGCTCGGGCCATCGAGACTGTCGCCAAACTCCTGCCAGGAAAGAGGACCGGCAAGGTTGGCCGCCTTCGTCATGTCGAGCCGCCAGGCATGTGGACGGCCGGCGGCGAGGAGCGCGGCAACGTCCTGGGCCGACCTGTTACGGTCAATCCCTGGGTAGAGCGGCGCACCATCGGGGTCGCGTGGCCACGGCTTGCCGCTGCGCGCCTCTTCCGAATCGATCGCGGCGGATATCTCCGAGCGGCTGAGAAAGGAGCGGTAGACGAGCCCGAGGGCCATCAAGCGGTCAAGGGCGGCGGCATAGTCCTCCGTGTGCTCGGACTGGCGCCGAACGGGCCGTTCGTAGGCGATGCCGAGCCAGTCGATATCGTCCAGAATGGCGCGCTCATGCTCCGGCCGGGCACGGGTGATATCGACATCCTCGATGCGAACCAGCATGCGGCCGCCACTCTGGGCGGCCATCTCGGCATTGATAAGGGCCGACAGGGCGTGGCCCAAATGCAGCGGTCCGTTGGGCGAAGGCGCGAAGCGGAAAACGGGGGTGATCATCTCTCAGCTGTCGGCGGGCGGCCGGCGCTGCTGCCGGCTTCTGACGGGCCGGACAGTATACGTCTTGAATGCCGAAGTCTCGTGCCGAAGGAGAAACCGGATGCGCCTCATCCTGACCGAAGCCGACATGATCGAGGGCCTCGACTATCTCGAACGCGTCGACCCGCGCCTTGCACCGGTGAGGGTGACAGCCGGCCCGGTCGACATCCGCTATCGACCGCCCGGCTTCGAGGGCATCGCCCGCATCGTCGTGGCACAGCAACTGTCGGTCTCCAGCGCCGATGCCATCTGGGGCAGGTTCGAGACGCTGCTCGGCGCGGCGACGGCCGAAGCCTACCTCCGCCAGGACGAGGAGGCGTTGCGCGCCGCCGGGCTGTCGCGGGGCAAGGTCAAGACGCTGCGCGCTCTCGCTGAGGCGGCGGCCGAGGGCCTCGATCTCGAAAGGCTTGCCGACGAACCACCCGAAGTGGCAACCGAGAAACTGACGGCCATCCACGGCATTGGCCGCTGGACGGCCGAGATATTCCTGCTGTTCTGCGCACGCAACGCGGACGTGCTGCCCGCCGGAGATCTGGCGCTTCAGGTGGCGGCCGCCGAGGCGCTGGCGCTGGACGGACGCCCCAGCGAAAAGGAATTACGGGCGATATCAGAGCTTTGGTCACCCTGGCGCGGCGTTGCGGCAAAGCTGCTTTGGGCCTATTACAAGGCAATGCGACAGGGCAGGAACGTCCTCCCGGTCTGACCCGATCCCGGAGGAGACTTCCATGGCCGAAATCGACGGTCCACGCCTCGACCCCGCAGATGGCAAGGCCGACGCCCTTGTCGTCCTGCTCCATGGTTACGGCGCCAACGGCGAGGATCTCTATGATATCGCCGAGAGCTGGGCGCCCTTCCTGCCCGGCGTGGCATTCGTTTCGCCCCATGCGCCGGACGCCTGTCCAATGGTGCCGGGCGGCCGCCAGTGGTTCCCTCTCACCATGCGCGACGACGCGGAGCGCTGGACTGGCGTTCTCGCGGCGGGCCCGGCTCTCGACCGTTTCCTGGACACAGAACTCGAGCGTTGGGGCGTTTCGCCCGACCGGCTCGTGCTGGTCGGCTTCAGCCAGGGCACCATGATGGCGCTGCATGTCGGCCTGAGGCGCAAGCTGGCACCGGCATTGATCGTCGGCTACTCGGGCTATCTTGCCGGCGCCGATCATCTCGACGAGATTTCGGCAAAGCCGAAGGTGCTGCTCGTCCACGGCACGGCCGATCAGGTCCTGCCCGTCGAAAGCAGCCGCACCGCCGCCGCCGCGCTGACCGCCGCCGGACTTCCCGTATCGCTGCATCTTTCGCCCGGCCTCGGCCACGGCATCGATCGCATGGGGCTCGTTCTCGGTCTCAGGACCATCGCAGAAGCGCTCGGCATCGATCTTCCCGGCGGCGGCTGACGATCTGTGCATCACGACGGCCGCCACCCATTGACGGATTGAGCCTCCTTCCTAACTACGCGAATATGCGGAGGATGGTTTTGCCAGGAGGCAGCATGGTTCGGCTCAATCGCATCTATACCCGCACCGGCGACGACGGCTCGAGCGGTCTGTCCACCGGCGAGCGTCGGCTGAAGAACGCCCCGCGCTTCGAGGCGATCGGCGGTGTCGACGAGACGAACGCGGCCATCGGAGTTGCTCGCCTGCATGTCGACGAGTACCCCGACCTCGACCTGATGCTGGGCGCCATCCAGAATGATCTATTCGATCTCGGCGCCGACCTCGCAACGCCGGAAACAGAGACGCCGCCTGCCTTCGAGCCCTTGCGCATCCTGCCCGTTCAGGTCGAACGGCTGGAAAAGGAAATCGACTACCTGAACCGCAGCCTCGCGCCGCTGACCACCTTCGTTCTGCCGGGCGGCAGCGCCGCCGCCGCCCATCTGCATGTGGCGCGCACCGTCTGTCGAAGGGCCGAACGAATGATGGTGACGCTGTCCCGAACGGCGGGTGAGCCAGTCAACCCGGAGGCGGTACGCTATCTCAATCGCCTGTCCGACTTCCTGTTCGTGGCCAGCCGCTGGGCCAACGATCTCGGTGGTCGTGACGTGCTGTGGGTGCCCGGCCAGAACCGGGATTGAGCGAGAGCTTGTTCCGATACGCGGATATGCCCGTCGCCATGGAGCATTGCCGGCGGGCGCGAGAGAAGCCTCAGGCGATCTTCTCGGCGGCAGAGCGCCCGACCAGAGCCCGCGCCACGGCGGTGCGGATCTCGCTCAGCGTGAACGGCTTGGACACGACATCGCTGACCAGGCTGTCGAGGCCAAAGGCCCGCTCCCGCTGGTCGGCGAAACCGGTCATCAGCAGGATCGAGAGGTTGGGGTAGTCCCGGGCAACGGCCAGCGCCAAGGCGATGCCGTCCATGACCGGCATCATGATGTCGGACAGGAGCAGCTCGAAATTGCCTCGCTGCGCGGTGAGGATCTCCAGCGCGATGCCGCCATCCTCAGCCTCGGTGACTTCATGACCGTCGAGTTCCAGCGCCCTCTTGACGAAGGTCCGGACCGACTCGTCGTCTTCAGTCAGCAGAATGCGCGCCATGGTCGCCCCCAGGGCACTCCCGTTGGAATCAAGACAATTCGATATGATTGTTACACAACTAGGCTATCTACACCAGATGCCTGCACTTATTCGGTGACGACACCGACAAAGGGCAACTCGCGGTAGGCGTGAGCGGCATCCATGCCGTAGCCGACCACGAACACGTCGGCGCACGAGAACCCGACGATGTCGGCCTCGATCTCCGCCTTGCGCTTGCCGGGCTTGTCGAGCAGGACCGCGACCTTGACTTCCTTCGCGCCCCGATCCTCGGTGAGACGTCGGGCGAAGGCCAAAGTCCGGCCCGACTCGAGAATATCGTCGATGATCAGCACCGAGCGACCGGCGACGTCGGTATCGATGTCGCGAATGATCTTGACGATGCCGGATGACGTGGTGCCTGTACCGTAGCTCGACAGCATCATGAACTCGACCTGCGGTGCGAGGCCCTCGCGATGCAAGGCGCGCAGAAGGTCGGCGGCGAACATGAAGCTGCCCTTGAGGATGGCGATCACCATGAGATCTTCAGGCCGCGCGGCAGCGATCTCCTTGGCGATGGCGTCGACGCGCGCGGCGATCGTCTCTTCCGAAAATAGCACGTCGATGGTCTTGCCCGTCATCCCGGTATCCTCATGAGGTCGCGACGGCCGAAGAGCTCAGATCCGGCGCAAACCGGCAAAGGGCGCGCATCCGGAACCGTCGCAGAGCCCCGGCCGCTTTCGGGCGGAGCTATATTACGGCTGACGCTGGTCTGTAAACCGCACTTCCACGGTTACCGATGCTTCGGGGGGCGCCAGAAGACGGGTCTTGAAGTGCACCTTGCCCATCTGATCGATGCTGAGTTGCGGCAGGGCATAGTTCCAGGCATAGACATCGCGCCCGGTCGACGATTTGAGCGTGACCCGGACCGCCGGCAAGCCCTTGGATTCGCTGTCGAGGTTGATGATGTCGCCTTCCACCAGCAACACGGGCGTCGACCCATCCATTTCCTGGCGAGCCGTGACGTTCTGAAAATCGAGGCCGCGCAGGTTGACCTTGAGGCCGAGCAACTCGTAGATCCCCGCCAAATCCGGAAGAGTCGCCACAATCCGTTGGCGACCGAGCACCCCGACCACGCAGAACATCACCAGGAAGCCGATCAGCAATACCGAAGCGACCGGTGTCGACAAGTGCCGATCGAGCATCACCATGGTCGAAGCGCCGCGCCGTTTCGCCTTGCCACGCGGCTTCCGACGAGGTTCCTCGAAACCTGCCGGTGGCGCCTCGATGGTCGGCGAAGCCTCGGCAACGTCCGATGGCGGCTCTTCGCTGTCAGGCGTCTCCGGTTCTTCGCCGCCGGATGAGAACAGGTCATCGACCGCCGACTGGTCGTTGCCGCCTGTCTCTTCCTCCGGGGGCGCCTCCTCGGACACCTCGTCACTTTCAGGTCCCGACGCAAACAGGTCGTCGATGGCCGACTGGTCGTTGTCTTCGCTTGCCGCTTCGGGCTGCGTTTCTGCGTCAAAAGCGCTGTCAGGCCCCGTTCCGGCGATGGCATCCCGCCACTCGTCCTCGCTCGGCTCGGGACCGTCATTGGCCGGGCGCGGGGTGGGCACGGTATCGATCGGGGCGTCCGGATAATCGTTGGGCGTGGCATGCCACACGGTACCGCAACGGGCGCAACGCACCTTGCGACCGGTAACGCCGAGCGTGCCGTCGGCAATCTGGTACCCCGTCTCGCAGGCGGGGCAGACAATTCTCATCTTCGGCCCCCGATCGGCCGCCAGCCGGAATCCACAAGGAAAGCGGGCGACGCGCCTCCCGCGCCGCCACGGCGGCTTATCCAAGGGATGGCGGCAACATGCTTAATGAAACGTTAAGGACAAGGGCTGCAACATCAATTATGAGGTCTGCGACACCGACACGACACCACAACCGGCTTCCCGTGGCAAAGGTGGCGTGCGTTGACGGTCTTTCGCGACAACGACTCGAAGGATGAGAAGCGGAGCGAAAGCCTGGGGGCCGGAGGCCCGCCGGCGACTGAGGCGGAAAGAGTTATGATCAGGTTCGAAAATGTCGGCCTCCGCTACGGAACGGGACGGGAGGTACTGAGCGATCTGACGTTCTCGATCGCCCCGCACTCCTTCCAGTTCCTGACCGGCCCTTCCGGGGCGGGAAAGACGACACTGATCCGCCTGCTGTTTCTCAACCTCAAACCGACGCGTGGCCTCATTTCCATTTTCAGCAAGGACACCGCCCTTCTGAAGCGCGCGGACATGCCTGCATTGCGCCGCCGCATCGGCGTCGTCTTCCAGGACTTCCGCTTGCTCGACCACCTCACCACCTACGAGAACGTGGCGCTGCCCTACCGGGTGCTCGGCAAGGACGAGGCGAGCTACCGCGCCGATGTCGTCGATCTCCTGGACTGGGTCGGCCTCGGCGATCGCAAGCACGTCTACCCGCCAGTACTTTCAGGCGGCGAGAAGCAGCGCGCCGCCATCGCTCGCGCCCTGATCACCAAGCCGGAATTTCTTCTCGCCGACGAACCGACCGGCAACGTCGATCCGCCGCTCGCCCGTCGCCTGCTGCGTCTCTTCCTGGAACTCAACCGCCTTGGCACCGCCGTGCTCATCGCCACCCACGACATCGGCCTGATGGACCAGCTCGACGTTCGGCGCATGGTCATCGAGCACGGTCACCTCGAGATCTACGAATGAAGACGCCGATCCCCCGACCCAAGAGGGCTGCCACGGCGCCCAAGGCGAAGCCAAGCGGCGATACAGTCCTCGCATCGCCGATCGTGCCGCCGCAGGCCATCGCCGGACGAACGCTGGTGCTGGTCATCGCCATCATGACCTTCCTGGCCGGCTTCACCATTGCCGTCGTCTCGGTGATCGACCGGGCCGCCGACGCCTGGGCGTCCGACATCGGCCGCGAGGTCACCATCGAGATCAGGCCGCTCGATGGTGTCGCCATCGACGCCGAAGTGGAGAAGGCCGTGGCGCTCGCACAGGAGTTCCCCGGCGTTGGCGGCGCCCGAGCCATCAGCGATGCCGAGACACAGCGCCTGCTGGAACCCTGGCTCGGGCCGGGTACGGACCTTTCGGCCCTGCCCGTGCCCCGCCTCGTTGTCGTCTCGATCGACGATGCGGGGGCCTTCGATACCAAGGCGCTCGCCGACGCTGTGAACCGCGACATCCGGGGGGGGAGCGTCGACGACCACGCGCTCTGGGTCGACCGTCTCTCGGCCATGGCATCCTCGATGGTGTTCGCCGGTGTCGGCCTGATGAGTTTGATGCTCGTCGCGCTTATCCTGTCGGTCGTGTTCGCGACGCGCGCCGCCATGGCGGGAAACCGCGACGTCATCGAGGTTCTGCATTTCTGCGGGGCCGAGGACCGTTTCATCGCCGGACAATTCCAGAAGCGTTTCCTGCTGTTCGGCATCGAGGGCGGCGCCATCGGCGGCGCTCTGGCGCTTCTGGCCATGGCAATTGCCGCTTGGGCGATCGGCGGCTCGGCCGGGCGGCCGGGAGCCGACCAGATCGAGGCTATGTTCGGCCGCTTCGAGCTGCCCGGCACCGCTTACGTCCTGGTGCTGTCTCTCGTCGTGGCCGTGGCGCTTCTGACGGCGCTCACGTCGCGTCTGGCCGTGCGGCGATCGCTATCGGCGCTCGATTGAGCGATCGAACGGGAGGTGACCCGGATTTGTCATTCATCGGCCGATTTCCTAAAATGAGCTCATGATGGAATCGTCCGCTCCAACGAGAGAGACGGCAGACCGGCCGCAGGAAGCCGTCGGTGAGCGCACCCGCGCCCGGCGATCGATCGGCGTCATCATCGTTGCCGCGCTGCTCATCGGCAGCGGCTTCTTCTTCGGCGGGTTCTTCCGTTTCGTCGACACCATCGTCAACTACCAGACGCCGTCTCCGCTCGCCGCCGACGGAATCGTCGTGCTGACCGGCGGCGCCGAGCGCATCACCGGCGCCGTCGAACTGATGACGGCCGGCAAAGCGCGGCGTCTCCTGATCTCCGGCGTTCACCCCGACACCTCGGCCTCGCGGCTCGGTCGCATGGTAGAAGCGGAACCGGACATGATGGCCTGCTGCGTCGATCTCGACAGGCGTGCCGCCAATACCATCGGCAATGCGCTCGAAACGGCCAAGTGGGCGCACCGCAATGGCTTCCTGTCACTGATCGTCGTCACCTCGGCCTACCACATGCCGCGTTCCATGCTGGAGCTCTCGCATGCCATGCCGGACATCCGCCTCATCCCCTATCCAGTGACCCGCCCCGGCCTGACACTCGGCAACTGGTCGGAGGACCGCGGCGTAATCGTGCTTCTCCTGCAGGAATACCTGAAGTATACGGCAACGCGCCTCCGGCTGTCGCTCGGCGGCATCGATGGCCTCGCCGACGTCATGGGTGGCGCTCTCGGCTAGGCATTCGCCAGAAGACCTGGAAGACGATTCATGCTGATCCGGTCCTATCTCTACAGCTTCGCCTTCTTCTCCGTGACCGCCATCATGGCCATTCTCGGCGCCCCCTTCGCCCTCGGAGGCCATCGGGGGGTAATGATCGTCGTCAAGTCATGGACGTGGACGCTGATCCGTCTGCACAGCCTGATCACAGGCACGCGCCACGAGTATCGTCATCTCGAACGCATCCCGGCGGGCGGCTTCATCCTCGCGTCCAAGCATCAGTCGACCTTCGAGACACTGGCTCTCGTGCCATTGCTCGCCGACCCCGCTTTCATCCTGAAGCGCGAGCTGACCTGGATTCCGGTATTCGGCTGGTGGCTGAAACTCGCCGGCAACATCGCCATCGATCGCGGCAGCCCAACGGCCGCACTCAGGAAGGTGATCGAAGGCACACGCGCCGCCGTCACCGCCGGCCGACAGGTGATCATCTTCCCGGAAGGAACCCGAGCGGAGGCCGGCGCCAAGCCGGACTACAAGCAGGGCATCGCCCAGATCTACAAATCGCTCGATGTGCCGGTCGTGCCGGTCGCCCACAATGCTGGCACCGTTTGGCCACGCAAGGCGCGCGTGCATCGACGCGGCACCATCGTGGTCGAGTTCCTCGACCCCATTCCGCCCGGCCTCAAACCGCGCGAGATGTTCCAGAAGCTGGAAAGCGACATCGAGGCTGCCTGCGACCGACTGCTGGTCGAAGCGGCGGCGCGAGGCGACGATCTGCCGGCAACGGCGCGGGCGCGGGTGGCTGAACTCACGGCGTCGGAGACCTCCGTCCGCGCTGATGCCTGAACGCCGATCCGGCAAGATCAACCCGACACGGAAGATCCCGCCCCCTTGAGCGCGGCGACCACCCGTTCGAGGGACCGGTCGCGGATACCCATATCCTGCAGCCGCTTCAGCGTGGCGGTCACGTAGTCGACATTCGGCCCCATCTCGCCGGAGCTTCGACGGATGATGTCGAGCATATGCTCGAACGCTAGGCCACCGGCATATTGTTCGTGCGTCTGGTTGGCGACGTAGACCAGAGCGCCAACCGTCTCTCCGCTCAGGAGGCGGGCTGGCCGGACGACTTCATGATAGACCATGGAGATCTGCTCGCGCGCCCGGAGATAGGCGATCACCGCCTCCCGATTCGCCTCGGCCACCTCGAAGGCGACGCCATGACAGGACCCGCCACGGTCGAGCCCGAACACCAGACCGGGGTTTTCAGGCGTTCCGCGATAATGGGTCGAACGGATGCAGAGCGCGCGACGGACTCCATGCATCCGCGCCTGCACCGCTCTCATATGCGGAAAGCCGGGATTCCACATCAACGAGCCGTAGCCGAACACCCAGATGCTCGCGTCCATCCCTGCTCTCCGTTTGACCTGACGAAATGCGTAGCATTCCGGCCGGCGAATGCAACTCAGCGAGGACGATTCCATCTTTCGCCATATTACTCTAGTGCTGTGCGACCAACACTTGGTCCGAGCCGCCGGCAACCGAGCCATCGCGACTGGCCAAACCCCGCGTGGATCGAATGCGCGCGCGGATGGAAGACGAACAGTGCGTCCGGTCGGACGCCGGTGCCTTGCGGGGAAGCGCCATGAAGCGAACGGTACGGGTAGCCCTCTGGACGATCGTCGTAGCCGCCATCTTGTGGACCGGCGTCTGGTTCGGTGCTCGTTGGTGGCTCGCGGAAACCGTCCACAAATCCGTCGCCGACCTCGCGGCGAGAAACGGGATCGTGGTCAGCTGCGCTGGCGAGAGGATCGGCGGATGGCCGTTCCGGCTGGTTCTCACCTGCAAAGACGGCCTTGCCGTCGCGCTGCCCGACGGAGGCAGGATCGAGACCGCCGGGGCGCGTGGCGAGGGATACGTCTTCAATCCTCGCCAGCTCGATTTCCATTTCGAAGCGCCGTCCTCCTATGCCGCCCCCGACGGCCGGAGGCTCGACTTGGCGGCGAGCGAGTTTGCCGCGACAGTCGGCTTTTCCAGTGGACGCGCCAATCGGCTCGTCCTCCGAACGGAAGACTTCTCCGCAACGGGCCCGCTGGCCGGGGGAACCGAGGGAAAGCTTACGATCGGGCGTGGGGACGTGATGCTGGCGCGGACCGGCAAGACCCCCGAAGACGCGGACATCGCAGCCACCATCGATGGTCTCGGACTGATGGTCGGCAACACCGCGCTGACGCCCCTGCCCGTTCGCCTGACGCTGGCGGCCACGCTCGCCCAGGCCGACATGGCCATGGCCGGTCCGGTGGCGTTGGCCGGCTGGAAGGCGGCTGGCGGCAAGCTGCTGCTCCACCGTCTTGCCGCCGAACTTGGCGGCGCCACACTCACCCTCGACGGTGAGGGATCCGTGTCCGAAACGGGCCTTGTCGATGCAGAGGGAAAGATAACGGGCCGCAACCTCAACAGCTTGGCGGCCTCGGCCACGGCCGCCGGCGGCAGCCTGACACCGGAACTCGCCGGCCTCGTCATGGCCTTCGTCTTCATGGGCACGACCGCAGACGACGGCGGCCGGTCCATCGGCCTCAAGGTTGAAGACGGCATCGTCTCGGCCAACGGCCGGCAAATCGGCCGGATCGCCCCGCTATTCTGACGGCGGCTTCGGCTGCGCCTTGTGGGAACGGCCGAAGTCGGCCTCCGGCGCGTCCTGACCCAGCGTCAGAATGCCGCGCCGGATAGAGCGCGTGCGGCTGAACAGATCATAGAGGCGATCTCCCTCACCCCAGCGAATTTGCCGTTGCAAGGCGAACAGATCCTCCTGAAAACGCCCGAGCACTTCCAGCACCGCGTCCTTGTTGTGCAGGAACACGTCGCGCCACATGGTGGGATCGGAGGCCGCGATACGCGTGAAGTCGCGAAAACCACCGGCCGAGAACTTCATCACTTCCGACTCGGTGACCTTTTCGAGATCGGCGGCCGTTCCGACTATGTTGTAGGCAATGAGATGCGGCAGGTGGCTGGTGATGGCCAGCACCAGATCGTGCCGCTCCGCGCTCATGCACTCGACGTTGGCGCCCATGCCGGCCCAGAAGGCGACAAGCCGGTCCAGCGCCTTGGGATCGGTATCCTCGTCCGGACAGACGATCGACCAACGATTGACGAAGAGCTCGGGAAAACCGGCGTCAGGCCCCGAATACTCGGTACCGGCGACCGGATGGGCAGGAATGAAGTGGACGTCGTCCGGCAGGTAGGGCTTCATCTGCCGGACGACCGATCCCTTCACGGACCCCACGTCAGAAACGATGGCGCCGGACTTGAGATGAGGGGCGATCGCCTTGGCCACCGCTTCCGCAGCGCCCACGGGCACGCAGGCGATGACCAGATCGGCATCCGCCACAGCTTCGCCGACATTGGCATGATAGCTATCGCCGAGCGACAGTTCCTCGGCCCGCTTCAGGATGACGGGCGACTGGTCGGAAATGACGATCTCGTCCACGAGACCGTTGAGGCGAGCCGCCCGGGCAATCGACGAACCGATCAGGCCGATGCCGATGATGGCGAGACGGTGAAACACGGCGTCGGTCATGCGGGCCCCTTCATGAAAGTCGTCAGAACCTCGACGAGCCGGCGGCAGGCTTCCTCCGACCCAACCGTCATGCGAAGCGCGTTGGGCAGTCCGTAGCCGCCCACCTTGCGCACCACGACACCCTCGGCGAGCAACGCCTTGTCGGCTGCGTCGGCCGTCTTGCCCACCTCTGGGAAATGGACGAGCAGGAAGTTGGCGACCGACGGCGTGACCGTCAGCCCCAGCTTGCCGAGCTCGGCGACGAGCCAGGCACTCCAGTGGGTGTTGTGCTCGACCGCGGCCTCGACGAAGGCGCGGTCGCGCATGCCCGCGGCACCGGCGGCGATTGCCGGGGCGTTGAGATTGAACGGCCCGCGCACCCGCTCCAGAACGTCGACGACGGCCTTCGGGCCGTAGAGCCAGCCGATGCGAAGCGCGGCAAGTCCATGGATCTTCGAGAAGGTGCGCGTCATCACCACATTGCCGGCCGAAGCAACCAGCTCGATGCCGCTCTCGTAGTCGTTGCGGCGGACATACTCGGCATAGGCAGCGTCGAGCACCAGGAGGACGTTGCCCGGCAAGCCCTCATGCAGCCGCCGCACCTCCGCCATGGGAATGTAGGTCCCCGTGGGATTGTTGGGATTGGCGAGAAACACCATGCGCGTCCGCGGCGTCACGGCGGCGAGAATGGCGTCGACGTCCGTGGTGTAGGCCGTCTCCTTCGCCACCACCGGCGTCGCGCCCGCCGCGAGGATGGAGATGCGATAGACCAGGAAGCCGTGCTCGGAATAGATCGCCTCGTCGCCGGGCGACAGATAGCACTCGGCGAGAAGATGGAGGAGCTCGTCCGAGCCGTTGCCGCAAATGACGCGATCGACGTTGAGACCGTGGGTTTCGGCAATCGCCTGCCGGAGTTCGGTCGACGACCCGTCGGGATAGAGTTCGAGCTTGCCCGCTATCCGCTGATAGGCTTCCACCGCCTTCGGGCTCGGCCCGAGCGGCGTCTCGTTGGAGGAAAGCTTGTGGAGCTTCTTGCCCGGCGCCGCCTTCGACCCACCGGGAACATAGAGGTCGATGTCAAGGATGCCGCTGCGCGGAACGGGCAGGAGAGAAGTGTCGGACATGGAAGAACGCCTCAAAAATACCGGGCCCGTCATACGGCAGGCATGGCGGGTGCGCAAAGGAAAAGCGGCTGAAATGGCACCGTTTCTCCGTATCGGCGGGGACGTGCTATGGAGAGTGCGTCCTGCAACGACGAGGTGCCGACTTGGCCGACATCGCCCTTCTGGCAGCCTACATCTTTGCCACCAATGCCCTCTGCTTCGCCGCCTTCGTCTACGACAAGCGTCTGGCTCGACTTGGGAAATGGCGGATTTCCGAACGAACGTTGCTGCTGCTGGCGATGGCAGGCGGCACGCCCGCCGCCTACGCGGCTCGACATTTCGTCCGCCACAAGACCCGCAAGCAGCCCTTCGTCGCGCTGCTGCACGCGATCGCCCTGCTGCAGGTGGCGCTCGTCGTTGCTTCTGTGGCGTGGCTCAATGGTCTTGTCGCCCTGTAGCTACCCAACGCTGAGGCGGCGAACCGAGACAGAAGCGCCCTACCCGAGCAGCCAGGCCCAGAAGGTCGTCGTTACGACACCGACGGCGGTGGTGATGGTGATCGAGGAGGATGCGAGGCCATGACCGACGCCGAAGCGGTTGGCGATCAGCCAGGCGTTGATGCCGGTTGGCACGGACGATGTCAGGACCAGAGCCGCCGTCCAGGTCGCATCGAGGCCGAGAAGACGGCTGGCCGCATAGACCGATGCCGGCAACAGGAACAGCTTGAAGAGAGACGTGACCAACGCGGGGCGGACCCCGTCGGAGATACCGTATTTCATCAATGCCATGCCGAGCGAAATCAGCGCCGCCGAGCCGGCGATATCTCCGATGTCGTTGACCACCACGCCAACCACGCCCGTCAGCGGCAAGCCCGACAGTTGCCACAAAGAACCGAGCGCGAGACCGACCACAAGCGGATTGCGCACGAGGTTTCGGCCGACCTGCCTCAGGACGGCGCCGACCGACTGAGGCGGCCGGCCACCGGTTTGCCGCTCGGCCTGCTCCATCAACACGGTACCGGCGATCATCATCACCGGCAGGTGGGCGCAGAGCAGGATGGACAAGGCCACGACGCCATCGTCGCCGACGATGCGCTGGACGAGCGGCAGGCCGATGAAGAGGTTGTTGGCAAAGGCCGAGCTGACGCCGGCCAGCACGCCGATACGGGCATCGCGACCGAACAGCCGCGTCACCGCGTAGTGTCCGGCAGCCCAGGTGACGGCAACGCCGGAGAAATAGGCCACCCAGATCGTCCAGGGCGAACTGCCCTCGACATGCGCTGTCGCCACCGTCTTGAACAAGAGCGTCGGCATGGCGATGGTGAAGACGAAATCCGACAGGCCATCGCCCACCTCCGCCCGCATCACGCCGAAGCGAACGAGGAGATAGCCGATCAAAATCAGCAGAAAGATGGGCAAAACGTCGAGGGCAATGGCGATCACGGGCGGCAACCGGCGCTGGAGCCGAGTGAGGGCCGGCGGCCGTTGCGGCGCGTCGGAGATCGGCGGAGAGTTAGACTTTCTGCCTATCCTTCCTTGCGCCCCATCCGCAAGGGCGAAACAGTGCGGATAGGTTCGACCGGCGCTGAGCTTTGGGCCACCGATCGAAGGCCGCCCAACCTCGCTTGCCTCCCGGAAGCGGCGGTGACACACTCCGCATCATGTTCGAGAAGACCGCCATGCTGAAATGCCTTGTTGCCGCCGCTGCGATCACGGGCTTCACCCTGCCCGCCGCCGCCTTCGAGCTGTCGTTCCGCTGGGGGGCTACGCCCGCCTGCGACAGTGGCCGCCCGGCCGTGGTGGACAGCCCGGAGTTCACACTCTCCAACGTCCCGCCAGGCACGCGCGTCATCGCCTTCGAGATGCTCGACCTCAATGCACCGGGGTTCCGCCATGGCGGCGGCACGGTGCCCTATGCTGGCGAAGACCTTGTGCCGGCTGGCGCATTCCGCTACCTCGGGCCCTGTCCCCCGATGGGATCGCACCGTTACATGTGGACGGCGAAGGCGCGCGACCGCGGCACCACGTTCGGCCGAACGCTCGGCGAGGCGTCGGCCACCCGTTCGTTCCCCGATTGACCGAGGCAAGACCATGATCGCGGATAATCCCGACGCACGCATTGATGCGTTGGAGGAGAAGATTGCCTACCAGGATCAGGTGATCGATGACCTCAACACGGCCGTCACCGACCAGTGGAGGGAAATCGACACCATGAAACGCCTCGTGGCGAGCCTCCTCGACGAAGTCAAGGAGATGGAACTCGCGGCGCGGGCGACGGCCGGCCGCGAACCACCGCCACCACACTATTGAGCGGCTGTCGCCGCGTCAGGCGGCGCGCATCTCATGCATCAGGCGATCGACCTCGGCCTGCAGCGCCTTGGTATCGCCGAGCATCCGACGAGCCTGAGCCGCCACTTCCTGCGACTTCGAGTCGGACGCCTCGGCATTCTCCATCAGACGCATCATGTCCGAGGCGAGACCGCCGACGGCGGTAAGCGTCGAGGAAATCGCGCGGGTGATTTCGGAAACGGCAGCATTTTGCTGGTCCAGCGTCGCAGCGATCGAAGACGCCACTTCGTTGACCCGCTCGATCGATTGCTCGACGGTGCTGGTGGCCGACACCGCTTCGCCCGTTGCCGACTGGATGACGCCGATGCGTCGGGAGATCTCGTCGGTCGCCTTGGACGTCTGCGCGGCGAGCTGCTTGACCTCGGATGCCACAACGGCAAAGCCCTTGCCCGCCTCGCCGGCCCGGGCAGCTTCGATGGTTGCATTGAGAGCCAGAAGGTTGGTCTGGTCGGCGATCTCCTGGATCAGCGCCACCACCTTGCCGATCTCGCTCGACGCCTCGTCGAGACCACGAATGACCTCGGTGGCCCGAGCCGTCTCGCGCACGGCGCCGCTCGATATCTCGGCGGCCTTGTCAACCTGGGTGACGATCTCGGCGATCGACGCCGACAATTCCTCGGCGGCGCTCGACACCGCCTGCACGTTGTCCTTCGCCTGCCTGCCGGCCTCGGCCGAGGCCTCCGCCTGTCGGCGGGTGTGATCCGACACGGCCAGCAGATCCGAAGCGACTCGTTCGAAACCGGTCGCGGTGCTTTCGATACCGGCCGACGTCTCGCGGAACGAGCGGTCGAAGCCGTCCGCAAGCCCGGTCAACGCATCGCGGCGCGATCGTTCCATCGCGGCGGCCCGCGCGGCTTCGGCCTCCGCCTCCGCGGCAATCCGCTCGCGCTGCAAATCGCGGAAGCGAGCCACGGCCCGGCCGATCAGTCCGATCTCATCCTTGCGGGTCGCGCCGGAAATTTCGGCATCGAGATCGCCACCCTGAAGCCGATCCATCGAACGGGTAAGGCGGGATAGAGGCCCGGAGATGCCACGCGCCACGACGAAGGACAGGGCGCCGAGCAAGAGCAACGAAACGAGCGTGATGAGACCGATCCGGCGGGTACTCGCCGCGAGTGACGCTTCGATATCGGCAACGTGGAAGCCGGTACCGAGCATCCAGTTCCAGCCGTCGATGGTCGTCGCATAGGCGAGCTTCAACGACGGATCCTTGTCACCGGGCTTGACCCAGAGATACTCGTAGTTGCCGCCGCCGGCCTTGGCGATCGCCAGCATGTCGCGGATGAGCGGCTTGCCGTTGACGTCCTTCATGTCGATGAGGCTCTTGCCCTCGAGTTCCGGCTTGCCCGGCAGCAGGACGTTCTTGCCATCTTCCTCGTAGATGAAGAAGTAGTTCTTGTCCGGGCCGAACCGCACCGGCCGAAGCACGGCCTTGGCGGCCTCCTGGGCCTCTTCCAGGCTCATCTCGCCCTTGGCCGCGCGGTCTCTGAACCCTTCGATCATCGACTGGGCGGTCTGGACCTGATCCTGAAGCGCGAGCTTTTTCTGGCCCAGCAGTTCCGAGCGAAGATCGGTGTAGCCGAGGTAGCCGATCGTTGCGAGTCCGGCGATCGCCAACACAACGATGGCGGCGATCTTGGCGGAGACGGAGTGAATGCTGAACATATGTGCGGCCTCGGCGGTATAACCACGCGGATCTGGTTATTTCCCGTTTAGGCGTCGGCCGTTAACTTTGGCTTACAGAACAGGTTCAGCATGCAGAATTATTGTCAGAAATAAGTAAACTCGGCTTTACGAGTAAAGTTAGCCGACGAGGCCGCCCTCCTCTTCGATGAAACGCACGACATCCATCACGTTATGGTTGCGGCGAACGTCCGTGAACACAAAGGGACGGCCCTTGCGCATCAGCTTGGCGTCGCGGTCCATCACCTCGAGCGAGGCGCCGACATGTGGCGCAAGGTCGATCTTGTTGATCACAAGGAGATCGGAACGGGTGATGCCCGGCCCACCCTTGCGGGGAATCTTGTCGCCGGCCGAAACGTCGATGACGTAGATGGTGAGATCGGCGAGCTCCGGCGAGAAGGTGGCCGCCAGGTTGTCGCCGCCGGATTCGATCAGGATGAGATCGAGATCGGGGAACTTCTGGTTCATGTCGGCGATGGCGGCGAGGTTGATCGACGCATCTTCGCGGATCGCCGTGTGGGGGCAGCCTCCGGTCTCGACGCCGGCGATGCGATCGGGTGGCAGGGCTCCCGAGCGGGTGAGAAACTCCGCATCCTCGCGGGTGTAGATGTCGTTGGTGATGGCGGCGATCTGGTAACGGTCACGCAGGGCCTTGCAAAGCGCATCCATCAGGGCGGTCTTGCCGGACCCGACGGGACCGCCGACACCGACGCGCAGGGGACCGTTGGCAGTCTTGGTCATGAGCGGAACAACCTCGTGTACTGTGTTTCGTGAGCCATGGAGGCAATGTCGGCGCGCAAGCTGGCGCTCCCGATATCGTCGAGCGAGGAGGCCAGCGCCTCGGCCGTGACGGCGGAGACGACCGGCGCGAGATCACGGATCGTCTTCTGGCCGTCGGTCTGCCCGAGCGGGACGGCGCGCACAGCCGCCGAAACGAGATTGGCGGCAAAGGCAGTGAGATAGGCTTCGACGGTGTCGGCGAGCGGCAGGCGATGGTCGGCGGCGGTCACCGCCACCGCCACCGGATAGGCGACAGGATGGGGCGCCATGCGGCTGACAAGCCCGATAAGCGATGGAGCGCCCCAGGTGTCTGCGATGGCAGTTGCAAAGGCGCGCCCTTGCGCGCCGCTTTCAAGCCGACGCTCCTTAGACGGCTGGAGAGCGTAGGCGAGTTCGGCAACTTCGGCGAGCTCTTCCCCTCTGCCTTCGGAGGCAAAGCGGAAGGCTGAAGCCACCAGGATCGCGTCGCTCCGGCCGGCGCCATGGCGCAGAATATCTGACAGCCATGCCGTGAGTGCCGCCGCCGTGGTGACGGTGCCGTCTTCCACCGCCCATTCCAAACCGTGGCTGTAGGTGAAGGAACCGACCGGAAAGGCCGGCGACAACCACGTCATCAAGCGGGACAGAGCCGCCCCGGCAGAGGGCTCACTCATGCTTGTGGCTGTGTCCATGGGCATGATCATGCGCGTGATCGTGGCCACAGCCGCAGTGGTCGTCATGGGCGTGAGCATGCTCGTGATGATGATGCGCACAGGCCTCGCCGTGGTCGTGATGATGGCGCTCCGGTCCATGCTCGTGGGTGTGTTCATGCGCCCCATGGTCGTGATGATCGTGCCCGTGAACGTCGCCATGGCCGTAGGCGCCGCCTTCGGGATCGAACGCCGCCAGCACGGGTTCCACGGTGGCGCCCAGCCCCTTCAGCATGTCCTCGATGACATGATCGTAGCGGATCCGCAGCCGATCACCGAGAAACTGGGCCGGCAGGTGCCGGTTGCCGAGATGCCAGGCGACACGGACCAGTTCGGCCGGACTGGCAGCCCGGATCTCCAGAAGGCGCTCGGGAACGGCCTGCACCAGGATCAGACGACCATCTTCAAGCTCAAGGGCATCGCCATCCTTCATTACGGCGGCCTCCTTGAGATCGAGGAGAAACACCGTCTTGCCGACGCAGCGCATGACGAGGCGGCGGCGATGACGATCGTCGCGTTCGAGAGCGAGCGTGTCGGCCGGCGTGCCGGTCCAGGTTCCGGCGGGAAGGATTCGTGTTGCGGTGATCATGATGATAGGTCCTTACGGACTGAGGAAGAGATGTTGCGCCGAGCTTAGCCAAAAGCGCAGCCGAGACAAGGGCGGGCGCCGTCAGGAGCAGGTTTGTGCTTCCTCAGCGTGCGGCATCTCAACTCCAATCGGTTGGCCTCCAGGGCACGCTGATCAAGGCATCGAACTAACCGCGGAAGAAGCAGGGACATGACGGCGAAACTCGTTCCGGAACTCAATGTCGATAACCTTGAGCGCGCTCTGGCCTTCTACGTCGATCTCGCCGGCTTCCGCATCCTTTACCAGCGACCGGAAGACCGCTTTGCCTATCTTGAGCGCGATGGCGCCGAGCTGATGATGGAAGAAACCTTCGGTCCAGGACGTCGCTGGCATCCCGCGCCCCTGGAGCATCCTTACGGACGCGGCATCAACTTTCAGATCGAGGTGACCGGCCTCAAGGCCGTTTACGCCCGCCTGCGCCAGGCCAACTGCAGCTTCGTTCTGGATCTTGAAGAGAAGTGGTACCGCGTCGGCGACCACGACGAAGGCCAGCGGCAATTCGTCGTCGTCGATCCCGATGGCTACCTCCTCCGCTTCTGCGAAGACATCGACTAGCCCCGTCAGAACAGAAAATACCGCTGCGCCATCGGCAAAACGTCGGCCGGTTCGCACGTGAGAAGCTCGCCGTCGGCCCGCACTTCATAGGTTTCGGGATCGACCTCGATCTTCGGCGTCGCCGAATTGTGGATCAGCGAGGCCTTGGAAATGCCACCGCGCGTGTTCTCGACCGGCAGCACCACGCGATCGAGGCCGAGCCGCTCCTTGATGCCATTCTCGTAGGCATAGCGCGAGACGAAGGTGACCGACGAGCGGGTCATCGCCTTGCCGAAGGCGCCGAACATCGGCCGGTAGTGCACCGGCTGCGGCGTCGGAATCGAGGCGTTGGGGTCTCCCATGGCCGCCGCCGCGATGGTGCCCATCTTCAGCACCAGATCCGGCTTCACGCCAAAAAAGGCCGGCGTCCACAACACGAGATCGGCGAGCTTGCCCACCTCCACCGAACCGACATGCTGGGAGAGGCCCTGGGCGATGGCCGGGTTGATCGTCACCTTGGCGATGTAGCGCTTGACGCGGAAATTGTCGGCATCGGTGCCGACGTCCTCGGGCAACGCCCCGCGCTGCACCTTCATCTTGTGCGCCGTCTGGAAGGTGCGGATGACCACCTCGCCGATGCGCCCCATGGCCTGGCTGTCGGAAGAGATGATCGAGAAGGCGCCCATGTCGTGCAGGATGTCTTCCGCCGCGATGGTCTCCTTGCGGATGCGGCTTTCGGCAAAGGCGACATCCTCGGGGATCGAGCCATCGAGGTGATGACAGACCATCAGCATGTCGAGATGCTCGTCGAGCGTGTTGCGCGTATAGGGTCGCGTCGGATTGGTCGACGACGGCAGCACGTTGGAAAGGCCGGCCACCTTGATGATGTCGGGCGCGTGGCCACCGCCGGCGCCCTCGGTGTGGTAGGCGTGGATGGTGCGCCCCTTGAAGGCGGCAATTGTGTCCTCGACGAAGCCGCTTTCGTTGAGCGTGTCGGTGTGGATCATCACCTGCACGTCGTAATCGTCGGCAACAGAAAGGCAGTTGTCGATGGTGGCCGGCGTGGTGCCCCAATCCTCATGCAGCTTCAGGCCGCACGCGCCGGCCTTGACCTGTTCGACCAGCGCTGCCGGCAGCGACGCATTGCCCTTGCCGGAGAAGGCGAGGTTCATCGGCAGCCCCTCGGCCGCCTCGATCATCCGCGCGATGTGCCAGGGGCCGGGCGTGCAGGTGGTGGCCGCCGTGCCGGTTGCCGGCCCTGTGCCTCCGCCCAGCATGGTGGTGATGCCGGCATAGAGCGCCTCGTCCACCTGCTGCGGGCAGATGAAGTGGATGTGGGTGTCGAGCGCACCGGCCGTCAGGATCTTGCCTTCGCCAGCAATCGCCTCGGTGCCCGGACCGACGATGATGGTGACGCCGGGCTGGACGTCCGGGTTGCCGGCCTTGCCGATGCCGGAAATGCGACCGTCGGTGATGCCGACATCGGCCTTGTAGATGCCGGAGTGATCGATGATCAGCGCATTGGTGATGACGGTGTCGACCGCGCCCTCGGCCCGGCTTGCCTGGCTCTGGCCCATTCCGTCGCGGATCACCTTGCCGCCGCCGAACTTCACCTCTTCGCCATAGATGGTGAAATCCTTCTCCACCTTGACGAAGAGCTCGGTATCGGCAAGGCGCACCTTGTCGCCGACGGTAGGACCGAACATGTCGGCATAAGCGGCGCGGGACATGCGGTAGGGCATCTTGTCAGTCTCCCGAAGAGAGCAGCTTGAAACTTTGGTGTCCGGCCGCCTCGCGGTCGAACGAAGAATGGACCGGCGAGCGCCAGACGCTCAGAGCTTTCCCATCACCGCCTGACGGAAGCCGTAGACCTCGCCCTTTCCGGCATAGGGTACCAGCGTCACCGAGCGGCTTTGGCCGGGCTCGAAGCGAACGGCGGTGCCGGCCGGAATGTCGAGCCGGTGGCCGCGCGCCTTGTCGCGGTCGAAGACCAGCGCCGGATTGGTCTCGGCAAAATGATAGTGGCTGCCGACCTGCACCGGCCGGTCGCCAGAGTTGGCAACCTCCAGCACCAGAATCGACCTGCCGGCGTTGAGCTCGATATCGCCGGTCGCGGGGATGACTTCACCTGGGATCATTTCTCTGCTCCCTCGCTCAGCGGATCGGTTCGTGGACGGTGACAAGCTTGGTGCCGTCGGGGAAGGTCGCTTCCACCTGCACGTCGTGGATCATCTCGGCGATGCCAACCATCACCTGTTCGCGGCGGAGCACCGTGGCGCCGCCGGCCATCAGCTCGGCCACCGTGCGGCCGTCGCGGGCGCCCTCCACGACATAGTCGGTGATCAGCGCCACCGCCTCGGGATAGTTCAGCTTGACGCCCCGCTCGAGGCGATTGCGCGCCACCATGGCGGCGAGGCTGACAAGCAGCTTGTCCTTTTCGCGCGGCGTCAGATTCATCGGGTCTTCCTCGTCTCAAATCGACCAGGCGCGCGGTAGCGGCCAGCCGGTGAGGGTTTCGATCAGGGGTTCGAGAATGGCCCGCAGACGGCGACCGTCAAGGGCAAGACAACGTATGGACAAGAGTTCGTCGAAAGCCGAAGCGCCCGCTTCGATTCCGTCGCCTACCAGCGAGGAAATCAGATCCCGCGAGCGATCGAGCCAGGACGACGCATCGGGTGCCGCTACCAGGATGCTGGCAAAGGCGCGGGCACCGCCACCTGTGGCGCCCCCCTCCAGGATCGAACGGCTGTCGCCCGAAAGGCGCAAGGCGTCGGCATAGACGAGCCGACCATCGCGCCTGACACGCCAGTGATCGAAGAGTTCGACGGTCGTGACCTCCTCGCCCATCGCGGTGCGGCCGAGCACGACGCTTTCCACGGCGACGAGGCGGGCATCGCCCGCGAGGTCCACGTCGAGCCGGCGACGAAGGCCTGCGCCGTCGAAGACGATGGTCTCCTGCGGCAGCCATCGCGCATTGGCGCCGGCCTCGACGATCAGCCGGTTATCGATGTGACCGAGGCCATCCGAGCGGCGATAGATGCGCTCGGCGGCCTGGGTGGTGATTGTCGCCGTCGTCCCTCTGCCGAAGCGGGCCTCGAAGGAAAGGCGGTCGCCACCGGTCACACCGCCAGCGCTGTTCAGAAAAACCGCCGTCGGTCCCGAGCCGTCATAGACTTTCGGCAACCGCACCTTGGCCGAACCATCCTGGAAAAGGTCGGCGAGGCGTGTTTCCTCGCCCTCGCCGATCCGTCGCAGCGAAAAGGCCACGCGCGCCGTCCCCTCGGCTCGTTCGAGCCGGGGCATCTCTGCGCGAGGCGACGCGACGATCGACAAATCTGGCAAACTCTTTCCCCAAGCTTTGCCGACAAGCGCGGCAATTGCCCGCAATGTGGCAAAAGGCCCGCCAGCGGGCGAGCCTAAAACTTGGGCAGACGAGACTCTAAATCAGCCACTCCGGCAGATGATCAAGCCCGATAAGGTCGTCATAGGACGGACGCGGGCGCACGACCGCCCAGCGATCGCCATCCACCAGAACCTCCGGCACCAGAAGACGGGAGTTGTAGGTGCCCGACTGGACAGCCCCATAGGCGCCGGCCGAGAACACGGCGAAGAGTTCGCCCGGCTGCGCCACCGGCAGGTTGCGGCCACGCGCCAGATAGTCGCCGCTCTCGCAAACCGGCCCGACCACGTCGACCTTCTCCTGCTCGGCGCCGGCAGGTCGCTCGTCGACCGGCTTGATCTCGTGATAGGCATCGTAGAGGGTCGGCCGCACGAGGTCGTTCATGGCGGCATCGACGATGACGAAGGTCTTGGCCTTGCCGCGCTTTACGTATTGCACCTCGGTGACGAGGATGCCGGCATTGCCGACGATGAAGCGGCCCGGCTCGATCAGAACCTCGCAATCGAGCGCCTTGGTGTGGCGGCGCACCACCTCGACATAGGCGGCCGGATGCGGCGGAGGCGTATTGTCGGCCTTGTAAGGAATGCCGAGACCGCCGCCGAGGTCGACATGGCGGATGGTGTGACCAGCGGCGCGCAGGCCGGCCACGAGGTCTCCAAGCCGGGCGAAGGCGGCGTCGAACGGTTCGAGATCGGTGATCTGCGAGCCGATGTGCATGTCGATGCCCGCAACCTCGAGACCCGGCAGCGCGGCGGCGCGAGCGTAGACCTCTACCACTTCCTTCCAGGGAATGCCGAACTTGTCCTCGGCCTTGCCGGTCGAGATCTTGGCGTGGGTGCGAGCATCGACATCCGGGTTGATGCGAAGCGACACCGGCGCGGTTCGACCGAGACGGCTCGCCACGGCCGAAAGACGCTCAAGCTCCGGCTCGCTCTCGACGTTGAAGCACTTGATGCCCTCGGAAAGGGCGTACTCGATTTCGCGCACCGTCTTGGCAACACCGGAAAAGACGATCTTGTCGGCCGGGATGCCGGCGGTGCGCGCACGGCGCAGCTCGCCCTCCGAGACCACGTCGGCTCCGGCTCCGAGACGGGCCAAAGTGGCGATCACCGCCTGGTTGGAGTTGGCCTTCAGCGCGTAGCAGACAAGCGCCCGCTCGTCGCCGAGCGCCTCCTTGAACACCCGGAAGTGGCGGGCGATCGTGGCCGAAGAATAGATATAGACGGGCGTCCCCACCGCCGCGGCAATGGCGGGCACTGCGACGTCCTCGGCGTGGAGCACGCCGCCGCGATAGTTGAAATGATGCAACCGGACCCCCTCAGATGAGACCGTCGAGTACGAAAGGCTTATCGGGTGGGGTCGGTTTCGCGACAGGCTGAACCGCCCCCGGATCGCTGGTCGAGGAAACCGCCGCCTCGGCCGTGGATTTCGGTGCGTCCAACGCCCCTTTTCGACCACAGCCTGCAAGCGCGAGCCCAATCATCAGCGATACAATCCCGAGACGCAGCACCATCTTGTCCTCGATCCGTTTGCCCCGACGCAGTTTCAAGCCACCCTCAGCCGAGGAGTGCCGTCCAGCGCTCCACTTCCGCCCGCACATTGTCGGGCGCCGTGCCGCCGTGCGAAGTCCGGCTACGGACGGAGTTCTCGACGGTCAGTACATCGTAGACCGCTTCCGTGATGCCGTCATGCACCGTTTTCATGTCGGCAAGCGGGATCTCCGCCAGTTCGATGCCGCGCTCGGCAGCGACCGCCACCAGGCGACCGGTCACATGATGGGCGTCGCGGAACGGCAGCCCCAGGACACGCACCAGCCAGTCGGCGAGATCGGTCGCCGTTGAAAAGCCGGAGCCGGCAGCGGAGGCCATGCGGGCAACGTTCGGCACGAGGTCGTCGACCATGCCAGTCATCGCCGCAAGTACCAGAGACAGGTTCTCGAAGCAGTCGAACGCCTGCTCCTTGTCCTCCTGCATATCCTTCTGATAGGCGAGCGGCAGCCCCTTCATGATGATGAGCAGCGCGTTCATGTCGCCGATGATTCGCCCGGCCTTGGCGCGCACCAGTTCGGCAGCGTCCGGATTGCGCTTCTGCGGCATGATCGACGAGCCGGTCGAAAACGCGTCCGACAGGCGCACGAAACCGAACTGAGCCGACGACCAGATGACGATCTCCTCGGCGAGGCGCGACAGGTGGACGGCGATGATCGACGCCGCCGACATGGCCTCAAGAGCGAAGTCCCGGTCGGAAACGCTGTCGAGCGAGTTGGCGGTCGGACGATCGAAGCCGAGGCTGGCCGCCGTCATGTGGCGATCGATCGGGAACGAGGTTCCGGCCAGCGCGGCCGCGCCGAGCGGACACTCGTTGAGGCGCCGCCGGGCATCCTGGACGCGGCCGCGATCGCGCGACAGCATTTCGACATAGGCCATCAGGTGGTGGCCGAAAGTCACCGGCTGAGCCGACTGGAGATGCGTAAAGCCGGGCATCACGGTGTCGGCGTGCTCGCCCGCCCGCTTGACCAGCGCCTTCATAAGGTCGGCGAGCTGGCCATCGACATGATCGAGACTGTCGCGAACCCACAGGCGGAAATCCGTCGCCACCTGATCGTTGCGCGAACGAGCCGTGTGAAGACGCCCAGCAGCCGCGCCGATCATCTCCTTGAGGCGCGATTCCACGTTCATGTGGATGTCCTCGAGGGCTCGCGAGAAGGTGAAGGTGCCGCCGTCGATTTCCGCCTTGATCGCGTCGAGGCCTTCGGCGATCTTGCCGGCGTCGTCCTTGGAAATGATGCCGCGGGCGGCGAGCATTTCGGCGTGCGCCTTGGAGCCGGCGATGTCCTGGGCGTAGAGCTTCCGGTCGAAGTCGATGGAGGCGTTGATCTCCTCCATGATCGCGGACGGTCCAGCCGAAAACCGGCCGCCCCACATGCGGTTGCTCATTGGGTACACTCCAGGAACGAGGATCGGTCGATGCCGCTCAAGCCTTCCCGCCCCGTCTTCGCCGTGATTGCGATCGTCGCGGTGGCCGTCGGCCTTGCTGCGGTATACGTGACGGAGAGGGGCGCTGTCGAGAGTGGCGGCCGCTGTGCGGTTGCGGCGCCCGAGGCGGCGGCACTGAAGTCGCTTGCCACTGGCGATCTTGCCGCCCTGCTACCGGCCGACACGCCGGCCGACCTGTCCAATCTCGTCCTGCGCTCGCCAGATGATGACGAGCGCCGCCTGGCCGACTTCGCCGGCAAGACGCTCGTTCTCAACATGTGGGCGACCTGGTGCGTGCCCTGCCGCACGGAGATGCCGCATCTCCAGGCGCTTCAGGAGAAGAGAGGCGGCCCCGGCTTCTCGGTGGTAGCGCTCAATGTCGATGTGGGCGGCCCGGACAAGCCGACGAGATTCCTCAACGACATCGGAGCAACGTCGCTGGTCGATCTGCGCGACCCGGAGATGCGGGCCTTCAACGACCTAAAGGCGAGAGGATTGGTGCTGGGCCTGCCGACCACATTCGTGGTGGATCGAAACGGGTGCGCGCTGGCCTCGTTGGCCGGTCCCGCCAAGTGGGATTCACCGGCTGCGCTGGCGCTGGTCGATGCTGTTGCGGAAACGAACGCAGGCCAGCCCGACAAGCCTTAAAGCCTGACTCGAAACTCGCTGGGGCGAGGCAGATGGCGATGATTTCGAGAACCGGAGCGGAGCGAACATGAGGTTCGTGAGCACCGGAAGCGCATGAATTGAAGCTAGATGCCCGCCCCAGTAGAGTTTCGGTCAGGCTCTTAGGCGTGGCTGCGGCCAGCGAAGCCGAGGCGCGGCAGAAAACGTTCGAACCACTCGGCGAAGCGCTCGAGGTGGTCGACGTCGTGTCCTTCGACACGGCTGACGATGGCTTTGCGGCGTTCGGTTGTGCTCATTGCCCGGAAGCGAGCCACCGCCCGCTGATGCGAGGCTTCCACGATGCGGACGACCACGGCATGGTCTCCATCCATCCAGGAAAACAGGAACGATTCCGGCTTAGCGAGGGTTGTCAGCACGTTTTCAATCCCGTCTTGATCGGGAGTTCGTAGCGCGGCCTAGGGCACCCGACCACTCCGGTTCCGAGGATCGAACCAATATGGTTAACGGAGCATTAACATCGTTTCACTGCAAGTCCGGCGTTATTAATTCTCATCGGAAAACATAACAAAAAAAGGCATTTACACCAACGTCATAGTTAATTTTAACAGGAAACCGTCTTTTTGAAAGTTGTGGATAAATTGTTAACGACCTGCACCTCGGCTTGAAATACGAAACCCACGGCTTTCAGGGGCGCGGCCTTTGATAAGGAAAATCACGAATAATCTGCGACTTAAGCGCGCCGCGACGGCGGCGTGAAGCCCGATAGCGCCAGAGGGTTATCCGTCATCGCCTTGCGGTCTGGCGTATCGGGAGCGAGAATCCCGGCGAAGGCGTCGAACAGACGCTTGACCTCTTCCTCGGCAAGATCACGGGTGATGAAAACGAGCCGCGTACGCCGATCGGCATCCGGCCACGACGGAAGGCGCACCGGCTGGTGAAAGAGCTCCTGGACGGCATGGACCACCAGGGGACGCTCGGGATCCTCGGCAAGCCGCACCACGCCTTTGAGCCGCAACAGCTTCGGGCCATGAGCGGCGCGCAGGAGTTCGAGGAACATCTCGAGCGCACCGGCCGGAAGCGCATCGTCAGACACCAGCGAAAAGGCTGAGACGCCGTCGTGTCGGCTGCCCTCCTCGTGATGATGATGCCCGTCATGATGATGGTGATGGCTCGGGTGATCGCAGTCATCGCCGGAACACGCGTGATCATGATGGTGGTGGTGATCGCCGGCACCGTCAAAGGCCTCGGCGTTGAGCCAGCGCCGAACGTCGGCCGTCTTGGTGGTCGGATCGTAAAGGCCACAACCGAGTACATCGGCCGGCGCGGCCGTGGTGGCGTCCACGAGCGGCGCACCAGGGTTGAGCGCAGCAAGTCGCTGCCTCAAGGCAGGAAGGCGCGCCGCGCCCTCGGGAAGATCCGCCTTGGCGATGACCAACCGGTCGGCAACCGCGACCTGCTTCACTGCCTCCTCATGCTCGTCGAGCGTTCGGCCGCCATTGACCGCGTCGACCACGGTGATGACACCGTCGATGGCATAACGCAGCGACAGATAAGGATGGGCGGTCAGCGTGGCGAGCACCGGAACCGGATCGGCAAGGCCGGTCGTCTCGATGACGATACGGCTCAGCGTCTCGATGCGGCCGTTGTCGACGCCGCGCAGGAAGTTTTCGAGCGTCGTCACCAGCTCGCCGCGCACGGTGCAGCAAAGGCAGCCCGACGACAGTTCGACGATACCGTCGTCGGCCGCCTCGACGAGGAGATGATCGATGCCGATCTCTCCGAACTCGTTGATGATGAAGCCGGTACCGGCCAGCGCCGGATCACGGACCAACCGGTTGAGAAGGGAAGTCTTTCCAGCGCCGAGAAAGCCGGTGACGACGGTAACGGGAATGGCGGGCTTGGGCCCGTGCTGGCTGTCGGCTTCCGACACGGCGTGAAATCCTCTTCTTGGGCGTCAACGAGTGGGTTTGGGCAGCGGCAAGGGCACATCGACCGTCGCGACCGCCGGCTCCACCGGATCGGGCATGTCACTGGCGCCGCCGAGGCTGATGGGGATCGGATCCATCACCTTGAAACGAGGCACGAGATAGCTCGCCGGCTGATCGTCTCCGTCGCCGAGATCCTCTCCGACCGGCGCCTTCGAGCCCTTCTTTCGCTTGGGACAGGCGAGATCGCGGATATCGGCAACCGTCGTCGCCACGGGACCGCGCGGCGTCAGCCGGTCAAGCGTCACCGACGCGGCGGCCGCCGGTGTCCGGAACGAGGCCTCGAGCAGGCTGGCCGCCAGTTCGTCGCGCTCCCGCGCCGTCTTGCCGCCAAGCACGATGGCGAGGATCTGCCGTCCGTTGCGGGTCGCCGTCGCCACCACATTGAAGCCCGCCGAGCAGATGAAGCCGGTCTTCATGCCGTCGGCGCCGGGATAGCGTTCGAGCAGGTTGTTGTGATTCTTGATGATCTTGCCGCCGAGCGACAGTGCCGTCGTCCTGTAGAGCTCGCGATAGCCCGAGAAGTCCTTGAGTAGAACGCGGGCAAGCAGCGCGTAATCTCGTGCCGTGGTCCACTGGTTGGGGTCCGGCAGACCATTGGCGTTGGAAAAGCGCGTATTGACCATGCCGACTGACCGCGCCGCAGCGTTCATGCGAGCGACGAAGCCTTGCAGGCTGCCGCCGACCCGTTCGGCCAGCGCGTAGGAAACGTCATTGGCCGACTTCACCATGATGATCCGGAGCGCGGTATCGACGGTCAACACCGTGCCGGGCTTGAACCCCATCTTGGACGGCTGCTCGCGCGTCGAGGCCGGCGACATCACCACACCCGAATCGCCCCGAATCTCGCCGGCCTTGATGGCCGACAGCGTGACGTAAACGGTCATCAGCTTGGTGATGGAGGCGGGATACCACGGGTCGAAGCTCTGATTCTCGGCCAGCACCGCGCCAGAAGCGAGGTCGACGGCGAGATAGGGGGCGGCAACCGCGCCGCCAGCCAGGTTCAGCAACAGCGGCAACGCGGCAGCGAGGCGAAAAATGCGGCGGGCGCGGCCACACGGGCCGAAAATCGTCGGCAAGGCTTTCTTCCCGGAAAACAGTCGTCAACGGACGGATGAGTTTAGCCGAAGGTCGCGTTCTCCGCAAAGGCGCGAGATGACCGGCCCTCCCCGGATGGCCTTCGAAGGCGGCCAGAATGCGGCGACACTCTTATCTTCGACCCATTTCCCTTCTAGAGTGCTTTCAATAACACGGACGACATGCCGCCGGGGAAAGGCTCGATGACAGAAGGACCGCACCGGCCCAACGACCGCGAAGGCGATCTGCCGCCGGCCACTGCGCGTGCCATCGGGCTGGCCGGCCTGTCACTCGCCTGGGAGCGCCTTTGGCCACGCCTTGCATTGACGCTCTCGCTGCTCGGCGCCTTTCTGGCGCTCGCATGGCTTGGCGCCTTCGAGCGGCTTCCAACCGTCCTCCGTCTTTCGGCAGCGGGGCTGTTTGTCGCAGCCTTTCTGACAAGTCTGGTCCATCTCCTGCGGACGCCTTGGCCCGACCGCCGGCAGGCGGCCGACAGGCTCGAACGCGGCGTTCCGCATCGACCGCTCAGCGCCTTCCTCGATCGCCCCTCGACCACGGGCGATACCCTGGCCGATGCTCTTTGGCAGGCCCACCGCCGTCGTCTCGCGGCAAGCCTTGAGGGACTGAGAGCAGCTCTACCCTCCCCACGCCTCGATCGCGCCGATCCATATGCGATCAGGTCAGCCGTTTTCTTGGCCGTGATTATTGGTTTTTTCGCCACGCCGGATCATCTGGGATCGGTGGCAAACGTCTTCCGGCCGCCGGTCGCCGCGCCATCCGACATCCGTGTCGACGTCTGGGCGAACCCGCCAACCTATACCGGCCAGTCGCCACGAGCCTTGGTGACGACCGCCAACGGAGCCGTCGTTTCGCCTGACAACGCCTCCGTGCCCCTGCCGGCAGGAACGACACTCGTCGCACGACTGGCCGGAGTCGGCTCGCCGACGGTCGCCTTTGCCCGCAAGGGACAGCCGCCGATGCCGCTCGAAGGGCGCTTCCCGGCGCAAGGACAGACCGCCTACGAATATCGCCTCGCCAGCTCCGGCACCTTGTCGCTGGCCGGCGACGGCCTTCCGGCCATCGATCTGCCGATTGCCGTCCGGGCCGATGCGCCACCGACCATCCGCCTCGTCGAACAACCGGCCGCCACTGCGCGCGGCGCGCTTCGCTTCGCCTACTCGGTGACCGACGACTACCGGGTCGCCGCCGCCCGCGCCATTCTCTCAGCCGACGCGGAAGACGGCGCCCGGCCGCTGGTGGCATTGCCCGACGTGTCGCTCGGCCTGCCTCGCCGTGGCGAAGACCGCGCCGTTGCCACGTCCGACCTCACGGCCCATCCGCTGGCAGGCAGCCGGGTCCATCTCGTTCTCGAAGCGCGTGACGACGCAGGCCAGGTCTCGGAGACTCCCCCTCTCGTCATCGACCTGCCATCCCGCCCGTTCCGAAATCCACTGGCCGCCGCCATCGTCGAGCAGAGGCGCTTGCTGGCCGCCGATGCCCGGCAGGCGAGGACTGTGGCGGGCACATTCGAGATGATGGGCGACCTCGGCGCCGCTTTCATCGATCGCCCCGGCGAGATCATCGGGCTTCGTGTTGCCCGCAACCGCATCCTGCATGCGCGCGACGACGCCGAACTCAAGCCGGTCCTCGACTACCTCTGGCAGATGGCGCTCGCCATCGAGGTGGGCGACTCCTCCCCCGCGGCGGAGCGCCTCGCCGCCGCCCGCGAGGCGCTGAAGAGCGCCCTGGAGAACGGCGCCTCGCCCGAGGAGATCGCCCGTCTCACCGAGGAGCTCAAAGCCGCTCTCGACGAGTATATCAAGGCGATGGCCCAGGCGGCCGCCGCAAACCCTTCGCGCCTCGGTGATCTCGGCCAGAAAGGTGGAGAACGGGTCACCAGTGAAGACCTCAAGAAGCTCATCGACCGCATGCGGGAGCTCGGAGAGCTTGGAGAACGAGACGCCGCCGCCCAGCTCCTGTCGCAGCTCGACGACATCCTCTCGGGGCTGCAATTCGCCACTCCCAAGGCCGGCGGCTCCAGCGATCCGACGCTCGACGAACTGGCCGACATCATCCGCCGGCAGCAGGAGCTGCAGAACCGAACGCACAAGCTGACACCCGACGGCTACACCGGCGAGGAGTTCGGCGACGACAGCGGCGACCAGCGGGCCCTCGAAGACCTGGGACGCGAGCAATCGGCTCTGTCGCGCCGCCTGGGGGAGTTGATGTCCCGCCTGTCCAAGGACACCCAGAACGGCAAGGATGGGCTCGAGGGAGCCGGCCGCGCCATGCAGGAGGCCGGGCGCGACCTCGGCGCCGGCGACGCCGACTCGGCGGTCGGCAACCAGGGGGCAGCTCTCGATGCCCTTCGGCGCGGCGCGCGCGAGATGATGCGCGGCCAGGAACAAGGCACCGCCGGCGTTCGTGACGGCGGTACCGATCCGCTTGGTCGGCCGACTGGCCGACGTGGTCCCGATTTCGGCGACGGCACCAAGGTTCCGGGCGAAATCGAGGTACAACGGGCTCGCCGCCTTCTGGAGGAGCTTCGCCGCCGCTACGCCGATCCGAACCGGCCGTCGCTTGAGCTCGACTACCTCCGGCGCCTGATCGCGCCATTCTAGTCGACGCACGATCGGTCGCACCAAACTCACAGCAGGAAACCGCGTCCGGAGGCTTCCGACGTCAAGCAGCGTCCGTGCAAGGCGAAAGCCAATCTTGCCACGCGGCCGACGGCGATTGGGGCCAACCCGAAACGGGTGTCTGCCCCGCCGTTGACGACAGCGCGGACGGTCGCTACGGTCACGCCTCGCGCCCCGGAATCCGCCGATTGCAGGCTGTTTCGGCGTTCGTTCCATTGGTCCGGAGAGATGGTCCCGATGAAGATTCTCGTGCCCGTGAAACGGGTGGTCGACTACAACGTCAACATCCGCGTCAAGGCCGACGGCTCCGGCGTCGATCTCGCCAACGTCAAGATGTCGATGAATCCCTTCGACGAGATCGCCGTCGAGGAAGCACTGCGCCTTCGCGAGACAGGCATTGCCAGCGAAGTCGTGGCCGTCTCCATCGGTCCGAAGGAGGCGCAGGAAACAGTCCGTACCGCGCTTGCCATGGGCGCCGACCGAGGCATCGTCCTTGAAGCTGACGGCATAGTCGAGCCGCTTGCCGTCGCCAAGCTTCTGAAGGCGATCGTTGCCGAGGAGGCCCCGGGCCTCGTCATTCTCGGCAAGCAGGCCATCGACGACGACAGCAACCAGACCGGCCAGATGCTGGCGGCCCTGCTCGGCTGGCCGCAGGGCACTTTCGCCTCCAAGCTCGTCCCGGGCACCGACGGCATCGAGGTCACCCGCGAGGTCGACGGCGGCCTGCAGACGGTGCGCCTTGCACTGCCCGCCGTGATCACCGCAGACCTTCGCCTCAACGAGCCGCGCTATGCCTCTTTGCCGAATATCATGAAGGCCAAGAAGAAGCCGATCGACTTGAGGCCGGCCGCGCAATATGGCGTCGACCTCACGCCGCGCCTCACGGTCCTGAAAACGGCCGAGCCCCCGGTCCGGCCCGCCGGTCGCCGCCTCGCCTCGGTCGCCGAACTGGTCGACTGCCTGAAGACTGAAGCCGGCGTGCTCTGAGAAAGGCCTGCGAACATGACCACCCTTCTCCTCGCCGCCCACGATGGCGTGTCCCTCAAGGACGCTACCCTCAAGGCACTCACCGCGGCGCTGGCCATCGGCGATGACATTCATGTTCTGGTGGCCGGCAACGGTGTCGCCGGGGCTGCCAGCGAGGCTGCCAAGCTCAAGGGCGTCAGCCGCGTTCTGACCGCCGAGGCGGCTCAGCTCGAACACGGCCTCGCCGAACCGCTGGCTGCCCTCATCGTGGCGCTTGCGCCCGCCTATTCGGCCGTGTTGGCGCCGTCGACCTCCACCTTCAAGAACGCCCTGCCCCGCGCCGCCGCCCTGCTCGACGTGATGCAGATCTCCGACATCACGGCTGTGCTGGCGCCCGACACTTTCGAGCGGCCGACCTATGCCGGCAACGCCCTTCTGACCGTGCGCTCCGCCGACCCGATCAAGCTCATCACCGTCCGCACGGCCTCCTTCCGGGCGACTCCGGCCGAGGATCGTACGCCCGCGCCGGTCGAGCCTGTTGCCGCGCCCGCCGATTCCGGCCTATCCGCCTTTGTCGGCGACGTCTTCTCGTCGACGGAGCGACCGGAGCTCACCTCCGCTCGGGTCGTCGTGTCCGGCGGCCGGGCACTCGGTTCGGAGGAACAGTTCCAGGCCCTGCTGTTGCCGCTGGCCGACAAGCTCGGCGCGGCAGTCGGCGCCAGCCGCGCGGCGGTGGACGCGGGTTATGCCCCCAACGACTGGCAGGTCGGCCAGACCGGCAAGGCGGTGTCGCCCGAGCTTTACCTCGCCATCGGCATATCCGGCGCCATCCAGCACCTTGCCGGAATGAAGGATGCCAAGGTGATCGTCGCCATCAACAAGGACGCCGAGGCGCCGATCTTCCAGGTCGCCGACTACGGCTTGGTGGGCGACCTGTTCGAACTCGTGCCGGAGCTGACGAAAGCCCTCGGTTGAGCTAGAATGATCTGAAACGTGTTACAGGGCGCGCTGCGGTCAAGTCGCGTCCCGGAAGGCTCGAGGACTTCAATGGTAGAAATCAGGTCGGTCGGCGTCATGGGCGCGGGTCAGATGGGCTCCGGCATCGCGCATGTTTGCGCTCTCGCGGGTCTCGACGTTGGGCTCTACGACATTGCCCGCGATCGAGTCGAAGCTTGCCTCAACGTCGTATCCGCCAATCTCAGTCGCCAGGTCGCCTCCAAGAAGATCACCGAGGAGCAGCGCCGCGAGGCGCTTTCCCGCATCAAGCTCTACAACGATCTCGACGGCTTTTCCGATACCGACCTCGTCATCGAGGCGGTGACGGAGAACGAGACCATCAAGCGCAAGGCGCTCTCGCAGCTCTGTCCCGAGCTGAAGCCCGAAGCGATGATCGGCACCAATACCTCGTCGGTGTCCATCACCCGCCTCGCCGCGTCGACCGACCGGCCGGAGCGTTTCATCGGCATCCACTTCATGAACCCCGTACCGGTGATGCAACTGGTCGAGCTGGTGCGCGGCATCGCCACCGAGGACGAAACCTTCGAGGCCGCTCGTAACTTCGTTTCCAAGCTCGGCAAGACGGTCGCGGTGTCCGAGGACTTCCCGGCGTTCATGGTCAACCGCATCCTGTTGCCGATGATCAACGAGGCGATCTACACGCTCTACGAGGGCGTCGGCACGGTGGACTCCATCGATACGGCCATGCGCCTCGGCGCCAATCACCCCATGGGTCCACTCCAGCTCGCCGATTTCATCGGCCTCGACACCTGCCTCTCGATCATGCAGGTGCTGCACGACGGCCTTGCCGACAGCAAGTACCGCCCCTGCCCGCTTCTGGTGAAATATGTCGAGGCCGGCTGGCTCGGCCGCAAAACGCAGCGCGGTTTCTACGACTACCGTGGGCCGACCCCAATGCCGACGCGCTGAGGCGCATGTCGACAGGCTCAAATGCAAAGCCCGCTCGCCCTGTTCCCATTTAAATCGGGACGCATGGCGAGCGGGCTTTCTCTTATTACCCGAGACTGTTCCTCGGTCACGCCCTGCGGACGACGATCTCGCTTGGCCGATAGCTCGAGCGAAGATCGCGGACCACGAGGCTTTCGACAGGATCGACATCGCCCGAGCGAGACGTCCAGACGATCTCGACCGGTGCGTCTGGAGTCACGAGAACGGCATTCTCGGAAAACACGCCATAGGGATCCGTCTCCAGAGAGACATAGAAGGCCGGAGCCTTGGCGGTGATCTTGAAGCCCCATTCTCCGACGCCACGCTTTGTCGCCTCGACCACGAGACCGGGATCGCGAAGGCGCAGCGCCTTGTAGGGCGACACTGCGTGATGGTCGAAATGCTCACCGGCCGGATCTCGCCAGGCGAAGCCCAGCACTTCGTCAGGGCTGCCGTCGGCGGGAACCGACAAGAGCAGGACAGCCCGATCGGTCGGCACCGTCTTCATGAACTCGCCAGCCGGCCGACGAGCGCCATCGACGTCAAGCCAGAACGCATTGCCGGCCACCACCACCTCGGACGGCGTATCGTTGACGGCGAACAGGTCCACGGTGGTCGTGTCGGCCGACGGAATGGCCACCACGTTGATGGGCGCGAAGAAGCGCTTGGCCATCGAGTGCAGGAGCTTCCAGCGGCCGCCATACTCGATCGAAGACCAGGATGCCACCGGATAGGTGTCGTTGAGCTGCCAGTAGAGCGCACCCATGCACTCCGGCTTGATCGAGCGCCAGAAATCGATGCCCGTCTTCATCGCCAGACCCTGCTGGACCTGACTCAGATAGACGACGTTCTCGAAGTTCTTCGGGAAGCGGAAATAGCGCGAGATGGTCTCGACGATGCGGGCGTTGCCGCCGGCATTCTTCTGGTGCAGCTCCATGGCCGGCGAAGCGATGTCGAGGTCTTCTTCATCGATGTAGCGGCGAAGCGTCGACAGCGACACGAAGGACTGGAAGCCGAACTCCGAAGCGAAGCGCGGGCGCACCCCACGATAGGCCGAGAACGACTTGCCGGCATGCCAGACGTCCCACATGTGCTGGTCGCCGGATCCCTCGGCCTTCCAGGCGTCGCCGAAGTCCATCGGCCCCTTCGACGGCGACGACGGCCAGAACAGCCGATCCGGATCGGCGCGTCCGACCGCCAGCTCGATCGTCCGGTTGAGCCGGTCGTAGGCGACGAGATAGCGGTCGCGATTGGCGCGCGCCACCTCGAACCAGGTGAGGGCGCCGATCACCTCGTTGTCGCCGCAGTAAAGGGCGATCGAGGCATGGTGCGACAGCCGCCGGACCTGATGCTCGATTTCCCGGTCGACTTCGGCGAGGAAGGCATTGTCGGCTGGATAGAGCGCGCAGGCAAACATCATGTCCTGCCAGATCAGGATGCCAAGCTCGTCGCAGAGGTCGTAGAACCACTCCGGCTCATACTGGCCGCCGCCCCAGATGCGCAGCATGTTCATGCCGACCGCAACCGCGTCCTCAAGGAGAGGGCGCACCGCTTCCGGCGTGATGCGAGAAGGCAGGGCGTCGCCGGGAATCCAGTTGGCGCCACGGCAGAACAGATCGAGTCCGTTGATGCGGACGGTCAACGGTACGCCGATCTCGTCGCGTTTGGTCACCACCTCGATGCGGCGGAGGCCGATCCGCTGCCGAAGCGTGGAGCCGCCCAAAGTGACGGCCAGATCGTAGAGCGCCTGCTCGCCCGAGCCGACCGGCCACCAAAGACGAGGGTTCTCGATATGCAGCGTCGCTTCGGCCACGCTGGCGCCGGGCGAACAGGTGACCTGAAGGCTAGCCTTCTCGTCCCCGAGCTCGATGGTTAGCAGCTCTTCGCAGACTGCTTTTGCCTGGATACGAACCTCGATATCGACATCGACGGCGCCGGTTTCCTGGTTGTGGCGCTGGCGATGCTGGACATAGGTTATGGTTGGCAGGTCGGCACGCTCCAGACGGATGTCGCCGTAGAGGCCGAAAGGCATCATGGCGATGTTCCAGTCCCAACCCGCGTGACATTGCACCTTTCTCAGAAGGTTGATGTGCGGACTGGCCTGCATCTGAGCGCTGTAGGGCTGCTCGAACGGCTGTTTTGCGGCCGCCTCCATCGCAGCGGAAACATTGGAACGGAAGACGATCTCGATCTCGTTCTCGCCACTGCGAAGCGCAGTGCCCACCTCGGCCCGATGCGGGCGGAACATGTTCGCGGTAGCGAGCACCATCTGGCCGTTGATCCGCACTTCGGCAACGGTATCGAGAGCGTCCACGTAAAGTGCCCAGGGATGACCGAGCGCCTCGGCATCCATGGAGAACGTGCGGCGAGCGATCCAGTCGCGTTCGGCCGGCCAGCGCACCAAGAGTTCGTTTTCGCCGACATAGGGATCGGGAAGGATGTCGGCGGCGATCAATGCCGAGAGCGCGTCGCCTGGCAGCGCAAACGGCACGGAAATCGATTCATCTGCCGCTTGAAGCGTCCAGTTTCCCGCAAGGTCCTTCGCGGAAGCGCGATTGACGAGATCAGCCATGAAAAACTCAAGAAATGTCGGAAGCCGCTGCTCCTCCGGGACGCAGGTCCCGTTCCCCGCAGAGCGGTGAATGCGGGGGAACCGCCGCAACATAGCCCGCCCTACCCTGACGGGCAACCGAAACGATTGCGTGGCTGGTCCCGACTATTGGGCCAGCAAGCGCCCTCGCCCGGAGCTGCTGCTATCGCCGCCGCGTCGGCACATGCATCTCGGCGACGGCCAGTTCCTGCAACTGTGTGATGTCGGTTTCACCCTCAAGGCGGCGTAACATCAACCGCGTCAGCCGGCGACCGGCCTCCTGAAGCGGGAAGTAGAAACTCACCGGCGTCGGCTCGACATACTCGATCAATCGGGTGGTGGTCGACGCGCAAAAGCCGAAATCGGCAGGATCAAGACCGATGTCGCGAAGGCCGGTCATCATGCCGAGCGAGGTTATGTCGTTGACGCAGATGAAGGCATCGGGCGGGCTCTCCTGCACCATCAGGTCCTTCACCGAGGCGCGCGTCTTCCGGGCGGTGAGATCGAGATCGAGCATGAGACGCGGATCGATCTCCATGTCAGCCTCGGACAGCGCCTTGCGATACCCACGCTGACGATACTGCGAGAACATGAATTCGGTCGGCGGATTGATGAGGCAGATGCGGCGGTAGCCGCTCGCCAGAAGATGCCGCACTGCCCGATAGGTGGCATCCTCGTCATCGATGTCGAACCAGGCATGCGGCGTGAACAGCTCGGTGCGGCCGAAGCTGACGAAGGGAAAATCGCGCTCCAGCAGGAAGCGCACCCGCGGATCCATCGGCAGGGTATGGTCGAAGATCAACCCGTCGGCACGACGACCGTCGATGATGGTCTTCAACGCCTCGATCGGGTCCGTGCCGGGGGCCAGTGGCACCGCGGTCACCGCGTAACCGGCTGCCTGGGCCACTTCATGCACGCCCTGAAGCAGACCGACCGAACCGGTATCGGCGATATCGTCCGGCGGCACGGCCGACATCAAAACGCAAATGGAGTAGGAGAGACCGGTCCTCAGCGTCAGACCGCCAACGTCGCGGACATAGCCAAGCTCCGCGGCCGCCTTCTGAACGCGCTCGATGGTCTCCTTGCGAACCTCAGGCCCGTTGCGCAGCGCTCGACTGACGGTTGTAATCGACAGATCAAGGTGGCGGGCCAGACTTTTCAGATTGAGCCGAGCACGATCATCGCCCACGTTGGATCAACTCCGGAAACTGCCAATTACCTCAGATCAATATCGATTCTTGCCGGCCTGTCGATAGTTTTCTTGGTTATGAACTCTAATCAACCGTCCAGCCAAGGTCGAGAGACCGCTGCGAACACCATTGTTTACGTGTTAATACTCACGGCTCCCCATCATCCGAAAGGCAAGTTGCTAGCGCAAACTGTGGAGGTCGACGGCCGGCCGGGCGTTCACGTAGACCGCGTAAAGGGAAGAGGTGGCGGTGATATAGAGCCGATTGCGCTTGCGACCGCCAAAGCACAGATTGGAGACCGTCTCGGGAATGTTGATGCGGCCGAGCAAAGTGCCGTCGGCGGCGTAGGCGCGAACCCCATCTCCACAGGAAGTCCACAGGTTGCCGGCTTGATCGAGACGGAAACCATCAAAGACTCCGGCATCCGAAATGACAAGCATCCGCTCAGCGTCGACCGAGCATCCACTCTCTGCAACGCGAAAGGCGTGAATGGCCGGGGGACTGGACGAGGACGTGTTTGAGACGAAGAGAGTGCGCTCGTCCGGCGAGAAGGCAAGACCGTTGGGACGATCGAGACTTGTCACGACCGCCGTCGTTTCTCCGCTCCGGGGATCGTGACGATAGACGTTGCAGGCGCCAATCTCGCTTTTCGCCGCGTGCCCTTCATAATCGCTGTCGATGCCATAGCTCGGGTCGGAGAACCAGATGCTGCCGTCGGACTTTACCACCACGTCGTTGGGAGAGTTGAGACGCTTGCCGTCGAAGCGATCGACCACGGTCTCCCAACGGCCGTCGAAGCCGAGACGGGAGACGCGACGACCGCCATGCTCGCAGGCAACGATGCGTCCGCAGGCATCGAGCGTATGGCCGTTGTGATAGCCGCACGGATACTCGAACACCGAGACGGCGCCGCTGGTCTCGTCGTAGCGCATGATTCGATCTTCTGGAATGTCCGACCAGACCACGGCCCTGGCAGCCGGCACATAGACGGGCCCCTCCGTCCAGCGCCCGCCTGTCCACAGGCGCTCGACAGCGGCACTGCCGATCACCAGCGACCCGAAACGGCCATCGAACGTATCGTAGTCGCTCATGCTGTCCTCCCGCGCATCGGCGCCTTGCAAGTTCGGTCGTTTCCCGCCTTGCGGGAAGGCACTATCATCATACGAATGAATAGCGTCAAGAATGCCCCGTCGCACCGAAGCGGCTGTCGTTTCCCCAAAACCCGGAGTGAGTTCATGCCCACCGTTTCGTCGCCGCGCCCCAAGGTCCTGATGGTGTCGCCGATGCCCGAGTGGGACATCGCGCCAATGCGCGAGGCCTACGACCTCATCGACCTGCCAGCCAACGGGCTGGCTGGCGTTGGCCCTGTCGCCGAGATCATGGCGGTGGTGACGTCCGGCGGGCGTGGTGCCGATGCGGCGCTGATCGAGGCGCTGCCGGCGCTGCAGCTGATCGCCGTCTATGGCGTCGGATACGACAAGGTCGACCTCGCCGCCGCCAGTCAACACAACGTCGCGGTGACCAACACACCCGACGTACTCACCGCCGACGTCGCCGACATGGCGCTCGCCCTGACCCTGGCGCTTGCACGGCGCATTGTCGACGGCGACGCCTTCGTCCGTTCGGGAACCTGGATCAACGAATCCATGCCGCTGACCGGCACCGTTTCCGGGCGCAAGGTCGGCATCGTCGGGCTTGGCCGCATCGGCGAGGCAATCGGCCGCCGCTTCGCCGGCTTCGACACCGAAATCGGATACTGGAATCGCTCGCCAAAACCTCTGTCCGCTTGGCGGGCTTTCCCCACGCCGGCCACTCTGGCCGCCTGGTCCGACATCCTGGTGGTGGCGGTAGCCGGCGGCGGAGATACCGTGGGCCTCGTGGATGCCGCCACGATCGCCGCCCTGGGGCGTGACGGCCTTCTCATCAATATCTCGCGCGGCACGACCGTCGACGAGGCCGCTCTGATCGCCGCTCTGGAGAATGGAACGATTGCCGGCGCCGGACTCGACGTTTTCCTGAACGAGCCCGCGATCGACCCGCGCTTTTCCCGCCTGGATAACGTCTTGCTGTCGCCCCATCAGGGCAGCGCCACACAGGCGACGCGTCAGGCGATGGGAGCGCTGGTGCGCGCCAACCTCGCCGCACACTTCGCTGGAGAGGCGCTGCCGACACCAGTTATCGATCGCAGGCGATAGACCCAGTCGATAGCAATCCGGACATTGCAGCATATAACAGCTGTCACTTTTAACAAGTAAAGACAACCGATCCGACTACTCTATTGTTTGGAAAACTTTAAGAGCGCTCCTTTATCATTGTCAGACAAACACGTCCGCGTGCGGGCCGGGGATGCTTTCATGCATCCCGGCCGGCGCGGGTCGAACGGAATTGTCCGTGCACGCTGGGGGAAAAAGCGATGGCGCGCCTATTCAACAATCTGTCCATCGGCTCCAAGGTATTCGTAGCCTTCGCGCTGGTCATCGCACTTCTCATCACTTGCGCCGGCCTGTCGCTCTTCTCGCTCAGTTCGTTCGAGCGTTCCTTCGGCCAGCACCGCGACCGTGTCGATGAAGTGGAGCTGACGCGCGACATCGACTATGCCTTCCTCAATCTCACGGCGCAGGTCGACGCCTACCTGACGCGCGGCAGCGAGACGGCCCTGTCAAACACAAAGACCGCCGCAGAGACGGCGCGAGCTTCCATTGCCAATGCCGTTGGAAAGATCGACGACGGCGTCCGCAAGGACAACATGACCGCCATCGCCACGCTGTTCGACGGGTACAACGCGGTGCTGACCAAGCTCATCGAGCTCAAGGCCAGCCAGCAGAAGATTGTCCGTGAAAGCGTTGAACCACTCGGCGAAAAGCTGAAGAACGACATGCTGTTCTTCTCTTCCAAGGTCGACAGGCTCGGCAAGACGGACATCATTCCCATCGCCACCAAGGCCACGGAGCAGTACAACGCCGGCCGTCTCGCAGTCTACAAGCTGCTGAACAATGGCACGGCCGAAGACCTCAAGGCTGCCGATGCCGGCTTCAACGGCCTCGTCCAGCGCCTCAACCTGGTGATCAAGGCCGTTGGGGCCGGACAGGAAGCCGCCCAGCTCGGCAAGGTTCTGAAGTCCGCGACCACCTTTCAGGAGGCCTATCGCCAGGCCAACCAGATCTCCGGCGATCTTCGCAACCTGACATCGAAGGACCTGCTCAACGCCTCGACCGCCATCGCCGACAGGGTTGCGGCCGTTCGCGCCGCCGCCTCGGTCGAGTCGACGTCGATCGGCGTCGCCACGACCGGCCTCATCGATACCATCCGGCGCATGCTGCTGGTCGTGGCCGGCGTCTCCGTGGTCGGCGCCGTGGTGCTGGCCTTCGTCATCGGCCGTTCGATCTCCCGGCCTGTGGTCGCCATCTCGCGCGCCATGGAGAAGGTGTCGGACGGCGACCTCCAGACGGAGGTCCCGGGTCGCGGCCGCAAGGATGAAGTCGGCGCCATGGCGGACGCACTGGAAGTGTTCAAGACGAGTCTCGCCCAGGCAGCCGAAGCACGCGCCGCCCGCGAGGCCGACGAGGCGGCGCAGGCCGAGGTAAGGCGCGCCGAAGTCCACCAGCTCGCCGACATGTTCGAGCAAACCGTCGGCGGCATCGCGTCTTCGCTGGCCGCCGCCGCCGGGCAGCTCAACGGTTCGGCTCAGACCCTGTCCCAATCGTCAACCGACGTGACGCAGAAGGCGTCGACCGTGGCCGCCGCCTCCGAAGCGGCCTCGGCCGGCGTCGGGACCGTAGCCGCCGCCGCCGAGGAGCTGGCGTCATCGATTGCCGAGATCGGCCGGCAGGTGAACGAGTCCACCGAAGTCGCCTCGAAGGCCGTGCAGGACGCTTCGGAGACCGCCGGCAAGGTGCGCGAACTGTCGGAAGCCGCGCGCAAGATCGGCGCCGTCGTCGATCTCATCAACACCATCGCCGGCCAGACCAACCTTCTGGCGCTGAACGCCACCATCGAGGCGGCACGCGCCGGCGAAGCCGGCAAGGGCTTTGCCGTCGTCGCCGCCGAAGTCAAGCAACTGGCCGACCAGACCGCCAAGGCGACCAGCGAGATTGGCGCCCAGGTCGCCGCGATCCAGGCGTCGACTGCCGATTCCAGCGACGCCATCATGCGCATCACCGAGACCATCGGTCATATCTCGAAGGTCTCCAACACGGTGGCAGGATCGGTGCGCGACCAGGGCATGGCCACGCAGGAAATCGCCGACTCGGTGCAGAAAGCCGCCGAGGGCACCAGCACGGTGGCGAGCAACATCGTCAAAGTGGGCGAAGCCGCCGGCGATTCCTCGGCCGCCGCCCAGGAAGTGCTGCAGGCCTCCGGCGCGCTCTCGGCTCAGGCCGAGCGTCTGCAGGGCGAACTCCGGCGCTTCCTCGCCACCATCCGGGCGGCGTGACCGCCGCCAGGTTCAATCAAGCCCGTTTCTAAGCGCTGCGGCGGTAGCGATCGGCGAGATCGCCGCAGCCGCCAACGTCAGGGCGACGATGAGAAGGAAGGGCGTTCGAAAGGCTGCGGGATCGAAGGCGACGGCTGTCGCCGCAGCGACGCCGAAGATCAGCACCGGCACGGCAAACGGCAGCACCAGGATCGGCAGCAGCAAGCCGCCGCGCCTGAGCGATACCGTCAGACCTGCACCGATCGCGCCGAGGAGCGTCAGCGCCGGCGTACCGACGAGAAGCGTCGCCAGCGTGGCCAGCGTCACGTCGACGGGCATGGCCAGGAGCAGCGACAGGAAGGGCGCCGCAACGACGAGCGGCAGACCGGTTGCCGTCCAGTGGGCCGCCACCTTGACGATTACAAGAAGCTCCAGCGATCGCCCCGATGCGACCATCAGGTCGAGCGCGCCATCGTCGCGATCGGCTTCGAACAGCCGGTCGAGACCGAGCAACGTGGCGAGCAGCGCCCCGATCCACAGGATGGCCGGACCAAGGCGAGACAGAAGGTTGAGATCCGGCCCGATGGCGAACGGGAAGATCGTCACCACGATCAGATAGAACAGAACACCCATCAGGGCGCCGCCACCGATGCGCACCGACAGGCGCAGTTCGCGAACGTAGAGCGCGACGAGCGGCGACATCAGGCGATCTCCTCGGCAACGAGGCGAAGCGCACGAGCGCCGGCAAGGCCGATGGAGAGATGGGTGGCCGCAACGATGGCGCCACCGCTTTCAAGATGCCCGGCCATCAGCCCAACGAGCCCCGCTTCCGAAGCGACATCGAGCGCAGCGGTCGGCTCGTCCAGCAGCCAAAGTGGCCGTCGCACCGCGACGAGACGGGCGATGGCAAGGCGCCTGCGCTGCCCAGCCGACAGATAGGCGGCCGGCAGGGCGGAAAGGTCAGCAAGACCGACCGCATCGAGTGCGGCGTCCACCGACGCACCTCCCTCTGAGCCAAGGAAATCCTGCCAGAAGGCGAGGTTCTCGCCTACGGTCAAGGCAAGCTTTACCGCGTCGCGATGCCCGAGATAGTGAGCGTGGCGACCAACCTCATCCGGATCGTCGACACCCTCGGCCTGCAAGCGGACCGTCCCCTCCGCCGGTCGTACGAGCCCGGCGAGCGCCCTCAGCAACGTCGATTTGCCGACACCATTCGGACCGGTGACCAGCACGGCCTCGCCACCAGACAACTCGAAGTCGACGTCCTCGATCACCCGGCGGCCACCGCGATCGACACTGAGAGTCTCGACCACGAGGCGGAAGGGCTGGAAAGACTGGTTCACGGGCGTCTCCGGCGCAAACGGCGGTCCTTTCCAATAGAACATCGCGGCCAATGGCGTAAGCCGCTTTTGCGGCGGGTTTGGACGAACCGGACATAGGGAGCGGAATGCGACGTTATGTGGTAGAATTTCGTACTCAAGGTCTGGTGAGGCGTCAGCTTATTCTCTATAAGGCGCAAGGAAGTCTCCGGTCGCCAAGTGACCATTACGTAAACGTCAAACAGCTCGCCGGTGGCGAGGACCCTGCCCCGAACGGATGCCGGCATCGCCGTGTTCCGTCCTCGGCAAGGCGCCCCCCGGCATTGAAAGGGGCCCGCGCATGCCGTCGCTCGACAGCTTCAAGTCCAGGAGAGAACTTCAGGTCGGTTCGAAGACCTACGTCTACTACGACCTGAAGGCGGCCGAGGAGAACGGCCTCGCCGGTGTCTCGAGTCTGCCGGCCTCGCTGAAGGTGATCCTCGAAAACCTGCTTCGCTTCGAGGACGGTCGCTCGGTGACCAAGGACGATATCAAGGCCATGGCCGCATGGCTCGACAACAAGGGCAAGCTCGACAAGGAAATCGCCTATCGTCCAGCCCGCGTCCTGATGCAGGACTTCACCGGCGTTCCGGCCGTCGTCGACCTCGCCGCCATGCGTGACGCAATGGTCTCGCTCGGCGGCGATCCGGGCAAGATCAACCCGCTCGTGCCCGTCGACCTCGTCATCGACCATTCGGTCGTGGTCGACTATTTCGGAAGCGCCTCCTCGCTGGCCCAGAACGTCGCCCGCGAGTACGAGCAGAATGTCGAGCGCTACAACTTCCTCAAGTGGGGCCAGAACGCCTTCCATAACTTCCGTGTCGTGCCGCCGGGCACCGGCATCTGCCATCAGGTCAACCTCGAGTATCTCGCCCAGACGGTGTGGACCAACGAGGAAGACGGCGTCACCTATGCCTATCCGGACACCTGCGTCGGCACAGACAGCCACACCACCATGGTCAACGGCCTCTCGGTGCTTGGTTGGGGCGTCGGCGGCATCGAGGCCGAGGCGGCCATGCTTGGCCAGCCGGTTTCCATGCTGATTCCCGAAGTGATCGGCTTCAAGCTGATCGGCAAGGTGACTGAGGGTGTCACCGCCACCGATGTCGTGCTGACGGTGACGCAGATGCTGCGCAAGAAGGGCGTCGTCGGCAAGTTCGTCGAGTATTTCGGCCCCGGCCTCGACAGCCTGACCCTGGCCGACCGCGCCACCATCGCCAACATGGGCCCGGAATACGGCGCCACCTGCGGCTTCTTCCCCATCGACGCCGAGACGATCCGCTATCTGAAGTTCTCGGGCCGCGCCGACGACCGCGTCGCTCTGGTCGACGCCTACGCCCGTGCCCAGGGCATCTACCGCACCGCCGATACGCCGGATCCGGTGTTCACCGACGTTCTGGAACTCGACCTCTCCACCGTCGTCCCCTCGCTGGCCGGTCCGAAGCGTCCGGAAGGCCGGGTCTCGCTCAGCGCCGCCAAGTCCGGCTTCGCCTCCGCCATGGAAGCCGAGTACAAGAAGCTCGCCGACATCGGCACCCGCTATCCGGTCGAGGGCGGCAACTTCGACCTCGGCCATGGCGACGTGGTGATCGCCGCCATCACCTCCTGCACCAATACCTCCAATCCGAGCGTGCTCGTGGCCGCCGGCCTCCTTGCCCGCAAGGCGCGCGAGAAGGGCCTCGCGGTCAAGCCGTGGGTAAAGACCTCGCTGGCGCCCGGATCGCAGGTCGTCGCCGAGTATCTCAGCCGGTCCGGCCTGCAGGAGGACCTCGACGCCCTCGGCTTCAACCTGGTCGGCTTCGGCTGCACCACCTGCATCGGCAACTCCGGTCCGCTGCCCGAGCCGATTTCAAAGTCGATCAACGACAACGGCATCGTCGCCGCTGCCGTCCTGTCGGGCAACCGCAACTTCGAGGGCCGCGTCAGCCCCGACGTGCAGGCCAACTATCTCGCCTCCCCGCCGCTGGTCGTCGCCTATGCGCTGGCCGGTAGCGTGCAGAAGGACCTGTCGACCGAGGCACTCGGCGTCGGCTCCGACGGCGAGCCGGTCTATCTCCGCGACATCTGGCCCTCCAACAAGGAGGTGAACGAAACCATCGCCACCTTCATCACCGCCGGCATGTTCAAGGAAAAGTATGCCGACGTGTTCAAGGGAGATGAACGGTGGCGCGGCGTCGAGGCGGGGATCGGCCAGACCTATGGCTGGAACATCGGCTCGACCTACGTGCAGAACCCGCCCTATTTCGCCGGCATCACCATGACGCCGCCGCCGGTCACCGACATCATCGGCGCCCGCATCCTCGGCCTGTTCGGCGACAAGATCACCACCGACCACATCTCGCCGGCCGGTTCGATCAAGGTGGCGAGCCCGGCCGGCCAGTATCTCACCGGCCATCAGGTGCGCCCGGCCGATTTCAACCAGTACGGCACGCGGCGCGGCAACCATGAAGTGATGATGCGCGGCACCTTCGCCAACATCCGCATCAAGAACAACATGGTAAAGGACGATGCCGGCAACGTGGTCGAGGGTGGCTGGACGATCCATCATCCCTCGGGCGACCGGATGTACATCTACGACGCCGCCATGCGCTACAAGGACGCGGGCGTCCCGCTGGTCGTCTTCGCCGGTGTAGAGTACGGCAACGGCTCGTCGCGCGACTGGGCGGCCAAGGGTACCAATCTCCTGGGCGTCAAGGCGGTGATCGCCGAAAGCTTCGAGCGCATCCACCGCTCCAACCTCGTTGGCATGGGCATCGTTCCGCTGACCTTCGAGGAAGGGACCACCTGGAAGACCCTTGGCCTCACCGGCAACGAGACAGTGACCATCGAGGGTATCGCCGACGTCAAGCCGCGCCAGACGCTGACGGCCCGCATCACCCGCGCCGACGGTTCGGTGATCGACGTGCCGCTTCTCTGCCGGATAGATACGCTCGACGAACTCGACTACTACAAGAATGGCGGCATCCTTCACTACGTGCTGCGCCAGCTCGCAGCCTGAGAAGCGCCTTGCGGCCGGCCTCGCCAGAGGCCGACCGGGCTTCACGTCGCAAACTGACACAGATGGGCCCGTCCGACAGGATGGGCCCTTTCGTTTCAAGGCCGCCGCCCTTGCGGTTTGCTTGCGGCACATCTTTCGAGAACCGGTGGCCGGTGAAACGAAGGTCACTTCCAGGCATCTTCGCCAAGCACGGGCGCATCCCCGTGTGCACTCCGGATCGTCAATCGAGCCCGTCTGAAAACGGACAGAAGTTGGCGTCGGCAAGCCGCGGAGTCCCGGAACCACAGACAGTTTGAACCCGTTTCGTCTTGACCGATCAGATCCTTTCAGCCATAAAGCCCGACATTCGAGAGAGGAATGGTCCATGTCGTTCGCGAATGGTTCCCGTCAGGCGGTCATTGAGCTGGGTCTTGTCCCGGCCGGGCTTGCCATGACGAAAACGGCGACGACGAAAACGACTACGACGTAATCGACGCTTCCTCGCCCCGCATCGTCCTCCTCGGGTCAGAGGAGGCGGAAGGTGGCCTCCTCGAACGTCTCCCTGACAGACTGAAGAGCGACCGGCCGCCAGACCAGGCGGGGGACGACTGTTTCGGCGTAGACGCCACACAATCAGAAGGTCAGTCCAACATGGGTTACAAGGTCGCAGTGGTCGGTGCCACCGGGAACGTGGGCCGAGAAATGCTTTCGATCCTCTCCGAACGCGGGTTCCCCGCCGACGAAGTGATCGCCGTCGCCTCGCGGCGGAGCCAGGGTACCGAAGTGTCCTTCGGGGACAAGACGCTGAAGGTGCAGGCCCTGGAGCATGTCGACTTCTCCGACATCGACATCTGCGTCATGTCGGCTGGCGGCTCGATCTCCAAGGAATGGTCGCCGAAGATCGGCGCCCAGAAGTGTGTGGTCATCGACAACTCATCGGCCTGGCGCTACGACGAGGACGTGCCGCTGGTCGTTCCGGAAGTGAACGCCGACGCCGCCGCCGGCTTCACCAAGAAGTACATCATCGCCAACCCGAACTGCTCGACCGCCCAGCTGGTCGTGGCGTTGAAGCCGCTGCATGACAAGGCCGGCATCAAGCGCGTGGTCGTGTCGACCTATCAGTCGGTTTCCGGCGCCGGCAAGGACGCGATGGACGAGCTGTTCACCCAGACCCGGGCCATCTTCGTCTCCGACCCGGTCGAGCCAAAGAAGTTTCCGAAGCGCATCGCCTTCAACCTCATTCCCCACATCGACGTCTTCATGGAAGACGGCTTCACCAAGGAAGAGTGGAAGATGATGGCGGAAACCAAGAAGATCCTCGACCCGAAAATCAAGCTGACCGCCACCTGCGTGCGCGTTCCGGTGTTCGTCTCCCACTCGGAAGTGGTCAACATCGAGTTCGAGAAGCCGCTCAGTGCCGACGAAGCCCGTTCGATCCTGCGCGAGGCGCCCGGCTGTCTCGTCGTCGACAAGCACGAGCCCGGCGGCTACATCACCCCCTACGAAGCGACCGGCGAAGACGCCACCTATATCTCCCGCATCCGCGAGGACATCACGGTGGAAAACGGCCTCACCATGTGGGTGGTGTCGGACAACCTTCGCAAAGGCGCCGCGCTCAACGCGGTGCAGATCGCCGAGGTGCTGCTCAACCGCGGCCTCCTGAAGCCCAAGAAGGCCGCCTGACAGGCACAAGGCCGCATCGACAGTCAGCCGTCGCGATCGCTTCGCGGCGGCTTTTCTTTTGGCCTTACCGCGAGAGTTCGCCGGGCGCGGTGTGCTCGCCATCGCCAAGCGCCCTCTGCATCAGAACCTGGTCGAGCCATCGGTTGAACTTGTAGCCAAGAGCCGGCGCGACGCCGACCAGCGTGAACCCCAGCGCCGCGTGCAGCTTGCGCGAGCCGACGTTGCCGCTGTCGCCGATCACCGCAATCATCTGCCGGAATCCGCGCCTGGCGCAATCGTCGATCAGCGCCAGAAGCAAGCGCTTGCCAATCCCCTGCCCTTGCCGGGACGGGTCGATGTAGATCGAGTTCTCCACCGTATAGCGATAGGCAAGACGCGGCCGATAGGCGCTCGCATAGGCATAGCCTGTGAGGGAGCCGCCCATTTCGGCGACGAGATAGGGATAGCCACCATCGCGGATGGCCTCGAAGCGCTTCAGCATCTCCGCATCGGTCGGCGGCTCAAGCTCCCATGAAGCGGTGCCGGTACGAACGGCCTCCTGGTAGATGGCAGCAATCGCCGGAATGTCACTTTCGCGGGCGGGACGAATGGTCAGCATGGGGTCGGATCCGGAAGAGCAAACGGCGCGGCAGTGCGCCCGCGCCCTAGATCGCATGCCGAAGGGCCAGCCTCAAATGAAAACGGCGCCGGGAGTGAACCCGGCGCCGCATGTTCGGTCAGGACTTGCTCTGTCGTCAGCGACGGTCGCCGATCAGGCGAAGCAGCATGATGAACAGGTTGATGAAGTCCATGTAGAGGTTGAGGGCGCCCATGATGGCCTTGCGGCCGGCGGTCGCGCTGTCGTCACCCTCGTAATACATCTCCTTGATGGTCTGCGTGTCGTAGGCAGTCAGACCGGCGAAGATGCCGACGCCGAGAACGGAGATGGCAAACTCCATCGCCGACGACTGCATGAAGATGTTGACCAGGGACGCGATGATCAGGCCGAACAGGCCCATGATCAGGAACGAGCCCATGGCGCTGAGATTGCGCTTGGTCGTGTAGCCATAAAGGCTGAGCGCGGCGAAGGCAGCGGCCGAGATGAAGAACACCTGCGTGATCGACTGCTGGGTGTAGACCAGGAAGATCGATGACAGCGACAGGCCCATCAGCGCCGCGAAGGCCCAGAAAAGGCCCTGCGCCACTGGCATGGACAGCTTCTGGATGCCGAAGGAGAACACGAGCACCAAGCCGAGCGGAGCCAGCATCACCAGCCACTGCAGCGGGCTCGTGTAGAGCGCGGCGCCGAAGGAGGTAAGCGTGATCGGATCCCAGCTTGCCACTGCGGCGTTGGCGGCAAGCGCCGCGACACCGCCGGTCACGGCGAGGCCGATGGCCATGTAGTTGTAGACCGACAGCATGTAGCTGCGGAGACCCTGATCGATCTCCGCGGAATAGGCCCGGGAACCGTAGCCCGAGGGGATGTTGCGTTCAGGGAATGCCATTGGGGCGTCGATCCTTCTCTGGAAATACAAGGTCGCGGGAGAGGCGAGCCTCCCCTCGCTCGAAGAGACAATATGGGCGTACCCCGATGAAAGCTCAAGGGCACGTCCGGCGAGTCCATCAAACATGACGAAGATTTAAAGATTCCGGAGTACCGGCGCCGCCTTGGCCGATAGCGCCCTGAAGGTGCCGAGCAGACCCAGTCCGATGGTCAGGAGAAGCGCACCCGCCACGGCTCCAAGCGCCACCCAGGGATTGAGATCGACCGGCACATCCATGATGCCGTAAAGAACGCCCCAGGCAGCCAACGCGCCGGCGGCCAAGGCGAATAGAGCGGTGAGAAAGCCGAGCGCCGCGTACTCCAGCGCAAAGGCGAGAAGCACCCGGGCGCGCGTCGCACCAAAGGTCTTGAGCAGCACGGCATCGTAGACGCGCTGGCGATGGCCCGACGCAAGCGCACCGGCCAAAACGAGCACCGAGGCGGCGAGCGCGATGGAGGCGGCGGCGCGAATGGCCAGCGTCAGCGAGCCGACCAGATCGTTGACCGTGGCAAGCACGTCCTTGACACGCACCATCGTGGCCGTCGGGAACTCCGCAACCACCGCCCGGATCAACCGCCCTTCGTTCTGCCGGTCGGTCATCGCGTCGCCGCTCGTCGGCAGCGCAGCCGTCGACAGCACCGAGTAGGGGGCGCCGGCAAAGGTACTGGGCGAGAACACCATCACGAAGTTGATCGAGAGCGACTGCCACTCGACCTTGCGCGTACTGGCCACCTTGGCCGTGATCTCGCGACCAAGCACGTTGACGGTGACCGTGTCGCCGATCGACAGACCGAACTCGCGCGCCAACTCGTCTTCGAAGGAGACGAGCGGCTCGCCCTTGTAGTCCTTGGGCCACCAAGCGCCCGACACGATCGTCGAGTTGGCCGGCGGTTCGTCCGATATCGTGATGCCCCGGTCTCCCGAAAGCGCCCAGCGCGCGCGCTCGGGCGCATCGATCTTGTCGACCGGCGTTCCCTTCAGCGCGGTGATGCGACCGCGCAGCATCGGCACCGTCTCGAGCGTGGTATCCGGCACCGTCGCCTCGACCAGCCGCGCGAAGGCGTCGAGGTCGTTGGAACGGATGTCGAGCACGAAGAATGTGGGCGCCTTCTCCGGCAGGGTGGATGTAAGCTGCCGCCTGAGACCGGTGTCGATCAAGGCCAGCGTCACCATCAGTGTCAGCCCGAGGCCAAGAGAGAGCACGACCGACAGCGTCAGACCGCCGCGACGGTGGATGTTGCGCAACGCCAGTCGGAACTCAGCCGAACCGACCGCCGGCAACCGACCGGCAACTCTGCGGATCAGGCCGGCCACGCCGGTGAGGACGACAAAGATTGCCGCCATCGACAGGATGAACACCACCGCCACGAAACGGTCGGCGGCGGTGGCGACGGCGAGCACGGCGAGAAGCAACACCGCCACGCTGGTCGCCAAGACATAGACGCGACGCGGTAGCCGCCGCTCCGGCGCCACCTTGTCGCGGAACAGAGCACTCACCGGTACGTCATGGGCGCGGCCAAGCGCCCAGATGGCGAAGGCAAAGGCCGTGAGAAAGCCGTAGGCGGCTGCGAGCAGCAACTCGCCGGGATAGACGCCGATCTCGATCGGCAGTTCGAGCGCCGAAGCGATCAGCCCGCCCGCGAAGAAGGGCGGCACGAGTCCCAGGGCAAGGCCCAGCACCACGCCGATGCCGGCAATGACGCCAATTTCGATCAGATAGATGGCTACAACGAAACCGCCCGGCGCACCCACCGCCTTCAGCGTGGCGATGGTGTCGCGCTTGCGTTCGATGAACGCCTTGACGGCATTGGTGACGCCAACACCGCCGACGATCAGCGCGGTCAGGCCAACAAGCGTCAGAAACTGCGAGAAGCGGTCGACGTTGCGCTCAAGGCCAGGCGCCGCGTCCAGCCTCGAGGACACGGTCCGGCCGCTGTCGGACTGGGCTGCCTTGAGTTCCGCCGCGACGGCGGCCACGGCATCGTCCGTCGCGCCATCGGGCAAGGCGAGGCGAATCGTATTGGCGACAAGGCTGCCCGGTTGGACGATATCGGTTGCCGCAAGCGCTTCCCGGCTCATCATCACGCGCGGCCCGTAGGCGACGCCGGTCCCGACCTGGTCCGATTCCTTTTCTATCAATCCGCGCACTTCGGCGGTTGCCCGTCCGATGGCGATGCGGTCGCCGACCTTCACGTCGAGACGATCGGCGAGGATAGGCTCGACAACGACGCCGATCGATCCATCCGCCCCCGGCGCCAGAGCATCGGCAAGCCGACCGCCCCCTTCGAGACGCAACTCCCCTGCGAGCGGATAGGCGTCGTCGACCGCCTTGATGCGGGCGAGCGCCTGCGCCTCGCCGTCGAGGCGTCGCGCCATCGAGTTGACCAGCGTCACCGCCGACAACCGGCCGCGCGCGCCAAGGGAGGCAACCACCGCTTCAGGTGGGGTTTCCCCACCGAAACGCACCGCGATGTCGCCACCCAGAATCTCCCGCCCTTGCAGGGAAATGCCCTCGGTGATCGCCCGGCTGGTCGAGCCGACGGCCGCGATGGCGGCAACGCCGAGCGCGATGGCCGCGATGAAAATGCGGAAGCCCGACAGACCGCCGCGCGCCTCGCGGGCGGCGAGACGAACGGCGACCCTCCAGCCCGGCGAGCGGCCGCTCACGACGTCGCTCCCGCCCTGATATCCTCGACGATTTCGCCCGAGCGCATGCCAATGCGGCGGTCGCAGGCGTCCGCGAGCGCCCGATCGTGCGTGACCAGCACCAGCGTCGCCCCACGTCGAGCCCGCGCCTCGAACATCAGGCGGATGATGTCGCGGCCGGTGTCGGCGTCGAGATTACCGGTCGGCTCGTCGGCGATCAGGATCGATGGCTCGGGCGCGAGGGCGCGAGCGATGGCGACGCGCTGCTGCTCGCCGCCGGAGAGTTCTGCCGGGTGATGGTCGAGCCTGTGCCCAAGGCCGACCGCTTCGAGCTCGACCCGCGCCCGCTGGAAGGCGTCGCGCCGGCCGCTGAGTTCCAGTGGCACCGCCACATTCTCCAGCGCCGTCATGGTCGGCATCAGGTGAAAGGACTGGAAGACGATGCCGACCGAACGTCCACGGAAACGGGCAAGGGCGTCCTCGTCCATGCGGTCGAGCCGCTCGTTGCCGACCGATACGGTGCCCCCGTCAACCCGCTCAAGACCCGCGAGCACCATCAGGAGCGTCGACTTGCCCGAGCCTGAAGGGCCAACAATGCCGACGCTCGTGCCAGCCTCGATGGAAAACGACAGGCGCTTCAGGATGTGAACGCGGGCAGCGCCGCTGCCAAGACTGAGATCGACCTGGGAGAGAGCAATGGCTGGATCTGGCAAGGGCGAGCTTTCGGTTCTGGCGGTTGGAGCAAACGTGACGTCTGCGGGGCTTGCCGAAGAAAGCCCGAGCCTGTCATATGGTTGGCCCAGAAACCATTGCAAGCCGGGTCAAAAGGCCGTGAGACACCGCATCTTCGTGTTCGTTCTCGCCCTCCTCGTCGGCCTTGCCGGCGCGGAGGCCAAGTCCATGCGTATCGTCGCGCTCGGCGACAGTCTCACCGCCGGCTACGGCGTGCTTAGCCAGGACGCCTTTCCCGACCGGCTGGAAGCGGCGCTCGTCAAGCGCGGTCATGACGTCGACATCGTCAACGCCGGCGTCTCCGGCGATACGGCAGCCGACGGACTGGCCCGTCTCGACTGGGCGCTGGCCGACGGCGCCGACGGCGTCATCGTCGAACTCGGTGCCAACGACATGTTGCGCGGTCACGATCCGTCGCTCGTCCGCGAAAGCCTCGACGAACTGCTGTCCCGCATCAACGAAACCGGGGCACCCGTGCTTCTCGCCGGCATGAGGGCGGCCCCCAATCTCGGCGTCGTCTATGGCGCCCGGTACGATCCGATCTTTCCCGACCTCGCCGAGAAACACGGTGCCCTGCTTTACCCATTCTTCCTCGAAGGCGTCGCCGGCAATGCCAGCCTCAACCAGGCCGATGGCATGCATCCGAATGCCGCTGGCGTCGACATCATCGTCGAGCGCATCCTTCCGTCCGTCGAGGCGCTGATCGAACGGATCAAAGGCAAGGGCTAACGGACTGAGTTTGACATTCGGTCACGGGTCGGCATGGCTGGATATCGTCAAGCCGATGCGAAAGCCGTTGGCGAAGCACTAGCCACGGAAGCCGCGCAAAGGCATCCTGGCAAGATCGGTTGGGGAGAACCATCGTGAGCAGCCTCGATCATTTCCGCCTGATGGCGCCTTACAATGCCTGGATGAACACCAAGGTCTACGCCGCCGCCGAGCGGCTGACGGCGGACGAGCTGTCCCGCGACCGCGGCGCCTTCTTCGGCTCCATCCTGGGCACGCTCAACCACCTTGTCGCCACCGACCTCATCTGGTTCGGCCGGCTGGCGGGCCACCCTCCCTTTTCCGGGCGCCTCGATCTTGCCGGCTTGCCACGACCGACGAGCGTCAGCTTCATCGTATCGGACGATCTGTCCCATCTCCGGCCGATCCGCGAACGTATCGACCGGATGATCGTCGGCTTCGTGGACGGCCTGACGGACGCCGATCTCTCAGGCGCGTTCGCCTACAGCCGAACGGACGGAACACAACGGCGCAAGCTGCTGTCGTCGGTGCTGTCGCACATCTTCAATCACCAGACTCATCATCGCGGTCAGGTTTCCACGCTGCTCACCCAGGCGGGCGTCGATGTCGGCGTCACCGACCTTCTGGCCCTCCTGCCCGACATCGACTGAATTCCGGAAAAGGCACCCCATGCAGAAACGTCGTCTCGGCCGATCCAATCTCTTTGTCACGCCCATCTGCCTGGGCACGATGACCTACGGCGAGCAAACCTCCCGTGACGAAGCCTTTGCCATTCTGGACCGCGCCGTAGGCTTCGGGATCGACTTTCTGGATGCCGCCGAAATGTACCCGATACCGCCGAAACGCGAGACGCAAGGCGCGACCGAGACCATCATCGGCGAATGGCTGGCCGCGCGCGGTCGACGAAACGACATCGTCCTCGCCACCAAGGTCTGCGGCCGCAGCGCCAACGACTGGTTTCGCGACGACGGCTCGCCGACCCGCCTCACCCGGACACAGATTTTCGAAGCCGTCGAGAAATCGCTACGTCGGCTCAGGACCGATCATATCGACCTCTACCAGATCCACTGGCCAGATCGCGCCGTCTCCGATTGGGGAACCGTTCCTTCGCGTTTCAAGCCGTTTGTCCCCGCTGCCGACGAGACGGCCATCGAGGAGACGGCGGCCGCTCTCGCCGAGTTGGTCGCCGCCGGCAAGATCCGCCACTTCGGCCTCTCCAACGAGAGCCCCTATGGGCTGATGCGCTTCATCTTCGCTGCCGAGCAAGGCATCGGCCCGCGCCCCGTCACGGTGCAGAACGCCTACAGCCTGGTCAACCGCACGTGGGAGGGCGGCCTCGCGGAGATCGCACTGCGGGAAGAGATCGGCCTCCTGCCCTACTCGCCGCTGGCGCAGGGCTACCTCACGGGCAAGTATCGCAACGGCGCACTGCCGGAAAACAGTCGCAAGGCCCTGTTCAATCGCCTCCAGCGCTACGAGAAGCCGCATGCCGACACGGCGATTGCCGCCTACGTCGATCTCGCCCGCCGCTTCGGCGCCGACCCGACGACCTTTGCCGTCGCCTTCGCCATGAGCCAGCCGACGGTTGCCTCGGTCATCATCGGACCGAGAGCCAAGGACCAAGTGGAAAGCAACCTCGCCGCCGCCGGTTTCGTCTGGACGGAAGAGATGCAGGCGGCCGTCGACGACCTGCATCAGCGCTTCGGCAATCCTTGCCCGTGACGTTCACTCGGCAACCGACAGCCAGGACTTGTCGATGACGCGCAACACGCGGCCCAGCTCGCCGCCGCGTTTCAGGATCATGCCGGTCTGGGCAATCACAGAATAGGCGCCCTGCCGGCGTGCCAGCTTGGGGTTCTTCTCGACCCGGTAGAGCGGCACCTCGGAAGACCGACGGAAGATCGAGAAGACGGCGCGGTCGGAGAGATGATCGATGGCGTAATCTCGCCACTCCCCGGCCGCCACCATACGACCATAGACCTTCAGGATTTCGGACAGCTCGTGCCGATTAAAGGCAACGTAGGGAGCTTCACGAACCGTCGGTCGGGAATCGGCTTGCGCCGGCGCGGTCCCACGTGCCAGCGCGACCAGATTTGCGGGCTCACCCGCCTCCTCGTTGCTCTCGCCGCTCAAGCGCACCTCCGACCGTGATCGTCACGTCATCGTCATGATTGCGCCAGCTGCAACCGAATGCAACGAGGAAACGGGCTCCCGAAGGCCGTCATTCGGCCAACTCGGCGACGAGACCTGCCGCCACCGTCAGCTTTGCCACCGTCGGAGGACCGACGAGAAGGTCACCAACGAGCTGTCTAAGCCGCCCGATTCGCGCTTCGCGCGCCGTCGTCCACATATCGGCCCCACCCTCGGCGATCGCCCGGGCGACGATACGGCGACGCGCGACGGCGAATGTCCGCCGAGCGATTTCCGCCGCCTGTCCCTCATAGAGATCGGCCGGTCGCACCAGCTCCGCCAGACGCGTAACAAGATCGGCGGCAATCGCTTCGTCGATCGCCGCCATGACCGGCATCACCTCGTCGACAGCCCGGCCAACCTCCTCGCCGATGACGATCAGGTCGAGGCTTCCGAGTTCAGCCGGCAGGCTGGCAATGCGAGCCGCCAGCCGCTCCGGCACGCCTGCGGCGACAAGCTCGCCATCGACCTTGCCGGCCGGCGCGCTGTCGCGGAAACGGCGCACGCCCTCGGCCAACCGCTCGATGGCAGAGGCGAGATCCCCTTCGGCTTTCACGTTCTGGGCCACCCACAGGGCGGCGTCGGTCAGGAAATCGGCGACACGGCGCCGAAGCTCGACCCAGACGGCACCCGAGACCTTGCCCTCCAGTCCGTCAATTTCGGCCGTGACCCCATCGATCCCGAAAGCCGCCGCCGCCACGACGAGAGCGCGCACAGCCGCCTCGGCGTCCACATCCGCTTCGTCGCCGAGACGGCTGACAAAGGTCGGGCCAGCCGCGTCAACCGCAGCGCCGGCGACACGCGTGGCCAGGATGTCACGAGCCAGGCGATGGGCGGCAATGTCGTCGGCAAAGCGTTCCCGCATGGCCGGCGGGAACGCCAGAACCAACCAGTCATTGAGCGCCGGATCGTCGATCAGATGGCCCGCCAAGAGATCATCGGACAGCATCAGCTTGGCATGCGCCATCAGGATGGCGATTTCCGGTCTCGATAGCGTTTCACCCACAGCGGCCAGACGACTGGCTGCCGATTCGTCGGGTAGGCCTTCGCGGCGCGGGTCGAGCAGGCCGCGCTCGGCGAGTACCGCCGACAGGCGCATCAGGCGCGGCAGCTCTCCAGAGCCGCGCGCGCGTGTCACCGACAAGGCTACCACTTGCCGACGACAAAGTCGCAGCACGCCGGCGGCGATGTCGTCGGTCATTTCGGCAAGCATCTCGTTGCGTTCTGACAGCGTCAGTCGGCCGGCAGCCATCGCCCGGACAAATGCGATCTTGATGTTGACCTCGGCGTCCGAGGTCGCGACACCACCGACATTGTCTATGGCATCGGAATTGATCCGTCCGCCACGCCGGGCGAAATCGACACGCGCTCTCGGCGTCATGCCGAGGTTGGCCCCCTCTCCGACAACCCGGGCCCTGAGCGCACCGGCCGGAACTCGAACTCCGTCGTTTATCCGGTCACCAGCGTCGAGATTGTTCTCGTCGTTGCCCCGCACGAAGGTGCCGATGCCGCCGAAGAACAGAAGATCAGTCGGCGCTTTCAGAAGAGCCGAGACGAGTTCGTCCGGGCTGAGAGCCGCTGCGTCTATGCCGAGCGCCTTGCGCGCCTCGGCGGAAAGCACGACGGACTTCTGCGTTCGCGGGAAAACGCCTCCACCCGGCGAAAGCTTTGCACGGTCGTAGTCGGCCCAGCTGGAACGCGGTAGATCGAACAGGCGCCGCCGCTCGGCAAGTGCCGCCGCGACGTCGGGATCCGGGTCGATGAAGATGTGGCGGTGATCGAAGGCCGCAACGAGCTTCAACGAAGGCGACAGCAGCATGAAGTTGCCGAACACGTCGCCCGACATGTCGCCGACACCGACAGCGGTGAGCGGATCGGATTCGGCATCGAGGTCGAGTTCGCGGAAATGCCGTTTCACGGCCTCGAAGGCGCCGCGCGCCGTGATTCCCATCTTCTTGTGGTCGTAGCCGTCCGAGCCGCCGGAGGCAAAGGCGTCGGCCAGCCAGAAACGACGGGACAACGCGATGCGGTTGGCAACGTCGGAGAAACTAGCCGTGCCCTTGTCGGCTGCCACCACGAGATAGGGGTCGTCGCCATCGTAGCGGACGGTCCCGTCCGGCGGTACGACGACGTCATCGACGATATTGTCGGTAAGATCGATCAGCGTCCCGACATAGCGCTCGTAGGCGGCAACGCCGGCCGCCGCCCGATCGGCACCGATACGGCGAGCGACGAAGCCCCCCTTGGCACCCACCGGTACGATGACGGCGTTCTTGACCTGTTGCGCCTTGACGAGACCAAGGATCTCGGTGCGGAAATCCTCCGGCCGATCCGACCAGCGCAACCCGCCCCGCGCCACCTTGCCGAAGCGAAGATGGACGCCTTCGACGTCGGGTGCATGCAACCAGATCTCGGCGAAGGGGCGCGGCGCCGGCAAATCATCGATCCGCTCGGCGTCGAACTTGAACGCCATCACCGGATGCGGATCACCATCGGCTCCGATCTGGAAGAAGGTCGTGCGGGTCGCCGCCTCGATCAGATTGGCAAGCCGCCGGAGGATGCGATCGTCATCCAGGATCGGCACGTCGCGGAACGCCGCCTCGAGCTCACCATGCAAGGCCCGGAGTCGCGCCGCGCGATCGCCTTCGAAGGTCGGGGAGAAGCGGGCGGTGAAGAGCGAGACGAGAAGCGTTGCAACGCCAGCGTTGCGCACCAGCGCTTCGGCGACATAGGCGTGGCCGTGAGCGAGACCGATCTGGCTGAGATAGCGGGCGAGCGCACGGAGCATGGCAATCTCGCGCCAGCCGAGACCGGCGACGAGCGTCAGTGCGTTGAGGCGATCGCTGTCGGCCCGTCCGAGCCAGACCGCCATGAACAGCGCCTTCAGTCGGTTGCCATCGCGCGCGAGATCCACATCGACGCCATCGGCACGGCGGAGCGCCATGTCGTGCAGCACGATGGTCTCGCCCGAGCGCCCGATTTCGAAGGTTCTTTCCTCGAGTACCGTGAAGCCCATCGCCTCCAGAACCGGCACGCGGGCTGACAGTGGCACGGGGCCGCCCCGGCTCATCAAGCGCATGGAGACGCGGGGAGATGGCAGGTTGCCGCCGATGAGGTCGACCGCCGTGCCGCGATCGCCGACAAACAGTTCGAGAAGTGTCACGTCGGCAACCGCCATCTCGGCGGAATAGCTCGCCCGATAGGCCTCGGGGAAAGCGCGGCCATAGAGCTCGATCAGCTTGCGGCCACGCGCAGGACCGAACTTCGCCCGACAAGCGTCGGCAAAGCCGTCGCACCAGTTGCGGGTTATGCGGGCGACGGCGGCTTCCAGTTCGGCCTGAGCGACGGCGGGCGTCGCCCCCTCGTCGCGCCCGATGATGTAGTGAACGCGGGCGAGCGGACCTTCCGGGAACGCCGGATAGACCGACGAGACGCGGCCATCGAACGCATCCGCGAGATAGTTGCCGATGGCGAGCCGCGTGTCGGTGTTGTAGCGATCGCGCGGCACGTACACCAGGAGAGACACGAACCGGTCGAACTTGTCCCGGCGGGCCAGAACGCGGATGCGCGGCCGCTCGCCGAGTTCCAGAATAGACAGTGAAAAATCGAGAAGCGTGTCGAGATCGACCTGGAACAGCTCGTCGCGCGGATAGCTCTCCAGAATGTTGCGTAGCGCCCGTCCCGAATGGCTTTCCGGATCGAATCCGGCGCGAGCCATGATCGTCCCCACCTTGCGACGAAGGTAGGGAATGGAATGGGTGGAGCGAGTATAGGCCGAAGCGGTGAACAGGCCGAGCAGCCGGATTTCACTGACGAGGCGACCGTGGGCGTCGTAGCGCTTGATGCCGATGTAGTCGAGATAGGCGTGGCGATGAACGCGCGCCTTGACGTTGGCCTTGGCAACGATCAGCGGTTCGGCTTGCCTCAGAAACTCGGTGATCTCCGGCGTCACCTGCACCATCTCGCGGCCACGTCGCAAAACCCGCACTTCGGGATCGCGCAGCAGACCGTAGCCACCCGTCGGAATGAGCGACGTAAGCTCGTCGCTGTCTCCATCGGTGCCGACGGCATACTCTCGGAGCCCGAGGAAGGTGAAGTTGTCGGTATTGAGCCAGTTCAGAAACTCGACCGCTTCGGCCACCGCCTCCGGCGGCAACGGCGGCGGTGTGTGCCGGTAGACGTTGATCACCGACTTGACCAGCGTCTGCATGCGCGGCCAGTCGTCGACTGCGGCCCGCACCTCGGTCAGCAGGCCATCAAGGCGCGTCTCCAGCTGATCGGCAGCGATGGCGTCGGGCAGGCGGGCGATGTGGATGTGGATGAAACTCTCGCGGTTGGAGTCCGGATCGTCGCCGATCGACAGCAGGCGACCGCTCATGCCGCGCACCACGGAGAGGATGGGATGCACCATCAGGCGCACCTCTATGCCGGCGTCGGTCAGTTCCTGCATGACCGAGTCGACAAGAAACGGCATGTTGTCGTTGAGAACGTCGACGACCGTCACTTCCCTGCGATGGCTTGCCTCATCATCCCATGTGGGATTGTAGATGCGGATCGAATGGATGCCAGGCACCCTGAGCGACAGGCTCGACATGGCCCCTTCCGCGAAGGCGACCAGTTCGTTTGCCGCATAGGCAACCACATCCTCCGCGGCACCCTTGCCGTAAAGGGTCTTCAAAAGGCTGGCGACTTCCGGCCTGCTGCCGCGGGCGGCCAGGTCGGCGGCCTCATCGAGGCGCGCCTCCTTCAGCACTTCCATCACGCGCTTCATCGACAACTCCCGCCGCCCCGGATGGGTCGGCGCCGGCTATCGCGCCGCTCCGGCCGATCAGGGGAAGACGCAACCGGAAAGGCGGCGGCAACGCCGCCGCCCGAATGTTCGGAGAATACAGTCAACCCGGTCCGCGCGACGAATCCAATTCGCGCTGTTGCGGACTCGGAGCCAACCGTTTTAACGAAGGCGGATTTCATTCCCCCTCGTCGTCGAACTGATCGATGTCGACGAGGAACATGATGTTGGCGCCCTCCCCGTCGAACTCGTCCCCCTCCTCGCTATCGATTTCGTCTTCGATGTCATCGATCTCGCTGAAGGCCTCGACCTCGTCCTCGTTGGCCTGGCGGATGACGAAGGCCGAAACGCCGTCCCAGACTGGGCTGCCGGCGCTCGTGAAGCCGCGAATGTCGTCGAGGAAATCCTCGCTTTCGAAGATCTCGCGCGCCTCTGCCTCGTCGGCGTCGGTGGTGGCGATCGCGATGCCGGCGATTTCGAGCGTGTACATGGCTATCTCCCTGTTGTCCGGACAAGAACGCCGGCGGGTGAGTCTAGGATTGGCGTCGGTGACCTCGGGCCGAGGACGGTCCGGCGGCATCACCGCAGCCTACGGCTTCCATCATGGCTCGGGGGATGTCAATGGTTCCTCCGACGAACCAGCCTCGACAGCCCGCCGACGCCGTTCGGCGATCGCCGCGTTGAGCGTTGCGCCGTAAAGCAGAATGAGAGCCATGAGGTAGAGGAAGACGATGGCCGTCATCACGCCGGCGAGGCCCGCGTAAGTCGAGGCATAGTTGGCGAAATCGGCGAGATAGAGCGAAAAGCCGTAAGCGCCGGCGATCCAGGCCGCCAACGTCAGACCGACGCCGGGCAATATCTCGGCAATGCTCCGTCGACCGGCCGGCAGCCATAGATGCGACGCGATGAGACCGCCGCCGGCGATCAACAAGGTCAGACCGAAGCGCAGGAACGTCAGGGGCCAGGCGAAATCTTCGATCGCCGGGACCAGATGCACGAGCGCGGTCCAGGCCACCGGCGCCAGCACTACCAGGAAAGCGATGGTCAGGAAGATGATCGTTCCCAGCAGCACGAAGCCGATGCTTTCGAGCCGCAGCCACAGAAAGTTTCGATTCTCGGTCGTGCCATAGGCGCGGTTGAGACCGACGCGCATCGCCTCGACGCCGGACGACGCGAACCAAAGCGCCAGCGCCACGCCGATGGTCAGGACATCGCGGCGCGGAACCAGCAGCACGTTCTTCACCTCGCCGGCGATCGGACCGGCGATACTGGCCGGCACACTCTCGAAGATCAGCGCCACCACCGTCGCCGACAGCGCGCTGAGGTCGAAAAAGGCCGCGATGGCGGTGAGAAAGATCAGAAAAGGAAAGAGGGCCATCAAGGAAGATAGCGCCACATGCGAGGCGATCGCCCAACCGTCTGCGGCACTGAATGTCAGAGCGGCCCGCCAGAACGGGGCGATGAGGCGTCCGATGGCCCGCACGGCGTTTCTCCCTAATTCCCTGAACAAGTTGGTCTATGCGGAGAGAAATGCAAGAGTCGGGCTGCGCCTGCCGTCTTGCTCCCGTCGTTCTTTGGGTGCATTCCATGCTGCGCATAATCCGGAGTTCGCAATGACCGTCACCCGTCAGGACATCGATTTTCTCGTCGCCACCGCCCAGGCGGCGGCGGAGATCGAGATCATGCCGCATTTCTCCAACCTTACCGCCGCCGACATCAAGACCAAGGCGCACGCCTCCGATTTCGTCACCGTCGCCGACATCGCATCCGAAGCGTTGATCGAAAAGCGCGTCCGGGCCGCCTGGGGCGACGATTTCCTGTTCGTCGGCGAAGAGGTCATGGAGCGCGAGCCGACGCTGATCGATCGCCTGATGGCCGCGCCTCGCGCGGTTGTCGTCGATCCCATTGACGGAACCTTCAACTACGCAAACGGCGTCCCCGCCTTCGCAGTGATCATTTCCGTCGTCGAGCACGGCGCAGTGAAGGGCGGCATCATCTACGACCCGGTTCGTAACGACGCGGCCTGCGCGATCGACGGCGGCGGCGCTTTTCTCGTCCGCCAGGGCCAACCGGACCGGCCGCTCCACGTGGCGCCGGCCGCGCCGCTCTCCGAGATGCAGGGCTGCGCCGGCTGGTATTACGCTTCCCCGGAGGAGCGCGAGCGCTTGCTCGGCGGCTTCGGACGCACCTGGGGCATCATGAACTACCGCTGCGGCGGCCAGGAGATGCGTCTGCTCGTCGATGGCCGCATCCAGTTCTGCTACTATCACAAGCTGTCGCCATGGGATCATGCGGCCGGTTGGCTGATCCACCGGGAGGCGGGCGGTTACTCCGCGCTGCTCGACGGTTCTCCCTACCGCCCCGACCTCCGGGCCGGAGGGCTTCTGATGGCGCCCGACAAGGCAAGCTGGACTGAGCTTGCAACGGCGCTTCGCGGCTAGGCAACCCGCTCTCTGGAAATGCGAAATGGCCGGCTTTCGCCGACCATTTCCTTTCTGCCGCAAAGGTCTCGACCTTACTCGCCGAGCACCACCAACAAATCCTTGGCATCGATCTGGGCGCCAGCGGCGACAAGAACCTCGGTGACGGTGCCGTCGCGTTCGGCGTGGATGGACGTTTCCATCTTCATCGCCTCGATCGACAGCAGAACATCGCCCGCCTTCACGACCTGCCCCGGCTTCACGGCCAGCGTCGACACGACGCCGGGCATCGGCGCCGCCACATGGCCAGGATCGCTGGCATCGGCCTTACGGCGTTGCGCCTTCACCGAGGCGGCGCTCGAACGATCGGGCACGCGCACCATGCGCGGCTGGCCGTTGAGCTCGAAGAACACCCGCACCATGCCCTCGTTGTCCGGCTCGCCGATCGCCTGGCAGATCAGGACAAGCGACTTGCCGCGCTCGAGCTCGATGTTGAGCTCGTCGCCAGCCTGCATGCCGTAGAAATAGACCGGAGTCGGCAGGACGGAGGTTGGCCCGTAGGTCTCCTGCGACTTGGCGAAGTCGAGGAACACCTTGGGGTACATGAGGTAGCTGGCGAGATCCTGGTCGGTCGGCGTCCAGGAGAGCTTCTCGGTCAGCTCGGTGCGCGTCGCCTCGAGGTCAACCGGCGGAATCAATGAGCCCGGTGGCACGGTGATGGGTTCGGCCCCCTTCAGGATCTTGGCCTGAAGATCCTTGGGCCAACCTCCCGGCGGCTGTCCGAGATCGCCGTGGAACATCTCAACCACGGAATCGGGGAAGGCGACGTCCTTCTCCGGATCGAGCACGTCCTCCGGGGTGAGCGCCGAGGAGACCATCAAGAGCGCCATGTCGCCCACCACCTTCGACGACGGGGTCACTTTGACGATGTCGCCGAACATGCGGTTGACGTCGGCATACATCTTTGCCACCTCGTGCCAGCGCGTCTCGAGGCCGAGAGCGCGGGCCTGTTCCTTAAGGTTGGTAAACTGGCCACCCGGCATCTCGTGGAGATAGACCTCCGACGCCGGTCCCTTCAGGTCATTCTCGAAAGCAGCATACTTGTGACGCACCGCCTCCCAGTAGAAGGAGATGCGGCGGATGGCCTGCTGATCGAGACCAGTGGGCCGGGGGCCACCTTCGAGCGCCGCGACGATCGACCCGAGGCAGGGCTGCGAGGTGTTGCCGGAGAAGGCATCCATGGCGGCGTCGATGATGTCGACGCCCTCCTCCACCGCTGCCAGCACCGACGCGGCGGCGATGCCGGAGGTGTCGTGGGTGTGGAAGTGGATCGGCAGATCGGTGGCCTCGCGCATCGCCCGGAACAATCCGCGGGCCGCCGCCGGCTTCAGCAAACCGGCCATGTCCTTGATGGCGATGATATGGGCGCCGGCGTGCTCCAACTCGCGCGTCATGCCGACATAGTACTTGAGGTCGTACTTGGCGCGATCGGGGTCGAGGATGTCGCCAGTGTAGCAAATGGCCGCCTCAAGCACCTTGCCCTGGTCGAGCACGGCGTCCATGGAGACGCGCATGTTGTCGATCCAGTTGAGGCAATCGAACACACGGAACACATCGACGCCGCTCGCGGCGGCCTGCTGCACGAAATGGCGGACGACGTTGTCGGCATAGTTCTTGTAGCCGACGCCGTTGGAACCGCGCAGCAGCATCTGCATCAGGATGTTGGGCGCCTTGTCGCGAATCTTGGCGAGGCGCTCCCAAGGATCCTCGGTGAGGAAGCGCATGGCCACGTCGAAGGTGGCGCCGCCCCAGCACTCCAGACTGAACAGGCCCGGCAAGCCGCGCGCATAGGCCTCGGCGATGTTGGCCATGTCGTGGGTCCGCATGCGCGTCGCCAGCAGCGACTGGTGACCGTCGCGCATGGTGGTGTCGCTGACCAGCACGTTGTTCTGCTCGCGGATCCACTTGGAGAGCGCCTCCGGTCCGCGCGAGGCCAGAAGGTCGCGGGTGCCGGGTGTGATGCCGCCGGAGAAGGTTGGCACCACCGGCTTCGGCCCTTCGCCCGGCTGCGGACGATTGCGGGTTTCCGGATGACCGTTGACGGAGACGTCGGCGATGTAGGTGAGAAGCTTGGTCGCCCGGTCCTTGCGCTTCACCAGCTGGAACAGCTCCGGCGTCTCGTCGATGAAACGGGTGGTGTAGCGGTTCTGCTGGAACTTCGGATGCGAGATGATGCTCTCGAGGAAGGTCAGGTTGGTGGCGACACCGCGAATACGGAACTCGCGCAGCGCCCGCATCATGCGGTTGATCGCCTCGATCGGGGTGGGCGCCCAGGCGGTGACCTTCTCCAGCAGAGGATCGTAGAAGCGGGTGATCACCGCACCGGCGTAGGCCGTGCCGCCGTCGAGACGGATGCCGAAGCCGGTGGCTCCGCGATAGGCGGTGATGCGGCCGTAGTCGGGGATGAAGTTCTGCTCGGGATCCTCGGTGGTGACGCGGCACTGCAGCGCGTGACCATGCAGGCGGATCTCGTCCTGCTCGGGCACGCCCGATTCAGGCGTTCCGATCTCGAAGCCCTCGAGGATGCGGATCTGGGCGCGCACCACGTCGATGCCGGTCACCTCCTCGGTAACGGTGTGCTCGACCTGGATGCGCGGATTGACCTCGATGAAGTAGAAGGCGCCGCTATCGGCATCCATCAGGAACTCGACGGTGCCGGCGCCGTAGTAGCTGGCTGCCTTGGCGATGGTGACGCCATAACCGGTGATTTCATCGCGCTGGGCATCGGTGAGGTAGGGAGCCGGCGCCCGCTCGACCACCTTCTGATGGCGCCGCTGCACCGAACAGTCGCGCTCGAAGAGGTGGACGATGTTGCCATGGGTGTCGCCGAGGATCTGCACCTCGACGTGACGGGCCCGCTCCACCAGCTTTTCGAGATAGACCTCGTCCTTGCCAAAGGCCGCCATCGCCTCGCGCTTGGCGGTCACCACCTCGCGCAGCAGCGTCGCCTCGTCGCGAATGACGCGCATGCCGCGGCCGCCACCGCCCCACGAGGCTTTCAGCATCACCGGATAGCCGATGCGCTTCGCTTCCGCCTTGACGACTTCCATGTCGTCGGGCAGCGGATCGGTGGCCGGCATCACCGGAACGCCAGCCTCGATGGCAAGATTGCGCGCAGCCACCTTGTTGCCGAGCTGCCGCATGGTTTCCGGCGACGGCCCGATGAAGATGATGCCGGCGTCGCGACAGGCCTCGGCAAACTCCGGGCTTTCCGACAGGAGGCCATAGCCCGGGTGAATGGCGTCGGCCTTGGACTCCTTGGCGACCCGCAAGATCTCGGGAATGCTGAGATAGGCCTCGATCGGCCCCAACCCGGCGCCGATCTGGTAGGCTTCATCGGCCTTGAAGCGGTGCAGCGCCAGCCGATCCTCCTCGGCAAAGACGGCAACCGTCTTCAGACCGAGCTCATTGGCGGCGCGAAAAACGCGGATGGCGATTTCGGATCGATTGGCGACAAGCACCTTGGTGATCGGCACGGCAAGCTCCATACGTGAAACTACGTTGGCGGTTTCCCTAGCAGGCTTGGCGGCTAATGTCATATCCAGACGACGCTTTTTGGCCTCGTCCTTTGGGCGAAGGGAAAATGCGCCGACCTGCGGCGAGGCGATCAAACCGATTTAGATTTACAAGATATCATCGTTACTTACGGCAAGCGAGAGCGCCCCGCTTCAGTCGGAAGAGGAATAGGCTATGCAGAACGCGCATAGCGGCATCTTCCCGTGTGCATGGCGATGGCCGCTGACCGCCATCGCCTCACTCAGGCGGACCGAGTCCCGCCTTGTGCGGCAAGAGCCTGACGATTGATCGGCTTCTGAGCCAACGCGTCGAGAATGCGAGGCGTGGCGATCAGCGTCGCCCGCTCCTTCGCATCAAGGAAGGAAACGCCTTCCTCGATCGTCTCGGCTTCGCCAACCTTGGCCAACGCCAGGGCCGACACAGGATCCACACGCCCCGGCGGACGCGGCGCCATGCGGTCGACCAGCGCCAGGTGCTGCATCAGGAGATTGGAATTGGCCACAATGTCGACGAGGCTCGGCGTGGCGGCGACCGCCTCGATATAGGCCGGGCGGGCCTCGTCCATGCGCTCCTGGATGCCGGGACGAAGACGCTCCTCGGGGATGCGAAGGAGACCCAGCCACTTGACGAAGCGACCGACGGCAGTGGAGCCGGTAAGGCCGGAGATCGGCACGGCGAACACCATGCCTAGAATGGCCGGAGACAACCAGGCAAACAGCACCCAGCTGTCGGCAATCGCCGCCCAGGCTAGGGCAAGACCCGCCAGCACGTGCCAACGGTGACGAACGACCAGGTCACCGATCGGCAGGCCGCCGTCGTCGCGCCGCTGCGGCTTCCAGCCGGCGTCGCGGTGCAACACGATCTCGGTGACCGCGCCGGTCTGAATCAGCATCATGATCGGCGCAACCAGTGCCGACACGATCACCTCGAAGATGAACGACAGGGTGAGGCCCAGGAAGCCGCCTGCTGCCTTGCGATCCCGCGAATTGAAGAAGAAGGCCAAAAGTCCGAGGACTTTCGGCAGGAACAAAACGCCCATCGTCAGCGTGAACAAGGCAAGCGCTCGTTCGGCGTCGATGCGCGGCCACGACGGGAACAGCTGGAACTCGTCCTTGAAATATTCGGGCCTGATGTAATGGGCCTGCAAGGTCAGTGCGAGACCGGACAGGATCAGGAGCAGCCAAAGCGGTGAGGCAAGGTAGCTCATGATGCCCGTGAGGATATGCGAGCGCGACACCCAGTGAAGACCACGCCCCCCGATCACCTTCAGATGCTGCAGATTGCCCTGACACCAGCGGCGGTCGCGAATGGCCAGGTCGACAAGCGATGGCGGGCTTTCCTCGTAGGAACCGGGAAGATCGTCTGCGATGATGACGTTCCAACCGGCGCGACGGATCAGCGCCGCCTCGACGAAATCGTGGCTCATGATGTGGCCACCGAACGGCGGCTTTCCAGACAGCTCGGGTAGGCCGGCGGAGTTCAGGAACGCTTCCGTGCGAATGATCGCATTGTGACCCCAGAAGTTGCCTTCCTTCTGCACCCACCAGGAAAGGCCGGTTCCGACCACCGGTCCGTAGACCCGCCCGGCGAACTGTTGCAGCCGGGCCATCACCGTCGTGCCGTTGACCAGCGTCGGAATGGTCTGGATGAGACCGGCGTCCGGGTCGGCTTCCATCCGGCGCGCCAGCTCGACGATCGTCCGTCCTTCCATCAGGCTGTCGGCGTCGAGCACCAAGAGATGATCGTAGGCGCTTGCCCAACGTTTGCAGAAATCGCCTACGTTCCCGGCCTTCTTGGCGGTGTTGTTGCGACGCCGCCGGTAGTAGACGCGGGTAAAGCTACCGATGCGCTCGCGCGCGGCCAACAGCGCCGCTTCCTCCTGCAGCACCACCTCCGGGTCTGTGGTGTCGGCCAGCACGAACCAGTCGAAAGCATGGCTCTGACCGAGCGACTCGACGTCGCGGGCCATTGCCTCGATGGCGGCGAAGATTCGCGACGGGTCCTCGTTGTAGGTCGGCATCAGCATAGCCGTCCGCTTGCGCAGAGGCTCGTCCGACACGGGCCCCGGTTGGGCGAAGCGCCGACCAACCAGCTTGAGGAAGCCGAACACCGCGGCCACGGACGACAGGGCGATCCAGGCGAAGGTCACGGTGAAGAGAACCAACACCACGCGCTCGATCGGCGTGAGGTCGCCGAGCGCAAGCACCGCATACATCTCGTTGAACGCGTAGGCCAGCAAGGCCGCCGTGCCGCCGATCACCGCGAAGCGCTTCAGGAACGACGACCGGCTCTCCGGGTTCACCAGACGACGACGGCTCTTCCGGCTAAACCGCCGAAGATCCTGAGCCGGCATGTCCGCCGGCTTTTCCGGGGGCATGCCTGGTGCGTATCGCCCGTTGACGGCGACATCGCGAACTATGCTGTCCATCTGAATGCCCAGGTCTCGGCCGTCTGCCCGGCATCGAAGGCAAGCGTAGCGGTAAGCTCGATCAGCGTCTCGTTCTGCGGATCCAGCTCGAAGCTGAGCCGCACCCCGCCGGTTTCGGAGTTGTTGACGACGACGATGTTCTTCACCGTGCCCTTGGAAGCCTGGACCGACGCCTTGGCGGCGCCGAGCTTGGCCGGGTCGACGCCTTCGAAGAAGCCGTAGTCGATGACGAACAGCCGAACCGGCGTCGGACCGCCGACACCCGCCCTGCCCGACCGTGTCGCGGTGACGTAGGCCGCACCAGAGCCCAGGGCGGGGTCGCCGCCCCAGAACAGGCGATAAGCGAAGAAGAACTCGGTACCGGCCGGGATCTTGTCCTGCGGCGCCCAGTAGGCGACGATGTTGTCATGGATCTCCGAGTTGGTCGGGATCTCGACCAAGGTCACCGCGCCGGCGCCCCAGTCGCCCACCGGCTCGATCCAGAGTGACGGTCGCTTCTGGTAGGCAGCCTCGAGATCCTGGTAGGAGTCGAAGTTGCGATCGCGCTGGATAAGCCCGAACCCGCGCGGGCTGCGATCCTGGAAGGCCGAGATCTGCAATTCCTTCGGATTGGCGAGCGGACGCCACCAACGATCGCCACGGCCGGTCACCATGAGCAAACCGTCGGAATCATGCACTTCCGGCCGGAAGTCGTCGATGTCGGTACGACCGTTGGCCGAGAAGAAGAACATCGACGTTCCCGGAGCAAGACCGACCTTGCTGAGATCGGCGCGTGGAAACAGCTGCGCCTCGACGTCGATGGTTGTCGGCAAGCCAGGGCGAATGGTGAACCGATAGGCGCCCGATACGGAAGGACTGTCGAGCAAGGCGTTGACGACGCAGGTGTCCGAACCGGCCGTCGGCGTTTCCACCCAGAAGGCGCGAAACAAGGGGAACTCTTCGCCCTCCGGATCGGCGGTCTTGAGAGCAAGACCGCGCGCCGACAGGCCGTAGACTTCATCCTTGCCCAGCGAGCGGAAATAACTGGCCCCTTGGAAGACCAGCACCTCGTCGAACACGTCGGGCTTGTTGAGCGGCGAGTGCAGGCGGAAGCCCGAGAACCCGATGTCCTCCGCCGGGATCGGCTGCGGCACCAACGGTCCGTAATTGAACAGGTTGGGATCGTAGGGAACGTGAGTCGCCTGACCGTTCTCGATGAGCGCTATCTCGACCGGTTCCTTGAAGTAGGAGCCGCGATGGAAAAGCTGCATCTGGTAGGGTAAGCCCTTGTCGGCCCAGATGGCCGTTTCCGGACGGAAGCGGATGTCTCGATACTGGTCGTAGGTGAGGTTTTCGAGGATCGGAGGCAGGCTGGTGTCCGGCGCCTCGTAAGGCTTCTTGGAGAGAGCGCGTGCGATCTCGGCCACGGTCGATCGGGTGAACGGTCCGGTCACGGCAAACTGATGCTGCAGGGTTGCCGCCCGCGCCGCAGCCGGAACCCCGGTCGCAACCACGACGGCACCCACCGCCGTCAGCGCCCGGGCAAGAAAATCACGGCGATCGATCTTGGGATTCCCGTCAGAAAGGTCCACAGCGGCTCCACTCGTCATTCACTATGGGCGTGGGAACAGGGACGAAACACAAGGTTCCCGTCACGCCGTGAAGCGTGCGGCGCCAGCTCGTCCGATGCCCCGAAAATGCCCTGTTACCCGTTGGTTTCCAACATGTCATTTGGATACCAGACCGGCACGTTGGTGCATAGAACCATACGCTGCCGGCCATCGAAATTATACATCCTCGCCCGCATGCCCGCCATGACTGGACGCGGTCTCAATGAGCTCCACTTCGGCCTCCGCGCAGAGGCGCCGAACACCCTCCCGAGGGCAGCGATCGGTCACGAACACATCCACCTGATCGACCGAACCGATCCTGACCGGCGCCGTCCGCTCGAACTTGGTCTCGTCGGCCACCAGGATAACCCGGCGGGCATTGGCGATGATCGCCTGAGCCACCTTCACCTCGCGGAAGTCGTAATCGAACAGCGCCCCATCCTCGTCGATGGCCGACGTGCCGATGATGGCGAAATCCACCTTGAACTGGCGGATGAAATCCACGGCCGCCTCGCCGACGATGCCGCCGTCGGAGTGGCGTACCTGACCGCCGGCGATCACGACCTCGATGCCCGAATAGGCGCGCATCAGATTGGCCACGTTGATGTTGTTGGTGATCACCATCAGGCCGGAATGCTGCAGCAAGGCCTGCGCCACCGCCTCGGTGGTGGTGCCGATGTTGATGAACAGCGACGCATCGTTGGGGACGAGCTCGGCAGCGGCCTCCCCGATCGCCCGCTTCTCGCCGGCGGAGATCTGTCGCCGCGCCTCATAGCCGACATTCTTCACCGTCGACGCGAGCACCGCTCCGCCATGCACGCGAGCCAGCAGCCGGCGGTCACAAAGCTCGTTGAGGTCCTTGCGGATGGTTTGCGGCGACACCTCGAAGCGCGTCGCGAGGTCGTCGACCAGCACACGGCCGACCTCGCGGGCAAGATCCAGGATGGCATGTTGGCGGTCGATCAGCATAACTCTCTCGGGGCAGACGGTTCGCGCGCAGTCTAGCGACGAATGCGGGAAACTCACGGCGACAAAAAGGCAGATGGCGCGGTTCGCCCGCCAAGCTTCCGAAAACGCTTGAGCAGTCGCTCTCTTTTCAGGCGAGACAATCGGTCTATCCAGAAGATGCCGTCGAGCTGATCGATCTCATGCTGCAGCACGGCGGCGTGGAAACCCTCCGCCTCTTCGACACCCTGGCGACCATCAAGGTCGGAATAGACGACACGCACGCACCGTGGTCTCTCGATTTCGGCACTGACGCCGGGCATCGCGACCGAGCCTTCCTCGTTGGCCATCATTTCGACGGAAGCCCAATCGATCAGCGGGTTGACATAGACGCGAATGCCCGCCCCGTCCGAAGGCCGCACGGCGATGACCCGCTGAAGAACGCCGATATGCGGCGCGGCCAAACCAATGGCCGGCGCAACCTCGACGGCAGCAACGAGATCGCTGGCAAGCTCCACGAGCCCATCATCAAAGACCTCCACCGGATCGGCAACCGACCGAAGCCGCGCATCGGGGTAAGTCAAAAGCGTCGACGGCTTCATGGCTTGAAATCTCTAGTCAGCGTCAACAAAGCCTTACCACCACTAAGGAGAGAGAAATCATACGTTGTAGTATTTAGGTCGGGCGAGTTGTTCACACTTCCTAACGTTCGTTCACCGCAAAAAGCCCGGAGACCCGCCATTTCCACCAAGTTACTATAAACTTGGCTCGGACACGGTGAATGAAACGTAAATGAGGGCGCGGAGCGGGTTAACGAAAGCCTGCCGAAAAGGAAAAAATTGCGATTCATCTCGGAACCGGGCCTTCAACCGGCTCTGATAGAAAGCAGGCAATCGCGTTCCGGAGTCCTGCAATATGAAACGCCTTCTCGTCGCCGCGGCTTTTGCCTCCCTCCTCGTCGCCGCCTCTTCCAACGGCGCTTCCGCCTTCAGCATGAACGTTCCGAAGTCTGTCGTCATGGCTGCCGTTTCGGCGCCGACCGTCAGCTCCGCCGAACGGACCTTCGTGTTCCCGCCGCTCACCTTCCTGTCGGCCGCCGGAGACTACGCCTCCCGAGTCCGTTCGGAAGTGATCGACGTTTTCGCACCGGGCATCATCAGCGGCATCGGCGCCGCCTACTCCCGCGCACTCAGCTTTTCAGCCCCGACGTCGGCAGTGCCGGACCTCGTCGCGATCTGAGGATCTGGTCTGGCCGTCGGAACGCGGACGACCAGAAACGATGCCCACCTACTCCGGTTGAAAATTGGCCTCGACGGCGCATCCGTCGGGGCCATTTTCATGGGCCCTGCCTTCGTGGCCCAAGAATTGGGCCGTCCTGCAACGATCGCGAACTCCGACATGGACGCTTTCGATCGGACGGTTCCATCCGGTCGGGAAATGCTCTAGGGTCGCCCTCATTCCATCGTCGCGTTCGAGGCGAACCATGCATTATGTCGTCAGTTGCACCGACAAGATCGGGCATCTTCCCGTTCGTCAGGCCAACCGTGCCGCTCATCTCGAATATGTAAAGGCCAACGCCGATACCATTCTGGTCGGAGGGCCCTACCTCGATAATGACGGCAACATGATCGGCTCCCTTCTGATCACCGAGGCCGTCGATCTCAAGACGTTGCAGACGGTGCTGTCGGAGGATCCGTATGCCCGGGCCGGCCTGTTCGAGAGCGTCGACATCAAGCCGTGGAAATGGGTGATCGGCGCGCCGGGCTGAGCCCATACAGACGCCGCGACAGGAAGCGCCCATGGCCCACTGGCTATTCAAATCCGAACCTTTCAAGTTCTCTTTTGCCGCTCTCAAGGCAAAGGGCTCGGCCGGCACCGAGTGGGACGGCGTGCGCAACTACCTTGCCCGCAACAACATGCGGGCGATGCAGCTGGGCGACCAGGGCTTCTTCTACCACTCCAACGAAGGCCTCGCCGTTGTCGGCATCTGCGAGGTGATCGCGCTTTCTCATCCCGACAGCACGACCGACGATCCGCGTTGGGACTGTGTCGACGTACGGGCCGTTCGCGATCTCAAGCGCCCCGTCACGCTCGCCGAAATCAAGGCGGAGCCATCGCTTTCCAAGATGAGTCTCGTCACCTCGATGCGCCTTTCGGTCCAGCCGGTCACGGACGACGAATGGGAAACCGTTCTCGCCATGGCCGAAAATTGAGCGAACTCTCCCGTGAGCACATCTTCGTTCTGCGGGAAACCCGGCTGCAAGCGCCGCCTCTGGTCCCGGAACTGCGGCTGCGACTAGCCGACGAGGCGATGGACCTCTGGCAGGCCACCGAAGCCGACCTCGGACAAGTTGGACTGCCGCCACCCTTCTGGGCTTTCGCTTGGGCCGGTGGCCAAGCGCTCGCACGCCATGTGCTCGATCACGCGGAGATCGTTCGTGGCGCCCGTGTGCTGGATTTCGCGGCCGGCTCGGGAATCGTCGGCATCGCGGCCTGCCTCGCCGGCGCACGCCTTGTCGTGGCGGCCGACATCGATCCTTACGCCCATGCCGCCATCCGCATCAACGCCGCCGACAACGGCGTGGAGGTAACGGTCTCCGATACCGACTATCTAGATCGGGGCGCCGCCGACTTCGACGTGGTGCTAGCCGGTGACGTCTTCTACGAAGCGCCGATGGCCGCCCGCGTCGAGCCCTTCCTGCGCGCCGCTCAGGCGCTGGGTTGCGCCGTACTGTTCGGGGACCCCGGCCGCGCCTATCTTCCCACCACCGGCATCGCCCCTTTGGCGAGCTACGACGTGCCGGTACCGCGCACCATCGAGGACCGCGACATCAGAACGACACGCGTTTGGCACTTCGTGTGACCGAAACCGGGTTCGCGGACTGGCGATTAGCCGGGCGGCTAATGGATTTACGTGTTTTGACGGACCATACTGGAATCGATGGGCGTGTGGCCGAGGAGGGCCTGACGCGAGGAGGATTTCATATGACCGGTGAGGTGTTTGAGGTGCCGGCGGCTCTTGCCGCTTCGGCCTTCATCGACAATGACAAGTATTTGGAGCTCTACAAGCGTTCCATCGAGGACCCCGACGGGTTCTGGGCGACCATGGCCGGGCGCCTCGACTGGATCAAGCCGTTCACGCGGGTGAAGAACACCTCCTACGATCCACATCACGTCTCGATCCGCTGGTACGAGGACGGCATCCTCAATGCCGCCTACAACTGTGTCGACCGCCATGCCGACCGTACGCCGGACAAGGTGGCGATCCTCTGGGAAGGCGACGATCCGTCCGAGCAGCGGGCCATAACCTATCGCGAGCTTCAGGAAGAGGTTTGCCGCTTTGCCAACGTCCTGAAGGAAGCCGGCGTTCGACGCGGCGATCGCGTCACCATCTATCTTCCGATGATTCCCGAGGCCGCCTTTGCCATGCTGGCCGTCGCCCGCATCGGTGCTATTCACTCGACGGTGTTTGCCGGCTTCTCTCCGGACAGCATCGCCGGCCGCATTCGCGACGCAGGCAGCCCGATAGTCATCACGGCCGACGAGGGCATACGCGGCGGTCGACGGGTTCCGCTCAAGGCCAACGTCGACGCGGCGCTCGAAAAATGCCCCGACGTATCCAAGGTGTTGGTGGTGCGCCGCACCGGCAAGCCGGTCAACATGCTGGAGGGGCGCGACGTCTATTATGACGAGGCGTCGAAAGACGTCGCCACGGACTGTCCGGTTTCGCCGATGAACGCCGAGGACCCGCTGTTCATCCTCTACACGTCAGGTTCCACCGGCAGCCCCAAGGGCGTGCTGCATACGACGGGCGGCTATCTGGTCTACGCCTCGCTCACCCATCAGTGGGTGTTCGACTGCCACGAAAACGACGTCTACTGGTGCACCGCCGACGTCGGTTGGGTCACCGGCCACTCCTACGTGATCTACGGTCCGCTGGCCAACGGCGCCACGACGCTGATGTTCGAAGGCGTGCCGAGCTATCCCAACCCATCGCGCTTCTGGGAAGTGATCGATCGTCACAAGGTGACGATCTTCTACACCGCGCCGACGGCTATCCGATCGTTGATGGCTCACGGCGAGGAAGCGGTGAAGAGCACGTCTCGATCGTCTCTGCGCATTCTCGGCACCGTTGGCGAGCCGATCAATCCGGAGGCATGGCTCTGGTACCACCGCGTCGTCGGCGACGGCCGCTGCCCGATCGTCGACACCTGGTGGCAGACCGAAACGGGCGGCATCCTGATCACGCCGCTGCCGGGCGCCACGCGCCTCAAGCCGGGATCGGCGACGCGACCGTTCTTCGGCGTCGAACCGGCCATCGTCGATGCGCTCGGCAATGTGCTGGATGGTCCGGCCGAGGGCAATCTCGTGCTTCTGACGAGTTGGCCCGGCCAGATGCGCACCGTCTACGGCGATCACGATCGCTTCGTGCAGACCTACTTCTCGGCCTACAAGGGCATGTATTTCACCGGAGACGGTGCTCGCCGCGACGAGGACGGCTACTACTGGATCACCGGCCGTGTCGACGACGTCATCAACGTCGCCGGTCATCGCATGGGGACGGCAGAAGTGGAAAGCGCGCTCGTTGCGCATCCAAAGGTGGCCGAAGCCGCCGTGGTCGGTTATCCGCACGACATCAAGGGACAGGGCATTTACGCCTACGTCACGCTGATGGAGGGAGAAGCGCCCACCGACACGCTCGCCTCCGAGCTGACCCAGTGGGTAAGACGGGAAATCGGCCCGATCGCCTCCCCCGACAAGATCCAGTTCGCCGTGGGCCTACCGAAGACGCGCTCGGGCAAGATCATGCGGCGCATCCTGCGCAAGATCGCCGAGGACGATTTCGGCTCGCTCGGCGATACATCAACGCTGGCCGATCCGTCCGTGGTGACGGACCTTATCGATCACCGCCAGAATCGCCACGCCTGACGCGCAAAGGGGCGGCTCGCGCCGCCCCGACTTCCCGCAAAGCCAGTTGGTACGGCGGATCAGCCGCCGCCGATCAGAATGCCGGCGCCGAGCACCAGCGCACCGCCGAGCACGACCTGCAGAACCGCCCGGAAGAATGGCGTTTCCATATACTTGTTCTGGATCCAGGCAATCGCCCAGAGTTCGACGAACACGATGGCGAGAGCGGTCGACGTCGCGGTCCAGAAGTGCGGGATGAGATAAGGCAGGGCGTGGCCGAGACCACCGATCGCCGTCATGATGCCGGAGGCGAGCCCTCGCTTGATCGGCGAGCCGCGGCCGGAGATGACGCCATCGTCATGTGCCGCTTCGGTGAAGCCCATGGAAATGCCGGCGCCGACCGAGGCGGCCAACGCCACCAGCAGCGTCTTGTGGGTGTCTTGCGTCACGAACGCGGTGGCGAAGATCGGCGCCAGCGTCGACACCGAGCCATCCATCAGCCCGGCAAGGCCCGGCTGCACATAGGTGAGAATGAACTGGCGACGGGCAACCATCGCCTCTTCCTGCTCGTCCGAGGGGCCGACATTCTCCTCGCGCGCGGCCTCGGCGCCCTCCATGTGATGGCGCTCCTGCTCGGCGAGATCGCCGAGCAGACGGCGGGCGCCGGCATCCGAAACGCGCTTGGCCGCCTCGATGTAGAACTTGTAGGCTTGCGCCTCCATGCGCGCCGCTTCCTCGCGAATGCGCTCGACGCCGAGATTCTCGACAAGCCATACCGGCTGGCGGGCATAATAGCCGGCCACATGCTCACGACGGATCAGCGGTATCACCGGGCCGAACAGACGTTCATGCTCGGCGATCAGGAAGCGACGGTGCCCGTCCTCATCCTTGACCATCTCGTCGAACATCGCCGCCGTCGCAGGAAAGTCCTTGCGCAGCTTCTCGGCGTAGCTCGCGTAGATACGGGCATCGTCCTCCTCGCTGGAGATGGCGAGAGCCAGGATCTCCTGCTCGTTGAGATCGGAGAAACGGCGTCGGTTGCCAAGTGAGTTGAACATCTTTTCCTCATTCATGGACGAAGGCGAGGTGAACGCTGCAGCCTTCACCCGGAGCGGAGCGAACCGAAAGCGCCGCGCCGTGCAGTTCGGCGATCCGTTCGACGATGGTGAGACCGAGACCGAGCGATCCTGACCTCTTCACGCGACCGAACTCGCCCTGCACCTCGCAGGGAACAAAACCAGAGCCGTTGTCGGAGACAGTGAGACTGCCATCCAGGCCAACCGCCACGACGATATCGACGCCGCGACCAGCGTGCTTGAGACTGTTCTCTATCAGATTTCTCACGACGTTCTGTATCAGAGAAGGTACCAATCTCATCGGCACTGGGCCATCGCCTTCGTAAGCGATGGTTGCGCCTCGATCGAGGACGAGAGGCGCCATGTCCGCCACCACGTCGGCGGCGAGACCGGCGAGGTCCGTTTCGACGAAGGCGTCGTCATCGACCACGTCGAGGCGAGCAAGAGCGGTCAACTGTTCGAGGACGTGCAAGAGACGCTCGATATCCGCCTCGGCCCGCCGGGCGCGAGGATCGGCGATCCGATCGAGCTCCAGGCGGAGCACGGCGAGCGGCGTTCGAATCTCATGGGCGACGGCGGCCGAGAACACCTTCTGGGCCGCCATGATCTCGGCCGTGCGGGCGAACAGCCTGTTGATCGCCTCCACCAAGCCCGCGACTTCCAAGGGCATCGCGGCATCGATCGACAGAGATGTTGGCGATCGGGGATCCAGGGCGTCCGCCGCTTGTGCCGCCGCGGAAACCGGGCGAAGCGCCGCTCCGATCGACAGAATGGTAGCGCCAATGGTCAGCACCAGCATCAGCCCCATCGGCACCAACATGTGATCGATCATCTCGTGGGTGAGAATCGAGCCGAGGAAGTTACCGGGGTCGTGCAGGACGGCGACATCGATAAGCACACGCTCCCCGTCAATAACGAAGGCACGTCCGCCCGCGACACTGAGCGGCTTGCCGGGCTCGATCGCCCGCTGCCAGAAATCGGGTGCGTTGCCCGGCGGCGGCAGGAAGTGCTCTTCGCATTCCTCGCCACAGTTGGAGTAGATGACCCGTCCATCCGCGCCCCGGATCCGCACGAAAGTGGCCGGCGGCGGATGATTGCCGACCTCGTCGTCGGCATGATCTCCGTCATCGACGTCGTCGTCGTCGACATCGCCCATATAGCGATCGAGCACCGGTGCATCCGGATCGAGCGCCAGGAGGCCGGCCACGCGATGAACGGAGGCCGAAATCGCCTCGGTCTCGCGCTCGACCAGGATATGGCCGAGTTCCTCGTCATCGAACCAATAGCGGGCAAAGACCATGGCCACCTGCAGCAGCATGGCCAGCAGTGCGAAGGCGAGAATACGGCGGGCAACCACCCCGGCCAGACGCTTGCGACGACGCGTGCTCATGGGACGCCCTCATCGACGCCTTCCGAAGAGCACTCTCGCATCAGGTAGCCAAGACCACGCACCGTGGCGATCTCGACGCCGCTCCCGATACCGTCGAGCCGCTTGCGCAGGCGAGACACCGCCAGATCGAGCGCATTTGCCGTCAACTCGCTGTCATAGTCCGACAGCGTCGTCTCAAGCCGGCGGCGCGGCACCAGACGGCCGATATCGCGCATCAGCGTCTCGCAGAGCGCCCGTTCGCGCGGCGGCAGCGCTATGGGCGTGCCATCGGCGGTCAACAGCGCCGCCGCTGGATCATAGGCCAGGCGACCGGCGACCAGCACCGGTTGCAAGGCCGTCGGCGACCGCCGCAGCATGGCTCGGCAACGCGCCAGAAACTCGCGATGATGGAATGGCTTGACCAGATAATCGTCGGCGCCGGCGTCGAGACCGGCAATGCGTTCCTCCACCGTACCGCGGGCAGTAAGGATCAAGACCGGCGTCACGTCGGCGGCGCGACGTATGGCGCGCAAGAGTTCAAGCCCGTCGCCGTCCGGCAGGCCGAGATCGAGCAGGATCAGGTCGAAATCGATGGCGGCAATGGCCGCTTCCGCCTCGGCCATCGTACCGACCGCGTCGAGACGCCAGCCAGCCTCCCGCACGGCTTCTCCGAGCAATGCGGCGAGGCGAGCACTGTCCTCGACGAGAAGAAGACGCATCAGGCGCGCTTTCTGCCCGTGACCATCGACCAGACCAGATTCTCGCGGTGGCGCAGGCTTTCGACAATGGCAGCGGCCGCGTGGACCAGCGCCAGCACCATGATGGCGTTGGCAAGCCCCCCATGCAACTCCTCGAGCCATTCTTCTCCCCAAAAGGCGTCGAGCGTCATCATCCAGCCCGTCGCGCCGGTGGCGAGCAACAGCCCCATCAGCGCCAGCATCATGACCGCCGCCGCCGGATTGTGCCCGAGATGACGCGCTTCCTCGCCGCGAAGAAGTGCCTTGAGATAGGGAACAAGACGGGAGGGCGTCGGGAAGAAGTCGTGGAAGCGGGCGTGGCGGGAGCCGACGAACCCCCAGACGAGCCGGACCAACACGGCGCCGATCACCACATAGCCGGCGTAGCGATGATAGAGGCGGCCGGGTTTCAGGATGAACAGATTGAGACAGACGGCGGTGACAACCGTCCAGTGAAACAGGCGGACGACCGGATCCCAAACCCGGATCGTCCGCGGCGGGGTATCGCCGCCGACGGACGTTTCGGACATGGCGTCAGCCGTTCGCCTCGTCACCGGCCTTCTCGCCGGTCGACGGGTCGAACAGCACCTCGGCCTTCTTGCCGGTCTTGTCGAAGGCGTAGACCTCATAGCAGGTACCTTCCACCTTCACTTTCTTGATGTCGCTGTAGCCGGCGGCCTCGGCCTTGGCCTTGATGGCATCGATGCTGAGCCAGGTATCCTTGGCGGCGGTGGTGCAGCTGGCGCTGTCTTCGTCGGCAAAGGCGGCGACGGGCGTGAGAACGAGGGCAAGGGCAACAGCGATCAGAGAGGTCTTCATGCGGGTTCCTCGAAAAACGGGCCGACGCGTCGATCGCGCCGGCCCGCTCACTATGGGTCGAGAAACCTGTCGAGCACCTGTCGGCAGGAAGGAGTCGCCCCTCAGTGCCTGAAGTGGCGCATGCCGGTGAACACCATGGCGATGCCGGCCTTGTCGGCGGCGGCGATCACCTCGGCGTCGTGGATCGAACCGCCCGGCTGGATGGCAGCGGTCGCCCCGGCGGCAATCGCCGATTCAAGACCATCGGCAAAGGGGAAGAAGGCGTCGGACGCGACGACCGACCCCTTGGCCAACGAGTCCTTGAACCCTGCCGTCTCGGCTGCCTCGGCCGCACGGATGGCAGCGATGCGTGAGGAATCGACGCGGTTCATCTGGCCTGCGCCGATACCGGCGGTGGCGCAATCCTTCACGTAGACGATGGCGTTGGACTTGACGTGCTTGCAGACCTTGAAAGCGAACAGGAGGTCGGCAAGCTCGGCGTCGGTCGGTGCGCGCTTGGTCACCACCTTGAGGTCGGCGGCGGTGACGACGCCATTGTCGCGCGACTGGACGAGCAGACCGCCGGCCACCGTCTTGGCGGTAAGACCGGGCGCCTTGGGGTCGGGCAGACCGCCGGTAACCAGCAGGCGCAGGTTCTTCTTGGCGCCGACGATGGCGATCGCCTCGTCGGTGGCCGACGGGGCGATGATCACTTCGGTGAAGATCTCGACGATCTTCTTGGCCGTGTCGGCGTCGAGCGTGCCATTCAGCGCCACGATGCCGCCATAGGCCGACACCGGATCGCAGCGATGCGCCTTGGTATAGGCTTCGAGCAGCGTCGCGCCGGTGGCGACGCCGCAGGGGTTGGCGTGCTTGATGATGGCGACGGCCGGCACCGCCCTGTCGAACTCGGCCACCAGCTCGAAGGCGGCGTCCGTGTCGTTGATGTTGTTGTAGGAGAGCACCTTGCCCTGCAGCTGCGTCGCCGTGGAAACGCCGGGCCGGATCTCCGTAGACCGGTAGAAGCGAGCCCACTGGTGCGGGTTCTCGCCATAGCGCATGTCCTCGGCAAGCTTGCCGCCGACGGCGACGAAGTCGCCGGTCTTGCCGCCAAGCACACTGGCGAACCAGCCGGAAATCGCCGCGTCATAGGCGCCGGTGCGCGCATAGGCCTTGGCGGCCAGGCGACGGCGCGTATCGAAGGTCACGCCGCCCTGATCCATCTCGGCGACGATGCCCTCGTAATCGGCCGGCTCGACCAGAACCGTCACATAGGCATGGTTCTTGGAGGCGGCGCGGATCATGGCGGGGCCGCCGATGTCGATGTTCTCGATGGTCTCCTCGTAGCCGGCGCCGCGAGCCACCGTCTCCTCGAAGGGGTAGAGGTTGACGACGAGGATGTCGATCGGCTGAATGCCATGATCGGCCATCGCCTTGGCGTGACCGGCGTCGTCACGGACGGCGAGGAGGCCGCCGTGCACCTTGGGGTGCAGCGTCTTGACGCGGCCATCCATGATTTCCGGGAAGCCGGTGAAATCGGCGACTTCCGTGACAGGGATGCCGGCCTCGCTCAAAAGCTTCTTCGAGCCGCCGGTGGTGAGCAACTCGACACCACGGTCCGCGAGGGCGCGAGCGAACTCGACGAGGCCCGTCTTGTCGGAAACGGAAAGCAGCGCGCGCTTTGGAGCGACGCGATCAGGATGGCCAGCCATGGGGATGTCTCCGGGAAAGGGGATGGCGGCGCGATAGCATGAATGGTCGCCGCGCGGAACCCGCGCCCAATCGATTTGGGTCGACAATCGCCGCTTTTCCCGCCGAGAGCCGGCTATCAGGCCCCGCCGAACAGATCCGGACCAAGCTTGGGGTCGCGCCCTCGCGCCCGGCCACGTTGTCCGTCGGCGGTACGGGTCATCGCCCAGGCCACTTCCGGCGTCACTCGCGCCCGTCCCGGCAGGACAATTTGCAGGCTCTTGCGGCGGCCGAGCGTGTCCGACAGGAACACGCTGTCCTCGAGCTCGGGGGCGATCAGGCCGCAGGTGAAGGTCCAGGCCTCACCGTCGGGAGCGACGAGCAACACGTCGCCACCGGCCGTGCGAGTTGCCCGGATCAGCGGATGCAGGTGGAACCGGATGGCGAAGCGGTCGTGGCGCGGCTTTCGCCCGGCAAAACTCAGGCGATCGGAACCTACGATCTCCCCGCCGTCGATGCGCAGGACGAGCCGGCGCTCGTGAATGGCGCCGAACCGGCCCGAGTAGCCGTCATGGCTTGCCACCAGGGCAATGACGTCGTCGCGATCCTCGCGAGCCACCGGCACATGGCGCGGGCCGTCGATCATCACCGGACCGAGCCGGCGAACGAGGCGTGACGTATCGAGGAAGGCGCCGGAAGACATATCTTCCAGCGAGAGCGTCGAATGGGCAGGCGTCGAACGGGCAGCCGAGTGCCAGCGCGGATCGTCGGCCGCGCCGCAATTGACGATGAAGCGGTTGGGCCCGCTGGACATCTCGAAGGAGAGACAACCGGCATGCGCCCTCTGGCTGACGCCGACCGGCGGAATGGGGCCGGCATCCATCAGGATCACCGTGCCACCCGCTTCGAGCCTCTGGTAGCCGGAATGGCTGGCGTTCTCCACCGGCCGACCGTGCGTGTCGTCATAGGCGTTCAGCGTCGCGAGCTGACCGGCGTGGCTGGCGCTCATGCCGTTGAAATGCGGCAGGCTTCCGTCGGAATGCCTGAAGAAGCGCAGCATCGGCATCATGCGGTCGATGGCGACGATCAGGGCCTGCGGCGGGTTTACGCCTCGATTGGAATAGGCCTGACGCAGCGGCAGGAGATCGGTCAGGAGATCGGCGATCACCGAGGGGTCGCGGCTGATGTGACCACCATCCGGCAGGATCTGCCGCTTGAGCTCCTGCTCGAGCCGCTGTCCGGCTTGCCTGGCAAGCCGCCCCTGGTTGTCGGCGGACAGGGCAAAGACGCCGACGGCCACAGCGGCGAGAAGACGCGGATAACCGTCGACAGTGTCGCTCTGGCGGCCACGCAACCGGCGGACCTGCCGCACCAGCGAACGCAGGAAGCGGCGGTAGAAGGCGCGATCGGCATCTTTCAGGATCAGCGGCGACTGGGTGATCCAGGCGATGACCCGCCTGGCCATGTTCTCGGTCTCGAAGGCCTCCGGCGGCGCGTGGGCCTCGAGGGCAATCCAGTCGGCAACGAGGGCCCGGGCATTCTGTCGGGCCAGCGCGTTCTCGGCGGCCCGAAGATGCCTTAGCCAGGAGAAACCGTGCAGTGCCCGCGTCCACTCGGCCGACGGCGACGGCATGTCGAAGGGCGAGCGTCCTCCCGTCTCCACCATCTTTCCGGCGAAGGCGTAGAGACCGGCGTAGATGTCGGTGGCGATCGTCGGGTCGGTGGTGCGAATGTCCTGCGGGGCGATGACCAGCCGCTCGGGCGTCGAGCCGGGCCAGCGCCAGCGTGAGAAAGGACCGCGTTCGAGCGCCGTCACGGCGCGCCGCAGGGCCAGTTCACCGGCGAACAGCACCAGCCGGGCCGTGCCGGCGACTTGTGCGCGCATCGTCAGGCCCCCTTTCGGTGCTGGAGCAGGAATCACTCCGCCTCCGGGCGAACCGGAGGCGCTCATCACGGCATGAGACGCCCACCTTGGTTACCAAGTGGTGTTCGAAACCGATCAATTTTGTCGGTGGCTGCCCCGGCAGCCGTCGTCACTGACGACGGAGGCGGGCGGCGAAAAAGCCGTCGAGGCCGGAAAGCCGGGCATCTTCCAACTTCAGGTGTGACGGCAAGGTGCGGACATACCCTTCCGGCGTGACGATCTCCGACAAGCCGAAAACCTCGTCCGCCGTCACCGGCACCACGTCGAGCGGCGCCTCGATCAGCCTGAGACGGCGAATCTGGTCCTGTCCCTCCTCCGGTTCCAACGAACAGGTGGAGAAGACGAGGAGACCTCCCGGACGCAGCATGCGGATCGCCTGATCGATCAGGCGACGCTGCACGGCCGCCAGCGTTGGCACGTCGGCCGGTTTCTTGCCAACCGCCCCATCGGGATGGCGACGCAGCGTTCCGGTCGCCGTGCAAGGCGCGTCGAGCAAGACCATGTCAAAGGTCCCGCCGAGCCATTCGGTGGCGTCGGCCTTGACGAGATTGGCCTTGAGACCCAGCCGATAGAGATTGCGCTCGAGGCGTTGGAGGCGGTGGTAGGACACGTCGAGGGCGGTAACGTCGGCGCCAAGCGCGGCAAGCTGCGCGGTCTTGCCGCCGGGCGCCGCGCAGAGGTCGACGACCTTCTTGCCCTTGACGTCGCCCAGGAGATGGACGGGCAGCGTGGCGGCGGCATCCTGCACCCACCAGCCGCCTTCCTCGTAACCATCGATCTTCTCGACGGCGCCGGTAACGGGAAGCCGCACCGAGCCATTGGGGAGCTTGATGCCGCCCAACCGGGCAGCCCACCCTTCCGGATCGGACTTCACGGTGAGGTCGAGCGTTGGCTCCAAGGCATTCATCGCAGCGATGTCGCGGGCGACGTCGGCCCCATAGTTGGCGCTCCAGCGCTCCATCAACCAGGCGGGGGTATTGAGCGTGATGGCGTCCTGTTCGGCCAGGATGGTCGCCTTGTTCTCGGAAACGCGGCGCAGGACCGCATTGACCACGCCCTTGAAGGGCGCGGACGCCTTGTCGGCGCCGGCAAGCTCGACGCCAAGCGCCACGGCGGCGTGGTCGGCAACGTCCATGAACATGATCTGGGCGGCGGAAACGGCAATCACCGCCTTCAACGTGCCGGCATCGTCGGGAAGCGGCCGGGTCAGGAAGCGGCCGACCGCGTCCTCGATCTGGCCGTGACGGCGCAAGGCATAGCCGACGATGGCGCGGGCAAGACCACGATCGCGTGGATCGAGGCGCTGATATCGCTCCGCGGCGGAACCCTTGTCGAGCAGCGCATCGAGAAGGCGGCCCTTCTGGACGCCATCGACCAGCCCCACGGCAACGGCACGAGCCTCGATGCCCTGCGGCCGTGGCGGTCGCCGACCACCCTGGGGCGGACGCCCACCCTTGAACGCCGCGCCCTTCTGGCCATCATGAGGGCGTGCCGGCCTGAACGTATTGCCGGTTTTCCCGCCGCCCTTGCGGCCATTGTTGTCTGCGGTCATCCCCAGGGTCCACGGTTTGAAGGCCGTCCGACGGAGCTGCCTCCACCCCACGGACCGCCCCGCGAGCCACGCGGGTTGGCCCAGGGGCCATCCGCAACGGGTTCGGAGCTGCGCCGCCCGAAACCACCGCCATCCGCCATCGCCATCAGGGCGCGGATGCGGTTACCGGTATCCGGGTGGGTCGAAAACAGGTTGTCCATCCTGGCGCCGGACAGCGGATTGATGATGAACAGATGCGCCGTAGCAGGATTTTGCTCCGCTGTCATGTTCGGCACGCGATGCGCGGCGCCGGCAATCTTGTCGAGGGCCGAGGCGAGCGCCAGCGGATTGCCGGAAATTTCGGCACCGCGCCTGTCGGCGGCATACTCGCGCGTCCGCGAAATGGCCATCTGCACCAGCATCGCAGCGAGCGGTGCGACGATCGCGGCGAGAAGTATGCCGATACCGCCCAGAGGACTCCGGTTCTCGCTGTCGCGGTTCATCGAGCCGAAGAACAGGCCGAAGTTGGCCAGCATCGAGATGGCGCCGGCAATGGTCGCCGTCACCGTCATGGTCAACGTGTCACGGTTCTGCACGTGGGCGAGTTCATGGGCCATGACGCCGGCGATCTCTTCGCGATCGAGCATCCGCAGGAGACCCGTAGTGGCGGCAACGGCGGCGTGCTCTGGATCACGCCCCGTGGCGAAGGCGTTGGGTTGCGGATTGTCGATGACGTAGACCGCCGGCATCGGCAGCCCGGCATTGGCGGCGAGCCGCTCGACGATGCCGTAATACTCAGGCGCGCTGGCCCGGTCGACGCGACGGGCGCGGTGCATGGCCAGCACCATCCTGTCGGCGTTCCAGTAGGAGAAGAGGTTCATGCCGGCGGCGACCACCAGCGCGATCAGCATGCCACCCTGACCACCAATCAGGTAGCCAACGCCCATGAAGATCGCCGTCATCGCGGCGAGGAGGAGGGAGGTCTTGAAGAAGTTCATCTGTCCTTCCGGTCTCCGGCTGATATGCTGATCCGGATTTTCCGAATGACAAGATGGTATGCTATCCAATCTCCATCAAGGATGCGCCCATGACCGACATTGAGAACAAGCCCCAAGCGGCCTCGGGGAAGACATTGTCACCCGCCGCCCGCCGTGCCCTCGCCGAAGCCGAGGAGCGCCGCCGCCTTGCCAGCGAAAGCCGGCCCAAGGAAATCGGCGGCCGAGGTGGCCTCGAACCTGCCCGCTATGGCGATTGGGAAGTGAAGGGCATCGCGGCCGACTTTTAGCTATTCGACCAACGATCACGAAGCTCTGATCGTCTTTCACAGTTTGGCCCCATTCCCGCCTTGTCGACGCCAAGTCGGGCCAGCAGGATGCACTCGTCCCCCGGCAATGACGCTGCGGACGGGTTCCGGCTCAATCCAGCCCCCCAGCCCCCCGGAATTCGTTTCTGCCTGCGTTGCGCCTTTTGAGGCGCGGCCGGGGGCGCTTTTTAGACCGGCAACCGCTACCGAACACCCCATTCGTCGATTGCGTGGCTCGTTCCAAGCTGTTAGGCCGGAACCGCCGCAGTCGTCGTTTAGGTGTTCCATGTCCGCTCCCGCAGCCCTTCGTGCTCCCGGTCTCGCATTTCTGGCCGGCCTTTTTGCCATCGTAGCCGCCTGGGGCTTCGAGATCATCGGCGGCTACCTCCCCTGCAAGCTGTGCCTGCAAGAGCGCGTCCCCTATTACGTTGGCCTGCCGATCCTGCTCGTCGGCCTGCTTCTGTCGTCTCGAATGCCGCGCCTTGCTCGCCTCCTCTACTTCGTCGGTGGAGCCATATTTTTTGTCGGTTCAGCACTCGCCGGCTATCACGTCGGCGCCGAGTGGAAGCTTTGGGAAGGCCCGTCCGACTGCGGCGGTGCCCCCACCGTGATCACCAGCGCCACGGACCTGATGGCGGCGGTAAAAGGCACCCGGCTCGTCTCCTGCTCCGAAGCGCCGATCAACCTGTTCGGCCTGTCCTTCGCTGGCTGGGACGCTCTGTCGACCCTGTTCGTCGGCGTCATGAGCTGGCGCGGCATGTTTGCCAGCCGCGACGCCCTGATCTGAGACCATGTTGCGCCAAAAGTTGGCCATTTCGCGCGCGCTCGTTCTTGGTTAGTCTCAGCGAGATCCAATGCCGTCGACGTTGGGAGGAGAAGTGAAGGCTCTGCGCATCATCGTCTGGCTGCTTGTCGCGGTGCTGTTCGGCGCCACCGGCTGGCTCGTTTTCGGCGGCCGACTTCCCTTCATGGAAAATGCCAGCGTCGCGGCGAGTGACATCGGCGGCCCCTTCAGCCTTATCGACATGAACGGTCGCGCCGTCACCGACAAGACCTTTGCCGGCCGGCCGCACGTCATCTTCTTCGGCTACACCCACTGTCCGGACGTCTGCCCTACCACGCTCGGTGAATATGCGGCGCTGAAGGAACTGCTCGGGCCGGATGCCGGAAAGGTCGACCTGTTGTTCGTCACCGTCGACCCGGAGCGTGACACGCCAGAGGTGCTGAAAGACTATCTGTCCTCCTTCGGCGATATCGTGCTTGGCCTGTCCGGCAGCCGGGAACAGATCGATGCCGCCATCAAGGCCTTCCGCGTCTATGCCCGCAAGGTACCCGGTACCGACGGCGACTATGGCATGGACCATACGGCTTCGAGCTTCATGTTCGGCGCCGACGGTCGTTTCCAAGGCACCATCGCCTACATGGAAGAACAGGACGTCGCGCTCAAGAAGCTGAAGACCCTGATCGCCGGGAGCTGAGCGGATGTCCAATCAACCCGAGACCGACAAGAACACCACCAAGCGCGCTCGGTTGTCCGATCATCTGGCTTCGCTCGCCTTGCCATTGGCGATCATAGCCTTCGGCGTGGCCCTGTCGGCCGGATCGGATGACGTCCGCGCCTTCGTCGACCTTTGCCGCACCGCCCTGCCCTGACCATGACCGAACCGTTGCGACTTGACCTCAGGGGGCTCAACTGCCCGCTGCCGGTGCTGAGAGCCGGCAAGGCATTGCGCGGCATGGCACCCGGTGACCTTCTGGTCGTCGAAGCAACCGATCCCATGGCGGCGATCGACATACCCCATTTCTGCCGCGAACAGGGGCACCGGCTGATGGCCGAGGAAAAGGATGGGGCCGTCCTGCGCTTCGTGATCGCCAAGGGCGGCTAGCCGGGCAAACCCAGTTCTCTCCGACACGGCCATGCCCCTTGACACCGCCATGCATTGGGTCCAACCATAGTTATGTTATAACATAACATAGAGAGCCTCATGAACCGCCTCCTGCTTGCTTCCGTTCTCGCCATCCTGACCGCTGGCCCAGCCTTTGCCGCCGACCGCCTGCCGGTGGTCGCTTCCTTTTCCATCCTTGGTGACATGGTGAGCCGCGTCGGCGGGGAACGCGTCGCGGTCACAACGCTCGTCGGCCCCGATGGCGACGCCCACGTCTACGAGCCGACGCCCGACAACGTCAAAGCCGTCGCCGCTGCCAAGCTCCTTGTCGTCAACGGCCTCGGCTTCGAGGGATGGATGGACCGCCTTGCCGAAGCGTCGGGCTACACCGGACCGGTGACCGTGGCGTCACAGGGCGTCGCACCCCGCGAAATGGCTGAGGAAGAGGACGATCACGATCATGCCGACGACGCCCATGCCGGGCATGATCATCATGGCATCGACCCGCACGCATGGCAGGATGTTGCCAACGCCGTCACTTACGTGAAGAACATCGCCGCCGGCCTCGACGCCGCCGACCCCGAGGGCAAGGCGACCTACGACGCCAACGCGGCGGCCTATGTCGCCGAGCTCGAAGCGCTCGACGCGGAGGCTCGCACCGCCATGGCAGCGCTGCCGGCAGACCGGCGCAAGATCATCACCAGTCATGATGCCTTCGGCTACTTCGGCGCTGCCTACGGCCTCGAGCTATTGGCGCCCGAGGGCGTCAGCACGGAATCCGAAGCCACGGCCGCCGACGTCGCGGGCATCATCCGCCAGATCCGCGAGGACGCCATCCCCGCGATCTTCGTCGAGAATATCAAGGATCGCCGGCTGATCGACCAGATCGCCGCCGAAACCCACGCCGTGGTCGGCGGCGAGCTCTACACCGACGCCCTCTCGGCAAAGGACGGCCCTGCGCCAACTTACGTCGACATGATCCGGCACAACATCGGCACGCTCACCGAGGCCCTTGCCCCCAAGCGGTGACGCTCGCGTTGCGGATTGCCACGCGACAAGTAATTATGTGCTAACGATAGGGAATCTCGGCTCAAAAGGTCAATTTCCCAAGAAAGCGGCTGGAATGACGCCCCCAGGGCGATCTATATCGGCAAGACAGTGACGATGGAGACGGCAAGGGGAATCCTATGCCACCCCATCGTCTTTTCTTGCTCCTGGAGTTGAGGCCGCTCATGCCGTCCACCGTCACTCTCTCAGCCGGTCCGCTTTCGCTCTCGGTCGGCTTGCCTGACCGCGGCATGCCGGAGATCCTCGCCTTCGGACGCGGAGCGGCGACCCCCGACTTCTGGCCGGACGTACCGCGTTCGAGCCGTATCAACGGCATGGACGTCGACGTCCCCTCCGCGGCACTCCTGCCGGTGGCAGGCATGGGCGCTTTCGGATGGCCAGCCATCGTCGGCCATCGCGACGGCCGTGACTTTCTGCTCGACTTCTCCGGCTGGACCAGCCGACGGGATGCCGAGACCACGGTGCTCACGGCAAGCGACGCCATCGCCGGCATCGACATTGAAATTTCCATCCGCGCGAGCGACACCGGCGTGCTCGGCCTCTCTACCCGCCTGACGTCCGTGAAGGATGGCGTCTACACGCTTGATCGCTGCATGGCCGGCAGCTTCCTGCTTCCGGCAGGCGAAGCGATCGCCACCCGCTTCACCGGCATGTGGGGGCGGGAGTTTCAGATCCGCCGTCACCCGCTCGCCGCCGGCATCACCTTGCAGGAGAACCGGCGTGGCCGCACCAGCCATGATCGGCAGCCCTACCTCGGCGTCGCCGTTGGAAGCACGAGCTTCGCCTTCCATCTCGGTTGGAGCGGCAACCATATCGTCGCCGTCGATACGCTCGACGACGGTCGTCGCCTCGTCCACCTCGGCGCGCTGTTCGAGCCGGGCGAGATCCGCCTGTCTCGCGGGGAAAGTTATCAGAGCCCGGTCGCCTATGCCGCCGAGGACGCCGCGGCGCTGCAGGCCTTCGTGCGATCCGAGATCCTGTCCTGGCCGGATGGCGCGATGAGCCCCCGCCCGGTGACGCTCAACACCTGGGAAGGCAACTATTTCGATCACAAGCTCGCCTCCCTGAAGGCACAGGCCGATGCCGCCGATGCCCTGGGCATAGAGCGCTTCGTTCTTGACGACGGCTGGTTCGGCCGCCGCGACGACGACACCACCTCGCTCGGCGACTGGATCGTCGATCGTCGCAAGTATCCCGATGGCCTGAAGGCGCTCGTCGACCATGTGACGTCGCTCGGCATGCAGTTCGGCATCTGGTTCGAGCCGGAAATGGTCAACGAAGAGTCCGACCTCTACCGTGCCCACCCCGACTGGGCGCTCAAGGTGGAAGGGCGCCCCTTCTTGCGCTCGCGCAACCAGCAGGTCCTCGACCTGACGCGACCGGAGGTGTCCGACTATCTCTTCGAGAAGCTGTCGGCCGTGCTGTCCTCGCATGCCATCTCCTACATCAAGTGGGACATGAACCGCGATCTCACGCACGTCGGCGGCACCGATGGTCGCGCGGTCACCACCGCCCAGACCCGTGCCGTCCATGCCCTGATGGCCCGCGTTCGCGCGGCATTCCCCCACGTCGAGATCGAAAGCTGCGCCTCCGGCGGTGGCCGCACCGACTATGGCGTGCTCGCCAACACCCAGCGCGTCTGGACGTCGGACTGCACCGACGCCCTCGACCGCCTCGAAATCCAGCGCGGCGCCAGCCTGTTCCTGCCGCCGGAGATCATGGGCGCCCACGTCTCGGCCAATCCCAGCCATCAGTCCGGGCGGACGCTGTCCCTGACCTTCCGCGCCATGGTGGCGCTGGCCTACCACCTCGGCGTCGAGCTGAACCCGCTCGACATGAGCCCAGCCGAACGAACCGAACTTGCCGGCTTCATTGCCCTCCACAAGCGCCTGAGGCCGCTTCTCCACGCGCCCGGCGCCAACTTCAACCTCGATCCGCGCGACGGTCGCTATGTCTGGGGCGCCATGACGTCCGAGCAAGCCGCCGTGTTCGTGGCGCAAGGGCCAACCATGGTCGCCGAACAGCCGGAACCGCTCGTCCTCCGCCTGCCGGGCGCGCCCGAGCGGATGTGGCGCATCGCCGCCGCCCACGGCGACTGCCCTTCGGGCTTCATTCGCATGAGCGACGGCCAGAAGAAGCTGCTGTCCGGGGAAATGGTCTTCAGCGCGGCGGCACTGGCAAGCGCCGGCCTGCCGTTGCCCATGCAGCGGCCGGAAACCGCCTATCTTCTTGAGCTGACGCCGGTGCGGTAATCAACCATTTCAGTCGAAAGGCCAATTTCAGTGATCTCCTGAGATTGTTCCCGCGCCGGGCGGTGCTAAAAAAGGAAGAAAGGCTGGAGGGCCGACAAACCACCGCCAGGGAGGAAGAACAATGCTCAGGCAACTGAAGTCCGCCGCGCGTAGCCGCTGGGTGGAGCGCACGCCTCATCGTCTTTGGTTGCTCGGCCGCGCCGACGCGCTGTTCTCCTTCTTCGAGGCGGGATGCCGCAACCCGCTTGGCGGGTATTTCGAGCTGGACGAGGCCGGGCGGCCGATGACGCCGGGTGCCGATGGCGGCCTGCCGCCGTCGCGAAATCTTCACATCACGACCCGCCTCGTGCATGCCTTCGGAATCGCCTCTCTGATGGGCCGGCCGGGCGCCGCCAATGTGGTCGACCAGGGCATGAGCTTCCTCTGGAACGGTCACAGGGACGCTTCAAACGGCGGATATCACTGGGGCGTCGGCTACGGAACCCTGACAGATCCGACCAAGCAGGCCTATGGCCATGCCCATGTTCTTCTGGCTGCCGCCACCGCCAAGGCGGCCGGCCACCCCTCCGCCGACCGACTGATCGCCGATGTGACCGACATCCTGGTATCCCGGTTCTGGGAAACGGACCCAGGCGCCGTCGCCGAGGAGTTCACCGCCGACTGGCAGCCGATCGGCGACTATCGCGGCCAGAACTCCAACATGCACCTCACCGAAGCGCTGATGGCGGCCTTCGAGGTGACCGACGACGCGGAATATCTCCGCAAGGCTGAAAGCATCGCCGAGCTGATCATCGATCGCTTCGCCTCACGCAACGGCTGGCGCTTACCCGAGCATTTCGACGCCCAATGGAACGTGACGCTCGAGTATGTCGGCAACCCGATGTTCAAGCCCTACGGATCGACGCCCGGGCATTGGCTGGAATGGGCACGCCTGCTGCTCCAGCTTTGGGAGCTCGGCGGCCGCAAGCTCCTCTGGCTGCCGGAAGCCGCGCAAAGCCTCTTCCGCCTCGCCGTCACCGAAGGCTGGGACGGCGAACGCGGCGGCTTCTACTACACCGTCGGCTGGGACGGCAAACCGTCGATCGCCGACCGCTTCTGGTGGCCGTGCTGCGAAGGCATCGGCGCCGCCCATTTCCTGGCGTCGATCACTGGCGACCCATTCTACGAGAACTGGTACCGGCGCATCTGGGACTTCACCACGGATCACCTGATCGATCGGACGACCGGCGCCTTCATCCCGCAGCTCGACGCGGAGAGCCGGCCGGCCACCAACCCCTTCTACGGCCGACCGGACATCTACCATTCGGTACAGGCCTGCCTCATTCCGCTGCTGCCAACGTCCGGTAGCCTCGTGAACGGGCTGATGAACGAAGGCATCAGGGTCTGATCACCGGGAGAGGTACTTTTGACGGGCGCCGTTGGTCCTGGCCGGCGGCGCTTTCTCGTTCATCCCTTGGTCTTGCCGAGTGACGACGAGGCGACGGCGAGCACGATGATCGAGCCGATCAGCACCTCGCGCACATAGCTGTCGATGCTCATCTGGGTGAGGCCATTGCCGAGTACGCCCAAGATGAGCACACCGATCAGGGTTGCCGCTACGTGAGGCTCCCCTTCCTCGCTCATGGTCATGCCGAGGAAGACGGCGGCGATCGCGTCGAGCATCAGGCCCGAGCCCTGTGTCGGATTGGCCGAGGCAACCCGGCTCGCATACATCAGGCCGGCCGTCGCGGCGCCGAGCCCGCTAAGACCGAAGGCAAGGAAGCGCAGACGCCTGACGCGGATGCCAGCTAGGCGGGCCGCCTCCTTGTTGCCGCCGATGGCATAGAGCCGGCGGCCGAACGTGGTTTGCTCCAGAGTGAACCAGACGACCAAGAGCACAACCGCCGCGACGATTGTCAGGCTTGGCAGGCTCACCATATCCGCGAGCGGAATGCCCGAGCGGGCAAATCCGGAGAAAGCCGTGGGAATGTCGCGCCCGAAGATGGTCTTGCCGCCGGACACCAGAAAGGCAAGGCCGCTATAGACCGTCAGTGTGCCGAGCGTCGCGACGAAAGGCAGGATGCCGACATAGGCGACGAGCACTCCGTTGAGGAGTCCGCCAAGCAGGCCGACGCCAAGCGCCAGCGCCACGCCAACCCACACCCCATGCCCGTCGCGAAAGGCCAACGCGGCCACGATCCCGGCAAGCGAGGCCATCGAACCGACGGAAAGGTCGAAGTCGCCCATCACCATGACGATGGTCATCGTGAACGCGACCACCGCCAGCATTGACACCTGCTGGCTGATGTTCAGCCAGTTCTTCGCCGTCATGAAGGTATCGGGAATCTCGATCCAGAAGAACAGGACGACAAGGACGAAACCGATCAGCGTGCCATATGTCTTGAGCGCGGAAGCCACGGGTATTTCCTTCAGGCGGAGGGCGCGGCCGGAGAGCCGAAGCAAAGGGCGGCAAGACTGGCCTGGTCGAGGCCCTCGGTGGAAACGGTGGTCGCCACCTTGCCGTCCCGGAAGACGATGATGCGGTCGGCCATGTAGACGAGCTCGGGCAGATCGGAGGAAGCCAGCACCACCGCCTTCCCCTCGGCCGTCAGCTCGCGAAGCAGGGCGTGGATGTCATAGCGGGCACCGACGTCGACGCCACGGGTCGGCTCGTCGAGCAGCAACACCTCGGGAGAGCCGGCAATAGCCCGGGCGAAAACCACCTTCTGCTGGTTGCCGCCGGAAAGCTCTCTTACCTTCTGCTTTGGCCCCTTGGACTTCAGCTTCACCTTCCGGCCGAGATCCACTGCCTGCTCCGCCTCCGCTGCCCGGTCAAGGACCAGCCCGAAGCGAACGAGATCGTCGAGATGCGGCAGCGACACGTTGCCGGCGATCGACGCCGACGAAACCAGCCCCTCCTGACGCCGCTCGCGCGGCAGAAACGCCAGCCCCTTGGCCCAGGCCGAAACGGGTTCCTCGATCCTGACGGGCCGGCCAGAAAGACTGACGGCGCCGTCATGACCGCCGTCCGCGCCAACGATCGCCCGGATGACCTCGCTCTGTCCGGCGCCCTCGAGGCCGGCTAGTCCAAGGATCTCCCCCTTGTGCACCTCGAAGGAGACATCCTGTAGATAGGCTGTGGACATATGTTGGACGCCGAGCGCCACCTCGGTCGACACCGGCGCAAGACGCGGCGGGTAGCCCTCGGCGAACCGGCGGCCGATCATCAGCTCGATGACCTCAAGCTTCTGAAGCCCGGCAATGTCGCGGGTCGCCACGGTCGCACCGTCGCGCAGAACGGTAAGCCTGTCGGCGAGTTCCATCACCTCGTCGAGACGATGCGACACGTAGATGATACCGGCGCCCGCAGCGCGCAGGCGCCGAATGACGGTAAAGAGACGCAGGGACTCCTCGGCCGACAGCGCCGCCGTCGGCTCGTCCATGACGTAAAGCCGGGCCGGAGCGTCACCATCGACGCTGGCATCCTGGAAGGCGGTAGCGATCTTCACCAGCATCTGGTCGCCCACCGACAGGCGCGCCATCTTGCGACCGGGCGGGATATGGGTGACGCCAAGGCCGGCGAGCACCGCCGCCGCACGGCGGTTGAGGCCGTCCCAGTCGATCATGACGCTCCAGCGGCGGGGATAGTCGCGGCCGAGAAAGATGTTCTCCGCCACCGACAGATGCGGCACGACCGAGAGTTCCTGGTGAATGAACCTGAGCCCGAGGCGAAGCGCATCGGCCGGAGACCCGATGGCAACCGGCGCGCCATCAATGGCGATCGCCCCGGCGTCCGGTTTCACCACGCCGGCCAGCACCTTGATCAGCGTCGACTTGCCGGCGCCGTTCTCGCCCATCAGGGCATGCACCTCTCCGGCGCGAACGTCGAGGCAGGCGCCCCCCAGCGCCTTGGCACCGGCAAAGCTCTTTTCAAGATCCTGAATGGACAGCAGCGACATGGTGAGAACCTGGTTCGGTGGGCGGCCAAGCCGCCCATCCGTCACGAAACGTCTCAATCCCCGGCGTTGTCGGCGGTGATGAGCTTGGTCGGCACGTAGGTAACCGACGACTTCGGCGGCTTGCCGTCCAGCGTCTGGGCGACGGCCTCGGCTGCGGCCGCGCCGATACCGTGGAAGTCCTGCGCCATGGACGCCTCGAAGTTACCACCGGCTGCGATCGCCTCGCGGGCCTGCGGATTGGCGTCGATGCCGGTGATGACGATACCCTCGTCCTGCCGTCCTGCCGCCTCGATCGCCTGCAGAGCACCGAGCGCCGGCTGGTCCCAGGCCGCCCAAACCGCCGAGATCGAGCCCTTGTCCGGGTTGGCGGCGAGGATCGCCTCCATCTTGGCGCGGCTGTCGGCGATGCCGCCGTCCGACACGTCGGGCGTCACGCGATCCAGCACCTTGATGTCGGGATTGTTGCCGAAGACGGCGTCGGCGATCACGCCGCGCACCTGCACCGGCGGGAAGGCATCGAACACGAACATGACGACGTTGCCCTTGCCACCGATCCGGTTGGCAACATAGGCGGCGGTGTCGGCGGCCATGGCGTAACCGTTCGACGTGACGTTGGTGACGAGATAGGGACTGGCGCCCGCATCCATGCCGACAATGGGAATGCCCGCGTCCTTGACGGCGGCCAGCCCCGCCTCGACCTGTGCCGGATCGACGTTGATCACCACCGCGTCGACCTTCTGCGTCGCAGCGTCCTCGAGGCGGGAAATGACGGCGGCGACATCGCCCTTGGTGTCGATGACGTTGACGTCCCAAGCCTTGTCCTTGGCGGCGGCCTGGAAAGCCTCGACATAGAACTGGGTGCCCGGCTGGGCGAGATAGGGCGTGATCACCGCGATCTTGCCGTCCGCCATGGCGGCACCGGTCGCGAACACGGCGGAAAGAAACAGCGCGGCGGCCGGAAGCCGCATGCGGAGCGTAGCAGTCATGTGTGCGTTCCCCATTTTTCTCTGAGGCCGGTCGTCGGAGGCACGCGTCCCCCTTCTCCCCGCCGGCCTCAAAACAGTTATCAGCCGGATGGAGGCCATTCAACACGAAGCCTGCCGATCGCCCTCGATTCATGACGCGAAGACAAGGCCAAGCCACTCGCCAAACGAGCTTTTTCGGACGAGAAATGACAAACCGCGATGGACAGGCCGCAGCCGGCGTGGTGATCTCGGCGGCGAACGATCTGCCTCCCGGACCTCTTCCATGATGACGCCCCTTCTCGTCGGCATCGACGTCGGCACCACCTCCGTCAAGGCAACGCTGTTCGACGACAGCGGCGCGGCGCTCCGCACCTTCGCCGATCCCTATCCCATGAAGCGACCTGCACCGGGATTGGCCGAGCAGGATCCCGCCGACTGGACGAGGCGCGTTTCGGCAGCGCTGGCACATCTGTCGGACGGACTGACGAACGGTGCGATCGCCGCCGTCGGATTGACCAGCCAGGTCAACACCCACGTGTTCGTAGGCGCGGACGGCAAACCGCTGATGCCCGCCATCACATGGCAGGACGGGCGCGCCGGCGCCGAGGCGGCCGAACTCGATGCGCTGATTTCCGCCGAAGAGCGCATTGGCTGGTGGGGCGCCCCGCTGCCGATCGACGCCAGCCATCCACTGGCCCGCGCTCTATGGCTGAAGCGGCACCACCCCGATCTATGGGCGCGAACGCGCTGGCTGATGGCGCCCAAGGACTATTGCATCCTTCAACTCACCGGCGAGGCCACCGCCGACCCGATGGCCGCTTTCGGCGTCATCGATCAGTCGCTGACCTACGTGCCACGCCTCCTTGATCTGGTTCCGGGAGTGGCCGACCGTCTGCCACCGCTTCGGGGCTTCACACAGACGGCTGGACCTATCCGGCCGGGCTTGCCGCTTGCCGGCGCTCCGATGGTCACCGGCGCCATGGATGCCTGGGCCGGGCTCATCGGCACTGGCGTCCTACGCGACGGTGAATGCATGTATCTCTCGGGCACGTCTGAAATCGTCGGGCTGGTGTCGAGCGCGCGCCATCCGGCGGCCGGCGTCATCGCCTTCCCGACCTGCGAAGGCATCACCATGCATGCCGGCCCGACACAGGCCGGTGGCGCCTCGCTCGCCTGGCTGTCGAACCTCACGGGACGCGCGCCGTCGGAACTGTCGGTCCTTGTCGCCAACAGCAATCCGCACCGTCCCACACCCTTGTTCCTGCCCCATCTCCAGGGTGAACGGGCCCCGATCTGGGACATCGGCGCGCGCGGTGCCTTCATTGGCCTTGACGGTTCGATGGGGCCGGCCGAGCTGACGCGCGCCGTCTTCGAGGGCGTAGCGTCATCGGTGCGCTGGCTCCTGGAGGCGCTGGAAGCGTCGGCGGGGCAGGCTGCGACAAGCTTCTCAATGGCCGGCGGCGGCGCAGCTTCCGACCCGTGGTGCCAGATCCGCGCCGACATGCTGGGCCGGCCGATTCGCCGGCTCAAGACGCTCGATGCCGGTGTGCTGGGAGCGGCCATCCTGGCCGGCGTCGGCGCCGGTCGCTTTTCGTCCATCGGCGAAGCGGCGGATCGGCTGGTGGTGACCGACCGACTGTTCGAGCCCGACCCGTCGCGGCGCGAGCGGATGGACTTTCTCTACGGCGAGTACCGCGAGCTCTATTCGGCGCTGAAGCCCTTCAACGCCGCGCGCGCCGCCTTTACCGCCTGGTAGCGCAGCGAAAACCCCCGGCAGGTCAATGCCCGCCAGGGAGTATCGTCAGGTGCGCCAGCCCCAGGTATCAGCAAGCCGCAGCGTTTCCTGCCAGCCAACCACCGAACCGGAGGTGGTGACCGAACGCAACGAACAGGCCGCCGTGGCATGCGCCAGCGCCAGCGACTTCTCGAGCGGCCAATCCTCGTGAACGCCATAGATCATGCCGGCGGCAAAGGCGTCGCCGGCCCCGTTGGCGCCAACGACTAGCTCAGCCGGGATGGAGACCGACGCCTTTCGGGCAACAGTGCCATCGCGCGTCACGGCGATGGCGAGCTTCGGCCAGTGAACCACCACCAGCTCCATGGCGCCACCGTCGAGCACCTTCCGCGCCGCCGCCTCGCAAAGCCCCTCGTCGGTCACGCCATGACTGACGGTGGGAAGCCCCGCGAGTGCGCCGATCTCGGTGTCGTTGACCACGACATAGTCGAGATGATCGAGACAGGGCATGACGGTATCGGCGAGGATGCGCGTTTCGAGGCTGGCCAGCTCGATGTTGGTCTTGAGGCCAGCCGCGCGCGCCCTCTTGAGTATCGTCACCCAGCCGTTGTCGCCAGCCTCCCAGACGCCGTCGAGCTGCTTGTGGAAGCCCGGCAGCCCCAGGTGAAGGATGCGCCCGGTCGTCGCCGCGAGATCGAAATGATCGGGCGTGAGCGCCGCCGCCACCGCCTTGGCAAACAGGTGCGTACGGCGGTGGGTCGCCGCCGAGGCATAGGCGTCTGTGAACTGCGTCGGCAGCGAACCGTCGACGTGCATTTGTCGGTGATCGATGCCAGCTTCCTCGGCGATGCCGCGCAGAAACCGCCCGCCTTCGTCGTCACCGACGATGGCGATGGTCTCGACGGGCATGTTCGGATCGAGATGGCGGATATCGACCGCAAGGTTGCAGCCGGAACCGCCGCCGGCCAGTTCCTGGGAGAGGATTTCGACGATGCCGTCCTCCTCGGGCCAGTAGCTGACCAAGCGGTTGTTGTCGACGCACCAGGTCCCTCCGGTGACGATGCCGCGTCTTGCCGCTGCCATGGTCAGGCAAGCCCGGCCTTGAGCGGCTTTTCCGTCACTTCAAGATCGGCGGCGAGTTCGCGGCTCGGCTTGATGCCGGCCTTGGCGAGATCGCCGTGATAGGATTTCACCGCCTCGGACGGCGAAAGATCGCCATTCGCCACCGCCCGCATGTGCTTGACCATGCTGAGCGGATCTTCGGCAAGGTTGATCTTGCGGCCGAACAGGGCGACGCGGGCGCCGTACTTCTCGGACTGGAAGAGCAGCTCGTAGCAGTCGCGCGTCGTACCGGCGCCACCGCCAAGCACACCGACGATGATCGTCGGGTCGTAGGAGGCCAGTTCCTCCATCGCCTTCGGACCGTTGTAGGCGATCTTCAGGAACTCCGGCCTGTCGGCCTTCGTCACGCCGGCGAGGCAGCGGGCGATGCAGTCGTTGATGTAGTGCGGCACGAGATCGGCATCGATGCCGGTGTCGACGTTGGGATTGAACACCTCAAGGAAGTACTTGAAACCGTTCAGCGACGCTTCATAGCGGAACTCGGCGAACGCCTCGAGCGAGGCGTAGTCGTGGTCGAGGTCGTTGTTGAAGGTCATCGAATAAAGGCCGAGGTCGGTACCGACCAGCGGTGCGCCGGGCGCCGGATCGACAGTGCCGGTCGTCACGCGCGACAGCGACGCGGTACGGAACGGCCGCGACGGCTTCTTGGGGTAGACGCCACCACGCACGAACCAGATATCGGTGGTATCGTTGGCGCGAATGGCCGGCTTCACCTTCGAGTTCTTGTAGACGTCCTGTTCGTTGAGCAGCTCAAGACTGGAGGCCGACGTCAACATGATGTCGACGATGTCCTGCTCGACGATCGCCTGAACGTTCTTCAGGAACTCCGGGCGCGTCTGGTAGCGGCCGAGCGTTCCGTCCTTGGCTCTGAGCGGACCGGCGCCGGGAATCGACGGCCCCATGTCCGGATCCTTGGCATCGGCGATGATGAAATCGGCGCGCGTATAGGCACCCGCCCGGATGCGGGCAAGCTTTTCGTCAAGACGGAACATCGATCACTCCAATCCGCCGGTGCCAGGCCCTCCCCGGCCGCGCGGCTCCACGTTTCCTCCCGCCATCCCATCCAACGGCTGGGCGACGGCTCGTTTTCTTGCATTCGGGCCACGCTTCGATCCGCAGATCGTCGCTCACCCGTCTTGCATGTTGTGACGGTTCAAAGCAGGTGACAAGCCCCCGTTCGGAACGTAGAGCGGCTTTCGTGCGGAGCTTGGCGGCCGATGCGACCAAAGACGGAAGGCGCTACACTCCCGCTCGACGCCACGCTTCCGCACATGGCGCGATCTCGATATAGCTTGCGCCAGAGGCCCCAAGCAGGCTCCGTCGAAGCGGGAGAAAACGATGAGCGATCCCATTGTCATCATTGGTGCCGGCCAAGCAGCCGCTGCCTTCGCGGGCAAGCTCCGCGCGCTCGGGTCCGATCGCCCCGTGACCATCATCGGCGCCGAACCGGTCTTGCCGTACCAGCGGCCGCCACTGTCCAAGAAATACCTCGTCGGAGAAGCCGCTTTCGATCGCCTGCTCCTGAAGCCGCCGGCCTGGTACGAGACCAATGCCGTGACGGTGCTGACCGGCCGCAAGGCCACAAAGATCGACAGGACACGGCGGGTCGTCGTCCTTGATGACGGACGGGAGCTTGCCTACGCCACCCTGGTTCTGGCGACCGGTGCCACGCCACGCCGTCTTCCGGCGGTGATCGGCGGCGATCTTCAGGGCGTATACACGCTCAGGGACAAGGCCGACGCCGACGCATTGATGGCGGACTTCCATCCCGGCCGTCGTCTGCTGGTGATCGGCGGCGGTTATGTCGGCCTTGAGACGGCGGCGGTTGCCAGAACGCGCGGCCTCGACGTCACGGTCATCGAACTCGCGGACCGCATCCTGAAGCGTGTCGCCGCCACCGGGACAGCGGATCTGGTTCGCGAACTCCACCAAGGCCATGGCGTCGACATCCTCGAGAGCGCCGCCATCGTTCGTCTCGTCGGCATCGAAGGCCGCCTGACCGGCGCCGAGCTTACGGACGGCCGGACGATAGCCGCCGATCTCGCGGTCGTCGGCATCGGCGTCGCGCCGAATGCCGGTCTCGCCGAGGCTTCGGGCCTCGCCGTCGACGACGGCGTTCTGGTCGACGAGGTCGCGCGCACCTCCGACCCGCACATTCTCGCCATCGGCGACTGCGCTTGCTTCCCCTATGGTGGCCGCCTGATTCGCCTCGAATCGGTCCAGAACGCCTTCGATCAGGGAGAAGCCGCCGCCGCAGCCCTTGTCGGCATGGGCGGCGCCTACGTGCCACAGCCATGGTTCTGGTCCGACCAGTATGAGGCAAAGCTGCAGATCGCCGGCCTCCACCATGGCTACGACGACACGCTGAAAATCGATGGCCCGCGCCCCGGCAGTCATGCCGTCTGGTACTTCGCGGAAGGCGCGATGATCGCCGTCGATGCCCTCAACTTCCCCGCCGCTTTCGTGACGGCGAAAAAGCTACTGGAAGCGGGCAAGCGGGTATCCCGGCTCGACATCGAGACGAAGCCGCTCAAGGAGCTCTTGGGATAATCGGGAAAGGGGCTCGGGCCGCCCTCTACGCAAGAACATTACGAGGGCGGACCCGGTGTCCATTCGGACCGGCCGGCTACGCGCGACCTGATGCCGACGCAGAGGAGTTTCGTCGATCATGGTTGCGATTCGGTTTCCGGGCACAATTTCGCCACCTCCAACATATAGCGCTCAAGACGACCTTGGACGTCTATATGCTGATCGGTGAGGCAGTCCGCCCCCGTTCGCGTTGCAAATTGCAACAGTCAGCCGATTTCAGATGATGTTTTCCCGCTTGAGCGGACGCGCCATCAGCCGGTCCACCGCGTCATCGACCGACAGGCGGCCAGCGAGCACCTCGGCCACGGCGGCCATGATCGGAACCTCGACCGAAAAATCAGCCGCCTTTTGAACGGCGATTCCGACGGTAGCCGCGCCCTCAGCCAGCTTGCCAAAGCTTGCCGGCGGCTCTCCTCGACCGATACCGAGGCCGAAGGAATAGTTTCGCGACTGGGTGGACGAGCAGGTCAGCACCAGATCGCCAAAGCCGGAGAGGCCCATCAGCGTCTCGGCCTCCGCACCGAACGCAGCGGCGAGCCTGCGCATCTCGACGAAGCCGCGCGTGATGACGGCCGCTTGCGCCGAGGCGCCGAGCGCGCGGCCGGCGACGATGCCAGCCGCGATCGCCAACACGTTCTTCAATGCGCCACCCAGCTCGACGCCCGCGACGTCGGTGGCGGCATAGGGCCGAAACGTGGGACCGGCGAGCCGGCGGGAAATGGCGTCCGCTAGCGTCGCGTCCTCGGCCGCAATGGTCACCGCCGTCGGCAGGCCGCGCGCCACGTCATCGGCAAATCCAGGCCCCGACAACACGGCGACCGGTCGCCCCGGAAGCGCCGAAGCGATCGCCAGGGACGGCCGCGCACCAGTCGCCTGTTCGATGCCCTTGGCACAGGAGACGATCACCGTCCCCTGTCCGACAAAATCGGCAAGCATGGCGGCAGCCGACCGGCAGGATTGGGCGGGGACGGCGAGAAGCAGAAGATCGACGCCGGCAAGCGAACGGGGATCGGCGTGGGCCGATACCGACGACGGGAAGACGGCGTCCTGAAGATGCGAGCTCTGCCGCGTGGCGTTCAGCCTCTCCGCCTCGTCGACGTTTCGGCCGCAGAGCACGACCTCCACCCCCGCTCGCGCCGCCGTCAAGGCCAACGCAGAGCCCCAGGCGCCGGCGCCATAGACACCGATGGTGTTGCTCATACCTTTGCCCCCAACCGGCCGTGGCCGACCAGCGGTGCGGCAACGTCGTCGAGCGGCCAGCGCGGCCGCGCCGCCACGTCAAACCCGTCGGTGTAGCCGAGCGCCAGCCGTTCGGCGCCGGCCCAGGCGATCATGGCGCCGTTGTCGGTGCAGAGATTGCCGGGCGGGACGACGAGACGACCGTTGAGCCCGGCCATCACGGCGTCGAGCCGGGCGCGGATCGCCTTGTTGGCCGCAACGCCACCAGCCACCACCAGCGCCGGCCCACGACTGTCGGTGAGCGTCTCGGCAAACCGTCGTACGGCAAGGCCAACCCGATCGGCGACCACATCCGAAACCGCTGCCTGGAAAGACGCGCAAATATCGGCCACGTCCTGGCGAGAGAGCGGAGCCAAGGCCTCCGCCTCATGGCGGACCGCCGTCTTGAGGCCGGAAAAGGAGAAGTTCGGCTCGTCGCGGCCGATGAGCGGCCTCGGCAAGGCTATGCGGCGAGGATCGCCGTCGGCCGCCATCCGCTCGACAGCCGGCCCACCGGGATAGCCGAGCTGCAACAGCTTGGCCGTCTTGTCGAACGCTTCCCCGAGCGCGTCGTCGATAGTGGTGCCGATGCGGGTATATCGACCGACGCCGTCGACCCTCAGGATCTGGCTATGCCCACCCGATACCAGCAGCAGGAGATAGGGAAACTCGACGCCATGGGTGAGGCGGGCCGTCAGCGCATGTCCTTCGAGATGATTGACGGCGACGAGCGGCTTTCTCGCCGCGTAGGCCAGCGCCTTGGCGGTGGTGAGGCCAATCAGCACGCCGCCGATCAGGCCGGGTCCGGCCGTCGCCGCCACCGCGTCCATATCGGCAAGCGAAAGCCCCGCTTCGGAGAGCGCTGCCTCGACAAGGCCGTCCATGACCTCGACATGGGCGCGGGCGGCAATCTCAGGCACCACGCCGCCGAAGGCCGCGTGTTCCTCTATCTGCGAGAAGACGACATTCGAGAGGATTTCACCCGATCCATCAGCACGGCGGCGCACGACGGCGGCGGCCGTCTCGTCGCAGGAGCTTTCGAGGCCGAGAACGACGATATCCCCAAGGTCGCCCATCCTGGTCAATCCCTCTTCGCCAATGCCGACGCGGTCTCGAAAGGCGAGACCCAAGAACACATTGCCTCTCGCCGTCCCATGGTCCAAGTGTTGCCATGACAAGGCGAAACGTTAGGGACGATTCGCCGCCGTCTTCGACCGTCGGCCGGCCGACGCCTTCGTTTCACGGCTCTATCACACGGGGAGCGAACCGGTGCAACCAAAACCCATCCGCCTCGGCACGCGCGGAAGTCCGCTCGCCCTTGCCCAGGCCCATGAGGTCCGCGACCGTCTGATGGCGGCTTGGGGAGCCAGGGCGCCGGAGGTGGAAATCGTCCCGATCAGCACGGCGGGCGATCGCATTCAGGACCGGCCGCTCGCCGAGGTGGGCGGCAAGGGACTGTTCACCGAGGAGATCGAGACCGCTCTGCAGAGCGGTGCGCTCGACATCGCCGTTCACTCCTCCAAGGACATGCCGACGGTTCTGCCCGACGGCCTCGTGCTGGGCCACTTCCTGGAGCGCGAGGATCCGCGCGATGCCTTCGTATCGCTGAAATACGGCTCGCTTGCCGAGTTGCCCGCGGGCGCCGTGGTCGGCACCGCTTCGCTGAGACGTGGCGCGATCGTCCGCCGTCTCCGCCCGGATGTGGCGGTGATCCCCTATCGCGGCAACGTCCAGACCCGGCTCCGCAAGCTCCGCGAAGGCATCGCCGACGCGACGCTCCTTGCCGTTGCCGGCCTGAAGCGGTTGGGCATGCTCGACGTCGCGACCGAGATTCTGGACATCGAATCCTTTCCCTCGGCGGTCGGCCAAGGAGCAATCTGCATCGAGAGCCGGACAAATGACGCAAGGGTGGCTGAGCTCCTGGCGCCGATCCACCATGCACCCACGGCCATCGCGCTTGCCTGCGAGCGCGCCTATCTCGCTCGGCTCGATGGTTCCTGCCGCACGCCGATCGCCGGCTACGCCATCGTATCGGACGGGCACGTAGATCTTCATGGCCTGATCCTGACACCCGACGGGCGCGTCGCGCACGAGGGATGGGAAAGCGGCCCCGACCCCGAAGGGGTTGGAGATCGTCTTGGCAACCGCCTCGCCGCGCTGGCCGGCCCTGGCTTCTTCGGCGGGAGCTGAGCCATGGTCCTACTCGTCCTCCGTCCGGAACCGCAGGCGAGCGACATGGTGGCGGCCCTCGCCGCCCGTGGTGTTCCGGCCCTTGCGGAGCCGATGCTGAGCATCGAACCGGCGGCCGATCCTGTCGATCGCGTCCGCACGGCCGACCCCGACGCCGAAGCGCTGATCCTTACCTCGCGCCAGACGGTGGCAATCCTGAAGGGCGCGGAAGGCCTCGATACGCTCACCCGGCTACCGGTGATCGCCGTCGGCGGCGGCACCGCCCACGATGCCCGTGCCGCCGGTTTCATCGATGTTCGCTCGGCCGACGGCAACGCCGATGATCTCGTCGACCTCGTTGCCCGCGCAGGTTTCCATCGGCTCGTCCACGCCGGAGGCCGAGACAAGGCCGGCGACATCGCCGGTCGGCTGGCCGCGCTTGGCGTCACGGTCTCCGAAGCCGAACTCTATCGTGCCGATCCACGGCAAACGCTCGCACCCGAGATCGTCGATGCCTTCAACGAGGAGCGCATCACCGGGCTGATCGTCGCCTCGCGCCGCTCCGCGCAAGCTTTCCTTGATCTCATGCACACGATGGGCTGGGGGGCGCGCCTCGCCCGCCTCGGCGTCGTGGCACTATCGGAAGCCGCCGCCGCTCCGCTGGCCGGCCACGTCGCCGACCTCGTGGTGGCGCCGGAACCAACCGGACCGGCTCTGGTTGACGCTAGCGTTGCGCTCGCCGCCCGGCTGCGCGAAACTGTCGGCGGCGAGCAAGAAGCGGAGGGACTTGAGACCATGACATCCGAAGACCACCGCAAGGACGCTGCCGGCCGGCGCAATCGCCCGAAAGCGCCTGTCATCGACCTTGAGGCGAAGGAAGTGGCAAAGTCCGCCCAGCCACCCAAGCCACCCCAGGAACCACCTCGCGAGCCGCCCGCTCCCGAGCCCCCGGCGCCCAAGCCTCCGGAACCGGAGAAGCCGATCATCGAACCTCCCGGGCCGGACGTTCCCCCCATCGAACCGCCGCCGGGGGATCAGCCCCCGATCGGTGACCCGCCCAAACCGGACAGACCGATGATGGATTCGACGGATACGGGAGCGGCCGCCGCCGCTCCTCCACGAACCGACCGCCCCAGCCAGGTGAAGACGGTGTTGCCGCTTCTGGGCGCCGGTCTCGTCGGCGGCTGTGCCGCTGCCTTGGTGCTATTCGCCGTTCTGCCGGTTGGTGGCAGCGGCGAGGACAGCAGCAGCATCGATCCGGCGACGCTGGAAACGCGCTTGGGAGAGGTCGCCGATCGACTGGCGGCGGGTCAGGCAGCGATGGAAACGCTGGGCGACCGCATCGCCGCTCTCGAAGGGCGCGAAGCGCCGACCACCGACCTCGCCCCGATCGGAACCCGCATCGATGACCTTGCCGCTCGGCTGGACGCAGCCGAGAAAGCGGCGACCGACAAGCCGACCGTCGATCCCGCCGCGATCGCCACGCTGGAAAGCCGCCTCGCCGACCTGAGCACGGAAGCAGACGCCCTGAAGGCCGCGAACGCTGCCCTGGAGCCTCGCCTCGCAGCCATTGAAGAACGTCTCGCCAACGCTCCCAGGGGCGGCGAGATCGCCGCCCTGTCGCTCGCTCTCACCTCGCTGTCCGGCAAGATCGACGCCGGCCAACCGTTCGCAGCAGACCTGGCCGTGATTGCCGCGGCCGCCCCCGATCTGCCCGGCCTTGACGATCTCAGGGCAGTTGCCGACCGAGGAGTGCCAACCCGTGACCGGCTTCTGGCCACGCTGCCTGTGGATGCCATGCTGGCCCGGCGACCGGTCGAGCCCGGCAAGGGCTGGGTGGAGGGTTTTGTCGACAGCGCCAAGTCCCTGGTCAACTATCGCGAGACCGGTCCGGCCGCGACGGACCCGGCGTCCGGAGCGGTCGAGGCGATCCGTGACGCCCTGAAGCGCGGTGACGCAGCTGCGGCAAAGGCGGCCGCGGACACCCTGCCCGCCTGGGCCCGCCCCCCGGCCGAGACATGGCTCGCCGAGCTCGATGACCGCGTTCGCGTCGATGCCGGCATCAAGGCCATCTCCGCCCGTATCGTCGACCGTCTGTCGGTGCCCGCCACCAACTGACCCCGCCGCCCGCTTCGGAAAGGCTCCGAGATGATCCGCATTCTTCTGTCGGTCGCCGCGCTGTTCCTCGCCGTCCTCGCCTTCGACTGGCTGGGTGGCGTGCCGGTTGCCGTCTCGGTCAGTTGGCCGGGCGGCGCCGCGGCGCCGCCCCTGCGCGTTGTCGTGGTCGCGCTGCTGGTTCTCGCGGTTGCCCTTCTTGTCGTCTGGAAGATTTCGTCCGGCCTTTGGCGTGCGCCTCGCGGCCTTCGCACCTATTTCGCCGGGCGTCGGCGCGACCGTGGCTACCGCGCGCTTTCGCGGGGCATGATCGCCGTCGGCTCGGGCGACTATCGTCTTGCCCAGCGCGAAGCCGCCGAAGCCAATCGTGTTCTGGAGAGCGAGCCGTTGGTGTTGCTGCTTTCCGCTCAGGCTGCCCAGCTCGAGGGGCGGAGCGATTCTGCCCGGCAAGCCTTCACGCGCATGCTGAAGACGCCGGAAACGCGCCTGCTCGGTCTCCGGGGGCTCTACATCGAAGCGACACGCGCCGGTGAAGCCGCCGCCGCCCGTCAGTTCGCCGCCGAGGCACAGAAGGAAAACCCTGCCCTACCGTGGGCCGGCGCCGCCATGATGGACTATCTCTCCGCCGACAGGAACTGGAGTGAAGCACTGTCCGTCCTCGACCAGAGCGTCGCGGGACGCTTGGTCGGCAAGGGAGACGCCAACCGTACGCGCGCGGTGCTCCTTACGGCACGCGCCCTCGAAATCGAGGATGGCGAGCCGGAGAAGGCGCGCGCCTTCGCCCTTGAAGCGCACAAGATCGCGCCCGACTTCGTACCGGCAGCCACCGTCGCCGCTCGCACATTGGCTCGCCAGCTCGACACGCGTCGGGCGGCCAAGGTCCTGGAAGCCACCTGGAAGCTGAACCCGCATCCGGATCTCGCCATCGCCTATCTGCATCTGCGCCCGGGCGATTCGGCGCGCGATCGCCTGAAGCGCGCCCACATGCTTGAGAACCTGAAGCCGGTTCATCCCGAAGGCGCCGTGACCGTGGCCCGCGCCGCCCTCGACGCCCGTGAGTTCGCATTGGCGCGCGAAGCGCTTGCCAAGGCGCTCCGCCAGGCGCCGACCGAGCGCGTCTGCCTGATGATGGCGGAACTCGAAGAGAGTGAGAGCGGCGACGTCGGCCGTGTCCGCGAGTGGCTGGCGCGTGCCGTGCGCGCGCCGCGCGATTTCGCCTGGACTGCCGATGGCCTGGTGCTCGACGCCTGGCAGCCGCTCTCTCCGCTGTCCGGCCGCCTCGACGCAGTGGAATGGCGTGTGCCCGCCGAACGCGAGATCGGCGAGGCGATCGACGGCAACGACCTTGCCGTCATCGCGGCCAAGCCGCACCAGCCAACCACGCCGGAGGCGTTGCCGGTCGCGGAAGCGAAGGAAACGCCAGCAGCTCCTCCCTCTGTCGTCGAGCTCGAAGAGCAACCGCCGGCACCGGTCGCCGAGCCCAAGGACGAGCCGCCCGTCGCACAGGAAAAGGCTGAGGCGCCCCCTCTGCCGATCGTTTCCAAAGAGCCGGCAAAGCCAACGGCGACCGTTGCCCCCACCCCGGTGACGGGCAGTGTCACGGTCGATCCACTGGCGGTGCTGCCGCCGCCGCCCGACGATCCAGGACCGGCCAACGGCAAGGGGTTGGCGCGAAGTCTGACGCCGGAATCGCCCTTCTCGTAAGACGATAGGCGCCAGCTTCATTTTCTTCCGAAGCGGTGCTTGAAATTAGCCGGGGATGCCGGTATCAACGCCCCGTCGCGCGGGGGTCAACTCCCGCGCCGGCGCCGCACTAGCTCAGTTGGTAGAGCACGTCATTCGTAATGATGGGGTCGGCGGTTCGAATCCGTCGTGCGGCACCATTTCCCAGTTCACGGCACGGCATTCATCGCAGCGGTTTCGCTCGTGCGATGGACCCTCGCATGACTGTCGGCATGATCGGCGCCGCCGCCCGTCCTGGCGGCGCCAATCGGATCACTCGATGATCTTGTAGTGCTCGCCGGCGCAAGCGCAGACCGGGCAGGCCTCGGGCGCATCGCCGATTACCGTATGTCCGCAGTTCGGGCAGATGCGGATGACGACTTCACCGAGATCGCCACCGGCCTTCACGGCCTCGAGCGCATCGCCGAACAGACCGTAGTGGATCTTCTCGACTTCCATCGCCTCGCTCATCGAGCGAATGGCGCGCTTGTGTCCTTCGGCCTTGGCCGTTGCCACCATTGCCGGATACATCGAGGTGAACTCGTGGCTTTCGCCTTCCATGGCGTCGGCGAGGTTGTCGAGCGTGCCCTTGATCGCACCGAGCGCGCGCAAGTGGGCGTGGGCGTGAATGGTCTCTGCGGCGGCGACGGCGCGGAACAGCTTGGCCACGCCCGGCTTGCCTTCCCGGACGGCGGCATCGGCATAGGCGAGGTACTTGCGGTTGGCCTGGCTTTCGCCGGCAAAGGCTTCCTTGAGGTTGTCCGTGGTGGTGGGCATGATGCTTGCCTTCTTTGATTGAACGACGGGGGACGGCGCGGGTCCCCGACCGGCGAGACTAGCCCGACGCCCTATGCCCGAGTATCGGGACAACCCCGTGAAATGCCCTACGGACTTGAGATTTTTTCTAAGGAAAGATCGCCAGCCCCGGAAGGGTGAAGCCGGATGGAACCAACCTCCCGGTTGGCCTCACGCTTGAGGTGCAGTTCACACCCTGAAACTCAACAGAATGACGCCGAGCTCGGCGAGCTACGGTGCCAGCGTCTGTTCGGCAACGAAGCCCAGCGTATGAGGCCCGATGGATGATTCTGAAGCCAAACCGAGCATGGCCTAGCCAGCAAAACGCAATCACATCCGTTGAGAAGTGCAAGCAAGTGGCAGGGACGTCCTGACCATTCTCGTATTTCCGGGATCCGATGGCGCGTTCGAACTCTACGAGGATGACGGTCTCAGCCTTGGCTACGAGCGCGGAGAATCCGCCTGTATCCCGTTCCGCTGGGACGATGCCCGGAGCGTCCTCAATGTCGGCCAGTGCCAGGGAACCTACCCGGGAATGCCACCGGTCCGCCATCTGACGATCTTCCGTGTTCGTCCGGGAGTATCGCTCACAGCGTTGTCCGACGCCATTTCGGTGGAGTATCGCGGCGACCGCGTTTCCGTCCTCTTGGAGTGACTTTCGCCCAACCTACAAGTGCCAAAAGCATTGGCAAGGCTTTGGTCGTTCGTCAGTATTGTCGAACCCCATCCCTAGGGACGACACAAGAGGCTGAACGTATCGTACTGATGTGGAACCACCTCGGGAGCGACGACCCAATGAGGGTGCTTAGCCCACGATGTTCGCCGCCTCCCGAGCGAGCTGTTCGATCTTCGCCCAGCCTCCGGCCTTGATGGCGTCGGTCGGGGCCACCCAGGAACCACCGACGCAGACGACGTTCTTCAGCTTCAGATAATCTCGTGCATTTTCCAGGCTGACGCCGCCAGTCGGGCAGAACGCCATCTCGCCGAGCGGCGAGGCCAGCGCCTGCAGATACTTTGGGCCACCAGCCGGACCGGCCGGGAAGAACTTGACGACACGATAGCCTTTCTCGCGGGCCACCATGGCCTCGGAAGGCGTAGCAACGCCGGGCAGCAGCGGCACGTTGAGCTCGATGGCGGCATCCAGAAGGTCAGGCGAAGCGCCGGGGCTGACCAGGAACTTGGCGCCGGCCTCGACGGCCGCCTTGGCCTGGACACGGTCGAGCACGGTGCCGGCACCAACCACGCCGCCGGGGATGGCGCTCATGGCCTTGATGGCTTCAAGCGCCACGGGGGTGCGCATGGTGACTTCCAGAGCCGAAAGGCCGCCCTTGACCAGAGCTGTGCCCAACGGCACGGCGTCTTCCAACCGATCGATGATCAGAACGGGAACCACCGGCGCGCGGCGGAGAACGGCGAGAAGGGCGGAGGTGTCGAACATGATGACGGATCCTGTTCCAGAGGCGATGGGTCAGAAGACGCTGAGGTCGGCAAAGGCCTCAAAGGGGGCGAGAGCGCCGCGATGACGGATCACCCGCGCCGCGACCGCATGACCGAGGCGAACGGCCTCCTCCGGCGAGCGGCCGGCCAGACGCGCCGCGATGTAACCGCCATTGAAGCTGTCGCCAGCGCCGGTCGTGTCGATCGGCTTCACCTCGGTCAGGGCTGGCGCGGAGATGTCGGGCTCCCCCGCAAGGCGCAGCAAGGCCGGCTCGGGGCCATTCTTGACGACGACCTCGCGGACGCCGAGAGCGGCGATGCGATCGGCCGTATCGGACAGCGTATGGTCGCCATAAAGATCGGCTTCGTCGGGAAAGGTCGGCAGCGCGATGCTCGCCACCTTGTATCCTTCGGTCGTCACCCGTGCCATGGTCTCTCGATCGCTCCAGAGACGAGGACGGACGTTGGGGTCGAATATCACCTCGCCGCCGCCACTCCGGAATGCTGCGAGAACCGAAAGCAATCTCAGCCGATCCTCAGGCTCCAGAATGGCCAGAGTAATGCTGGAGAGATAAGCTGTGCCAGCACCGTCGAGCCCGACCTTCAGCCGTTCGACATCGGAGGCAAGGCGTCTGGCGGCGGAGTTGTTGCGCCAGTAAGTGAAGGAACGCTCGGCGCCAACCAGCGTGATGAGATAGAGTCCCACGGTCCGGTCATCCAGGCGGATGATCGAACGGGTGTCGATGCCGGCGTCAGACAGGAAGCTCAACATGCTTTCCGACAGAGCATCCGTTCCGATCGCCGACACATAGCGCACCTTGCGCGTGCCCCGACGTGTCAGGCCACGCACGTACCAGGCGGTGTTCAGCGTATCGCCGGCAAAGCCCTGCCGGAACAGCCCATCGCCGGTGGGCGCCAGTTCCACCATGCATTCACCGATGCTGGCGAAGTCTCCGAGTGTGAGCATGTTTCACTCGCCCTTTCTTCACAGCGTCACGCCTGTCTTGAAGATGACGATTTCCTTGATGTCGTTTGTTTCGTTCTTGGTTGGCTTGCCCGAGGCGATCTGGAGGACGGCGTCGACGAAGCTGTCGCGGAGGCCTTCGACGGTGGTCTCTCCGGTGGCGATGGGACCGGCGTCGAAGTCGATCCAGTGCGGCTTGCGGGTCGCAAGGTCGCTGTTGGTGGCGATCTTCATGGTGGGCACGACGCCGCCGAGCGGCGTGCCGCGACCGGTGGTGAACAGCACCATGTGACAGCCCGAGGCGGCGAGCGCGGTGACGGCGACGCCGTCATTGCCCGGCGCCGACAGAAGGTTGAGGCCTGGCTTGCTGATCTTGCCGGTGTAGCCGATCACGTCGCGCACCGTGGAGAGGCCGGCCTTCTGCGTGCAGCCGAGCGACTTCTCTTCGAGCGTCGAGATGCCGCCCGCCTTGTTGCCCGGCGAGGGGTTCTCGTAGATCGGCTGGTTGTTGTCGACATAGTAGCGCTTGAAGTCGTTGATCAGCGCCACCGTCTTGTCGAACACCTCGCGGCTCTCCGAGCGCTCCATGAGGAGCTGTTCGGCGCCGAACATCTCCGGCACCTCGGTGAGCACGGTGGTGCCGCCGATGCCGGTCAGCCAGTCCGAGAAGGCGCCGAGCAGCGGATTGGCGGTGATGCCGGAGAAGCCGTCCGAGCCGCCGCACTTGAGACCGATGCGGAGGCGGTCGGCGCCCACCTCGGTTCGCCTGTCGCCGGCCATCTTCGCCGTGAGCTTGCGACAGAGGGCCAGCGCCTCGGCCATTTCGTCGCCAGCCTCCTGGCTGGTCAGGAAGCGGACACGGTCGGGGTCGGGCAGCTCCAGGCCTTCCCGGAAGTAGGCCTTGGTGTTGTTCTCGCAGCCAAGGCCCAGCACCAGCACGCCGCCGGCATTGGGATGCGCCACGTAGTTCTGCAGAATGCCGCGCGTGTTGGCGAGGTCGTCGCCGAGCTGCGAACAACCATAGGGGTGGGAGAGTACCATAACCTTGGCACCCTCGGGCAGCATGCCCTCCTTCTCCACCGCCTTGGCGATGTTGTCGGCAAGACCGTTGATGCAGCCGACCAGCGGCACGATGAAGAGGTCGTTGCGGATGCCGATGTCGCCATTGATGCGCTCATAGGCCGAGATGGTCGGCACCGGACCGCCATTCTGGGGACGGGCCGAGACATTGCCGGCGTATTGATAGTCGAGGATATCGCCGAGCGCGGTCTTGAGATTGTGGACGTGGACATGCGCGCCCTTGGGAACCGCTTCGCGGGCAAGGCCGATCACCGCGCCGTATTTGATCACTTTGTCGCCGGCGGCGATGTCCTTCAGGGCGAACTTGTGCGCCTGCGGCACGTCGTCGAGAAGCGTGAGACCGAAGGCGGGGATGTCGGCGCCCTTGGCGAGCGGCTCGAGGGCGACGGCGACGCTGTCGTCGGGGTGGATCTTGAGAACGCGCGGCATGGCTCTCATCCTGGGCTTTGAGGCAAGGGAACCGGCGCCACGAAAGCGCCGGTCTTCGACATATGGGGACAGGGCATCGCCCCGTCAGATAGGCCCGCTCAGCGGGCGTCGATCAGCTTGCCAAGACGCTCGAGGCTCATCGGCTCGGCGGTCAGCGCGGCGACGTCGGCGAGGACGGCACTCCTGAGCGCCGGCGTGTCGATCGACTTGCCCCAGAAGGCGCTCTCGCCGAGATAGGCAGCCACCATCGCCTCGCGGCCTTTCGGGGTGCCGTCGTCGAGCGCGCCGATCGCCCTGGCCGTGGCGAGGATATCGGCACTGTCGCGCGGCGGATAGGCTTCCGCCCCCTGGAAGCGGCCGAGGTAGAACACCAGCCAGGCTGCCAGCGCCAGCGTCATCAAGGGCGCCGGCTTGCCGTGGCGGTCGATGTAGGCGAGGAGACGGTCGAGATCGCGCGTCTGGTACTTGACGAGGCCGTTCAGCGAGATGTCGTACCAGAGGTGGCGGATGTAGGGGTTGGCGAAGCGCCGGAGCACCGCGTCGGCAAAGGCCTGCAGTTCGTCCCTGGGCAGCGTCAGGAAGGGGATGACCTCCTCATTGAGCAACCGGTCGAGGAACTTCGCACCCACCTTGGTGGTCACTGCCTCGCCCACCGTCTCGACACCGGAGATCAGGCTGAGGGCGCAGAGCGCGGTATGAGCGCCATTGAGGATCGCCACCTTGCGCGCCTTGTAGGGCGTGGCGTCGGGAACGACGACGGTGTCGGGATCATGCTGGGCCAGCGGCAGGCGCAGCTCCGGCTGGCCGGGCTTCCGCTCGATGACGAAGAAGTGGAACAGCTCGCCGGTGGTCATGAACCGGTCGGTATAGCCGAGTTCCCGCTCGATCGCCTCTGCATCGGCCTTCGGATAGCCCGGTACGATGCGGTCGACCAGCGTGTTGTAGAAAGCGTTGGCCTCCTTCACCCAGGTGATGAAGGCGGGCTCAAGTTCCCATTCCTCGGCATGTTGCAAAACGATGCGCCGGAGTTCGTCGCCGTTGTGGTCGATCAGCTCGCAGGCGATCATCTGCCAGCCGGCCTCAGGCTTGCCGCCGAAGGCCTTCCAGCGCTCGTGGAGAAGGCGCGTCATCTTGCCCGGGAAGGAGGCCTGCGGCGCATCCGTATACTTGACCGTCGGCACATAGGCGATGCCGGCGTCGGTGGTGTTGGAGATGACGACGGTGATCTCCGGATCGCGGGCGAGAGCCAGCACTTCGTCCCAGTGCTGGTGGGCGCCAATCTCCTTCAGGACCGAGCCGACGACGCGGGCTTCCGATACCTTGGAGCCATCGTCGGCGACGCCGCGCGACAGCACGGTGTAGAGCCCGTCCTGCTCGTTCAGCCAGTGCGGGTTGCCCTGGGCGATCGGCCGGACGATGACGACGCCCCAGTCGAGGCCGCCGGCCTCGTTCATGCGGTCGATCTTCCAGTCGACGAAGGCGCGCAGGAAGTTGCCTTCGCCCCATTGCAGGATGCGGGCGCGCGGCCGGGGGCGACCGTTGAGGGCGGATGCGTCGATGCTGTTCATGATGGATTCCTCGCCCTCAGCACTCGATCAGGATCTTCAGCGTCGTGGCGCGGGCCTCGGTCCAGTAGGGCAGGGCCTTGTCGGCGTCCTTGAAGGGGAACACCTTGGAGATCAGGTCGTCGGGGGCATGGTCGAGCCCCTCGAGATAGGCGATCACCGCCTTGAAGTCGTCGATTGTGGCGTTGCGGGAGCCGTGGATGTCCAGCTCCTTCATGTTGAAATACTTGGTGTCGTAGGTGACCGGCGCCTTGGAGTAGCCGATGTAGACGATGCGGCCGGCAAAGCAGGCCAGATCGACGGCCTGGGTGAAGGTGGCCGGCAGGCCCACCGCCTCGATCACCACGTCGGCGCCGTCGCCGCCGGTCAGCTCATTGACGAGCGCCACCACGTCGTCCTTGCCGGCGTCGATGGCGTGTTTGGCGCCATACTTCAGCGCCATGGCGGTCTTGTCGCCGAGATCGACGGCGATCACCTCGGCGCCGCGGGCCACGGCGCCGGCCACAGCCCCCATGCCGATCATGCCGCAGCCGATCACCACCACGCGGTCTCCGGCCTCGACGCGGCCGCGATCCACCGCGTGGAAGCCCACCGACAGCGGCTCGACGAGCGCCAGATGGCGCGGGGCCAGCGTGTCGTTGAGGATCAGCTTGCCAAAGGGAAGCACGATCTTCTCGGCGAGGCCGCCTTCCTGCTGGACGCCCAGCGTCTTGTTGTAGCGGCATGCGTTGACGCGGCCCTTGCGGCAGGACGAGCAGGTGCCACAGGCCGTATACGGCACGACGATGACCCGCTTGCCCGGCGCATACTCGGCCGGCACGTCCGCCCCGGTGCAGACGATCTCCGCACCGATCTCGTGGCCGGGAATGCGCGGCAGGCTCACCAGCGGATTGAGGCCGGAAAACGTGTTGAGGTCGCTGCCGCACAAACCCACGTGCTTGACCGCCACCAAAACCTCGCCCGAACCCGCAACAGGCTCTGCCACCTCGTGAAACGAACTCCGACCAGAACCGTCGATCTTCAAAGCACGCATGGAAGCTGTCCTCTTGTCCAAAATTCGGCCGACCGGGCGGAGCTGCCCGGTCCGGTCCATAACGCGGGTGGTTCGCCGGCCGTTAGCCTCGCTCGGCGAGCGCCAGGGCCAGCGCGATGATGGCTCCCTTGGCAATGAGCTGAATGTCGATCGACACGTTGAGGATGTTCATCCCGTTGTTCATGATGCCCAGGAACATCACGCCGATGATCGTCCTGGCAACCGAACCGTTGCCGCCCATCAGACTGGTGCCGCCGAGCACCACCGAGGCGATCACGTCGAGTTCGGTGCCGAACTCGCCATAGGTGGCCGACGCGGTATGGACCTGCGAGGACTGGATGATGCCGGCCAGCGCCGCTCCGAAGGCGGAGATGGCATAGAGCCACATCTTGGTGGTGCGGGTGCGATGGCCACTCAGGAAGGCGGCTCGTTCGTTCTCGCCGATGGCGGCGACGCAAATGCCGATCGGCGTCATCTTCTGAAGGAAGATCACCAGGAGCGAGACGGCGATGAACAGATAGATCGAGAAGGGGATGCCGGCGATGGAGCCCGTACCGATGAACGTAAAGCCGGGCTGGTCGCGGATGCTGTGCAGGTCGGGACCGCCGAGCAACAGCGCCGAACCGCGTACGATCGACAACATGGCGAGCGTGACGATGATCGGCGGCAGACCGAAGAAGGCAATCAACGCGCCACTGACCAAGCCGACCGCGACACCAGCCGCCAGCCCGGCCGCCAGCACGAGCGGCAACGGATAACCGGCCTCCATGGCAAAGAAGGCGACCACGCCCGAGAGGGCCAGCACCGGACCGACCGACAGGTCGATGCCGCCGGTCATGATCACAAAGGTCATGCAGGTCGCCATGATGCCGACCATGGCGACCTGTCGCACGATGCCGACGAGATTGTCCGGCTTGAGGAAAGCCGGCTCGATGATCGAGAAGACCACGACGAAGGCCGCGATGGCGAGGGGAAGCGCATGGGGAGCCAGACGAGTGGCAATATTGGGAGAAAGGGCGCTCATCATTCGGCTCCGATTTCGGCCACCACCTGGGCCATGCTCATGTCGGCGGCATCATGGATCGACCTCAGTCGTCCTGACACCATGATGCCGATACGGTCGGCGACGGTCATCACTTCCTCGAGGTCTGAGGAGACCACCAGAACGGCGGCGCCCCGATCGCGCTCGGCACGCAGGATGGCGTAGATTTCCGCCTTGGCGCCGACGTCGACACCAACGGTCGGCTCGTCGAGGATGATCACCTTCGGGCCAAGACGCAGCCATTTGCCGACGAGCACCTTCTGCTGATTGCCGCCCGACAGGTGACGGACCAACTTGCGACCGTCGGCCGGCTTGATGCTGAGGTCGTCGATCGATCTGTTTGAAGCCGCCTCGATGCCCTTTCGGTCGAGCAAAAATAGCCGTCGGAACCGCCTGAGCGTGGTCATGACCAGATTTTCGGTCACCGTCATGCCGAGCATCAGACCGTCGCGATGACGGTCCTCGGGCACAAAACCGACGCCGCCCGCCATGGCGTCACCCGGCGAATGGAAGTTGACCGACTTTCCGTCGATCTCCACCGTGCCGGCATCGCATGGCTCCGAGCCGAAGATGGCATGCATGAGCTCGGTGCGCTTGGACCCGATGAGGCCGGTTATGCAAAGGATTTCGCCGCCGTAGAGATCAAAGCTGACATCACGGAACATGCCGCGACGGGTCAGTCCCTTGACCGACAGCCGAACCTCTCCATTGCCGCGTGGGTGGCGAGCCTCGTGGGCAGCTGCCGAGCTCTCGCGGGCAAGGCGGTCGCCAACCATCAGCTCGATCACCTTGGCGCGCGTCATGTCGGCGACGTCGGCCTCGGCGATCACACAGCCATCGCGCATGATGGTCATGGTGTCACACACCGTGAAGATCTCGTCGAGCATGTGGCTGATGTAGACGATGCCGACGCCGCGGCTCTTCAGAAGACGGATGGTGTCATGCAGGCGTCGGACGTCGGACGCCGCCAGCCAGCCGGTGGGCTCGTCCATCAACAGCACCTTGGCGTCGAGCGCCAGTGCCTTGACGATCTCGACTTCCTTCTGCTTCACAGTCGGCAGCTCGCCGACCACGGCGTCGAGATCGAGATCGATGCCATAGCGTTCCAGAAGTTCTTCCGCCTCGCGCCGCTGCGCCTTGACGTCGACGAGACCCAGGCGGCGAGTCGGCTGACGGCCAAGGAAGATGTTGTCGAGTACGCTCATCGCCGGCGCCATGTTCGAGTGCTGGTAGATGCACCCGATGCCGTTGCGGATCATCTCCTCCGGACGGCCGAGCGGTAGCTCGACGCCGTCCAGCGTCACGCTGCCGGATGTGGGCATCACCGCGCCGGTGAGGATCTTGATAAGTGTCGACTTGCCGGCACCGTTCGAGCCTATGAGCGCGCGCACTTCGCCGCGCAACACGCGAAAGTCGGCATTATTGAGGGCGGTGAGGTTGCCGTAGACCTTGGTGAGGCCGCGCGCCTCGACGAGTGAAGCGGGGCCGGCATTCGGGTTGGCTACTGCGGACATCTCAGGCCTCCTCGGCGAGGTTGGCGGCAAGACGCTTCTGCCGACGAACGGCAAGGAAGCGATCGTGGCCGACGGCGATCAGCAGAATGACGCCGGTGAGGATCTGCTGGACGAACTGGGAGATGCCGAGCAGCGTCAGACCGACCAACACCATGCCAAGCAGGAAGGTGCCGATCACCGGACCGGCAAGGCCGCCGATACCGCCCGACAGGCTGACGCCACCGATCACCGCTGCGGCGATCGCACTCATCTCCATGCCGAGCCCCAGCGATTCCGTCGTCGTCGACAAGCGCGCGATCATCAGTAGCGCGGCGAGACCGGCGCAGAAGCCGCAAATCGCATAGGCAATGATGATCGTGCGCCCGACGTTGATCCCGGCGAGGCGGGCCGCCTCGGCGTTGCCGCCGACCGTGAAGATGTCGCGACCGAAACGGGTACGGCTCAACAGGACGCCGAACACCACCAGTGTCGCAATCATGATGAAGAAGGACAGCGGGAACCAGGGCAGTTCGATGAAAGAGGACAGGCCGGTGGCCGAACCGATATCGAAATAGGTGTCGAGCCCCATGATCCAGGGATCGCTGAGTGGCGTCGTCGCCAGCTCTGGCACCAGTTGGCGCCCGGAAATGGCGTAGACAAGGCCGCGATAGGCGGCGAGCGTCGCCAGCGTTGCAATGAACGGCTGCAAGCGCAACTTGACGATCAACACGCCATTGAGCGCGCCACACAACGTCGCCACGATCAGCGCCGCCGGAATGGCAATATAGCCCGGCACATCGAACATCAGCGTCATGTCGAAGGCGACCATGCCGGCGAGTGCCAGCACGGCGCCGACGGACAGATCGATGCCGCGCAGAAGAATGGGGAAGGATTCCCCGATGGCGAGGATGGCAATGAACGAGAATCCCGCCATGAGATCCTCGAAGTTGCTCGCCGTCGCGAAGTTGGGCGCGAATGCGCAAAAGAACGCCAGCACTGCCAGGAAGAACAGGACTACGGCGATGAATGCGGACTGGACACGCATTGCTTACCTATGATCGGGTTGTAGCTTCAGCTTGGCTGACGGATGGTGCGTTCGGCTTTTGACTCGGCCGGCCGCCCGGCGGAGGCTCTCGGCCGCTGCGGGGCTCGTGATCGAAGCCGACTGGCGGCCGATCGCATTGCACTCAGTCTGGTCGGATCCGGGCAGCCTAGGCCACCCGGATCTGGCTTGAAAGTGCGGCTCGCCGCTTACCAGCGCTGAGACGGCTGGATCTGGCCCACCGTCTCCTTGGTGGCGATCACGAAGGGCATAAGGAGTTTGCCCTGCTGGCCGAAGGCGGAGGCATTGACGAGACCGGAGGTCAGCACCGTGGCAGCGGCGGCGGCGAAACGCCCCTGCTGGAACACGTCTGTGTACTGCGTGCCGCTCAGCTCGCCTGCCTCGATCGAGGCCAGCGCATCCTTCTCGCCGTCGTTGCCGAAGATGACCATCTTGTCGAGAATGCCCTTCTCCTTGGCGACGTCGACCGCGCCGAGCGCCATCGAGTCGTTGACGCCGTAGACGCCGGCCAGGTTGGGATTGGCGGCGATGATGGTCGACAGCACGTCCTGCGCCTTCTTGCGCGACCAGTCGGCGACCTGATCGGCGACGACGCGGATGTCAGGATGATATTTCTTGAGACCATCGACGAAACCATTGGTCCGCTGATCGCGGATGACGATTCCCGGAGGCGCGTTGAGAATGGCGACATCGCCCTTGCCGCCCATCTTGTCGCCCATCGTCTTGGCGATTTCCATGGCGCCATAATAGTGGTTCATCTCCACGTGGGCGGCATGGGCCTCGGTGGCGTCGATGTTCAGCGTGATGACGATGATGCCCTTGCGCTTGGCCTTCTTGATCGACGGGGCGAGCGCCACGCTGTCGCTCGGCTGCAGGAAGATCACCTTGGTGCCATTGTTGATCAGCGTGTCCATCAGGCTGACCTGCACCTCGACCTTGTTCTGACCGTCGAGCTGGGTGTAATCGACCGTTTGCTGGGTGCTCAGCACTTCCTCGATGCCCTTGGACCAACCGGCCGAAACGGTGTGCGGCTGGATCTGCAGGAAGGCCATCTTCACGCGTTCGTCGGCGCGCGCGGCGGAAACGCCCATGGCGCCGGTGATCGGATCGATGCCAGCCATCAGGCCGGTCGCGGCACCCGTCAAGGCGGCCGAGCCGAGGGCCATGGACTTGAGGATGGACCGGCGATCCGCCAGCATTCCGCTATCGTCTTTCTGGGTCATGTCTCTCTCCCTAGATCTTTCGTTTTCGCCTTGAGGCTCCTCAACGCACGGGTCGCACGGCGCCGCGCACCGCCGTATAGACGGCGTAGACGGATGTCGACGCCGTGATGAACAGTCGGTTGTTCTTGGGGCCACCGAAGCAGACGTTGGCCACGGTCTCCGGCACATGGATGATGCCAAGCGGGCACCCGTCCGGCGCGAAGATCTCGACGCCGCGTGCCGTGGAAACCCAGAGATTGCCGTACTCGTCGAGGCGGAAGCCGTCTGGCACCCCTTCCTCCACGGTGATCAGCACCTTGCCCTCTCCGACAGTCCAGCCGTCTCCGAGCGGAAACGCCATAACGTGGTGGAAACCAGCCGCGTCATGGGAGGCGGAGCTGTCGGCGACATAGAGCGTCCGCTCGTCGAGCGACAGGGCGAGGCCGTTCGGCTTCAACATCGAACGGATCTTCGCCTCAACCTTTTGGGTCACCGGATCAACGCGATAGACGAAGCAGCCATCCTGCTCGGAAGGCGAACGCTTCCCTTCGTAGTCGGTCATGATGCCGTAGGTCGGGTCGGTGAACCAGACGCCGCCATCGGACGCCACGATCACGTCGTTCGGCGAATTGAGCCGCCGCCCCTCGAAGGCATCGGCCACCACCGTGCGTCGGCCGTCCAGCTCGAAGCGGACGACCGAGCGCGTCAGGTGTTCACAGGCAAGGAGGCGGCCGGCAGGATCGATCGTGTGGCCATTGCAGTTGTTGGCCGCATGATCGAGGACGCGGACACCCAGGTCGGCTACCCACTGGTACATCCTGCCCCGTGGAATATCCGACCAGATGAGGAAATCGCCCGTTGGGAAATAGGCCGGACCCTCGGTCCAGAGGTGTCCCGTACTCAGTGTCTCGAGTGGGCTGCTTGGCAGCACGAGCTGCCAAAGACGCTCGTCGAGCGCGGTTATGCGTTGCTGGCTCATTGGCACGTAGGCCCTTGTCTTTGCGATTTCCTCAGTGTCATTGAAGCAGAGACGAGAGGGGTGAGACAGCGCAGGTCCCACGTCGTTTTTGCGGGAACCCGCAAAACTTGACGCGCTTTCGCGCTAGCGCCCCCGCATGTCTGCGCCGACAATCGACGCGTTTTGACAAGAGGCCTCCATGCTGAGTCGTGCCCCGTTCGATTTGCAACGCATCATGGCGGTCCTCAAGTCGATCACCGGCCAGCTCGACCTCAAGTGCGTCGTCCAGGCGGTGTCGACGGCGGTGAGCGACATCCTGCCTCACGACCACATCGACGTCGCCCTGATGAATGCCGACCGCACCATCGTCTCCACCTACGAGGCGGGGCTGCACACCGAATGGGACATCGAGTCGCGCGGCACGCGGTCGGTCGCCGTCAGCCCCATCCGCACCCTTTTCAGGGGCGAGATCGACCACATCATCACCGCAGACGCCCAGGCCGACCCCCGCTTCCATTTCGAGGGTGCCTGGTCAAAGCCGATCTTCGACGCCGGCCTCAGGGGACGCCTGCACGTACCAGTGCTGGTGGAGGGGAGGATCATCGGCGCGCTATCCTTCTCGACGCAAGTGCCCGACACCTATAGCGAAGCCGACCTAGACAACGCGCGGATCGTCGCCGACATCCTCGCCGCCTACATGTTCGCCCTTCAGCAGAGCGATCTGGCGGCCCGCCGCGAAATCAAGCGGGTGGAGGCCGAAGCGCGCGCCGAGGGCCTCCGCATCGGCGCCCGCCACCTCACCGAGGAGCTGGAAAACGCCCGGCAGGCCATCGGCATGGACCTGCACGACCAGACGCTTGCCGACCTCTCGCGCATCTCGCGCAACCTGAAACGCCTCGAGGGCAAGGCCAACCTCAGGGGCAGCGAGCTGCAGCCTATCCAGGACGACATCTCGCACTGCCTCACCGAGCTCCGGGTGATCATCGACAATGCCCGCCCTTCGGTGCTGCAGTTCTTCGGCTTTTCCGAAGCCATCGAGGCAGTGCTCGACCGTTATGCCCGCGCCTCGGCCAAGCCGCTGGTCTGCCGGCTGAGGGACGAGGGCTGCGCGGCCATCGATGCCTTGCCATCCAACACGCAGGTGGCGCTCTATCGCATCGTTCAGGAAGCCATCAACAACGCCGGCCGCCACTCCGGCGCCTCGACCATCGAGGTCCAGGTGTTCTCCGATGAGGCGGGCATCCGCATAACCATCGTCGACGATGGCTGCGGCCTGCCCCAGACGCCCGGAAAACGCACCGGCGGCCTTGCCAACATGCGCACCCGCGCCTCGCTGATCGAGGCGGACCTGACGGTAACTTCCGGCGCCGAGGGCGTCGGCACCCAACTGAGCATCACCATTCCGCTAGCCCGGCCCGCTGAGCCGGCGCGAGCCCGGGAGGCAGAATGAGCACCTATCTGATCGCCGAGGACGATGTTCTGCATCGCGGCTTTCTGCGCGAGGTCATCGCGCTCGGCGAAATCGACTGCGAGCAAGTCATTGAGGCCGAGAACGGCGAGGATGCCATCCGCCTCGCTCATGAGCATGAGCTCAAGGGCGCCATTCTCGACTTGCAGATGCCCAAGAAGACCGGCGTCCAAGCCGCCAAGGCAATCTGGGCCGAGAACCCGGCCATGCCAATCATCTTCTGGTCCAACTATGCCGACGAGGCCTACGTGCGCGGCGTCGCTCGCATCGTGCCGGCCGGCGCCACCTATGGCTACCTTCTGAAGACGGCGTCCAAAGATCGGTTACGGCGAGCAATTCAGTGCGTGTTCGTCGAGGGGCAGAACATCATCGACCGCGAAGTGCGCGGCCTTCAGAAGCGCGGGCAGAAAGGTTCTGACGAACTGACGGAAGTCGAGTACGAGATCCTGCTCGACATCGCCATCGGCCTGACCGATCAGGCGATCGCTGCCCGCCGCAACATGTCGATGCGATCCGTCCAGGGGCGGCTGCAACAGCTCTATGCCAAGCTCGGCCTAACCTCACTCCCGCTGATGCCCGATGGACGCGCCGTATTCAACAGCCGCTCCCGCGCCGTGGCGCTTGCCCTGTCGAGCCGCATCATCAATTCCAAGACAATCGAGATTGCCGAGTCCGAATATCAGCAAGACCCCGATCGTGGCCTTCGCAAATAAAGAAGGCGGATCATCTCAAGACGCGCAGCTACCCGGCGAAAGCAGACCCAAACTTCGCCGCGCCTCATCGGATGGAGAGTGTCGGACACTTGCTTCATGCCACTGTGTACACCAAATTGGCGACCAGCAGGCGATTGTAAGGATCTGATTTTCTTGATTCACCTAGTAATCATCTCCTCAGGAGATGATTTGGTGGAGCTGAGGGGAATCGAACCCCTGACCTCTGCAGTGCGATTGCAGCGCTCTCCCATCTGAGCTACAGCCCCATCCGGCACGGCTTTTCGGCCGCAAACCCGGCGTCGGGTGAGCCGCTTTTAGGGTGAGGGACCGAGGCTGTCAAGCCTTTCCCTATCCCCTTTCCGGTCGAGACAAGCGGAGAGACTCGGGCTCTCGATACTCGCCCGGAAAGCGGCAGACCGTCGCCCACCGGCGGCCTTCGGCACAAGGACGAGCTTCGTCCTTTACCAACTCGGGCGATCATCGGACGTTGGTGCCGTAAAGCGGCCTTGCGGCTCCATCGTGTCATGGCTACATCTCGGAAAACTCATGACGCGAAAGACTCTTTCATGCAGGCCGTTCTCTACGTTCTCCTCCAGGTGCTCAGTCTATACATGTACATCCTGATCGCCTCGGCGATCATGTCCTGGCTCGTCGCCTTCAATGTCGTCAACCTGCGCAACCAGGTGGTGGCCACGATCGCCGGCTTTCTCTACACAATGACCGAGCCCTTGCTGCGCCCGATCCGCCGCTTCATGCCGAACACCGGCGGTCTGGACCTGTCATTCCTCGTGCTCTGGTTCGGCATCATTCTTCTGCAGCAGATCATCATCCGCTACATCTATCCTTACGTCTTCTAGTTCGATGGCCGACGCCCCGATCCGGCGCGATGGCGCCAACCTCCTCATCGAGGTGCGCCTGACGCCGCGCGGCGGCGCCGATCGCATCGATGGCTTGAAGGCCTTGTCGGATGGACGGACTGTGGTGGCAGCAAGGGTCAAGGCGGTGCCGGAAGACGGCAAAGCCAACGTCGCCGTGGCGGCGCTCATGGCCACGGCCGCCGGCCTGCCCAAATCGGCCGCCGCGGTCGTGTCCGGTTCAACGGCTCGCCTCAAGACCATCCGTCTGTCGAATGCCGATGCAGAAGCGGAGTCCCGTCTGAGGACGACCTGCGGCCTGCCAGCCTGAAAACGAACTTCACTCGTCGGGGTCGAGCGCTCGCGCCTCGTCGGGGAGCATGATCGGCACGCCATCTCGCACGGGATAGGCAAGCCGGGCCGGTCGCGATACCAGCTCGCGGCGCTCGGGATACCACTCCAGCGTTGCCTTGGTGAGCGGGCAGACGAGGATCTCGAGGAGCTTGGGATCGACCTCGCCAGTCCGTCGGCCGTCGTTCTCCGGCATTTCGGCGTCCTCAGTTGAAAGTGGTCGGGGCGCCATCGGCAGCGCGCGCCAGCGCGACCTCCGTTATGGCGATCAACGTCTCAGCTCTCGTCTTCAAATCGGGAGCCTCAAGCAACGCCTGCTTCTCTGCCGGGCCATAAGGGCTCATCATCGACAGCGTGTTGATCAGCGCCTCGGTCGATGCCTTCTCTACGGCATCCCAGTCCGCTTCCATCTCGTTGGCGTCGAGAAAGGCCTCGAAGACCTCAAGGAAGGCTGTGCGATTCACGTCATCCTCGCCGGTTCGCGGCTCGAAATCGACGGGGAAATCGCAGGTGACCTGGCCAACGCGATAGGGTAGATCAGCCGGAGCCTCACCCGTCAGGTGAAACCGGCAGACGCCTGTCAGCGTCACCTGATAGCGGCCATCACCGGTTTCGGCGATCGCCGTGATTCGACCAACGGTCCCAACGTCGCAGAGAGGCGCCGAGCCTTCCTCGACGCTTTCGTCGGCATCGAAGCGCGGCTGGATGATACCGATCAGTCGATCACCGGCCAGCGCAGCGTCGACCATGGCGAGATAACGTGGTTCGAACACGATGAGCGGCAGCAGGCCGCGCGGCAACAGAAGCACGCCCTTCAAAGGGAAGAGCGGCAGCTCGCCGGGAAGATCGGCGGAACCGACATAGCTTGCGTTGCCGACTTGCATCGAGTGCCTTTCGTTGATCAGGAGAACAGAACCGAGGACAGTTTGCGCCGTCCGTAGAGCGTCATGGCGTCGGTCATGCCCCAGGCTTCGAAGAACTTGACCAGCTGCTTGCGCGCCGCTTCTTCGTTCCAGGTGCGCTCGCGCCGGACGATCTCGATCAACTGGTCGACAGCCGCCTGCCGATCGCCCTTGGCAGCCAGCGCCTCGGCCAGCTCGAACCGGGCTTGGTGGTCGGCAGGATTGGCTGCCACGGCGGCCGCGAGAGCATCGGTATCGCCCACGCTGGCAGCCCGCTCGGCCAACTCCAGCTCGGCGCGCGCGCCAGCGATGGCCGCATCGCCAGATTTCAGATCGGGTACGCGGGCAAGCACGGTGCGCGCATCCTCGAGCTGCCCGGCCGCCGTCAGTGCCCGGACGAGACCGGCGATGGCGACAAGCGACTCGGGGTCCATGTCGAGCACGGCGAGAAAGGCATCGGCGGCAACCTGCGAGTTACCCTCAGCCAGGGCTTCCTGGCCGGCGGCAATGAGCTTTTCCTGCTCCGTCGGCCCCATCGGCCCGGCGACGCGCTCGATGAACTGCCGAACCTGGCTCTCGGGCTGGGCGCCCATGAAGCCGTCAACGGCACGCCCCTTGACGAAGGCGATGACAGCCGGAATCGACTGGATCCCCAGCTGCCCCGCCACCTCGGGATGATCGTCGATGTTCATCTTGACGAGGCGCACCTTGCCCTTGGCGTCGTGCACCACTTTTTCGATGATCGGCGTCAGCTGCTTGCAGGGACCGCACCACTCCGCCCAGAAGTCCACCAGCACCGGCTTGTCCTTCGAGGCATCGAGCACGTCGCGAGCAAAATCTCGGGTCGTCGTCTCGATCACGTCGTTGGCCGCCGGGGCCGGAGCGGCGTCAGAGGGGGCAAAGCCGTTGCCAAAGGTGAAGGTCGGGCTGCTCATCTTCTCACTCGACTGCTGGGCGCCGATCCCCCAGAGGAGGAGGCGGCAAAGGGGAATTCGTCCGCCCTATATAGGGCGGCAAGACCAAGTTTAACAGTCGCCGCCGTTTCAAGCGACAAGCGGCAGGTCGACAATCAACGGCTCGTGGCCGGTCGCACGAAGAAAGGAGACCAGCCCTTCGGCCGACAGCGCCGTGGTCGCAGTATTCTCGAGCGGATGAACATGGACTGGATCGAGCTCCAGCAACGCCCTTTCCAGGACCACCGTTACTGCGCCGGCGGTATCGTTGAGAACGCCGAGCGGCGTGACCGAACCGGGCAGAATGCCCAAATGCTCCATCAGCTGGTCGGCCGAGCAGAACGACACTCGCCCCGAAGCGCCGATCACGGCCTGGACATGCTTGAGATCGAGCGAGGCGTCCTTCCTGAGCGTGATCAGGAAGAGCCGGCTCTTCTTGTCCTTGACGAACAGGTTCTTGGCGAACCCGCCGCTCATGCCGCCCCAGATGGCCATCGCCGCCTCGACGGTCGGAAGCGGTGGGTGCTCGATCGTCCGATGGGAGATTCCCAGACGGTCGAGTAAGGCGAACAGATCTGCGCGCGTCGCAGCCATAGCAACCTCGTTACGGACGGGCAAGTGTCCCAGGACCTTTCGATATTTCAGGTAACCCATGGATCGCGCAAGCCAAAATCGTTGAAAAATCCGGGCCTTGGCGCGTGACAGGCTTCCTTTTCCCGGCAAAAAAGCGCGCCTGACAAAAAAAGTCGAAAAAGGCTGTTGCATTCGCCGCCGACTTGGGCGATATACCGCCTCGCTCCGGCGACGGAGCACGCTGAAAAGCGGAGCGCGGGTGTAGCTCAGGGGTAGAGCATAACCTTGCCAAGGTTAGGGTCGTGGGTTCGAATCCCATCGCCCGCTCCATTTTCAGAAGAGAAGTCATGGACTTGCAAAGTGGCCGCCTTTTGGCGGCCTTTTTGTTTTGTCCGGTTCCGAGAACTGCAGGCCGATCCTCTCGGTCAGTTCAGCCACCAGATCGACACGTTGAGAACCGTCGCGAACGAGACCCATCCGAGATACGGAACAAGGGCTCCGCCGGCGACCCGGTCGACTGCCAGAAAGGCGCGGATCGCCGCTACGATCGCCCCGACCAGCAAAAGAATCACCACGAGGCCCGCCGATGGGGAATGGAGGCCGAAGAAGGCGACGGACCATGCTGCGTTGAGGGCGATTTGGACAAGAAACAGAATGATCGCCCGGCGCCGCGGCGTACCTGGATGGGCTGTCAAGACCCGATAAAACGCCCAGGCCATGAGGACATAGAGCAGGGTCCAAACCGGGCCGAAGACCCCGTTGGGCGGATTGAAGGGTGGCTTGACGAGCCCTTCGTACCATGGGGCTATGTTGGGCAAGGTTGCGAAGTTGCCAATGACGGCAGCTGCGGCGACCGGCGTCACAGCGGCAAAAGCCGCATACACTTTTCCCATCGGCCGCGGCGCGGGCGTTTCGAGACTCATTTCATTGTCCTCCCTTGAGGATCGGATCCGACGCAGACCGCAGTTGGCTAGCCTAGCGCATCGCATCGTACCCAGACACTGACGCTTCGGTCATTCACCGGAAAGCTCGCACACCCGGCATCGTCGGTCGTCACCTCTTCGTCGCGATGTCCCAGGAAATCACGAAAGGCGACGCCCCCAGCCTCCCGGCCGAGGTCGATGGTCTTGGCGGTCTCGGTGGAGTTTGTCATCACCACGACGCAGCCAGGAGCCTCCGGTGTCCCGTGACGAACGAAGGCGACGCAGTCCGGCTTATCGAACATATCGGTCTGAGAGCCGTGGGCGAAGCGCTGGCGTGCTTTGGTCAGGAGCGGGAGGCAGGCGATGGCTGGCATCTCGATCTCGTGGTCCTCGCCGTCACTGCCTTTGTCGGTATAGGTCGCACCGTAAAGGTCGGGGTGGAACACACACGGTACACCTTGCTCCCGGAGCAGAATAAGGGCGTAAGCAAGCGGCTTGAACCAAGGCTCCACCGGAGCCTCCAGCGATTGCAACGGCTGGGTGTCGTGGTTGTCAACAAGCGTCACGGCATGCTCAGGCATTGTGCCGACCAGCGTATTGTCGAACAAGGTGCGGAGATCGTAATCCGAGCCACCTCTCGACGCATTGTGGAAGTTGTAGTGCAGCGCCACGTCGAACAGCATCAACTGGCGATCGACGAGATCAAGATAGGCGCGAAGCGCCTCCAGATCCGCGTGCCAGTACTCGGCGACAACGAACAGATCCTTGCCGGCGCTCTCGCGCATGGAGTCGATCCAGTCCCGGAAAAACCAGGCGGGGATATGCTTTACGGCATCAAGGCGAAAGCCCGCGCAGGGCAGCTCCCCCATCAGCCAGCGCCCCCAGTGCTTCAGCTCTTCGTAGACGGCCTTGTTGCGAAACTCTACGTCCGACCCCATCAGGTAGTCGAAGTTGCCGAACTCCTCATCGACCTCGACGTTCCAGCCGTCGCCATGTTCATTGACGAGCTTGAAGACGCCGTCTTCTTCCGGATCCTCGATGCGATCGACTCCACTGAAACACTTGGCATCCCAAATGAACTCCGAGTAGCGTCCCTGCCGTCCAGGAAAGGTGAAGCGCGTAAGGACGGTGGCCTCGAAAGTCGCGGGATCGATTTCTTCGCGGTTGTCAGGATTGACGCGATGCACCCGGACCGTCTCGGCTTCGTCGGCGCCCATCTTGTGATTGAACACCACGTCGTAGATGACGCCGATGCCCTTTGCCTCAAGGGCGTGAACGGTGCGTTCCAGAGAAGCCCGATCACCATACTTTGTGGCCGTGCCGCCCTTCTGGTCGAACTCACCGAGATCGAAGAGATCGTAGACGTCGTAACCGACGGATTGACTGCCCATGGCGCCCTTGTAGACGGGCGGCAGCCAGACATCGGTAATGCCCATTTCGGCGAGGGACGCCGCCGTCTCTTCGAGAAAAGGCCAGAGATGGCCTTCGCCGGGGGTATACCAATGAAATGCCTGCAACAGCGTTCTCTGGACCATTTGCAGCCTCGGGGAGAGGAGCGCCACCTTGCGCCCGGATGTTGATCAAAAAAGACGCCGCCGCTCCACTTGGACCGGCAGCGTCTTGGAACCGCTGGGCAAGGCCGGTCAGGCCTTGTCGATCAGGTCCTTGAGGGCCTCCTTGCCCTTGCCGACGGCCTTCTGGGCGTCACCCTTGGCCTCCTGAACGTCGCCTTCGACCTTCAGCTCGGGATCATCGAGCGCCTCGCCGGCAGCCCGCTTGGCCTTGCCGACGACCTCGTTGGTGTGACCCTTGATCTTGTCGGTGGTGGAACTCATGACAGTCTCCCTTCGCGTCCCGTTGATGCTTCGGTTTTTGGGAACCGTGAAGGAAACGTTGGGCGGGGCGGTCGGTTCCGTCAAAACACGTAACACCTTGCTTCACCTTGAGGTGATGACAAGGTTCGGCGCTGTTGCTCTGCCAGATTTCCGCGCATTTTCGGACGTTTATCGGGCCCGCCCTTGCTGATCGAGCATTCCTGCGGCCCTTGCGGCTCTACGCGATCAATTCGGTTCTTCTTAGTGTATGATGAAGAACGCAAACAGCCCTCCGGAGATTTCTCTCGGAGGGCTGTTTTGTGTTTGTTGTTGTTTGTGTGAAGAGTTTGTCGTGTTGATTTGTGTCTTATATTCTTGTCCTTTGCAGGCCTGGCAGCGACCTACTCTCCCGCGTCTTAAGACGGAGTACCATTGGCGCTGGGGAGTTTCACGGCCGAGTTCGGGATGGGATCGGGTGCATTTCTCCCCGCCATGACCACCAGGCCGGCGAAGGGCAAGAGCTCGGGTCTCCCTTTTGGGGAGAGCTGAGCGAAGAGATTGGTCTTTGGCGGCTTTATGGGCCGGATCGTGATGTTGTGTCTTGTACATCCTGATGGATGGACAGGGATAATGAGAGCGATGAAGCCGATCGAGCTATTAGTACCGGTAAGCTTCACGCATTGCTGCGCTTCCACACCCGGCCTATCGACGTGGTGGTCTACCACGGCTCTGATAGGGAGCACTGGTTTTGAGGTTCGTTTCCCGCTTAGATGCCTTCAGCGGTTATCGAGTCCATACGTAGCTACCCTGCAATGCGGCTGGCGCCACAACAGGTCCACCAGAGGTATGTCCATCCCGGTCCTCTCGTACTAGGGACAGATCCTCTCAATACTCCTACACCCACGGCAGATAGGGACCGAACTGTCTCACGACGTTCTGAACCCAACTCACGTACCACTTTAATCGGCGAACAGCCGAACCCTTGGGACCTTCTCCAGCCCCAGGATGTGATGAGTCGACATCGAGGTGCCAAACGATGCCGTCGATATGGACTCTTGGGCATCATCAGCCTGTTATCCCCGGCGTACCTTTTATCCGTTGAGCGATGGCCCGTCCACGAGGGACCACCGGATCACTATGGCCGTCTTTCGACTCTGCTCGACGTGTCAGTCTCGCAGTCAGGCAGGCTTATGCCATTGCACTCGTCGAACGATTTCCGACCGTTCTGAGCCTACCTTCGCGCGCCTCCGTTACTCTTTGGGAGGCGACCGCCCCAGTCAAACTACCCACCACACACTGTCCCGGACCCGGATGACGGGCCGCGGTTAGACAGTCATGACGATAAGGGTGGTATTTCAAGGATGGCTCCATCTGAGCTGGCGCCCAAACTTCATAGCCTACCACCTATCCTACACATGCCGACACGAATGCCAGTGTGAAGCTATAGTAAAGGTGCACGGGGTCTTTCCGTCTGACCGCAGGAACCCCGCATCTTCACGGGGAATTCAATTTCACTGAGCCTGTGCTGGAGACAGCGGGGAAGTCGTTACGCCATTCGTGCAGGTCGGAACTTACCCGACAAGGAATTTCGCTACCTTAGGACCGTTATAGTTACGGCCGCCGTTTACCGGGGCTTCAATTCGGAGCTTGCACCCCTCCTCTTAACCTTCCGGCACCGGGCAGGCGTCAGACCCTATACGTCGCCTTAGCGGCTTCGCAGAGCCCTGTGTTTTTGTTAAACAGTCGCCACCCCCTAGTCTGTGCCCCCCGATCATGGTTGCCCATCACCGGGGCCTCCTTCTCCCGAAGTTACGGAGGCAATTTGCCGAGTTCCTTCAGCACAATTCGCTCAACGCCTTGGTATACTCTACCAGTCCACCTGTGTCGGTTTCGGGTACGGTCTGATGCAGGGGCTATTTCCTGGAACGCTGAGACCGCAAGTCCAATCCGATAAGGACTTACGATCCTTCACATCCGTCACCACCTGCTGGCTGAGGAATATTTACCTCATTCCCATCGACTACGCCTTTCGGCCTCGCCTTAGGGACCGGCTAACCCTGCGAAGACTAGCTTTACGCAGGAACCCTTGGACTTTCGGCGAGGGTGATTCTCACACCCTTAGCGTTACTCATGTCAGCATTCTCACTTCCGATACCTCCAGAGGTCCTCACAGATCCTCCTTCACAGGCCTACGGAACGCTCCGCTACCGCGTGCCACAAGGACACACCCATAGTTTCGGTGCACGGCTTGAGCCCCGTTACATTGTCCGCGCAGGAACCCTTATCTAGACCAGTGAGCTGTTACGCTTTCTTTAAATGATGGCTGCTTCTAAGCCAACATCCTGGTTGTTTTGGGATTCCCACATCGTTTCACACTTAGCCGTGACTTCGGGACCTTAACTGATGGTCAGGGTTGTTTCCCTCTTCACGACGGACGTTAGCACCCGCCGTGTGTCTGCCGGATAGTACTCTCGGGTATTCGGAGTTTGCTTAAGATCGGTAAGTCTGTAGGACCCCCTTGCCTATGCAGTGCTCTACCCCCCGAGGTATTCATCCGACGCTCTACCTAAATAGATTTCGCGGAGAACCAGCTATTTCGAGGTTTGATTGGCCTTTCACCCCTAGTCACAAGTCATCCCCGACTTTTTCAACAGGCGTGGGTTCGGTCCTCCAGTGCGTGTTACCGCACCTTCAACCTGCTCATGACTAGATCACCTCGTTTCGGGTCTAATCCGTCGAACTGAACGCCCTGTTCAGACTCGCTTTCGCTGCGCCTACACCTAACGGCTTAAGCTCGCTCGACAGACTAAGTCGCTGACCCATTATACAAAAGGTACGCCGTCAGCATTGCAGCCTCCGACTGTTTGTAGGCATCCGGTTTCAGGTTCTATTTCACCCCCCTTGTCGGGGTACTTTTCACCTTTCCCTCACGGTACTGGTTCGCTATCGGTCGCTGAGGAGTACTTAGGCTTGGAGGGTGGGCC
>CAXXNH010000031.1:0-19603 GCA_963665435.2 uncultured Pleomorphomonas sp. | reverse complement strand
GCCGCGCGCACCGGCATCATTGAGAATAACATGACCTACAAGCCCATAATAACAAGCCGTTTTGCCTATGAAATATGTTTAACCGACTATGATCTCCTCCACCCTCCGTTAACGCTTTCGCCAGCAGAATTTCCGGAACTATTTGGAGATTCCACATGTCGTCCACCTCCGCTTCGGCCATCATGGCCCCTTCCCATCCGCCCGCAGGGCGACCGGCAGCAGCGTCCGATCTCGCCGCCGCCGTGGCCGGTCTGTTCGAGGCCAAGGAGCCGGACGGCCGCATCGCCAGCCTGATCGCCGGGGGCGCCGACCCCGTCGCCCTTGCCGCCGCCGTGGAAGCGCACATGGCCGCCGCCCTGCCCGCGCTGATGCGTCGCTCCGCCCTGTCCTTCGGCCGGGCGAGCGCCGCCTCCGAGCTCTGCCTCGCCTACGCCCGCGTGACCAAGGCGCTGGAGCGTGCCGAGGCCGAGCGCGCCCGCCGCGCCGAGACCGAGGCCCTGGAGGGCTGCTACACGCGCAACACCATCGGTCGCCTCGCCACCACCATTTCCGACGTCAACGCCATCGCCGTGGAGCTGTCGGGCCTGTCCTACAACATGGACGACCTGACCAAGTCCTCGCAGGCCATGGCCAGCTCCACCGCCGAGATGGTCGCCTCCATCGGCGAGATCTCCCGCGCCAGCCACGAGGCGCTGAGTGAATCGCGCAACGCCTCAGACGCCGCCGTCCAGTCCGCCAACGCGGTGGAGAAACTGCGCGGCGCCATGGGCAACATCAGCGCCACCACGATGGACACCCGGACCAAGGTCACCGAGCTGGAAGCGGCCTTCGACCAGATCGCCGAGACGCTGAGCGTCATCGACACCATCGCCAGCCAGACCAACCTCCTGGCGCTCAACGCCACCATCGAGGCAGCGCGGGCCGGCGAGGCCGGCAAGGGCTTCGCCGTCGTCGCCTCCGAGGTGAAGGTGCTGGCCAACCAGACCGCCAACGCCACCGAGAACATCAACACCCGCATCGAAAGCATGCGCCACGTCATCGAGGGCATGACGGCGGCCATGGGCCACACCAACACCGCCGTCGGCTCCGGCGAAACGGTGATCGACGAGGTGTCGACCTCCATGGGCGTCATCGGCGACCGCGTCGGCGCGGTGCTGACGCGCATCGATTCCATCGCCGCCGTGCTGGAGGAACAGCAGGCCGCCAGCGCCGAGATCGCCACCGCCGTCGACGCCGCCGCCTTCCTCGCCAAGCACAACCAGGATCTCCTGAAGCAGATGGCCGACAAGATCGAGGCCAGCAACAAGCGCAACACCGAGGAATCGAGCCGCCTGTTCACCGACGCCACCAACCCGGCGCTGCTCCTGGAAATCGCCAAGATCGACCACGTGCTGTTCAAGAAGAAGGTGATCGACACGCTGCTCGGCTACGACAGCCTGCAAAGCGCCAAGCTGCCCGACCACCACTGCTGCCGCCTCGGCCTCTGGTACGACAAGGTGACCGACCCCAAGATCAAGGGCACGGCCGAGTTCCGCGCCATCGAAGGCCCGCATGCCCGCGTCCACCAGGAGGCGGCCGAGACCCTGAAGCTGTTCGAAGCCGGCCGCGCCAAGGACGCCATCGCCCACCTCGTGACGCTGAACGCTGCCGGCGACGACGTGTTCAAGCGCCTGACCGACCTGGGACAGACGGCGTTTGCCTGCGATTGAGGCGCGGCTGCCCGCCTCTGCTGACACCAGTTGGCAACCCCTGGGGTGATACCGAGCCCATCATCATCCCAGGGAGATTGCGTTGAAACTCTTCATGTTCCAGCTGGGCGGAAACTTCCGCAACTCGAACGTCGAGCTGCACGACATCCGCTTTTCGGTCGGCGACACGCCGGAGGATTGCTACGCCGACCTCCGGGCGCAGTGGTGGGGCGATCAGGCCAAGCTGCATGTCGACTGCTGGGGCGCCGTCGAACAGGCCGACGGCCATGACGTCACGCTGACCACCGACGCGCCCGAAGCGACGACCGACCGCCTGTTCTTCGTCAACCTCGGCGGCTACGACCCGGCCGAGTTCACCGAGCTGCACCGCAACGTGCTGATCGTCGCCGAAGACGCCAACGCCGCCAAGGCCCGCGCGCTGGCGCTGGTGAAGGACTGGGCGCGCCCGCACAAGGACAACCTGTTCGAAGTCGACCAGACCGTCGACCTCTCCAAAGTCCTCAGCCAATACGGCGTCCACATCCGCCTGACCAAGGCCAGCAAGGAAAAGCCGTTCCAGTTCGTGGCCGACTACATCCGCATCGACGGGGCGTGAGCGGAGAGCGGGAGCGACTAAGCGGCCGCTCCCGCAAACCCGCCTCGCATGGCTTGCTGCCAGACGTGGGCGTAGACGCTGTCGGCCACCAACTTCTTCTCGTCTGGCGTAAATGGCGGAGAGGGAAGCTTGAGGTAGACTTCGTCGAGGATGAAAGCCTCGACCTCGCCCTTGGTCTGCTCCTTCTCCCAGAAATGGTCGAGTTCGGCGAGGCGCTCTTTGATCTCCGCCAGCATCTCGCGGCTGGCCTGCTTGACGCGCTCCCGATCGGCCTTGCTCAGGTCGTCGCGCTTGAGCAGATCGAACATGGCCAGCTCATCGTCCGACAGGTTCTCACGCGCGGCCCGCGTCTGCTCCTCATCGAGGTTCTGCACCAGTTCAGCCAAGCGCCGGAACGTCTCTTCGATCGTCACCCGGTCCTTCTCGCTGTTGTAGGCGGCTATGATGTCCTCGTATTGCAGCTCGTAGTTCATCCGCATGGGATTGCGGGCCAGCATCTCCGCCAGCTTGCGTTCGATGACATCGCGGATGTCCTGAAGCGTCGTCGCCTTGCGCGGCACCTTGGCGAACTCGTCGCGCAGCTTCTCGAGATCGATCTTGCTGAGGTCGAACGTCAGCCCCTCGGCCTGGTCTTCGCCCAGTTCCTCAGTGGTGATCGCCTCGTTGACGATCCGGTGCAGCGCCTTCAGCAGCTCCGTCACGTCGGCCGTATCGCGCCGCTCGGTAAGCTTCTTGTAGATCGCCTCGATATTGTCGTGCCGTTCGGCATAGTCCCAGGCGGTCGGCTCCACCAACAGCGCCTTGAAGCGGTTGAACACCTCGCGCGCCATGATCTCGAAGCGCCGCTTGGTTTCATCGCTGGTGTAGACCGCCTCGACAGCGTCGGCGATCCCCTTGATCCGCGTGAAACCAGTGGCGCCCAGAAGCGACGCCGGATTGAAGCCAAGCGCTCGCAGATGCGCCTCGGTTGCCTCGATCGCCTCCAGAAGCGCCTGCACCCTCTCCTCGATGGGCGCGATGACCTCCTCGTTGCCGGTCCCATCGTCACCCAACGCGTATTGGGCCAGCGCAGCCCTGAGGCTTGCCAGCATGCCGTTGTAGTCGACGATCAGGCCGTGATCCTTGCCGGGATAGACGCGGTTCGCCCGCGCGATGGCCTGCATCAGCGTGTGCGCCTTCATCGGCTTGTCGATGTAGAGCGTCGAAAGGCATTCCACATCGAAGCCTGTCAGCCACATGGCGCAGACGATGGCCACGCGGAAGGGATGCTTGGGGTCCTTGAACGCCGTCTCCACATCAATGCGCTTGTTATCCTCCGCCTCGAAGCCCTTCTTCATCAGCGCCCGATGCGGGATGATGTCGAAGCCCCACTTCTTGAAGTCTTTGACCTCGTTCTGCGCTTCGCTGATGATGATCTCGACGATGGTCTCGTCGAGCCAGCGCGCCTGCTTCTCAAGCTTGGTCGCTTGGTCGACAAGGGCCGCGCGGGCGACCTTGTTGCCGGTCGCCGCCGCTTCCGCCCGCTTCGCCTCGAATGCGGCCCACACCTCCGCCGCCTTGGCCTTCCACAGCGGCTCGATGCGCTGGAGCATGCGCGCGCAGGTGATCTTGTCGATGCAGACGAACAGCGACTTGCCGGATTCCCAGCGCGTCGCGCAGTGCTCGACGAAGTCGGCCGCGATCTTGTCGAGCCGCTCGTCGGCGGTGATCACCTCGTAGTCCTTGCCCAGGAGCTTGTCGAGCAGCGCCATCTGGTCCGGATCGAGATCGGCCTGTTCGATCTTCTCGGCCATCCGCTCGTTAAGATCGATATGGGTCAGCCCGAGCTTCTCGCCCCGGTTCTCGTAGACGAGCTTGACGGTCGCGCCGTCCTCCTCCGAGCGCTTGAAGTTATACTGCGAGACGTAATCGCCGAAGATGCGCCTGGTGATCTGGTCCTGCTTGAACAGCGGCGTGCCGGTGAAGCCGATAAAGGCGGCGTTGGGCAGCGCCACGCGCATGTTGCGGGCCAGCCGCCCTGCCTGCGTCCGGTGCGCCTCATCGGAGATGACGATAATGTCGTCGCGCTCGCTATAGGGCCGCTTTGGACTGACATCCTGATTGAACTTGTGGATCAGGCTGAAGACGTAGCGGTGGTTTTCCTTCAGCAGCCGTTCGAGATCGGCGCCCGAGCCGGCGCGCGGCGTGTCCTTCTCGACGATGCCGCAGCCGACGAAGGTCTTGTAAAGCTGGCCGTCGAGATCCTGCCGGTCGGTCATCAGCAGGAAGGTGAAGTTGCCAGGCACCTTGCGGCGCACCTTTTCGGCAAAGAAGGCCATGGAGTAGCTCTTGCCGCTGCCCTGCGTGTGCCAGAACACGCCGAGCCGCCCGAGATCCGGATGCGCCCGCTCGATGAGGCCGATCGGCCCTTCCGGAATGAAGGACGGCAGCGCCGGTACCCCAGCTTCCGCCGCCTTGGCCGCTCGCTTCCGGTCGGCGACGCCGCGCTTTTCCAGCGGCAGTTCGACGACGCGGTGCCGAAGCCGCTCTTCCGGCGGAAACGCGCGCTTCAGGTCTTCCTGTTGGGCCACAGACGCCACGGCGCGGTTGACGCCGAGCACCTGATGGTTGCGCGCCACCACCTTGCGGGTCTTGCCCGGTTTGCCCTCGTCGAACAGGATGAAGTTCTCGACGATATCGAGCAGCCGGTCATGGGCCAGCATACCGTCGAGCAGCACTTCGGCGTCGAGCTTGCCCTTGTCGGCCTCGTCCTGCCGCTTCCAGTCGCAAAAGTGATCCCACTCACTGGTGATCGAGCCATACTTGGCCTTGTCGCCGTTGGAGACGATCAGGAAAGCGTTGTGATGGAAGGCATGGGCGATAACGTTCTCGTCCATGTAGTCGCTGAGATTGCCGTCGAAGCCAGCGCGGATGTTCTTGTGTACCGCCTTCAGCTCGATGAAGACCAGCGGCAGGCCGTTGACGAAGCAGACGAGATCGGCGCGGCGGCTATAGGTCGGCGTCCTGAGGCCGGTCAGCTTCAGCTCGCGCACGGCGAGAAAGCGGTTTGAACCGGGCGCGTTGTCGAAATCGATGACGCGGGCACGAGCATCGTGCTGCTGCCCGCTGGCGTCCCGCCAGGACACCGGCACGCCGTTACGGATCAGCCGCGCGAAGTCCTGATTGTGCTGGGTCAGCGAGCGGCTGAAGTCCTGCCGCGTCAAGGCGGCGAGAGCGTCACCCAAGGCCGACGGCGGCATATCCGGGTTGAGACGTTCGAGCGCCGCCCGCAGATCGCGCGTCAGCACCGCTTCGGTGGTGTCCTCGCGCCCCAGCGTGCCGCCCGGCCCGAAGGTCTCCTGGTTCCAGGCATAAACGGACTCCCAACCGAGCTTGTCCTTCAGATGCGCGGCGAATGTCGCCTGCACTAGGTGGTCCTCGCTGTTGATGCCCGTCGCCGCCATGTCAGGCCGCCTTCGTCTTGAGGGTCATACGGCAATCTCCCCGCTCATCAGGCGCGGCAGGAGGAAGTCGTGGGCTTGGGAGAGTGCGCGGTTCTGAAGCGCCAGAGCCTTGCACTGTGCGGCTATCGGGAAAACGATATCGTTGAACGTATTGAGCAAGCCATCGGGAGGCTTTGGAACATTGTATTTTCTGAGAACAGTCCAGTCGGCGCGCGGCATCTTGGACCCCTCCCTAACGGTTTTGGAGGCAACCGCAACGAAATGATCGCTCGAAGTCGCGCACACCACGACAGGCCAATCTTCCTTGTCCCGGACCCTCCAGACCAACGCGTCAGAGGATGCAAGACCATCACAAATAGTGAAACCGACTTTGTGAAAATACGGTCTGATCTTGCAGAAAAGAATATCACCCTCTCTAAAGCGGGTCTTTCCACTTTCAAGACCGTCAATCGGCTCCCAATCGCAAAGAGTGAAAGAACGACGCGGAATATGCTCAAGTCCGATATAGATCTCGCCTTCAGAGAAGTCTGCAGGTCTTACCGCATCCTTCACATTTTCCACCGTATCGTTTAATGTTCTCTGCTCCCACCCCTCCGGCAGGCCATCGATGATCTTGACGTGTTCATGGCCAGGAAACCGAAAGTAGACGAACCACTCGCGGTAGAGCATCCGCGCCGCGTCCTCCAGCAGTGCAATCCGCCGACGGTTGTTCTCGATCAGGTCGTCGTAGGCGGAGAGGATCGAAGTAATCTTGTCCTGCGTCGGTCGATCCGCAAGGTAGATTGGAAGACTATGAATATGATTTCTGTTAAGGGTTGGGTTCGCGCCTCCCACATTGAAGCGCTCTAAGCCCAAGCATTGAAGCGCATAATAAACAAATTTTGGACTATTACCGTTGAATGATTTACCCCACAGAGTCGTATCGTGGGGCCAGAAGTCACATTCTGAATAATGGACAGTGCCAAGAGTCCCCTTGCGCCCAATAACAACCCCGGGTCCTTTAACCCTGGACTCAATGTGCCAACTGCTGATCCCCGAAGATGAAATAACAGGGACACTGCCCTCTTCTTGTTCGTCTTTGGTTATATCAAAGCCGCGCTGCAGAAATACGAGATCCTTTAGTTCAGACGGCTTCCAATGTTTTGCCCCGAGATAGTAAGCGGTCACGCCCCCAACTCCTCGAAGTTCTTCGCAATGCGCGCCGCCAGTTCCGCCGCCTCCTCGTTCAATCCCTTCAGATCGATGTGGATGGCACGGAGCGCCTCCTCAAAGTCGAAATCCTCGTCCGCCTCTTCCGGTGCCACCCCGACATAGCGGCCTGGCGTCAGGCTCCAATCATGCGCTTCGATGGTGGCTCGATCGACGCACTTCACCAGCCCCTCAACATCGCGCAGCACCGCACCGGGGAAGCGCTCCTGAAGCCAGTCGGCCTGCTTCACGAAATAGCGGGCCAGCCGCAGCGCCTCGACCGCCTTTGCCCGCGCCTCGTCCAGCGCCTTGCGGCCCCGGTTGACCTCGGCGTTCGGCCAGTTGGCCGCGTCGCGCGCCGAGAGTTCCTTCACGGCAATGTCGATCACCCTCCCCGACAGCTTCAAGGTCAGGTCGATCTGCTTGGTGAGGTCGCGGCACCCATCGGCCAGAGCATGCAGCGCTCCCCGCGCGGCGTTGAGCCCCACGCTGTCCCGGCCGGCTGCTTCCCAGGCCTTGGCCTGTTCCGCCACCTCCCGGCCGAAGGCTTCGATATCCGCCCCCAACGTCGCCTGGGCGCTGGTCAGTTCATCCCACGGCCCGGCCAGCGGGGCGTCCTTGCGCTTCGCCGTCGCGAAAGGCGTGATCAGATCGGCGAGCTTGCCCAGCGCTTCCTCGTAGGCCGCCAGCGGCTCTTGCGCCTTGGCGCCCAGCTCGACGGCTTCGGCCAGATAGCTTTCCACCAGCTTCAGGAAGCGCTCGCTCTGCCCGCGATAAAGCCAGACGATGGCGGCGATGTTCTTCTGCTGCTCGGGCGAAAAGTCGCAAACCGAGCGCGACACCTTGCGGAAAATCTGCCGCGCATCGAGCATCAGCACATGGTCGCGCCGCGCTTCGTCCGTCTCCTTGGCCGGTCGAAGAACCACAGCTGGCAGGGCACCGTGCGCGTGTAGAAGAAGTTGCCGCGAATATCGATCATCACGTCGACGGCACCGGTCTCGATCAACTTGCGCCTGACCACCGCCTCGTCGCGCCCGGCGCTCGAGGCCTGCGAGGACATCACCACGCCGGCTCGCCCCGTGTCCTTCAGGTAGCTGTAGAAATAGGACATCCAGAGATAGTTGGCGTTGGAAACCTTCTTGGCCTTGTTGACGCCCGGCAGGCCAAACGGCAGGCGCTTGTCGCCCTTGACCTTCTCCGCGTCCACCTCGTCGACGTTGAACGGCGGGTTGGCCATCACGAAGTCGCACTTGCCGACCAGTTCGTGCGGGTCCTTGTAGTAGGTGATGGCTTCGTTGCCGGCGCGGATCGAGCCTTGCAGGCCGTGCACCGCCAGATTGATCTGCGCCAGTCGGGCGGTGGTCTCGTTCTTCTCGTGGCCGTAGAAAGTCACGCGCTTCATCGTGTCCTGGCCGGCATCCTCGATGAAATGGCTCGACTGCACAAACATGCCACCCGAGCCGCAGGCCGGATCGAGGATGGTGCCATGGTCCGGCTCGATGACGTTGACGATGGTCTGCACGATCGACGGCGGCGTGAAGAACTCACCGCCGTCATGGGCGCCCTGCTTGGAAAACTCGGCGAGGAAATACTCGTAGATCCGCCCGAACACATCACCGGACGCCGTCCTGAGGCCTTCGGTGTCGAACATCTTCATCATGTCTTCGAGGACGCTGCCCTCGAAGCGACCGTAGTCTCGCGGCAACTGTCCGGCAAGCGGCGGGAAAGCCTTCTCGATCGCCTCCATCGCCGCCGTCAGCGCCGCGCCCAGATTGCCATCCTTCGGCGCCTTCAGAATCACATCGAAGCGCGCGGCCTCCGGCAGGTTGAGGGCGTGCCGGCGGGTGAAATCGGCGTCCACCAGCGGCCGATCCGGCATCTTGCCGGCCTTCCTGTCGGCCTCGATGGCGGCTTGCGCCTCATAGAACCGGTTCGTGGCATGGCGCAGGAAAATCAGCCCCATGATGGGCATGAAATACTCGTTGGACGCCAGATTGGAGTTGGCTCGAAGCGTGTCGGCTATCTTCCAGAGGCTCGACTCGAAATCCTGTAGGTCGAGCAAGTGATCCGCTGCCATTGCGACTGTTTTTCCTGATGTTTTCGGTCCGGGACCAACCCGGCAAAGGTGGCACGATGCCTCGTGTCTGTTCTAGTAACTTTCCGTCGAGTCGACAAACCACCACCCCAACCTTCGACCGCACCCAGCCTCCCCCTCGACACGTCCCCGCCCCTCAATTATCTATAATTCATGAGCACGGCGAAATCGGACACCATCTCCACGCGGATCAGCAAGACGCTGGCCGACCGGATCATTTCCGGGGCGATCGAGGCTGGGAGCCGCCTTCGGCAGGACCATGTGGCCGAGGAGTTCGGGGCCAGCCACGTGCCGGTGCGCGAGGCCTTCCGCCTTCTGGAGTCGCAGGGGCTGGTGGTGAGCGAGCCGCGCCGGGGCGTGCGCGTCGCCGGTTTCACGCTGGAAGAGGTGCGCGAGGTGGCCGAGATGCGGGCGGCGCTGGAGGCGCTGGCGCTGCGCAACGCCTTCCCGCATATGACGAAAGCCATTCTCGACAAGGCGGAAGAGGCCAACCGGGCCGGCGACCGGGCGCCTGACGTTTACGCCTGGGAAGAGGCCAACCGCACCTTTCACCGCATCATCCTGACGCCCTGCGGCATGCCGCGCCTTCTCAAGGCCATCGACGACCTTCAGGTCGCCAGCTCCCGCTTCCTGTTCTCCGGCTGGCGGGCCGAGTGGGAAGCCCCCACCGACCGCGACCACCGCGCCATTCTCGACGCCCTCAGGGCCGGACAGGCCGATCTGGCCGCCGCCGTGCTCACCCGGCACGTCCAGACGATCGGCCAGAAACGGCCGAAATAGCCGGTTTTCCGGCCTCTCTCATCGCCACTCCACCGACGCCTTGCGCTTGGCCCTTGCCAAGATCGTATATCTGTGGACTCATTTAGCGATAGATTCTCAGAATTATCTATAATTTTGTCGAAGGAGAGACAGAGTGAGCAATGTCCCTGTAAGCCGCCCCGAAAGCAGCATCGAAAGCCACGCTGAAAACCGCCGCGCCCGGATGACCCGCACGGCGCTGGCCGTCGTTGCCGGCGCGGCGCTGATGACGCTGGCCGCCAAGGTTCAGATCCCCTTCTGGCCGGTGCCGATGACGCTGCACACCATGGCCGTCATGGCCTTTGCCGTCGCCTTTGGCCCACGCCGCGCCATGGCGATCTTCCTCGCCTATCTCGCCGCCGGCGCCGCCGGCCTGCCCGTCTTTTCCGGCTCGCCCGAGCGCGGGATCGGCCTTGCCTACATGGTCGGGCCGACCGGCGGCTATCTCCTCGGCTATCTGATCGCCTCCGGGCTGGTCGGCGCGCTGGCGGCCGGTCGCGGCCCGGTGGGGCGGCTTCTGGCCATGCTGGCCGGGCTGGCGCCGATCTATGGCTTCGGCCTCGCCTGGCTCGCCGCCTACGTGCCGGCCGAGCGGCTGGTCGCCCTTGGCCTTGCGCCCTTCCTGCCGGGCGACCTGATCAAGATCGCCCTCGTTGCCGCCGCCTCGGCGCTGGCGCCCGGCCTGATCGCCCGCTTCAGGGGGATCGGCCAGTGACCGCCGCCGACGGAACCCTCCGCCACGACTGGACGGTGGACGAGATCGCCGCCCTGCACGAGCTGCCGCTCCTGGAACTGATCGGCCGGGCCAACGCCGTCCACCGGGCGCACCACGACCCCAACCGCGTGCAGAAGGCCAGCCTCCTCTCCATCAAGACCGGCGGCTGCCCGGAAAACTGCGGCTACTGCCCGCAGTCGGCCCACCACCGCGAGGTGGCGCTGACCAAGGACCGGCTGATGGACCCGGCGAAGGTCATCGCCATGGCCGAGAAGGCGCAGGCGGCCGGCGCCGAGCGCTTCTGCATGGGCGCCGCCTGGCGCGAGGTGCGCGACGGGGCCGAGTTCGACGCCGTCATCGACATGGTCAAGGGCGTCCGCGCCCTGGGCATGGAGGCCTGCGTCACCCTGGGCATGCTGAAGCCGCATCAGGCCGAGCGCCTCGCGGCGGCCGGCCTCACCGCCTACAACCACAACCTCGACACCAGCCCGGAGTTCTACGGCGAGATCGTCACCACCCGCACCTACGAGGACCGGCTGGCGACGCTGGCCACCGTGCGCGCCTACGGCATCGACCTCTGCTGCGGCGGCATCATCGGCATGGGCGAAACGGTGCGCGACCGCGCCTCGATGCTGGCCGTGCTCTCGGCCATGGCTCCGCACCCCGAAAGCGTGCCGATCAACGCGCTGGTGCCGGTCAAAGGCACGCCGCTCGCCGACCGGCCGCCCATCGACCCGCTGGAACTGGTGCGCATGGTGGCCACCGCCCGCCTGGTGCTGCCAGCCTCAACGGTGCGCCTGTCGGCCGGCCGCTCGGCGCTCAACCGCGAGGCGCAGATCCTTTGCCTGGTAGCCGGCGCCAACTCGCTGTTCTACGGCGACACGCTGCTGACCACGCCCAACGCCGACCTGGGCGAGGACGCCTCCCTGTTCGCCGCCATCGGCGAGCAACCCCATGCCTGTCCGCTCAGGGACCGGAAGGAAAGCCCCGCCTGCCGCCGCGCCGTGGGTTAAGCACGCCGGGCGCGCGGCCGGATTGAGCCAAGCGCGCCCAGCATAAAAAGCGGAATTTTTCCCGCAAATTATCAGAATCGGGTTGCCAGCCGGCGCGGCGATGATAAACGGGAACTCCGGCTCCATTCCAAGAAGGAAGATCAATGCCGGACCTCTCGACACTCACGCTCTTTGCCGCCGCCTCGCTGGTGCTGACCGCGACACCCGGCCCCGACATGCTGCTGATCGCCTCGCGCAGCGTCAGCCAGGGGCGGTCTGCCGGCTTCCTCACCTATGCGGGCATAGCCGTCGGCACCTATTGCCATGCCATCGCGGCGGGGCTGGGGCTGTCGCAGCTGTTCGTCAACGTGCCCGCCGCCTACGAGGCCGTTCGCTGGGCCGGCTGCGGCTATCTGCTCTTCCTCGCCTACAAGACCCTCCGCTCGCAAGGCTCCGCCTTCTCCCCGTCGGCGGCGCTGAAGCGCCTCTCAAGCCGGCGGATCTTCGCCGAAGGGCTCGCCACCAACCTCCTCAACCCGAAGATGGCGCTGTTCGTTCTGGCCCTCTTCCCGCAGTTCGTCGACCCGGCCAGCGGCGCCGTTCTCCTGCAAATGGTCCTGCTGGCGACCGTGCTCAACGCCATTGGCTTCCTGGTGAACGGCACGGTCATCCTGCTCGGTGGCCACATCCGGGCGCGCCTGTCCGCCATGCGCCGCTTTCCGAGATTGCCGCAGTATCTGCTGGCAACGGTGTTCACCGGGCTGGCCTGCCGGCTGGCGCTCGGCGCGCGGGATTGAGCCGGGCGCCGGTCCGTGCTACCTCTCCCCCATGGACAACCGCCGCGCCCCCGCCCTGTCGATTATTCGCACCATCGAGTAACGGTGGGCGTAGAGACTTGTCCTTTGCAAGCAACCCGCCCGCGAGGCGGGTTTTTTCATGCCGTCTCCGGGTCTTAGAGCGTTGTTCGATCTGACTGAATCAGATCGGCGCTCTAAACCTTTGTTTCTGAAGCATCATCTTGTCGATCCTCGTTTCACTCCGGTCGGATGATGCTCTAACTGAAAGACGACCATGTCCGACCACGACCTGAAACAGCTGATCGAAGCGGCCGACCGGGCGATCACCGCCGAGGATTTCGACGCCCTGATGGACTTCTACGCCGAGGACGCCGCGCTGGTGATCAAGCCCGGCATGGTCGCCACCGGCAAGCCGGCCATCCGCAAGGCCTTCGTGGCGATCGCCGCCCATTTCAAGAACACCATGAAGGTCCGCCAAGGCCGCATGGAGGTGATCGAAGGCGCCGACACCGCCCTGGTGCTGATGGAAACGCTGCTCGACGTCGACGGCCAGCCCGACCCCATCGTCCGCCGCGCCACCTACGTCTTCCGCAAGTCGGACGCCGGCCGCTGGCTCTGCGCCGTCGACAACTCCTACGGCACCACGCTGCTGGATGGCTGATAGGGAGGCGGGGCGGGGGCGGGGGCGAGGCGAACTAGCACCGCAGCACATGAGCCTCTTTTTTAGCCCACCACGTCGGCACTCCGCTCCTCCACAATAACACCTTGTGCTTCAAGCCGATTCTGATCGATACCTAGACAACACAGCAGAAGAGGCAGCTATGTGGCGTTGGGATCAAGGGCGGCTTGCTTATTTCCAGTTTGATATCCTGAAGAAAATTGCGAAGTTCGCATTAACGCAGGATCTAAAGGAAGCAACAGCACAGCAGCTATACGCACAAACAGGCCTCTCATTCCTCCCCAACACTCCGCAATATAAACCGTGGAGAAACTACAGACGCGTGTTCAGCGTCTCCTTTATCGTAAGTATAGAAAACGGTGTAGCTCGCCCAACCAAAGTAGCAGAACTATTAGCCGGGGACGGCATCGTAACAACAGATGAGTATCTGCATTTTCTTGCCTCCGCGACCACAGATCCGTCGCCGGCGCTTGAAGGATGGGATAGCGACTTGCCCCCCCGTTTCCCGCTGCTTTTTGCCCTGAAGTACCTTCTTGCAAAGGCGGCAACTGGTAACCCGACAGCACAAATAGAAGATATCATTAGCGCATATGCGAAATCGGACTTCACAGGCGAAGAGGACGAAACGGCATTTACAGTCTTATTGAAAGAGAAACTAATATATACTGGGGAAATGCGACAAGCGCGTGAGAGTCTTAGAGTTCTAGCGCAAGTCTCGTACTTACACTCATCGGGGAACACAATTGAGGTCGCGCTTTCTGAGGCAGATGCCAGTGATATGTTCACAAGTCTTGCACCGGTATCGGGGCCATACGAGAAAGACGGCGAAGCAGAGATCAGGCGACGGGCAGCCTTGCTGCTACCTTTGACAGCTCCGCTGAACTTTGATTACCCAAGCACGATTATAGGCTTTAGCGCAGAGGCGGGCTTTGAGGAAGGGAGCAAAGTCGAGAAAACGCACCTGACAATAGAGCGCAACCCGAAGCTCCGCTTTGCCTTTTTCGACCGGCACCCAGGCGCAGTTTGCGATGTCTGCCAGATGGACACGAACTTGTCATTCCCGTGGACAGAGCGAATCCTTGATGTTCACCATCTGTTGCCATTATCCTCCGGAACGCGTACTGGGACGCTCGGTACGCGACTCGACGATTTGGTGGCAAACTGCCCTACATGCCATCGAGCAGTTCATCTCTATTACGGACGATATCTGAGGGGCATAAAGCGGAAAGATTTCACCGACGAAGCAGAAGCCCGTCACGTCTACGAAAAGGCAAAAAGTGAGTTCCCAGGGTTAAAGTATGCTTGATTCATCGCCAGTTAGACGCACATCTTTATTGACGAAGCAGCGCGAGCTCTTGGCTGAGGCCCTGCAGCAAAAGGCAACTTTTCCCGAAATTCTGGCAAAACACCAGCTCGACTACGACGACTTGATTTATGAGATCTCTAACTCATTGAAGTGGAGAGGTAAAAAGCCACCAAACCTTTCTTCGTTCCTTCATCAAGCGAAAGGTGTACCGGTAGTTAGCTTCTTTACCGGCTGTGGTGGCATGGATTTGGGGCTAGAAGCGGCGGGCTACAAGCACGTCGCAGCCTTCGAGTTTAACGAACTGTTCTGCCGGACACTTCGGACTAACCGTCCTCAATGGAACATTTTTGGCCCGCCAACTCATAGCGGGGACGTTTCAAAGTTCGAGGACATTGTTGATGCGCTATCTGGACTAGTTTCTGCACCATTTGAAGGGCTTTTTGTTGGAGGCCCCCCATGCCAGCCTTTTTCAATTGCCGCCAATCAGAGATTTGCGAAATGGGGCGATAATTTTAAGCGTACCGGATTTCTCCACGCGACGAACGGAAACTTATTGTTTGACTTCCTAAATGTCGTAATTGAGTTCAAGCCAAAAGCTTTTGTCATCGAAAACGTTCCAGGCTTGCGCGATCTAGACGGTGGGGAGCAACTATCAGCAGCAATCGAGAAGGTCTCTGCTGCTGGATACACTGTTGAGGAGCCATTCATCCTTGACGCGGCACATCACGGCGTCCCCCAGCAGCGTTTGCGTCTATTTGTCGTTGGCACCAGAAATGGCGGAAAATTCATAAAGCCTCGAGTTGGAGAGCTTTTTGGCGCGGGTAGCGTCTTGTTTGAGGCACCAAAACCCAACGTAAAAAACCATGAGACAAGAGATCACAAAGCCGAATCCATCGCACGTTACATGGCTCTTCATTATGGTGAGCGGGATCAACTCGGCAGAGTCGACCGCCTGAATCCCATATTGCCATCCAAAACGGTTATTGCTGGAGGAACCAAGGGCGGCGGGCGTTCGCATCTTCACCCCCGAAATCCCGAGGACACTGAGCGTAAGAGAATGTGCCCGTCTGCAGACATTCCCGGACGAGTATGTTTTCGTGGGGCCAACGGCGAGACAGTTCACACAAGTCGGAAACGCAGTACCACCTGTCCTTGCCGCACAACTCGGCAGAGCGGTCCTTGAGGCTTTCTTTTAGTGTATATCCCCCTTCAGATAATGCTCATGTCACCAAGGTCCAGAAAGATCGGGCATACTGCCGCCTCAAGAAGAGGTAGCAGCTAGTTGGGAAGGGTTCGGATCCCCTACTCCGCCAGCAAGCCGCCGAACCGCGCCACGCAATGCCAGACGCGCTTCAGCGACTGCCAGTCGGCGCGGCCGTCGCGACGGGCGAGGCCGATGTCGCGTGGGGTCAGGACGCCGTCGGTCATCAGCGCCGCCGCGAGGTCGGCGAATTCCTGGCCGCGATAGGCGACGCAGTCGGCCAGGCGCGCCGCCGGCAGGCGGAAACCGGGGTGCCACTCCACCGGGCAGGCGAGCGTTTCGGCGACGGCCTCGATCTCCGTGCCGCGATAGCTGGCGTCGAGTACCAGCGCCTCGACGTCCTCGCCGAGGGTGAGCGGCCCGTGGACATGCGCCTCGACATAGTCGTCGAGCACGTCCGTCGACGCCCGCCGCTCGTCGGCCAGCGCCACCAGCCCCATGCGGTCGGCAACGCCGAAGTGGGCGGGGCTGTAGCAGCTGTCGGGGTAGCAGAAGGTGGTCCGCTCCAGCACATGAGGCCGCAGCCTCAGGTGGGCCGAGCCGAAGCGCGGCGAGCCGCCCACGGCCCGCTGAAGGTAGTTGAGCGCCCCGTATTTCGGCCGCATCGTCGGGGCGACCCCCATCATAGGCGCCGCCGAAAATATCCTGCTCCCACAGCCAGCGCTCGCCGCCCGGATGAGCCGTCAGCCCGCCGTTGCTGATGCCGGTCTCGAACTGCGAGCGATAGACGCCCTCCTCCGCCAGCGCCTCGAGCACCCACCGCCCATCGTGGAGCGCATCCGGGTGGAAGTTGATGGTGACAATCGCAGGCCCGGGCAGCGGTCCGCCCTGCGACCGGTCGCGGACGTGGGCGAGAGCGGCGGGAACCGGAGATGGCGTCATGTTCTCACCCTCGGCGATGACGCCAACCCTGGAAGCACACGCAGCCGAGCCGACAGACGCGGCGACGCGGTCACTTCCTCACCTCGCACACCACCTGGGCGCTGAACTTGCGGGCGATCTCGGCCACGTCGGGCGTCTTCATTTCCTCGCCCGGCGGCTCCACGGCGTAGCGGACCTTGTGCGCGTCGAGGAAATCCCGCGCCTCGCCGGCCTTGATGGCGAAATTGACGTTCTGGATCACCTCGATGTCGTCGTCGTCCTCATAGCTCTGGATGTTGGACTTGGCGACGACGATGCCGACGATGCGGCCCGACTGGTCGACCACCGCGCCGCCGCTGTTGCCGCTCTGCACCGGCGCCGAGATCTGCATCTGCGTTTCGTCGTCGCCGGCGCCGGCCAGCGAGGCGACAAGGCCGGTGGCGAGGTTGCCGGTCTTCGACAGGTAGTCGGTCAGGGGATAGCCGAACACCACGACGGTGTCGCCGAGGCGGATCGGCGGCGCGCCGCGGAAGGCGCCGAAGGGCAGATTGTCCTCCTCGATCCTCAGAAGGGCGAGATCGCCCGCCTCGTCCCGCGCCACGATGGTCGCCGGCTCCAGCACGCCGCCGTCGCGCCGGACCTCGGCCGCCCCGCAGCCCTCCACGACATGGGCGTTGGTGAGGAGATAGCCATCGCCGTTGACGAAGAAGCCCGTGCCGGTGGAATAGGTGACGTCCTCGTCATCGGCGCCGTCGTCGGGCCCTGCCGCCGGCTTGCTGTCGTCGCCCTCGAGCGCCCGGTTGAGCTCCTCCACCGATTTGCGGACGTCGTCGATGGACTGGAAGCACTCGCGCAACCTGGCGACGCCCGTCCGCCCATCGGTCAGCGCGAACGCGCCATAATCGAGCCCGTCGATCGTCAGATCGAGCGCCTCGGCGGCGGCGAAGTCGTCGAGGAAGGCCGCCTTCACGCGTTCGACGGCGACGCCGCTCAGCCCCTCGCCCACCACGCCGACACCCTCGCCCGACCAGGCGCTGTCGCCGCCGTAGTCGACCACCACCTCGAAGTCCTCGCCCGCCTCGAAGGTCAGGTGGGGGTTGCCGTAGAGGAAGAAATAGCTCGGCCGGTCGCCCGTGTTGTCGCCGCCCACCTTGACCACCGAATCATCCCGGTAGTCCATCGTCAACAGGCAGGACTTGCGGGCGAGGTTTACGGTGACCTTCCAGTGGTCGCCCTCGGCAAAGGCGGTGCTGCGGGTCTTGTAATAGTCGGCATCGAGAGCGAGGGCCGGCCCGCACACCAGCGCCAGAAGAGCCGGGAGCCAGACGAAGCGCCGCGCCACGCCGTATCCGCGCAGCGCCCGACGCCAGAGGCGCCCCAACCCTTGCTGGAGTTGCCCTGGGGAGGGAAGGAAACAGACGGCCATGACACACCTGCGATTTGACGAATGGCAAGTTCAACAGGAACTGCCCGCAAGGCACAAGAGGCGGAAGCCGGCCCTACTCGCTCACCTCGCAGATCACCTGGGCGCTGAAGGCGCGCGCGATATCCGCCACGTCGGGCGTCTTCAGCTCCTCGCCCGGCGCCTCGGTTTCGTAAGCGACGCCCATGTCGTTGAGGAAAGCCTTGGCCACGTCGGCCTTGATGGCGAAGTTGGCGTTCTGGATCACCTCGACATAGTCGTCGTCGACGGTCGTCGTGTTCGACTTGGCGACGACGACGCCGACGACATGGCCCGACTGGTCGACCACCGGACCGCCACTGTTGCCACTCTGAACGGGGGCCGAAATCTGCATCTCCGCCTCGTTGTCCTCGACACCGGCCAGCGAGGCCACGAGACCGGTCGAGAGGTTGCCGCTCTTCGACAGGTAGCCCGAAAGGGGATAGCCGAACACGACCACGGATTCGCCCAGGCGGATCGGCGGCCCGCCACGGAACTTCGCGAAGGCGGGGCTTCGCCCGCGCATTTTCAGGAGAGCGAGGTCATGGTCTCTCTCCCGCGCGACGATAAGGGCGGGCTCGATGCGCCCTCCGCCGAAGCGCAGCCTGGCGTTGCCGCAGCCCTCGACCACATGGGCGTTGGTCAGCAGGTAGCCGGCCTTGTCGACGAAGAAGCCGGAACCGCTCACCACGACGGGCTCCTTGCCCTTGCCGGGCACCGGTCCGCCCTTGCCCCTGCCGCGTGGCGCATCATCGGGCCGGGTTTCGTCCTCTTTCGGGGTCGGAGCGGGCGTCGGCGGAGACAGGATGTCCGGCCCACCGCCGAGGACGCCTGCCTCCAGTGAAATGCGCCCGTCATCCACCGCCGCGATGCATTCGCGCAACTTGGCAATGCCCGCCCGGCTGCCGCTGAGGTCGAACACGCCGTGTTCGCGACTGCCGATCTTCAGGCCGAGGGTCCTCGCAGCGGCGAACTCATCGACGGCCTCCACATGGACACCCTCGAGAGCAACACCATTCTGCCCGGTGTGCACCACGCCGCCCCCATCGCCAACCCACGTGCTGTGTCCATCGTATTCGACGGTCACCTCATAGTCTTTCCCCTGCTCGTAGTCCCATGACGCCTTGGAGAACAAGAAGAAGTAAGCCAGCTTGTCACCACGACGGTCGCCACCGACCGTGATTTCGGCGTCGCCCGCAAAGGTGGCAGCCATGGAACAGGATTTTCGGGCTCGCGTGACCCAAACCCACCAGTTGCCCTCCTTGGCGTATATCCTGTCACTGGCGTAATAGTCTTCGCCGAGCGCGGTGGATGCCGGGATGGATTCCTTGCCGTTTCCAAAGGACGAGCCATCCTCTGCACCGCCGGGCAACACATCACCGCGTTTGCTTTCGTCCTCCTTCGGGGTCGGATCGGGCGAGGAAACGACCGGTGGTGTCGGCGGCGACCGCCAGGGGACCTCTGCCCTGTACCGCTTGACAATCGTCTCCAGCGAAGGGTTGACGTCCTCAATGGATTGGCTGCACTCACCCATCTTGGCGAACGCAGTCCGGGCGGTACTCAGGCTGAAGCTGCCATAGTCGTGGCCGTCGATCTCCAAAGTGAAAGAATGCGCGGCAACAAACTCCTCCACCGCTTCCGCCTTGACATGCTCAACGGCTATCCCACCCGAATAATTGCCAATCAGGCCAATGCCGTCACTCGCCCAAGCAGGATGCTCGCC
>CAXXNH010000030.1:0-17922 GCA_963665435.2 uncultured Pleomorphomonas sp. | reverse complement strand
GTTGTCGGCCGTCACGCCTTCGGCGACCAGTACAAGGCCACCGATTTCAAGTTCCCGACCAAGGGCACGCTCTCCATCAAGTTCGTCGGCGAAGACGGCGCGGTGATCGAGAAGGAAGTGTTCAAGGCCCCCGGGTCCGGCGTGGCGCTCGCCATGTACAACCTCGACGAGTCGATCCGCGACTTCGCCCGCGCCTCGTTCAATTACGGCCTGCTGCGCAAGTGGCCGGTCTACCTGTCGACCAAGAACACCATCCTCAAGGCCTATGACGGCCGCTTCAAGGACCTGTTCCAGGAAGTGTTCGACGCCGAGTTCAAGACCGAGTTCGACAAGCTGGGCATCACCTACGAGCACCGCCTGATCGACGACATGGTCGCCTCATCGCTGAAGTGGTCCGGCGGCTATATCTGGGCCTGCAAGAACTACGATGGCGACGTGCAGTCCGACACCGTGGCGCAGGGCTTCGGCTCGCTGGGCCTGATGACCTCGGTGCTGCTGACGCCCGATGGCAAGACGGTGGAAGCCGAAGCCGCCCACGGCACGGTCACCCGCCACTACCGCGAGCACCAGAAGGGCAAGGAGACCTCAACCAACTCCATCGCCTCGATCTTCGCCTGGACGCGCGGCCTCGCTCACCGCGCCAAGCTCGACGACAACGCCGATCTCGCCAAGTTCGCCAACACGCTGGAGAAGGTCTGCGTCGATACCGTCGAAAGCGGCTTCATGACCAAGGACCTCGCGCTCCTGATCGGGCCGGACCAGAAGTGGCTGTCGACCACCGGCTTCCTTGAGAAGGTGGCCTCCAACCTCGAGGCCGAAATGGCCAAGTGGTGATACGGTAATCAAGGCTGAAACAGACGAGGCGGCGGATCGAAAACGATCCGCCGCCTTCTTCTTGAATAGACCTATTGATGAGGGATCGCCAAGCTCGCCGCCTTTCTTGGTCGGTGACATTCCCCGTGTCCGGAAATACCGTCAGTTTGGACAGACGTTGCTTCCAAAGCCTCCCCGGTCTCTTGCCGAAAGGCTTCGGGGACGTCCGTCTCGGGGCTCTCATCGATCAAGCCGAGGTGGTTGATCGACGAAACATGCTCCGGATTTTGGCAGGAGCTGACCGCCAAGCGCGGCGCTTTCAATCTGGAGGGGCAAACGTGGCGCACAAGTTCGAGATCAAGAAGAACAAGGCCGACGAATACGTCGCCTATTTCAAATACAACGGCGAAATCATATTCTGGACAGAAGGCTACAAGTCCAAGGCCTCGGCCATCAACGCGATCGAGTCGATCAAGAAGAACGGTCCCGGCGCCCCCACAGAGGACAACAGCTGATCCCACGGCATCCGCTGGCCAGACGGAAACGTCCGGTTGCCTGCGGACGCCTTCAGCCTCGGCCACCCGAATGGATCAACCGAAGCCTGCCGGATCGAATCCGGCGGGCGTCTTTCTTGTTGTCACGCCGTCACGGCGAAAACGCGAATGCGATGTCCGTCGGGATCGGTCAGCATGAGACTGCGGCCGAAGTCCAGGTCGACGGGCGGCTGGAAGACTGGCAGGCCCTTCGCCAGCCAACGGGCATGAAATGCATCGACTTCGGCGGCCGTCTTCATGGCAATGCCGATTTCCAGGGCGCCCGGCGCCCCGGCGGTCTCCGGCCTCACCGTGTCCCTGGACCAGAGGCCGACCTTGATGCCGCCTTCGAGAACGAACAACACGAACGTCGGTGACGATTCGACCGGAGCTGCCTCGAACAGCTCGCGATAGAAGACGGAACTCGTCTCGGGGTGAGCGACGTGAAGCAGGTAATATGTGGGCGTGACCATGGGACTCTCCTCGCACCGTTGCGATGGAACTCCCATAAACCATCATGCTGACATAATTTGGCAGCATCAGCGCAAATCAAAATAGATCGCAGAATCCGGACTATCCGTCAAACGCGCCGGCGAAAGGAGAGCAGCGGCACCCGAACGTGAACCAGCATGGCTCCGACGGCATAGGCGATCTCGAAGAAGATGGCCGCTTCGGCGATGTGAAGAGCCACGCGCGAACCGGAAGCTCCAAGTGTCACGGCTTCCAGGAATGCACAGATGCAGGCCGCGAGGGCCAACGGGGCCATGGCCATGACTCGGAACTGCGTTCCGACGACAAGGCCAGCAATGACCAGCACAAGCACCAGTTCAAGCGCGAGCATGTATCGGCCTCCGACACTCGGATTCGCCCTCCCCCGCCGCGGGGCCGAAACGAAACCTCAGGCTGGATCTCTTTTCCAGTAGGAATCTATCATGTTTAATTTCCGCCACTGGGTCTATTTCTACTTAGTCGTAGTACCACGCCAAATAGTTAACGCCGTGAGGGAACTGCACTCGATTTTTTGCCGAGAGAGCAAATATGCCTTTCTATTCGGTGTTGTGAAAAGAATAGAGCGCTGATTGGACTTTAGTCGACACGATCGTCATCGACGAATTGCAGCCGCCCAAGCGGCCTTCTGCGCCCGCTCTTGCTCCGCACGATCCGGGTCGAGCGTGCGATAGAGCGAAAGACTGTCGGTCGGCAGATAGCCCAGCGCCGTGTAGAAGGCGAGAACAGCCTGATTCTCGGCGCGGACGAGCAAGTTGAGCTTGGGGGCGCCACGCGCCCGGCACCAGCCTTCCGCCGCCTCGACCAGGGCTCGACCAACGCCCCCACGCCGCTGATCGGGATCGACGCCCAGATAGTAGAGCGCGCCGCGATGACCGTCGTGACCGGTCATGGCCGCCCCGACGATGCGCCCATCCCGACGCGCCACCAGGACGGCAGCGTTCTCCGTCGCCTCGGCCAAAGCCAAGTCCGCCACCGGATCGTTCCACGGCCTCGTCAGACCGCAGCGTGTCCAGAGTGCGACGACGGCCTCGCGCTCCGCCTTGTTCATCTCGTCAATGGTCAAGGTATCCTCGAAACGCACGTCCGGCCCTCCAAAGCGACTCCGTTGATAGTCGGCATATCGCGACACCTTCCCGGATGCCCCCAATCCCCGCTGGAGATTTGGCCTTTCATCACCGATGAGGCAGCGTTCGACACAAAGCCCGAAGCAAGCGAACTACAAATATCTCAACACCTTACCGCAATCCAGCGTCGCTTCGCATCATCCATGCGTAGCGCAATCCACGCATCAGCGACGGTTGCCCCTTGAAATTCGATCTAATTTAGATATATCTAATTACATCACGAGATAACAGGAGATATCTATGCACCACAAATTCCAGCATCACGACGACACGCATTGTCAGGACGACCGCCGCGCCGCCGGCAACCGTGGCCCCTTTGGACGTCCCTTCTGGGGCGAGCGCGGGGATAGACCGGAGCGTCATGGTCCCGGTCATCGCGGCGGCCCCTTCGGCCGCGGTCGTTTTTTCGACAACGGCGTCCTGCGCCTGATCGTTCTGGCGCTGATCGCCGAACAGCCGCGCCATGGCTACGAGATCATCAAGGAGATCGAGGACCGCACCGGTGGCGCCTACGCACCGAGCCCCGGCGTCATTTATCCGACTCTGACGCTGCTTGAGGAAACCGGGCAGATCGAGGTGATGAGCTCGGAGGGCAACAAGAAGCTCTACGCTGCCACCGAAGCCGGCCGCGCCACCGTGGAAGAGAACCGCGCGACCATCGACGCGGTGCTTGCCCGCTTTGACGAGGCCGGTGCGGACCGCCGCCATGAACACAACCCGCGTCTCTTCCGGGCCGTCGAGAACATGCGCCTTGCCATGCGCCTGAAGATGCAGAGCGCAGCGCTGACCCCCGAACAGATCGATGCACTGGCCGACCTGCTCGACGAGACGGCCCGCAAGATCGAGCAGATCTGAACGCCCCCCTCTCCCATGACAAACGCCCGCCCGAGCCTCCGCTCGGACGGGCGTTCCATTTCTGCCTGAATGCCGGCCGGGTTCAGCCCGCCAGCGCCTTCTTGACGGCCTCAAGCGCCTCCGCAGCCTTGGCCCCGTCCGGACCGCCGGCCTGCGCCATGTCGGGACGGCCGCCGCCGCCCTTGCCGCCGAGTGTCTCGGAGGCCACGCGCACAAGGTCCACTGCCGAGAAGCGCGCCGTGAGATCGGCCGTCACGCCAACCACAACGCCCGCCTTGCCGTCCTCGGAGACGCCGACAAGGGCCACAACGCCGGACCCGAGCTTGGCCTTGCCTTCGTCGACGAGGCCCTTCAGATCCTTCGGGCTGACACCCTCGGCCACACGCCCCAGAAACTTGATACCGGCGACCTCAGCCACCTCGTCGGCCGCAGCACCGCCCCCCATGGCCAGCTTGCGCCGGACTTCGGCGAGCTCACGCTCCAGCTTGCGGCGCTCCTCGACCAGCGTCGCCACGCGGTCGACCACATCGTTCACCGAAACCTTCAGCTCGCGGGCAACGTTGCGGACGGTCTTTTCCTGATCCTCGAAATAGGCGCGGGCGCCATCGCCGGTCAGGGCCTCAATGCGGCGCACGCCAGCGGCAACGGCGCTCTCGGCGACGATATGAACAAGACCGATCTCGCCGGTGCGCGACACATGCGTGCCGCCGCAGAGCTCGGTCGAGTAGGTCCTGCCGGCCTTCTCCCCCTCGATCGCCGTGCCCATGGTGACCACGCGGACCTCGTCGCCATACTTTTCGCCGAACAGCGCCATGGCGCCTTCCGCAATGGCCTCTTCCTGCCCCATCAGGCGGGTGGTGACCGCGCCATCCTGGAGCACGATGGCATTGGCAAGGCGGCTGACCTCGGCCAGTTCCGTCTCGTCCATCGGCTTCGGGTGCGAGAAGTCGAAGCGCAGGCGATCGGGCGTCACCAGCGAGCCCTTCTGCGCCGCGTGCTTGCCCAGCACCGAGCGCAACGCCTCGTGCAGGAGATGCGTCGCCGAGTGGTTGGCGCGGATGCGCGACCGGCGGGCATGATCGACCGTCAGTTCGACCGGCTCGCCAACCTTCACGGTGCCTTCCTCGACCGTCACCTGATGCACGAAGAGGCCATCGGCTTTCTTCAGCACGTCGGTCACGGCAAGACGGAAACCGGCGCCTGAGATGCTGCCGGCATCTCCCACCTGGCCACCGGACTCGCCATAGAAAGGCGTCTGGTTGACAATGAGCGAACCCGTCTCGCCGGCCTTGAGGTCGGCGACCTCCTTGCCGTCCTTGACGAGAGCCGTCACCACGCCCTCGGCCTTCTCGGTATCGTAGCCGAGGAACTCGGTGGCGCCGACCTTCTCGCGAAGTCCGAACCAGACCGTTTCCGTCGCCGCCTCGCCCGAGCCCGCCCAGTTGGCGCGCGCTTCGGCCTTCTGGCGCTCCATGGCGGCGGCAAAGCCATCGGTATCCACCGAGATGCCCCGCGCCTTGAGCGCGTCCTGCGTCAGATCCAGCGGGAAACCGTAGGTGTCGTAGAGTTTGAAGGCCGTCTCGCCGTCGAGGCTGCCGCCCTTCGACAGACCGCCGGTCGCTTCGTCGAGCAGACCCAGGCCGCGCGCCAGCGTACGACGGAAGCGGCTTTCCTCGAGCTTCAGCGTCTCTGTGATCAGCGCCTCGGCGCGAACGAGTTCGGGATAGGCCTGCCCCATCTCGCGCACCAGCGCCGGAACCAGACGATGCAGCAGCGGATCCTGAGCGCCGAGCAGATGGGCATGGCGCATCGCCCGCCGCATGATGCGGCGGAGCACATAGCCGCGCCCTTCGTTGGACGGCAGCACGCCATCGGCCACCAGGAAGCTGGAGGCGCGCAGGTGGTCGGCGATGATTCGATGCGAGGCGAGCTGATCGCCTTCGGCGGCAACGCCGGTCGCCTCGACCGAGGCGCGGATCAGCGCCTGGAACAGGTCGATGTCATAGTTGTTGTGAACGCCCTGAAGCACGGCGGCGATGCGCTCGAGACCCATGCCGGTGTCGATCGACGGCCGCGGCAGGTCGACGCGCTCGTCCTTGGAGATCTGCTCGTATTGCATGAACACGAGGTTCCAGATCTCGATGAAGCGATCGCCGTCTTCCTCGGCCGAGCCCGGAGGGCCGCCCCAGACGTGATCGCCGTGATCGTAGAAGATCTCCGAACAGGGGCCGCAAGGACCGGTATCGCCCATGGCCCAGAAGTTGTCCGAGGTGGGGATGCGAATGATGCGGTCCTCGGAGAGACCGGCAATCTTCTTCCAGTAGGTCGCAGCTTCCTCGTCCTCGGAATAGACGGTGACCAGAAGCTTGTCCTTCGGCAGCCCGAATTCCTTGGTGATCAGGTTCCAGGCCAGCTCGATCGCACGGTCCTTGAAGTAGTCACCGAACGAGAAGTTGCCCAGCATCTCGAAGAAGGTGTGATGGCGGGCCGTGTAGCCGACATTGTCGAGATCATTGTGCTTGCCGCCGGCGCGGACGCACTTCTGCGACGTGGTGGCGCGGCTGTAGGGGCGCTTCTCAAGACCGGTGAAGACGTTCTTGAACTGCACCATGCCGGCATTGGTGAACATCAGGGTCGGGTCGTTGCGTGGCACCAACGGGCTCGACGACACCACCTCGTGACCGTTCCTGCCGAAATAGTCGACGAAGGTCTTCCTGATCTCGTTCACACCACTCATGACGATCCGCCTGCCTGCGCTAGGGCGGCACCCGCGCAACACGCGCAGCCGATCCGCCCGAACCCCAATTCCCGCGAGCCGTTCGCACGCTCCCGCAATCCAGCGCCTGCATCGAGCGACAGCGAAAAAGGGACCGGCCGGCGGGGTTCGTCTCGGCAATCCGTATGGTGCCTGGTGACGGCAACCTTTCGGAGGGAAGGACGCGCAGGCCAGACCGGCTCCGACGTCATCGGCTCCAAGCAAGGCAAAGCGTTATTTATCCGCCGGCCATGCGCCTGTCCAGCGGCGCTAGGCCAGCGACTGCAAGGATATTCCGCAGTCGTGCGCGACTTTCCGGCCACCAGCCCCGTCAGCCGGCCGGAGCCTCACGCGCCGCCCAGGCGTCGATCTCAACCTTGAGGGCGGGCGAGGCCAGCGCCGACACGTAAAGCAGCGTCATGCAGGGCCGATGCTGGCCGAGAAATGCTTCAAGCGCCCGCTTGCGACGCTCCGCGTCGATATCGCCCACGAGATAGAACGTCAGCTTGACGAGGTCGCTGACGCCCATGCCGGCCGCGTCGAGATTGCGACGAATATTGTCGAGCGCGACCTCGATCTGCTCCACCGGATCGGAAGGCGGCGCACCGTCGGCGCCGAGGCCGATCTGGCCGGAGAATACCAGCCAGCGAGCGCCCGCCGAGACTTCAATCTGGTGGCTATAGGCGGCAACCGGCGCATGCACGCCGGCCGGATTGCGAGACAGCATGGGGCCTCCAGGGCGCCGGGTGCCCCAACCTCGCGCCCCGATCGGGCGCGAGGCCGGTCTCCAGCCTCTTACTCGGCGTCGGGCGGCGTGCCCTCGGCATCGTCCTCGGGCGCACCCTTCAGGATGGAGTCGGCGATGACGCCGGCATTCTGACGGATGGCCGCCTCGATCTCGACAGCTAACGCTTCATTGTCGCGCAGGAACTGCTTGGCGTTCTCACGCCCCTGCCCGAGACGCTGACTGTTGTAGGAGAACCAGGCGCCGGACTTCTCGACGATGCCGGCCTTGACGCCAAGGTCGATTAGCTCGCCCACCTTGGAAACGCCCTCGCCATAGAGAATGTCGAACTCGACCTCGCGGAACGGCGGCGCCAGCTTGTTCTTGACCACCTTGACGCGGGTCTGATTGCCGACGATCTCGTCGCGGTTCTTCAGCGCGCCGATGCGGCGGATGTCGAGACGCACGGACGCATAGAACTTGAGGGCGTTGCCGCCGGTGGTCGTCTCCGGGCTGCCGAACATCACGCCGATCTTCATGCGGATCTGGTTGATGAAGATCACCATGGTCTTCGACTTGGAAACCGACGCCGTCAGCTTGCGGAGCGCCTGGCTCATCAGGCGGGCCTGAAGACCCGGCAACTGGTCGCCCATCTCGCCTTCGAGTTCGGCGCGCGGCGTCAGCGCAGCCACCGAGTCGATCACCAGAACGTCGACGGCGCCGGAGCGGACCAGCGTGTCGGTGATTTCGAGCGCCTGCTCCCCGGCATCGGGCTGAGAAATCAAGAGGTCGTCCAGATTGACGCCCAGCTTGCGGGCGTAGACCGGATCGAGCGCATGTTCGGCGTCAATGAAGGCGCACACGCCGCCGCGCTTCTGCGCCTCGGCCACGGTGTGCAGCGCCAGCGTCGTCTTGCCCGACGACTCGGGGCCGTAAATCTCGACGATACGCCCCTTGGGCAAGCCACCGATGCCAAGCGCGATATCGAGGCCAAGCGAACCGGTCGGCACCGTTTCCACTTCCACCACCTGCCCCTTGCCGAGGCGCATGATGGACCCCTTGCCGAAGGCCCGTTCGATCTGCGACAGGGCGGCGTCGAGCGCCTTGGTCTTGTCCATGGAGGTTCCTTCCACGAGGCGAAGTGAATTCTGCGACACTGGATTCGCTCCTTATTTCACGGCCATTCCCGGATTTCAAACTCGCCGTGAATGTACACGATTTGTTCCTATGAGCAAGCGGCATATATGTCCTTGACACAAAAAAGCAAGTCTGGTTTCGTTCCCGTCGTGTTCCGGCAAGGCTGAAACACCGGAAATCGGGGAGAAATGCGCTGGGTACGAGGAATCGAAACGAAGGCTTCCGCCCCCTTCTGGTGGTTGGCGGTTGCCATCAGGATGTGCTCGGCCGCGCCGGCATCGTCTACGAGCCGGCAACCTCGTGCCCCGGCATCGTCACCTATCGCCCCGGCGGCGTGGCGCGCAACGTGGCGGTGCTGCTCGGAAGGGCCGGCGCGCCCTGTCGCTTCGTGTCCGTGGTCGGCGACGACTCGGCCGGCCGCGAGCTGACCGCCGAACTCGACGCGGCCGGGCTCGATACGGGCGCGATGGTGGTCGACGCGGCAGGCAGGACAGGCACCTACCTTGCCATCCATGACGAGGCGGGCGAGCTCGTCTCGGCCATCTCCGACCTCAGCCTCTACGACGACTTCGTGCTGCCGCCCGCCGCGTTCGACAGCAGCGACGACGCCTTGGTCTTCGCCGACGCCAACCTTTCCCCCGGCGAACTTGGCCGCCTCGCCGAGGCTCATGGCGAGAGGCTGGTGCTGGACGCCATATCGAGAGCCAAGGCGCCACGCCTCACGCCTCTCGTCGCATCCGGCGCGCTCTTCATCTGCAACCTCCCCTCGGCCGAGCTGCTTGTCGGACACCCGGTGAGTCGACCGATCGAGGCAGTCGAACGCCTGGCGACAGCCGGCGCGCGGCGCGCCGTGATCACCGGCGGATCGAAGCCGCTCGCCATCCTCGACCAAGGCCGCATTACCGAGCTCAAGCCTCAGCCGACCGAAGTGGTCGACGTCACCGGCGTCGGCGACGCCCAGACCGCGGGCATCCTGCTGGCGCTGGCCGCTGGAGCCCCGCTCCTTGCCGCCGTCGAGGTCGGCATGTCGGCCGCCCGTGCCGCACTGGCCACCGCGGGCGCCTTGCGCAGTCTGCCGGACAACGTTCTTGCGGCAGCTTTGGCGACGGCTCAGGGCAAGGCGTCCTAGTTTTATCCATCTGAAATATCAGGACGATTTTTAGGTCTTCCGAAAAATTTGCCGTCCCCCTTTCGCGAGACGGCCGTCCTGTCGTATAGAGTGCGGCTCGGAGATCCATCACTCGCCGCAGACGTCGCGCGCCCGCTCCGTGGCCTTGTCGTGCGGCCACAATCGGAGGCATGATGGCATCCCTGCCACTCGTCTATTCGCCTGAAGTCGAAGCCGCAATCGCAGCCGGCAAGCCGGTCGTCGCGCTCGAGTCCACCATCGTCACCCACGGCATGCCCTATCCGGACAACGTCGAGACGGCCCGCGCCGTCGAGGCCGAGATCCGCAGCCGCGGCGCCGCGCCGGCCACCATTGCCGTTCTCGACGGCAAGATCCGCATTGGCCTCGATGCCGACACGCTCGACAAGCTCGGCAGCATGACCGGCGTCATGAAGCTGTCCCGCGCCGACCTCGCCTTCGCGATCTCCACCGGCCGTCCCGGCTCGACCACCGTCGCCGCCACCATGATCTGCGCCCACCTCGCCGGCATCGAGGTGTTCGGCACCGGCGGCATCGGCGGCGTTCACCAGGGCGCCGAAGAGAGCTTCGACGTCTCCGCCGACCTCGAGGAGCTCGGCCGCACGTCGGTGATCGTTGTCGCCGCCGGCGCCAAGGCCATCCTCGACCTGCCGAAGACGCTGGAGGTCCTCGAAACCAAGGGCGTTCCGGTGGTCGGCTACGGCACCGACGAGTTCCCGGCCTTCTGGTCGCGCGGCTCTGGCCTGAAGGCCCCGCTCCGGCTCGATTCTGCCGCCGAAATCGCCGCCTTCCAGAAAGCGCGCAAATTGATCGGCATCGAAGGCGGCATGCTGATCGCCAATCCGGTGCCGGAAACCGACGAGATCCCGGCCATCCGCATGCAGGGCTTCATCGCCGCGTCCCTGGCCTCGGCCAAGGCAGCCGGCATTTCGGCCAAGGAAGTGACTCCCTACCTTCTCGCCGACATGTTCGAGCGCACCGCCGGCTCGTCGCTCAAGACCAACATCGCCCTGGTCATGAACAACGCCCGCCTCGCCGCCGACATTGCCTCGGCGCTGAAGAGCTGATCGTCAGATACGCTTCGGGGCTGGTTCGCCCAGCCCCGAGGACATTCCACAGTCAGGATTGCGCCGAGAGCCGCCTGAACTATTCGGCCAGCGTTTCCTTCACCGTCGTCGCCAGCTGCTTCAGCGAGAAGGGCTTGGGCAGGAAGTTGAACTGCTCGTTCTCCGGCAGATTCTTCTTGAAGGCGTCCTCGGCATAGCCCGACACGAAGATGATCTTGAGGTCGGGCTGGGTTTTGCGCAGCTCACGAAGCAGCGATGGCCCGTCCATCTCCGGCATCACCACGTCGGACACCACCAGATCGATCTTGCCGTTCACCTCGGCCATGACTTCCAGCGCCTCCGCGCCGGTCGATGCCTCATGAACGGTGTAGCCGCGCGAGGCCAGCGCACGAGCGGCAAAGGCGCGCACCGCTTCCTCGTCCTCGACCAGCAGGATCGTCGCGTTGCCGGTGAGGTCGGCGATCGGCGTCGCCTCGACGTTCTTCTTCGGCACGGCGTCGGCCGGGGCCTCGTGTCGCGGCAGGAAGATGTGGAAGGTGGTTCCGACCCCCAGCTCCGACACCGGATAGATGTAGCCCCCGGTCTGCTTGACGATGCCATAGACGGTGGAGAGGCCAAGACCGGTGCCCTTGCCCACTTCCTTGGTCGAGAAGAACGGGTCGAAGATCTTTTCCATGACCTCCGGCGTCATGCCCGAGCCATTGTCCTCCACCTCGATATGCGTGTAGTCGGCGGCCGGCATGCCCTTGAAGGGATAGGACCGGGCACACTCGTCCGCCGTGACGTTGGAGGTGCGGATCTCCAGCTTGCCGGCCCTGGTCATGGCGTCCCGGGCGTTGACCGCCAGATTGATGACCACCTGCTCGAACTGGTTGAGATCGGCCATCACCGGCCAGACGTCACGGCCGTTGTTGACCTTGAGCTGAACCTTCTCGCCGAGAAGACGGCTCAGGAGATTGGACAGTTCGGCCAGAACGTCGGACAGCACCAGCACCTGCGGCCGCAGCGTCTGGCGACGCGAGAAGGCCAGCAGCTGCCGCACGAGGCCGGCGGCACGGTTGGCATTCTGCTTGATGTTCATGATGTCCTGGAAGGACGGGTCCGTCGGCCGGTGGTTGTTGAGCAGCAGGTCAGAGAAGCCGATGATGGCGGTGAGCACGTTGTTGAAGTCGTGCGCGACGCCGCCGGCCAGCTGGCCGACCGCCTGCATTTTCTGCCCTTGCGCGAACTGCGCCTCCAGCGCCCGCTGCTCGGTGGTCTCCAGCGCGTAGACGATGGCCACCTCGCCGTCGCCGGCCCCTTCCTCAACGGTCGACACATAGAAGCGGGCGTAGCGGTCGCCCTCCCCGGCCAGCGACACATCGATGCCCGAGATGTTGCCCTGCCCGTTCACCGCCGACACGATGGCCTCGGAAATCGCCTTGCGATCGCGCTCGGCGATCACGTCGGTCAAGCGACCGCGCGGCGCCGACGGGTCCGGCCTGACGGAGGATCCGAACAGCCGCATGAACGGCGCGTTGTTGCGGCCGATGCGGCCTTCCTTGTCGATCGAGGCGATGGCGGCCGGCGTGTTGTTGAAGAAGCGCGTGAAGCGTACCTCGGCGGCGCGCAGCGATTCCGACACGTCCTCGCCGGGCGAACGGTTCAGCACCAGCGTGCGGCTGTCACCCACCGCGCCGTCGCTACCCACCGGCACGCGATGAATGATGCGGACCGGCAGGATCTGGCCGTTGCGCTTGACCATGTCGAGATCGACGATGCCGGTCTTCACCTCGCCGGACGCGCCGCGAATGCCGTCGAGCAGCGCCACGCCATCGCCGACGACGATTTCCTTGAGCTGCATGGCGCCCGCCTCGAACTCGGTGAGGTCGTAGCCGAGCCAGTCGGTCAGCGTGGCGTTCATGTAGACGACGCGACCGAGCGCATTAGCCGACAGGAAGCCGGCCGGCGCATGATCGAGGAAATTCACCGCCCGCTGCAGCGCCTGGAAGCTGTTTTCCTGCTCGTCGCGATCGCGCGTGATATCGGCCACTTGCCAGACGTTGAGCGGCAGGGACAGGCCGGTGAGCGGCCGCACGCGGATGCGATACCAGCGGGCCGGACCGTCGATGCGGCCGAGGGGATGGGCAACGCGCAGTTCCTCCATCGCCCGCCGCCCCTCGCGCGAGGCCTGAGCCAGACGGAAGATCACGTCGGCCGTGTCGGGATCGCCCGAAAACACTCGCTCGACGGTACGGACATCGACGGCCGACTCGGCCCGGATCAGCCGGCCATAGGTGGCGTTGGCATAGACGATGCGACCGTCGCCGTCGGTAACGCAGACGCCGTCGGTCATGGTGTCGAGGAAGCGCTTGGCGAGCTGCACCTGCCCGTCGTTGCGCGAAGAAAGACGCACGAGACCGATAGCAATGGCGAACAGCGAGAAGACGCCGATCACCGCCAGGAGCCCGAGAAGGCCGAGCACATAAGGTTCGGCCGCTGCCCGATCGAGCACTGCGAACACCGCCGCGGCGGCCACCAGAGCCAGTGCCAGCGCGATGACAAGCCCCACGTTGCCGCCGCGCTCTGAGCGGTCGACGATCGGCGTTTCGACGGAAGGTGCCGACGGCTCGGTTTCGTTCATGCTGCTCTTGCCCTGCCCGCCTGCCGGCGCCGCGCCCAACGGGTTGACGCAGCGGCCGGGAATCGTCTGTTCACGCCATGATCTTTAGCAATCGCCCGTGACGAGGCAAACGGCGACTTGCGCCTTTTCGTCAATCGGGGACGATGATACCAGCTTTTGAAGCCTCTCCGCGCCCCGCTTGCCACCATCAGGACCGCCAACTCGGCTTCTTCTTGAGGTTCAACACGTAGCCAACCACCTGCGCCACCGCCTTGTAGTGCTGCTCGGGGATGGCGTCGTCGAGATCGACGCTGGCATAAAGCGCGCGGGCGAGAGGCGGATTCTCGACGATCGGCACATCGGCCGTCTTCGCCATCTCGCGGATGCGCAGCGCCACCTCATCGACGCCCTTGGCGACGCAGATCGGCGCCGGCGTCGTCTCGTCATACTTGAGCGCCACGGCGTAGTGCGTCGGGTTGGTGACGACCACCGTCGCATCCGGCACCTTCTGCATCATGCGTTGACGCGCCCGCTGCATGCGCAACGATCGGATGCGACCCTTGACGTGCGGATCGCCTTCGGTCTGCTTGTGCTCGTCCTTGACCTCCTGCAACGACATGCGCTGACGATGCATGTAGCGATAGCGCGACCAGAAATAGTCTGCAGCCGCGATCAGGAACATCAGCGCCAGTATGAAGCCGAGCATGCGAAGCGCCAGCGATTTCGCCACCGACAGCGTACGGGCGATGTCGATGGTGACGAGCGCATCCAGCCGGTCGCGCTCGGGCCACAGCACCATGGTCATGACCGTGCCGAGCACCACCACCTTCAGAAGGCCCTTGACGAAGTTGGCGAGACTTTCCGGTGAAAACATCCGCTTCAGGCCGGCAAGCGGCGACAGCTTGTCGAGCCGCGGCTCCAGGGACTTCCACGAGAAAACCATGCGATGCTGGGCGAGATTGCCGACAATGCCGCCCAGCGCCATCAGCACCAGCGGGAAGGCGAGCGCCAGCAGGAAGCCGCCAACCAGCGCGAGATAGAGGCGGCGAAGAGCACCGCTGTCGAGGGCGATCTCGGCGGCATGCTCGAAAACGCCCCGCAGGGGCGGCAGCAGCGCACTGATCATTCCGGAGCCGGTCAGCCCGATGACGGCGGTCACGGCGACGAGCCCGAAGAAGGTGCCCACCTCCATGCTCTTGATGACGTCGCCCTGCTCGTGCGCTTGCTCGAGTTTTCGTTGGGTAGGTTCTTCTGTTTTGTCGCTGTCGTCGTCCGGACCGGCCATGGCGCTGCCTCAGTTGGGAACGAGGCGCATCAGACCGGTTTCCATGAAGGACCGGTAGAGGCCGAGGATGGTGGCGACGAGCGAGGCGAGAATGGCGAGGCCGATCATGATGGTGAGCGGCATCGCCAGGAAGTAGACCTGGAACTGCGGCATCAGCTTCTGCAACACGCCGAGGCCGAGATTGTAGACCAGGGCGAACACCATGAAGGGCGCGGCGATCTGCAAGGCGGTCTTGAAGGATTCGACGATCGTCAGGATGGCCGCATCCTTGAAGTCGCCGACCGGCACCAAATCGCCGGGCGGAAACATGGTGTAGCTGCCGGCAATGCCGGCGAGCGCCACGTGATGCAGGTCGGTGACGAAGATGACGGTCACCCCCGTCACCGACAGGAAGGACGAGATGATGGCGCCCTGCTGGCCCATGGTGGGGTCGACGCTCTGGGCAAAGCCGAGGCCGATGTCGGAGGCAATCGCCGTGCCGGCAATCTGGATCACGCTCATCAGAAGGCGGGCGGTCAGGCCAATGGCGACGCCGATGATGACCTCGGCGATCAGAGCGAAGATCAATCGACTCATGTCGTTGGCGAGCCCGGAAGGCAGCCGGTTCGACAGGAGGGGATAGAAGACGGCGGTGAGAAGCAGCGCAAAGCTCAGGCGAGCGCGCGAGGATATCGTCGGCTCGCCGATGCCGGGCATCAGCATGCAAAGCGTACCGATGCGGGCGAACAGCAGGATGAACAGGACCGTGACGTCGGGAAGGATGCGAATGGTCATCCCCTGACGATCCATTCGCTGAGCGTCACCATGAAGCTGTTGAGCGAGTCGGCCATGAAGGGCAGCACCAGCATCAGCACGATGAAGATGGAGAGAATCTTCGGGATGAAGGCCAGCGTCTGTTCCTGGATCTGCGTCAACGCCTGAAACAGCGACACGACAAAGCCGACCGCGAGGCCGGCGAGCATCACCGGCGCCGCGATCTTGATGGTCACCCAAATGGCGGTCCGGGCCAGGTCGAGAACCTCAGCGCCACCCATGCCGTCCGCTCCGAACCGCGCCGGCGTCAGATCGCCATGCGCATGATTTCCTCATAGGCCGAGATCACCTTGTCGCGCACCGACACCATGGTATCGAGCGCCACCTCGGCTTCCGACACGGCCGTGACGACATCGATGATGTTGCCCTTCCCGGCCATGTAGCTCGCCTGCTTGACTTCCGAGGCATTGCCCTGATCGATCACATCCCGCACCTGATCGCGCAGCATGGAACCGAAATCGGGAGACGTCACCCCGGCGGCCCCGGCAGCCGCTTCGCCAGCCTGCCCCGCCTGACCGCGATTCGCCAGTCTCGACATGGCGCCGTACACATTGCTGGCATTGAGCGCGGTGGTGGTGAGCGCCATGACGATGGTCCTCCTAAGGCGATTCCGGCAAAGGCGCGTGTCGGCCTTGCGTCAGGACTTGTGTTCAGACAAAGAGCTTCGGGCGCGATCAGCCGCGCAGAATGTCGATGGTCTTCTGGAGCATGGCGCGCGTCGACGAGACGACGTTGAGATTGGCCTCGTAGGTGCGCTGGGCGCTCTGCATGTCGACCATCTCGATGAGCGGCGACACGTTGGGATACTTGACGTTGCCGCTGGCATCGGCCGCCGGACTGTTCGGCTCGTACTTCAACTCGAAATCCGAGCGGTCCGGTACCACGCGCCCAAGCCGCACCATCTCGGCCCCCCAGCTCCTTGTCGAACTTGGAGGTGACCGTGGGAATCTGCCTACGATAGGGGTCGCCACCCGGCGTCGACGCCACGGAATCGGCGTTGGCGACGTTCTCGGCGATGACGCGCATGCGACCGGTCTGCACCTTGAGGCCAGCGGACGAGATCATCAGCGTCTTCAGGAAGTCCATGGCCTCACCTCACCTCTTGCCGACGGCGGTCTTCAACAGGCCCAGACTGCGCTGGTAGAGCGACGTCACGGCCTGGAAGTCCATCTGGTTGCTGGTAACCTTCATCATCTGGTCTTCGAGCGACACCGCGTTACCGTCAGGCGTCACCTCGTAGCCACCGACCTTTTCGGGCCGGAGCGGTCCGACATTGCTGATGCGAGGCCCAGCGATATGCATCGGGTTGGTGAGAACAGTGGCTACACCCCCGTCCCCCTCACCTTCGACCGCCATGCGGAAAAAGTCGGGAGCCTTCAGGTCGCGCGCCGTGTAGCCAGGCGTCTCAGCGTTGGCCACATTCTCGGCAAGCACCTTTTGGCGCGTCTCGTGGAAGCGCAGCTTGCCTTTGAGGGCCTGCAAGACCGGAAGATCGGTCCATCGACATCGAAAGAACTCACCGAAGTTGGCGTCCGAACCGGCCGCCTGATACACCGCAAGAGGAGCGGCGCCCTGAAAGTCGCTGTCCTTCACAAGGATTCGCAACTTGAAAACCGTAGGCAATATTTGCCGACCTCAGGGTTAATGAATGGTTAACAATCCATTCTTCTAGGTCTGGAGAGGCTTGAAAAACGCCCGATTTGGCTGATAGCTGGGAAAAAGTGCCTAATGGGCTGAAGGTTGCGCCTTGCAACGCCCTGTCTGCGAGGGGTTGCCGGTGCAAAGCGGAACGAAGCGAACGGCGGCGGAAGACGTTTCCGAATAATTTCCCATTTCGAGATAAACCGGTTATCGACTTGACGAACTGGCACCTTCAACGAAACAGGTCTTGGGTGGAAAAGTGAGATGCAGGAATTGCTGGTAACTTGGTTTGGTGCCACGGGGGCAACCGTCGTGCGCTATGCCCTGGCCCTCGCGGTGGTAGCAGGGCTTCTGCTGCTGCTCCGCTGGGTCCTCCGGAACTATGCGACTGGCGGCCAGCTGTCGATCGGCCGGAGCCGCCAGAACCGGCTCACGATCGTCGAGCAGATCGCCCTCGACCAGCGTCGGCGCCTGTTGCTCGTGCGGAGAGACGGCGTCGAGCATTTGATTCTGGTGGGTGGCGGCAACGACCTCGTCGTCGAGCCAACCATCATCCGGGGCGTTCCAGTGGGCAGTCTCGGGCGCACCGCTCGTCCGGCTGTCTCCTCGGCGGCCTCCTCCGAGCAAGGCGAGGCCACGGCGGCCGAAACGCCCGCCGTTGGGTCAGCGCCCGTCGCGCCCATGATGGAGGCGCCCGCCACCGTCCGCCCTGTCCCGATTCCGCGCCCCGCCGCCGCCGTCGAGCCCTCCCGTCCCGCCTTTCCGTCGCATGTCGCTGGCGAACACCCGAAGGCCACGTCGATCCAGTCGCGCCTCAACCGCGCACAGCCCCGCACGCCGGATACCTCGCGCGGCGCGGCGCCCTCGCCTTACATTCCGCCCGAAGCCCACCGCGTCGAGCCGACGGTGGCGCCCA
>CAXXNH010000029.1:0-16221 GCA_963665435.2 uncultured Pleomorphomonas sp. | reverse complement strand
CCGGCCGGCTTCTCGGCCGAGGGGTCGGACGCCGTCAGGCCGGTAAACGTCCAGCCGGGGATGAGAAGGTGGGCGGTGAGCCGGCTGTCGCAGGAGCGCAGTTCATGAGCCAGTTGCTCGGTCACCACCTTCACGGCCGCCTTCGATGTGTTGTAGGCGGCGTTGCCCGGTGGCGTGGTGATGCCCTGCTTCGAGCCGGTGTTGATGACATACCCCTGTCTGCCGGCCTCGATCATGCGCGGTACGAAGGCCTGCACGCCGTTGACGACGCCCCAGAAGTTGACGTCCATCAGCTTCCGCCAGTTGTCGGGATTCTCAAGGACGCCGCCGCCCTCGCCGATGGCGGCGTTGTTCATCAGGAGATCGACATCGCCGAAGCGCTCGAAGGCCGCGACGGCCAGCGCCTCGACCGCCGCGCGGTCGCCGACATCGGTCGGCACGGCGATCGCCTCCGGACTGCCCGCCGCCTTGGCCGCCGAGGCTGTCGCAGCCAGTTCGCCCCCAACCACATCGGCCAGCACCAGCTTCATGCCCTTCTGGGCGAGGCGGAGCGCCGCCGCCCGGCCGATGCCGCGCGCCGCGCCGGTGATCACTGCTACATTGCCTGCTTTGATGATCTCATCGGCCATGTTGGCCTCCTGGTTGTCTCTGATTGGGTCGCGGCGGTCGCCGCATGGGTCAGCGCGCCAGTTCCTTGAGGCCCTGTCGGATCAGTTGGGTGGTGGTCGCCTCGCTGCCGATCGACTTGGCGGCGGCCTGAACGGCGGCGGCGGCCTGCAGCTGGGCATAGCCGAGATTGACCAGCGCCGACACCGCCTCGGCCACCGGCCCGGAAACGCGCGCCTCGGCCACGTCGGCGGCCACGCGGATCACCGACGGGTCGGCGTCGGCGAAGGCCGGCGCCTTGTCCTTGAGCTCGGTGGCAATGCGCTCGGCCACGCGCTTGCCGACGCCCGGCGCCCGCGAGATGGCGGTGAGGTCGCGCATGGCGATGGCCGTGGCGAGTTGGCCGGGATCGAGCACCGACAGCACGGCGAGCGCCACCTTGGCGCCGACGCCCTGCACCGTCATCAACAGGCGAAACCACTCGCGCTCGATATCGTTGGAAAAACCGTAGAGGCGGATCATGTCCTCGCGGACCATGGTCTCGATGGCCAGCGTCGCCGCCTCGCCCGCCTTGGGCAGGCGCTGCAAGGTCCGCGACGAGCAGTAGACCTGGTAGCCGACGCCGTGGACGTCGAGGATCATCCAATCGTCGCCGAAGCTGTCCACCACGCCCTTGAGCTTGCCGATCATGCTGCCCTGCCCTCCACTTGTCACCCGGCCGCCAGCTTGGCGAGCCGCCCCACCACCGAACCGCGATGATGGGCATGCGTCAACGCGATGGCCAGCGCGTCGGCCGCGTCGTCGCTATCGAAGGTCGCCTTCGGCATCAAGACCTTGACCATGACGCGGATCTGCCCCTTCTCGGCATGGCCGGCGCCGACGATCGCCTTCTTCACCGCGTTGGGCGCATATTCGCCGACCGGAAGGCCGCGCCGTGCCGGCACCAGCAGTGCCACGCCGCGCGCCTGGCCGAGCTTCAGCGTCGCGCCGGCGTCCTTGTTGACGAAGGTGATCTCGATCGCCGCCTCGTCCGGCTGGTACTGGTGCAGGACCGCGTCGAGCCCGTCGTGGATCTGGACGAGCCTCGAAGCGAGATCCAGGTCGCCGTCCGACGTCACCCCGCCCGAAGCGACGAAGCGGACCGAGTTGCCGAGGCTGTCGATGACGCCCCAGCCGGTGCGCCTGAGCCCGGGATCGATGCCGATGATTCGCGTGACAGTGGTCATGCCCGCACGCTATCCATGCGTTCATGGTTTGTACAGATGGCGACAAAACGACGTCCACCGGTTCCCGATGACGAAGGACGGGCGCCGCTTGGCGCGGGGCGACAAGGCCGCCCCGGCCCGAGGCCCGGACGCTCCCCTCTCAAGCGGCGGTGGCGCGGGACCTTTCGATGGCGATCTCGGCCAGACGCGCGGCGAACTCGATCAACTGATACTCGGCCTTGACCGGCTCCCGCACCGACCTCGAGTACATGGCGAAGGTGCCGAGGACGTCGCCCTTGCGCGAGATGATCGGCGTGGACCAGCAGGAACGGAAGCCGTGCGCGCTGGCCACCGACCGGTACTCGTTCCACAGGGGATCGCTCAGGATGTCGGACACGACCACCATCTCGCGTCGATGGGCGGCGGCGCCGCAGGACGCGTTATAGGGCCCCACGCGGATCCCCTTTGCAGACCCCAGGAACGGCTCGGACACGCTGGGCGCCGCTCCGCGACGCAGGGTGACGCCGTCAGCGTCGAGCAGCAGCAAGGAGCAGAACAGTCCGGTGCTCTGGGATTCCGCCAGAAGAACCACCTGATCGAGCACGTCTTCCAGGGGCGCGTCCGCAACGATCTGTTCCAGTATCTTGATGTGTCCCGCCTGCAGGACCGACGCAAGCTTCCGGGCGGTGATGTCACGCGCGATGCCGACCAGGCCGATCACCTCGTTCCGGTCATCGCGCAGCGGAACCTTGGTGGAGGATATCCATTTCTTGGCGCCGGCCGCGTCGGTGACGAGTTCTTCCCGATCGACCATCGGGATGCCGCTCCGCATGATCTCGGCCTCGATGGCCCGAAACTCCTGGGCAATCTCGGGGGCATGCAACTGCGCGTCGCTCGTGCCGATCATGTCGCTTGTGTGCGCGTAGCGCGTATCGACCGCAAGGGCTCGGTTCACCACGACGAAACGGCCTTCGACATCCTTGACCCACAAGTAGTCGGGAACCAGGTCGATCAGGAGCTGCAAGGAGATGCGCTCGGATGCCAGGGCCCGCGCGGTCGTGATCTCCGTCACATCCTCATGCGTCGACACCCAGCCGCCGCCCGGCATGCCTTGGTTCGAGATATAGATGAGCCGGCCGTCGGGGAGTTCGGTGAGCCTCGACGTCGGGGGACCTGAGGCGTTGATCTCCTCCCCCAGACGCAGATACTCCTCCGCCGACACGGGCGACGTTCCAACGGCGCACCGGGCTTCAATGATGGCTTGAAGAGGCGTTCCCGGACGCACCTGCTCGATCGTCAGGCGATAGAGTTCGGCATAGCGATCGTTGCAAAACACCAGTTTTCGAGCGTCGTCAAAGACGCAAACACCCTGCGAGATGTTGCCGAACGCCCTCCGGTAGTTCGAAATCTGCGCCTTGAGCGAGGTAATCTCCGCCTCGTACTCGCGCGCCTCGATCTTGGTGTTGGTTCGCGCCGGCTCACCTCGGGCAAGGGCGTCAGTTTGCAATTCTGGATGCGTGGTGTGACTGGATCCCATGATACGCTCCCCTAAATCGGGCGGCCCTCTGGAAAAATCCTGGCTCTCGGGTGCGGCGAAGCAAGTCGACGATTGAGCCTACACCGGAACAGTTATTAAAACTTGTATGATTCACAAAGAAATGCACTCAAAGCCAACCTTTGAGTGCAGTAGCGCCTCGCTTTCCTGACATGGGCGCAACCGCCCGTCAAATGACGAAGGACAGCCGCTCGTTGGCGGTCACAGCACGGTGGCGAACGCGTTGGTCTTCACGATCCAGCCGTGGCTCAGCAATTGCCGCACTGCCAAGGCCGAGGCCTCTCCGGAGATGCGGATCTCCTTCCGTCCGCCTTTTCCGCCGCCGCCAGCCAGCATGGCTTCCACCCCGGAGAACAAATCGGCATTGGGCGCCGTCCAGGCAAGTTCGTCGGCGGTGAACAGAGCAATCCTGCCGCCAGCCACCTCTAGCATCGGCATGCCGCCAACGATCTGCATGCCGTCGACGCGGTTGAGATCGGACGGACGAAAGGCCAGATAGGCGAGCGTCTGCAACGCCGCGAAAGCGCCAATCCGGGTGTCGCTGCCGGCGATGAAGCCTGCCAGATCGGCAAGCCCCGGCGTGCCCGAGAGGCCGACCAGATAGCCAACGGCCTGTGTTTTCTCCGTCGGCGTCAGCTTGTCGTTCAGCAAGAACCGTTTGATCGTCGCTTCCGGAACATGGAGCGCTGCCAGGCGATCCCGGTTGACGGCGGCACTTTCGCCCGGGTCCATGTCGAGAGTCCGATCCGTCACGGAATCCAGCGTCCCGAGACCGGAGATGATTGCGCCGCCAACGCCGGGAACAAAGCCGACGGCCTTGTCGATACCGAAGCCGCCGACCGCCGAGTAGGAAGCGACCTTGTCGAGTTCGCCGGCAAGCGGCAGATAGTGCGTGTAAGGATCGACCTTCAACTGCGCCGCGAGACGGCGTTTTGTCTTCGCTATGCCGACGAAGGTCTGGATCAGACTGTCATCTTCCCGATCCGGCCGCTTTTTCTCCGGATGGCCCAGGCTGGTGATGAACTCGCCAGCGCCAGACACGCCGCGGCGGACCGAATGAACCTTTCGCGCAACGTTGGAGTAACCCGCCTTCGTGGCGCCGACCGGATCGGTTACCGTGTGATAGACGGCGACGACCGGACTGGCCACGGCACCTCCGACGCCCTGGATGAACTCCCCGGCGGGCGATCGCTTTTCGAGAGCATCGAGCGCGATCAACTCCTGCAGGTGCTTGCGGACGAGACCATCTCCGGTGACCGTGTAGGAACCTGCCTTCGTCGTGAAAGTGTAGTTGTTGTACCGCCCATCGCTCGCCACGTTCGGCTGAACCTCATAGCCAGCCCCCGTCCGATAAGTTCCGAGCAGAGCGGCCGCCGATTGAGCCTTCGGAGCTTCCGTCGGCCGTTTCGAACTCGATGGTGTCGCCTCCGCCGCTTGCGCCGGAGGCGAGGCATAGTCGAAAAACTTGCTGTGGGTGTCCCTGGAAGCGCATCCCGCCAGCGTGAGCAAAACGGCGAGGCCGACAAATGTCAGGCTCGGAAAGGAAGGGGACAGCGCCCGCTTGCGACAAGGGACTGGTCCGAAACAACTTTTCATTATCGCGCTTTCCGCTAGGTGGGGCAGAAGACCAATCGAATTCGGGCGGCTTGAACTTTCGCCGACCGAGTTGAAACTCTGATCGCCAGACGAAGAGTCCGGGTTTGTTTGCTGGAGCACCCGCGTTCCGACGAACGCAAACGTCACAGCCCATTGTTCTCGCATTGCTTTTTAGAAAGTGGCCCCCGCTTTCCGCACGATGCCCTAATGAAGATCCAGAACCTGCTGGCAAAGCGGGGAGAACCGTGCCTGCGAGGTGGACAAGCAGCTTTTGATCGTGAGCGGGAAAAGCCCGCCGCAGATTGTCTGCATTTCGAGTTGGCAGGCATGCGCCGTGTCCCAGAAGCTTTGGCAGACCGGCGACAGGTCCTCGCGATGCTCGGCGATACAGTTGGCGATGGAGGTCGGCGTCAACCGCCAGGGACGCAGGCAAACCGACCGAAATTCGGCGCCGCATTGCTCCTTGACGGCCGGCGACGGGGCGACAGCCACCACGCCTTCGGAAGCGACGCCGTCCGTCATGAGCAACAACAGGACGGGGGCAAAACGAACGGACCGAAACATCTGCAAGAGGATGGGAGCGGGCCGTACGCTACTGATACGCGTAGACATAGGCGTACTCCCATAAGTGGGCGCGAGGAGGCAGATCGACCCGTGGACTCTCCCGCAGGAAGGAAGACACGAGACCGGGCAACCCGGCCATCGACAGCGTAGCGGCACAGAACGTCCTGCGGCTCAGAACGGGTTTCTCGCGGGGCGGCGTGCCCGAGCTGCCACTGCGCTCCGAGTTCCAGTTCGTCATTGCGGTCATCCGATAGCGACGCCGACCGGTTCGGCGAAACGGCTGGGACAGTCAGATTTCCTGTCGAATTTCGAGTTGGCTCAGAACGGCTTACCCGGATCGGCCAGTAACTCCGGGTTCGGCACCAGCGACTTGCTTGCCACGTTGGCCAGCATTTGGTGCGCCATGTGGAAGCCGAAATCTTCGGCGACCGCCTTTTTCCAGGGTCGCGACACGATGTTATGCGTGGCCCAGCGCGCGTAGCGCGGCCGCTTCATGATGAACCGGGCGATGCCCCAGGCCTTTTCGAGGAGTTCGCCGCGCGTCACCACGTCGGAGATCGCGCCGAGTTCCAGCGCCTCGCTCGCCGGGATGGGCTTCCCGCCATAAATGGCTGCCGCCGCCCGCTTCTGTCCCATAAGCGCTTGCAACGCCATGCCCTGACCGTCTCCTGGCGGACTGCCCAGCCAGAAATGCGGATCCATGAAATCGGCATCGGGGACTGCCAAGGTGACGTCGCAGAGCAAGGCGAACTCGGTGTGAACACCGGGACCGTTGACGGCCGAAATGGTGGGAATGTCGATATTGTAGATGAAGCTTTCGATATGCTTCCAGCCGTCCATCATCCGCTGGAAGATGTGATCGGGGTCGAGATCGGACGCCGGCCTCGGGTTGAGCCCTTTTGCGTCACCGATCATCCACTTGTCGCCTGTGCCGGTAACGATGAGAACCTGGTTCTCGGGATCGCTGCCGATGTCCTGCCACACCCGGGCCCATGCGCTGTGTGCCGCCGGACTGTGCCGGTAGGGACCGTCGTCGGTGTGCATGCGGGCTTCGATGATGCCGTCCCGGCGGCTCATCCTGAAGAACTCCGCATAGCGCCGCGAGTACTCTTCGAACGGAGTCGGCGGAACATAGCCCGCCCATTCCTGGGCCGGATTCCAAGTCATGAGACGGTCTCCAAGATTCGAGTTTCGGCGGCCGGCTTTCGTCGCACCTTCGACACAGGCCCTGGCGAGCGGACTCGGAACGCCGGGTGGTTGCCAAGGCGGCATCTCCGACTTAAGATGCATTAATGGATCTAGTAGCGGCTTTGCACCATCTCGTCAAGATCCAGCCATGCATCTTATCTGAGAGGTGAACGATCAAATGGCGGAACGGCGTCGGGGAGAGAATCTCGAACGCGCCATCCTGGAGGCAGCTTGGGCTGAACTGGTAGAGCGTGGCTATGCGGGGTTGACGATGGAGCGGGTCGCGGAAAGGTCCGGCACCAGCCGTCCCGTGCTTGCCAGACGCTGGGAGACCAGGGCGGAACTTGCCGTTGCCGCCATCCGACAGCAACTGGCCAAACATCCCTTGGAGGTCGCCGACCGAGGCGATCTGCGCACGGAGCTGCTGGAGTTCCTCGACCGGGCATCGGCGCGCGCCTTCGGCATCGCCGCTGCCTTCACCTTGATCTCGAACGAGTATTTCTCGGAAAGCTCTTCGATTCCCAAGGACTTGCAGGCGGCGCTCGCACAGGGGGAGACGCGGCATCTTGCCATCATCCTTCAACGCGCCGCCGAGCGGGGCCAAGTCGATGCCGAGCGACTGGTTCCCCCTGTCGCATCGCTGCTCAGCGATCTCTTCCGCTATCACGTCGTCATGAACTTCGCCGCGCCTCCGGAAGCCTTGCGGCAAGCTTGGGTGGATACGATCTTTCTGCCGCTGCTTCAGACCAAATAGGGGGCAGCCGTCGCCGCGGCTACCCTTCAGCTCGCCGCCCTTGCCGGTGTCGTCGCGAGGGTCTTCGGCCTTATGCGGGCCTCCACCCGGCGTTGAAACCGGCGTGACCGACCATTGCACCGCCGACACAGATAGCAACCCAAGGTAACGGGCCGTGCTTTTTCCGGTTGCACCAGACGCCGGCCATGCTACTGAGCCGGTCCGTTTGAAGGACATGAAGAGGCATCGCCTTGCCGTCGTAATGCCGGTCTCCTCCCGCAGTACCCGCATTTCCGGAGACAGCTGTTTCCGGCCGACCTTTCATGTCCATCGGGTGGCGGATCGAGACCGGCCTGGCTTTGCCGCCGTCGGCACCCCGCCGCATCCGAACTGATCCGCGCACCCGCCAAGCCGCGCCCGCTCCGTCGGGCCTCGTCCGCCATGCCGCTGGACTTCCTTTCAGGAAGCCCCTGGCATGTCCGACTGTCTCCGTATCCGCTGGACCATCGTCCCGCGCGACTTCCCCCGTCCCGTTTTCGTCTGTCCGACCTGCGGCGGCGATCGCCCCTTCCACCCGAGCGGCAAGATCCGCCTCAATGCCAACGGCAAGCGGCTCGATGCCTGGCTGATCTACAAGTGCGACGACTGCGACCGCACCTGGAACCGGCCGATCTTCGAACGCCGGCTTGCGGCCGACATTCCTCCGGCCGAGCTCGCTGCCCTGAGATCGGCAGACCCGGCCTTCGCCCGTCGCCTGGCCTTCGATCTTGCTCCCCTTCGCCGCAAGACCTCCGTGATCTTGCAAGCCGACGAGGTGGACGTGGAAAAGGCGGTCCTCGCCGACAATGCCGACGCGACGACCATGGAGATCATCCTTGTGGTGCCGTACGCGACCGGCCTGCGCCTCGATCGCCTCCTGGCAATCGAGCTCGGCTGCGCGCGTGGCCGGATCGCCAACCTGGTCGACGAGGGGCGCCTGTTTGCCGGAACCGGAGACACCGCGTTGAGACGTCCGCCTCGCAACGACCAGACCGTTTGCCTGCGCCTGGCAGGCGTCGGTGACGGACGAGCGATCATCGACGCAGCCAGCGGCCAATCGCGTAGTCAGCGGATCAGACGTGACGGCAAATGATTTCTGTTTGACGACGCATAATTATTGAAATACGATAATCTCATCGACAGAAACCAGGCTTGGACATCATGGACTCGCTTACACTCACGGACATGGCGCAAGCCCCCGCCGGCACATCGCGCCACCGCCGCCTGACACGGCTTGCCGGCTTCGCCTCATGGGTCAGTTTTCTCTCGGCCGCGTTCATTGTGCTCGCGACGATCTACCTTTGGCTGGGCGAGGGCGCGCTCTCCGACTGGCTCGCCAAATCGGCGGAAGGCGTCATGGTGACGCCTGACCCGATGATCGTCGGCGCCGCCGGTGCCGTCGCCATGGCGCCGCTCGCCTTGCTGGTTGCCATGCTCTTCGAGCTCGGGCGACTCTTCCGTCTGTTCGCAGGCGGCCTGGTGTTCGATCCGGCAGTTCCGAAGCGGCTTGGCCGGGTCGGCTGGCTGGCCTTTTCCAGTTGTGCCGCCACCGTCGTCTGCAAGACGCTGGTGACACTGCTCATGACCTCGGCTAACCCGCCGGGACACCACTTGCTCACGATCGGCATCGATTCGCAGGCGCTGGCCGGTCTGATGCTCGGCTTTCTGTTCCTGGTCTTCTCGCTGGTGATGCAGGAAGCGCTCGGCCTCGCCGAGGAAAACCGGAGTTTCGTCTGAGCAATGGGCATTGTCGTCAATCTCGACGTCGTCCTGGCGCGGCGCAAGATGCGCTCCAAGGAACTGGCCGCCACCATCGGCATCACCGAGGCCAACCTGTCCTTGCTCAAGTCGGGCAAGGTACGCGGCGTTCGCTTCGAAACGCTGGCCAAGATCTGCGCGGCGCTGGAGTGCCAGCCCGGCGACATCCTCGAATATCGCCGCGAGGCAGAGGACGACTGACCGGCCTTCCGGAATATGCCAAACGCCCCGCGACGATCTCGCCGCGGGGCGTTTCTTTGCCGTGGATATCCGGGGTTGCCCGTCAGGCCGTGACGGTCTCAAGCGCCGGGTAATCGGTGTAGCCGAGAGCGCCCTCGGCGTAGATGGTCTCGGGCACCAGCGGATTGCGCGCCGAACCGGCACGGAAGCGCTCGACGAGGTCGGGGTTGGCGATGAACTCCTTGCCCCAGGCGACCGCGTCGGCTCGGCCGGCCGCCACTTCTGCCATCGCCTGATCGAAGGTGAACCCCTCGTTGGCGATCAGGGCGCCACCGAACTGCTCCTTGATATGGGGCGTCAGACGATCATCGCCGAGATGCTCGCGGGTGAAGATGAAGGCAAGGCCACGCTTGCCGGCCTCGCGGGCGACGTAGCCGAAGGTGGCCCGCGGATCGCTGTCGCCGATGTCGTGGCTGTCGCCGCGCGGGGCGAGGTGCAGGCCGACGCGGCTGGCGCCCCAGACGCTGATCGCCGCATCCACCGCTTCCAGCATCAGCCGGGCACGATTTTCGACCGGTCCGCCATAGGCGTCGGTCCGGCGATTGGTCTTGTCCTGAAGGAACTGGTCGAGCAGATAGCCGTTGGCGCCATGAATCTCCACGCCGTCGAAGCCGGCCGCGCGGGCGTTTTCGGCGCCCTTGCGATAGGCCTCGACGATGCCCGGCAGTTCGCCGATGTCGAGGGCGCGTGGCGTCGGATAGGGGCGCATGGGCCGGAGCAAGCTGACGTGTCCGGCCGGCTGGATGGCGCTCGGCGCCACCGGCAGGTCGCCATCCAGCAGCGACGGATCGGAAATGCGGCCGACGTGCCAGAGCTGCATGACGATCTTGCCGCCCTTGCGATGCACCGCTTCGGTGATCGGCTTCCAGGCCTCGACCTGGGCGTCGGAATAGATGCCGGGCGTCGCGGCGTAGCCGGCGCCCTTCGGCATGACGATGGTCGCCTCGGTGAGGATGAGACCGGCCGACGCCCGCTGCTCGTAATACTCGCGCATCACGTCGGTGGGGATGCGGTCGGCAGTGGCGCGCGACCGCGTCAACGGCGCCATGACGATACGGTTGCCGAGTTCGAGGGCGCCGAGGCGAACGGGATCGAAGAGTGTGGGCATGAGATGGTTCCTGGCGGCTGGACTGGAAAGATCGACCAGAATTAGGGGTATATGCACCCTTTTCTAGTGCACGCCGCCGCTTTGACCTAGAGCCGAGGCGTGAACATTTCCGTGAAGTCCAGAAATGGTTGGAACACCAGTACCCTAATCTCTACCTCGCCTGGCGCGGCCTCGGCATGGCACTCCCCAAGGACTCCGGATTGCCGCTCGTTGGGGCATCGAGAGTTTCTCGGTTTCCCGAAAAACTCTCGCCACCGTCCGCCGCTTGCAACGGCGGTTGGCATCAGTCCTTGGGAACGCCGTCCTTCCACACAGCCCAGTCGGCGAGAATGGCGCCGGTGAGCGCCGATCCGACGCGGTAGGCATTCTCGAGCGAAGGCATGAACCCACCGGAGTTGGCATTGAGCGAGTCGCTGGGCAGTTGCCCCGGATGCTCCTGATCGAAGTTGGACGCCGTGCGCAGCACCGCGATTCGCTTGAAGTCGAGCCGTCCCATGTCGGCGCCCCGCTTCAGCGCCGTCAGCGTGGCGTTGTCCTCTTGCTGGGTCGTGCAGTAATTGGCGGCGCCGTCGGTCAGGAGCTTGGCCCAGGCGTTGATGGCATCGCTCATCGCCTTGCCGTGCCACCAGGTGTCGCCGGAAACGGTATCGCAGATCGACACGCTCGGCGCGGCATTGGCCGGGGTGGCGGGATAGAGCGTCCGGTAGGCACGCGCGTCATCGCTGTCGGCGAGAGCGACGTCCTTGCTCAGCGCATAGGCCTTGCCCAACAGCGCCTCGTCGAGATGGTAGATCTCCGTGCCATAAACCGACTTCGGCTTCTCGCCCGGCGCCTTGGAATACATGCCGAACAGGCCGGTATTCCAGCCCTTCGGCAGCGAACGGGCGTCGACCTCCCACTGCAGGCCGCCGTCGATCACATAGCGCGCCCAAAGAGCCGACCCCGTGGTGCCATCGGCCGGATCGACCCCGGCGATGCCGGCGATCAGGAAATAGGTGTGGCTGAGGTCGAGCTTGTCGGAGTGGACCAGTGCGGAAATGGAGCTTGCCGCATTGGCGTAGCCCATCGCCGTCGTGACCAGGCAGAGACCGGCCGCGTTGCACGACAGATCGGGAAAGGTTTCGGACAGCCCCGCAATCGGCGTCTTGATATCGAGCTTTTCACGCTCGAGCCACTGCGTCGCCTCGTGCTCGAACATGCTGATCACCAGCACCTTGGGCGCAATCGGCGCCTCGGTCGCCATCGCCGGAGAAACGGCGATCAGCACGCCAGCGGCGGCAAGCGAAGGAAGGGACGGGGTCATGGCAGCTCCTTGACAGCAGGCAACAGGGCGGCTGCCACACGGCGGGCAACCGTCGCGGGGCTAACAGCCGCCTCCCCCTACCTCAAGAACAAACTATGAGCACGGAAGGCCACCAAACAAGCACACGCCCGTTCCCTCAGGTATCGTGGTCGGGATGCTGGAAGGAAACGATCTCGGCCTGGAAGCGCTCGACCTTCGCCTGCTCCTCCGCCGGCCGGGTCGGCAGGTCTGCGAGGCGGGAGAACCAGCTCATCCGGTGACCGAGCCCAACCTGAATGGTCGGAGGCACACTCTCTGGATCGTCCAGGGCGCCGATGGCGAGCTCCATCGCCGGGCCACCCCAGTCATAAGCGAGCGGCGTGCCACAATGATCGCAGAAGCCGCGCCGCACCTTGTTCGAGCTCTGGAACCACGTCGGTTCGCCGCGCGTCCAGCTCAGGCGGTCGTTGGGCGCCGACACCAGTGGCCCAAAGAACGAGCCGAAGGCCTTCTGGCACATGCGGCAATGGCAGATGCTGGCCCGCCCGAGCGGTCCGGCAACGTGAAATCGCACCCGTCCGCACTGGCATCCGCCGGAGTGACCGTCTTCGCTCATCTCGCACCTCCGGCGCCACGATAGCACAGGCCGCAAACAAAACGCCCGCCGTCACCCCAGGGGCAACGGCGGGCGCGAATGCCGGAAACGAGGTCAGCCTCAGCCCGCGAGCTTGGCCGCCACTTCGTCGGAGATTTCCATGTTGGTGTAGACGTTCTGCACGTCGTCGTCGTCTTCCAGGAGATCGACCATCTTCATCAGGCTCGTCGCCTTCTCCTCGTCGAGGTTCGACGTGGTCTTCGGCTTCCACACCGACTTGATCGAGGCGGCGGCGCCCAGCGCGGCTTCCAGCGCCTTGGTCACTTCGCCCATCGATTCGAAGGCGCAGTAGATGAAATGGCCTTCCTCGTCGGACTCCACGTCGTCGGCGCCAGCCTCGATGGCGGCTTCCACCATGGCGTCATTGGAGCCGGCCGAAAGCGGATAGCTGATCTCGCCGAGGCGATCGAACATGAAGCCGACCGAACCGGTTTCGCCGAGGGCGCCACCGGCCTTGGTGAAGATCGAGCGGACCACCGAGGCGGTGCGGTTGCGGTTGTCGGTCAGGGCCTCGACGATGACGGCGGTGCCGCCCGGGCCGTAGCCCTCGTAGCGGACTTCGTCGAAGTTCTCCGTGTCGGCGCCAGCGGCCTTCTTGATCGCCCGGTCGATATTGTCCTTGGGCATGTTCTCGGCGCGGGCGTTGAGGATGGCGAGACGCAGACGGGCGTTCATCGCCGGGTCCATGCCGCCGATCTTGGCCGCAACCGTGACTTCGCGGGCGAGCTTGGCGAAGATCTTCGACCGCTTGGCGTCCTGCGCGCCCTTGCGGTGCATGATGTTCTTGAACTGTGAATGACCGGCCATAGTGCCTCCTGAGGGGGCCGCGAAGGGGCGCGGGGCGCATGCACACGCCTCCGCGACCATCGATCACGGCACTATTCCACGAATGGGCCGCCTTATAGGCGTTTGTTGGCCTTAAATCCAGCCGGGGGGCTTACCAAAACGTCGGCAGCGCCTCGGCAAGCCGGCCGCCGATCCGGACGGGCTCGATCGCCTCGGCGAGGCCGGTGGAATCGCTCACCTCGACGGCGACGCCGCACAGCGTCGGTTCGCCAAGCGCCGGCTGGAAGCGAGCGGTCGGAATCTTGCGCAGGAAACGATTGACGGGCTCGTCCTTTTCCATGCCGAGCACGCTGTCGTAATCGCCTGTCATGCCGGCGTCGGAAAGGTAGGCGGTGCCACCGTCGAAGATCTGGTAGTCGGCGGTCGGCACGTGGGTGTGAGTGCCGACGACCAGCGACGCCCGTCCGTCGAGATAATGACCCATGGCCTGCTTTTCGCTCGTCGCCTCGGCGTGCATGTCCACCACCACGGCATCGACCATGCTGCCGAGCGGGCAGGCATTGAGCTCGCGGTCGGCGGCGGCAAAGGGATCGTCGAGCGCATCCATGTAGACGCGCCCCATGACGTTGACCACCAGCACTCGCGCGCCGTTTCGGGCGATGGCCACCGTGGCGCCGCGCCCAGGCGTTCCCGGCGGATAGTTGGCAGGACGGAGAAGCTGCGGCTGCCGTTCGATGAAGACGAGCGCCTCGCGCTGGTCCCAGGCATGATTGCCCGTGGTCACGACATCGGCGCCGGCGTCGAGGAAGTCCTGGCAGATCTCCTCGGTGATGCCGAAGCCCCCGGCGGCGTTCTCGCCGTTGACCACCACCAGGTCGAGCGCGTAGTCGGCGATCAGGCCGGGCAGGATGTCGGAAATGGCATTGCGGCCCGCGCGGCCCACCACGTCTCCCACGAACAGCAATCGCATCGTCCGGCGGTCTCCCTCACGTCCTCTAGAGCATGTCCGGCGAATCCTGGTTCGCCGACATGCTCTATCTCTTTGTTTTCACGCAACTCCGGACGCAAAACCGGTTCCCACTTTTGCGGGAGTTGCTCTAGAGATCACGGAGCGAAGCGGAAGACGTCCCGCTCGGTGACGATCATGTCGAGTGGTGCATCATGGGGTTCCATGGGCACCACCGCCACTTCCTGCACCGAGAAGGCGATGCCGATCAAGCGGGGAAAACGGCCGGCGGCGCGCAAACCGGCCACGGCGCGGTCGTAAAAGCCCCGTCCGTAGCCAACCCGGCCGCCGTTCCGGTCGAAAGCGGTGAGCGGCATCAACAGAACGTCCGGCAGGATCTCCGGGGCGTCGGGGCCAGGACCTCGCGTGCCGAAACCCAGCGGAACCAGCCTGTCGCCAGGGCGAACGCGGCGGAAGACGAGACCGCTTTCCACCATCACCGGCAGGCCGACCGGATGGCCGCGCCCATCCAACCCGGCAATGGCCTTGGTGAGATCGACTTCGCTGAGGATCGGCAGGAAAGCGGAAACCGCGCACCCCGGTTCGAGATCGAGGGCCAGCACCGACGCGACGATGGCGGCCGATCCGCTCGACCTCTCCATGGCGTCGAGTCCGTCGCGGCACGTCAGCGCCGACGCACGGACGCGAGCCTTCGCGGTGGCCGCGAGCGCACCGGAAGGAAGAGATGAAGTATCATCGATGGAAATGGCACGCCTCCGAAATTGCGGAAAGGCCGAAAGCCGAAAAGGGGTGTGGCGCCCGCGAACGACCGTCGGAAGTGTGATCCCGGGAAACCTACAACGTAGGTGGGCGCCGTTTGCCCAAACCCACGGGTTCGGGCGGGGACAGCTCCCTTCAGGATCATTAAGGCCCCGGGGATATTGATTCCTAACGAGAAGCGCAGCTACGCCACATCACCTATATAGGCGAGACCGTCGGTTCGGCAAAGAGCCAAACTGCGACAAAAGGCCTCAAGATTAGTTCAAGTCTCAAGATCGGTTCGGGCAAAAAGAAGGGGCGGCAGGAATGCCCACCGCCCCAGTCGCTGCGCGGATCGCAGTAGCCGTTACCGACCGGCCGTCATGACGACGAGCGTTGCAAGCATCGCCGCCGTTCCGGCCAGGGCAAGGACGATTAGGGCGGGATAGCCGAAGGCCGCCACCGCACCAATGCCAGCCAGGAGGACAACGACCATCACCGCCAGCGTCATCCATGCGCTCGGGCCGCTATGTTCGGTTGGTCTGCTCGTGACTGGCCATGAAAGTCCTCCGGAAAATCCTGTCGCGCCTCATATATGGAATTATCCGTAGCGAGGCAACGGTGCTTTCGCCGCATCAGCTCTGCACCGCCTGCATGGGACTCCGAAGAAAACACGCAAGCCATTCCAATGACGAGGGTGCTCTTATTTCGTCTCTGCCACCAGTAGACGAAAGCTCATGTCCACCAGACGGTTGACCGGCAGGCAAGGCGACGCGGCGGTCGGCAGGTCAGACCATCTTCTCTGCGACGGCCTCTATGCGGGCGGCGGCGGTAAGCACCTTCTCGGCCAGGCGTCGCTCCACCTCGCCCTGCCGTTCGAGAAGCGCGTCGCGGCTCTCGCGCAACGAGCGCACTTCAGCTTCCAGCCCCCTTCAGGCGCCGCTCGGTCTCCGACAGCTGGTCGAGCACGGTGATGGCGCTCATGACGGTCATGTCGCTGGTCGCCGATTTCGCCGAACACGCCCCGGATTTCGTTGATGATGGCGTCAAGACGGCTGGCGAGCCCGTAAAGATGCTCCTCCTGGCCATCGTCGCAGGCCATGCGGTAGGGTCTTGCCGGCAATCGTCACCGTTACCTGGCTCAAGGGATCAGCCTCCGTGGGTATCGAGAACGGAGCGGATCGACTCCATGGCGGCAACG
>CAXXNH010000028.1:0-82913 GCA_963665435.2 uncultured Pleomorphomonas sp. | reverse complement strand
GCCATTGTTGCTGGCCTCCAAGCCAAGCTTTTCTGTTGAGGTCACCTCGCCCGGCCTTCAGCCCGCAGGACTGACAGAGCGACTCGATCGCCCCGACGAGAAACTGGTGGTCTGCGAAGACGTGCTCGTCGAAGTGTCGCCGGTCGTGGTAGTACCCGTCGTCCCGCCGCCGCCACCGTTGGCGCCGGCGCCGGCACCGCCGATAGCCGCTGCGCCGCCGCCCGCCGCCCCCGTCGAGCCACCAGCTCCGACGGCGCCGATCGACGCCGTCTGGGTGTCATTCAGCGCCCCCAAATACGCAGCAAGAACTTCGGGCGAGTTCATCCCCGCAACGGTTTGCTGGATGAGCTGCGCATACTCGGGAGAAGCCACTTGGCAAGCCTTGGCAGCCCGCGCCAAACCAGCACAATCGCGGCTTTCTGCGCTGGCGTCGCGTTGGCAGCAAGACCGGCAAGCGGTGAAAGCGCATCCGAAGACGAACCGGCAAGCCCGCGAACCGCAGTCGCCAGTGGAATGCCGCCCGCCGGATTGCCTGCGAGCAGATCACCCGCGCAGCCAGGAAAGCATTGATACTCGCGTCGCTGAGCTTGGCTGGCCCGACGAAGCAGGCACCCGCGGCAGATGACGCCACGGATCCGGCCATGAGACCGCCAAGGAACACAATAGCGGCCATATACCCTTTCGCCGCAATCGAACGTGTGTTCATCTCCGTCTCCGTCACGACACATTAAGAATTTGTTAATTTTAGTTGAAAATCTCAAAGCAGACAACTGAAAACCCTGAGGCAGACCGCTCTTCTTTTGGCAAAATCAGCACTTAGTTAACGTCACACCGATCGTCCGCCGCCCGGGGAAAGGCCCTGCTGGCAAAAAAGAAGCCAGGCCCCTTGGCCGGCTTCCTCGAAAATCAGAAACTCTTGATCGCATCACGCGCGGTCGCCAAGTCGCTGGGCACGCCAGCAGTTGTCGTCGACACGTGTTGATGATGCTGAGCAGCTTGGTGAGTTCAACGGAGTCGGAGTTGGAGATGTAGAGCACATCCTTGTTGCGCATCACGAACTTCTGCGCAGCAAAATAAGCACCGGGATCCCTGAGGTTGGCCTTGTAGATCACAGGAATCTCGTCGCCGGAGAAACGATCGATATCGACGCCCAACTTCCGAACCAAATCGCGGTTTTCAACGCGATAAACAAAGACCTGCGACGGATCTGCCCGATCGTCGAGCAGACCGCCAGCCTTACCGATCGCTTCCACCGAGCGTCAGGTTCGAGTCGTCGAAATCGAAACGACCACTGGCGCCCGAAGCACCAAACGCCAGGAACGTCCGACGGTTCCGGTCGACGTAGATCGTGTCGCCTGGAGCAACGAAGATGTTCTCCGCCGGCGTCTTGACCAAGTGATCGAACAGGATAGTTGCTTCCCGTCCCTGCCGCTGCAGCGTAAACGAAGGTCTCGCCGCCCGGCGAACTGATGCCGCCCGCCTCGGCGATCGCGTCGAGAACCCGCTCACCCGCCGCTGAAATCTCGATTTTTGCTGGATCGTTGACATCTCCCAGCACGGAAACCACATTGGCTCGCGCCTTGACCAGAGTGATCACGACCTGCGGCTCGATCGCCCGATTGGCCAGCGCGTTTTCAATGTCGTTCTGCACAGCAGCGACCGAACGCCCGGCCACCCGAACCCGTCCCGCATAAGGAACGGTGATCGTCCCGGCACGGTCGACGGTTTGATCAGGGAGAGTGATGTAGTTGCCAGGCCGACTTCCGGCATCGACCGGAATGAACAAACCGCCCGATTGAGCCTCAAAAATCGCCACGGAAACGACATCACCATTACCGAGCGGCAAATCCGGCGCCGGGCCGCGCCCACCACCGAAACCACCCTTCAGAGACGACGCACCGGTAGCATCAACAAAGGGCAGAATATCCTTGCTGATATTGACGAGGACATAGTCGATGCCCACCGATTGATTCTGACTCCCCACCGTTGCCTTTGCTGCGCCGACAATTGCTTGATCGTCGGGCCCCGATCGAGGCAACGACGAACACCCCGCGATCAATGTCATTAACGCGATGGCAGATACCCGCCCCAGATTTTTCCCGCGCATCCGCCCCACCCGCTAACAACTTTGTCAATACGAGATAACCGACACTACACCCCAGAGTCCAACTAGAATCAAGTCGAGGCATGATCAATCTAGCCAATGTTGCCAATTCACCACAAACTGAAGTTGACGAATTAACTAATTTGTTTCTTCAGCCGGCAAACATTGCCCAGAAAATAAGCGAATGGTCGTCATTTTTTCACTGGCACCACAGAAGGCAACTGATGGGACCAGTCAAGAGCTTACAAATATGCGCCTGTTATGGTGAAGGTGACACTCGGCAATCAATTTATAACTCTAATTAATATCTATATATTACCCTATACCCCCTTTCCCAAGGGTCCATCCCGCCGAGCAGGTAAAGAATAAGCCTTGTACAATTCTCAAGTCGACAGCCACAACATCGGGTCGAAACCTGATTGAATCTTTAAGAAATGAAGATCCGTGTCTTGGAACGGCTTGACATCGGAGATTCTATTGTCCAGCACATAGTCTCCCTTGTCCGTCTTGACGACAAGAACAGCGTGTCCTTCTCCCCAGCCGGTCCGCGCCACGGCGAGGCGCAGAGACTGGGCCGGCCACCCCAAAGCGATCAAGCGGTGGCGCTTGGTGATTGCATAGTCCTCGCAGTCACCGACCCGCGGCGAGAGCGACCACTCGTCCCCCGCCCCAATCCCGGCCGATGCGCTGTCGTTGGCCGGGCGAATCTCGCGGTTGACCGAACGGTTGACCGCTTGCAGAAGCCGGAGATGTCGCGAGTCGAGCTCGGCGATCGAAGGGCCGGAGTGTCTGGTGCATTCGCCCGGCTGCTTCATGCAGAACACAACGTGGGCGAAGGGCGCCAACACCGGACTGTGCGCGGCGATGTAGCGAACGATCGGCGTGTTCTTCAGATTATGCGCCATGCCACCGACACCGGTCGCCGACGCCGGCCCGGCACCCGCAACCAGAACGGAAAGAGCAGCGATGATCAAACGAAGCGGAGACTTGGTCATGATCGGCGTCCATGTTGTCCTCGACGCCAATCTACGCGAGCAGTTTTAGTGCCTCGTTTTGCCTTTCATTCAAATTGTAGGGAATGCCGCCTTTTTTTGACGCGCCGCCGCCTAACCTCGTCCACCTGGCCGCGCGAGATGGTCGCCGTAGCCGCCATCACCGCGGCAAAAACCGCTGCAAAGCCCGGAATCTGTAGGGAGAAATCCACGGCGCTGTGCGCCAGGACCAGAACGAGACCGGCCAGCCCGAGCGCCGCATAGCCCCGCTTGCGACGGCGTTCCCGAAGCCCCCTGACGAAGGTCGCTAGGAGAAATAGGACTCCAATGGCTAGGGCAATCCAGAAAACAACGCCCAGCCCAAGATACCCTTCGAGGTAGACCGAGTGCGCCCGGTCCCAGATGCCGACGATACCGCATTGGGCATCCCGATAGGCTGGGAAGAACCAGCGGAAGGTGCCAAAACCGGTACCGACCAAGCTGTTGTCCCGTGCGGCCGTGAAGATCGAAGGCGCCACGCAGAAGCGGGCGTCGTCCAAGCCCTGTACCTCCGCCCGGAACAACGCCCGATCGGCGAAGACCAACCCGATCAGCAGCACGGCGAGGAGACCCGCTAAGGCGCGGGCGAAGCGCCAAAGGGACGAATGCCCGTTGTCGCGGAATGGAGTGGAATGGCGCCGCTCACCTGTGCCGAGCAGCAGAAGCGGCACGAGCAGCAGGAAGGCGGCGAAAGTCGACCCGATCCCTGCGCGCGACTTGGTCAGAAAAAGCGCGATCAGCGACAGCAAAAGAAGCACCGCGTGAAACAGTACCTTCGTCGGGAATGGGCTGCGATGATGATGCCAACGACCGGCTAGACGGCCAGCGACATTTCTCCAGTCGACGTTTTTCGACAAAAGCACCAGCCGAGTGAACAACGTCAGCGACACCAGGCCAAAATAGGTACCCGCCGTGTTGCGGTTGACGAAGGCGCCGGTCAGGCTGTCTAGATAATACCGTTTCTCGCTGAAGAGCAGCGTGTCGGGAAAGAGCAGGAACGTAACGAGCGACCAGAGCGCCAGCGCTCCGCCCGACCAGCCGACGAAGGCGACGACACGCTCGGCCATTTCATCTCCGGAGAAGATGGACAGGGCACCGAGAAAAACGAAAAACGGCAGCGCCAGCGCCAGGAGGGCAATTCGACTATCGGCCACTTCGACCGAGATGGTTGCCGGGCGAGCCGAAACGAACCGCCCGAGTTCGCTCCAGGCGGAGTTGCCGACCCAACCGAGAGGGATCGTCTGCACCAGCCCGCAGACCACCAGAACCGCCGCAATCAGCGCCGCGCCGTAGAACAGCACTGCCGTCTGCCGTGGTACACCGAACACCATGATGCCGAGGCCGACGAGCAAGCCAAACGCCATCGCAACGGCGGCAAAGGCGAAGGGCGACACGGCCCCGCGCGCGAGCACCGCCAACAACAGAATCGCGAGAAAGCCAGCGCTGAGAACCGTCCTCGGCAAACCGGGGCCAGACGTTCCAGTCGGGTTTTTCACCACCGGCGCGGGCGCGGAACTTTCCGCCGGCAAATCACCAGGGATGGTGTCGCTCGTCGAAGTCATCTCTTCCCCCTTCACGCGACACTCTGGTATCACGCCCGCATCGTGCGCAAAAGCTGGGAGACAGAGCCCACCAGCGCACGACGACTTGTCGGCGCGAGTTCCCTCGCACAGTCGTCTTTCCGCTCGAGCGCGGCCATCACGAGCTCCACTTCGATCGAAGCGGTTAGCTGAACGCCAATAGTTGTCGGTAGCGGGAAAACCGTTCTCGGGCGCATCAATACACACTCCGGAAATCTATTCCCCCACAATAATCTTCTTTCCATTACTCCATATCTTTCTTTTAACCATACAGCACAATGACAAATCATCGATGATGTTTGATTTATTCTAAATATCACGTCATTTCGAACTCTGGATTCACTACGGGAAAACTACCTGTGGTAGGAACGTGACCTGCCGACGTTCAACGACGCCACGGACGTCTTGAACGACACCGTGGATCGATCAAGCGGTCGCGCCCGATCTGGAGCCCTTGGCGAGGCGTCACAAACAAGGACTTCCATTACCAGCTCTATCGGCGCGCGGACGGCGACGCCGGGCCGTCCGCGATGGAAGACGCTGGACACATGATATCTCGGAAGTTCATCGACGCGTAGGCGTGAAGCCACGCCGCCATTTGAGCAGGAGTGAGGACCGCTTCGGAAGCTCGTCTTTTTTGGCGCCCGTCAGATGGCCGACCCGACATCTCCCCGAAAAACACCCGAGCAAGTCTTTGTCGTCAGGCGACCTTACAAACGGCATCGCGGTTGACGGCCACGCGTACACTTCCGCCAAGGAACCGCATGAGCAGCTCCACCCTGTCGCGGCCACTCAGACGCTCGATCACACCAAGTTCATCGGCCAGTGGACCGTTTCTCAGGCGAACCACCATGCCCGGCTGCAACGGATCGACAAACCGAAGAATGCCCGCATCGTCGGTCGATGCCAGGAGGGTCTCGACGACACCGGCTCGGACCGGAAGCGGGCCGTCGGCGCCGGTGATCAGCGCGCGCACGCCCCAAGTACCGTTGATCGACCGCCAACGCGCGATGGCTGGATCAAGGCGGACGAAGACATAGCCGCGGAACACCGGCGACACCGTCTTGATCGTCTTGCGGGCATGGCGGCGAACAACCTGTTCGAGCGGACAGAAGGTCGAAAAAGACTGCCGCTCAAGATGCTCGATGGCGACGAACTCCCGCCCGGGCGCAGTCGCCGCAGCGAACCAGCGTTCGCACTTCCGCCCGGAAGCGCTCGCCGTATCGTCCCTATCGTCCATGCCGGTTGCCATGCGAGCCTTCCTCATTCCCCCGACACCTGCAAGTCATCACACTGCAAACGTCATCACTGGCCGTCTTCCGGATTTGTGTACGCAATCTGTCAGAAGCCGCTGCAGGACCGGATCTCTCCAACAATCGTCCAATAGACAATCTTGACGTCGAGCCAGAGCGAGAACGCCCCGGCGCATTCGAGATCGCGGACGCTTCTGAGCTCTGCCTTCTCTGGGTCGACCGTCGGCCCGCGCAGTCCCTGCGACTGGGTGAGACCCGTGATCCCTGGGCGCACGCGATGGCGCTCCGGATAGAAGCTAACCAGCTCTTTGCAGGGGACACCAGCAGCCAGCATGCCCGGGACATGCGGACGAGGTCCGACCAATGACATCTCGCCCTTCAGTACGTTGATCAGCTGGGGCAGCTCGTCGAGATTGGTCCGCCGGATGACGCGACCGATGGGAGTGATACGCGGATCATCGGCAGCCGTCTGAGCGACTCCGCTCCGATCGCAATCGTCAACATACATCGAACGAAACTTGAAAACTCGGAAGATTCTGTTGGCAAGCCCCGTTAGGTCCTGCGTGAACAGCGCCGGCCAGGGACTGGTCGCCCGAATGCCAATCCAGGTCGCCAGAAGGATCGAACCGAGTAGGATCAGAAGCAATGCAGATCTCGCAATATCGATCAGACGCTTGGCGAGAAGCTGCAGTCGTCGATTGAAACTGTCAGTTTTCGGCGGCAAATACCATTGGCCGGCATGACGCTTCTTCCCATCCTGCGGGGAAAAGCCGGCAACTACTTTAGAATACTCACGATCGGAAACAGAAACTAAAGATTTCTGCATGCCATCGACTTCGACAGACTTGGTCTCCGCCACCCACGGCAATGCTGTGGTGCTGCTAACCGCTCCCATTTTAAGATAATTTGAACCACTTTCGGTTTCAAAAAAACGCATCACTCCACCTGTCAATTCCCGGCCTCAGCCGGGGCCCTTGGCAAGCCTCAAACTTCGGAGTTTCTGTGCGACGCCTGATGCTCTTGGTTAGCTATTGGTTTACTTTTTGCTGAATCTTTTCGACAGTTTCAAGCAATTTTGCAGCTCTGGCTTGTTTTTGGTCGATCACAGTAAACAGCAGTGAGGCTAGCGGGACCCTTAGATTTTCTGGTCAGAATTGCCATATTTATCGAAATTTTAGGCACCCTTCCGCTCCAGCCCTGAGGTTTGCACAATTGTACCACAGTTTACGCTCAAAAGTTGAACGCATCATGGAGTGGGCAGCGAATGGTGGAGGTACAATTGCCACTCAAGAGTAGAATCTTTTCCGTACTCCTTGTGGTGTTTCTGTCACTCTGGTCTGCGGACGCTCTGGCCGCCGAGCACTGCCGGCCCGATGACTACACCTGCCGGTTGAACCAAACACGCGAGGCGCTACGCCCGGGAAACAACCGCTATTGGACGTCACGCAATCGTGCCGAAAACGGTACTCAGCCCTCCAAATGTGGGACGCGCCCTCATTTGACTGACGTCGGCGCGGTTCCCAACGCCCCTGCCTGTCGCTGACCACCGGGGAACGTCTCGACCCGAAGCATTTTCCAAACGACACAGAGCCTGCTCCGCCAAGCCGGAGGCTGGCTCTCACGAAATCTGACTGATCTTTAGTAAATTTCTCAAATCGCCCCAGGGTTTGTGGGGATTCATTTTGAATTGATGACTGCGGCTGCGAGGTAGATGATGGCCTCAAAGCTCTTGTCGGTTTGCATACTCGCATAGCTATGCGCTTGAATTTTTTGACTTTGCAAAAGAATTTCTCGATGAGATGCCGCCATTTGTAGATTTTCTCTTCGATGGTGAGTGGGCTGAGGCGTTTCGGTCGTTGTGAGATGACGACTTTAGCTCCGCGCTGGTCGAGCTCGTCGACGATCCAGTTGGCATCAAAGGCCTTGTCGCCGAGCAAGGCATCGAAGTCGATGCCGTCGATTAGCGGTGCGACGCCGATCATGCCGTAGCGGTTTCCCGGCAGCAGAATGAGGCGTACGAGATTGCCCAAGGCATCGGTGACGACGTCGCCATTGTCGTCGCCTTCCTCGCCAGCGATGACGCAGCTTATGTGACCGGCCAGACCATCAACATCGATGGCGGCATGTTCATGTCCTGAGGTCCGCCGAGAGGAGGGGTGCCAGGGCCCGGCCGGAATACATGACGTTGCCCCTTGTGGCTAATCCGGTTTGAAGTTCGTTCTGGCCCATCGAAAGGACCAGGACATGAAGCGCAGTCGTTTCAGCGAAGAGCAGATCATCGGCATCGTGAAGGAGCACGAGAGCGTGTGTTCCCGTTGCCGAGCCGTGCCGCAAGCACGGTGTCAGTGACGCCAGCATCTACAAGTGGAAAGCCAAATACGGCGGCATGGACGTCAGCGAGGCCAAACGGCTGAAGGCGTTTGAGGAGGAGAACGCCAAGCTGAAGCGGATGCTGGCCGACGCCATGCTGGACAATCTCGCCCTGAAGGATCTTCTGGGAAAGAAGTGGTAGTGCCCGCTGCCGAGCGGAAAGCTACCGCTCACCTGATGGAGCATCGCGGGATGAGAAGACGACGGGCGTGTAAAGCCATCGGCTATTGTCGCATGACGGGGAGATACCAATCGATCCGTCCCAATGATCGGGACGTCCGGGATCTCATAACTGCGCTTGCCCACGAGCGCCGTCGCGCCGCCTCCCGACGTCTGCATGTACAGAACCGTCGGGAGGGTTAAGAGGCCGACCACAAATAGCTTTTCGGCCTTTGTCGGGAGAAGAGCTGACGATGCGACGGCGTGACGGCCCGCGCCTCCTTCTGGCTTCCCGGATGCAGAAGCTGTGTCTGCATGTCAGCGAAAGCGCATCCTGGTCGGCCCGAAGGCCGACCGAGAGCCATACCAAGCCTTCAAATACCGGCATCCATGGCATTCTTGAATCCCGCGAGTGAGAGGGGCAGTGCGACAGGCTGGCGCTGTGCATCGACGAAGGCCAGCGTCGCCGGTTTGTCGGAGGTTTTCATTGCACCGACAGTGGCGTCGTCGATATCGGTCTGCGCAAAGCAGACCTGGACGCACTGCTTGAACTCAGCTTTGAGCGGGGTCTTGGCGCCGGGCACGCTGAGGCTGACACCCTCCGGCAACCAGACGCCCGGGGCAAGCTGAATGACGATCTGGATCGGCTCGGAAGGAGCGGGGCGACCGACGACCACGCGAGCGGCAACACCCTTGCCGTCGACGGCGAGGACGGCCCCGGCAGCCTCGCAGGTCTTGCCCCCGTCCTTTCCAACAACGCAATGCAACTGCCAGTCCCGGTAAAGTGCCGTGGTCGCCTGGGGCGTATCGGGGCCACCGTCGTTCGCGGCGCCGGCTGCCTGGGCGCGGGCCGAGACAAGCGAAGCCGAGCCCAAGGCGGCAAGGGCAGCCAAAAAGAGCAAGCGGATGGGAAAGCGGCAGGACTTCTTGTCGTTCATGGGTATCACCTTTGAGTTGTTGGAGAAGTGTCCGGCAAAGCGATCAGAACTTGACGTCGAGCTGACCAAAGACCGTCCAGCTTCCGGCCTTGGTCGGACCAGCGTCAGTCATGGCCCGTCCGGCGACGAAGCGCCCGGTCACATAGTCGGAAATGGCGACGTCAACGCCCGCGCCGAGCGAGACCATCGTTTCGGAGGTCTTGCTCGAAAGGTCCTCGCCCCAGGCAGCATCTGCGAACAGATAGGGTGAGAGACTTGCCGTCACCGAGAAGTCAGCCGGGGTTGAAAGCGCCGGCGCGTGCAACTCGTTGCGCAAGACAACCCCTTGGTCCACCGCGACAGCGGAAAAATCGTAGCCGCGCGAACCGGAGGTGCCCCCGAGGGCCAGTCGTTCGGTGTCGGGCAATGCCGTATTGGCGAACACACCGGTGAACTGATTGACAAGCGAAAAGCCATCGTTCCCGAAAAGCGGCGGCAACTGGGTGTGCCGCGTCAGGTTGACGACGCCGTAGAGATAGGAGGCGTTGGTGACCCGGCCGTTGGTATAGCTCGACCACGCAGCGTCATCGGAGTTTGCAAGGGTAGCCCCGGGATTGGCGACGAGACTGACGTCGAACGCGGTCTGTCCATGGGAATCGTTGATGGTGTCGGTCCAGCCGAATGCGAACTCCATCAGCGCGGCGCTGCCGGAAGACACCTCGGAACCGGAATAGTAGACTTTGCGCTCAAGGCCCTTGAAAGTGACGACGCCGTAAAGATCGCCCCAGTAATGCCCTGGCAAAAGGTTCGAAACCGCCGTGCGGTAGGTGATCGGCAGCTCGAAGGTGAGGTTCTGAACCGAGGTGAGGGCGTCGATATCCTGCCTCGTCGCCACGAGGTTCGGGGCAAACTCGATCTCTTGTCGAGCAAAGGTCGGGATAACGACACGTGCCGCTTCGCTGAGGTAGGCTGGATAATCGCCGTCGGAAAGCAAGAGGCCATCTGGATGGGCCAAGAGATTGTCGCCGCCCGTCAAGAGCACAGACAGCGTGGTTCCGTTGGCCCACGGCAGGAAAACGCCGGCGCCAACCGAGTAGCGCTGGAGGCCGGTGGCATTCGACCCGCTGTTCGACCAGCCGGCCGACAGCGTCCAAGGCTTGGCCTCGTCGACCTCCAGCGAGAGGTTGGAGAGCGCAATCGCCTCGCCCGGCGAGAAGACAGCGCCAACATGGCGATAAGGATTGCGGTTGAGCCAGTCGATGTCTTCGCTGAGCTGGCTGCCGTCGATCGTATCGCCGCTCTTGAGGCGGATGCCCGCTTCGATCACGTCGGCGTCGGGTGGCGAGCTTCCATTGGTCCCATCGATCGTGACTGTGCCGGCGCGGAAGGCTATCACCCTAAGCTGGATGACACCGTCGGTGATCTCCTGCGGCGGTGCCGTCACCGAGATGAACGGCATCCCGAACGAACGATAGACTGCGGCGACTGTCGCCTGCAGAGCGGCGATCTCATGGGCGGAAAGAGGTCTGCCGAGGGTGGGTAGCAGCGCCGAGGCCAAGGCTGCACGCAAGCCGCCCTTGCCTTCAGGCTGCGGAGCGGCTTCGACGATAACGCCGTCGGCTGGCTGGACCAAGACTGCGTCATCCTCTCCGATCAAGGTGACGCCGACCAGGTTGACGCCATAGGGCGTGGTGTCGTCCGACCCGTAGGTCGCGGCGTCGATGGTGATGGCGCTCGGCCTCGGGGACGGCACCACGACCCGATGGCGTTCGATCGGTGCGCCTTGCGTCACCGGCTGGGCCTGGCCCGGCGGTGACGGCACTACCATCAGCGCCGCGAGTGCCGCCCTCCTGCACCCCAAAGTCCATCTCATGCGTTGCATTCAGCCTTGACCCCTACCTTTTTAAGCAACACCTGCTCCCTCGTCTCTCTGGCCAATTTCTTTCGGCTCCCGTGCCTTGCCTATCCGCCGTCGCTCGCGACATTGCAGGGATAGGGCATGCCGGCAGATGCTGCCCCGGCAACGCCCACGCTGCACGCCGGCTCGGCAAGGGAGGAAGCCGCTGACGCCTCACCATCGCCATCGTCGGCGAAGACGCCCAGGATGGCGAACGTCCCGGGAGCAAAGACCAGAGTCCTCGTTCCGGTATTGGCCTGCGAAGCTGCATCGTCTGGCATGCTGTCGCTGGAAACGGCACCCGTTCTCATGTTGTAGGTATCGTAGACGGAGTTGTCGAAAGCGACATTGGGAGCCGGGGAAACCGATGCCGTGCGCAGCTGCGCTGAGGTCTCAGACAGGACAAAGCTCAGTGTCGTCCCTGGTGTCGGACTGATGCGCCCCTGGGCGAAGGCGTTATGGTCCGGCTGGCTCGCGTCCGCGAACAGCCCAACCGCCAAAGTAACCGGGTTGATGGTCAGCTCGCCCGCGACATAGCTGATGTCGTAGTTGCCCGACGTCAGACCCGAGGCGGTGATGCTGTAGCTGCCGGCGTTGACCGCGCCTTGCGACGTGCCGCCGTAGGAGAGTGTGCCGTCAAGCACCGACGCCGTCTCGCCGTTGACCAGGCCGGCGTAGGTCACCCCCGCCGAACCCGCCACATAGCCCAGACCGTCGTAGGTCTTGGACGCGCTGTTGGCGGTGATGGTCAGCGAGGCCTTGTTCACTGTCAGGGCGCCCGCGACGTAGCTGATGTCGTAGTTGCCCGACGTCAGACCCGAGGCGGTGATGCTGTAGCTGCCGGCGTTGACCGCGCCCTGGGCCGTGCCGCCGTAGGAGAGCGTGCCGTCAAGCACCGACGCCGTCTCGCCGTTGACCAGACCGGCGTAGCTCACGCCCGCCGAACCCGCCACATAGCCCAGACCGTCGTAGGTCTTGGACGCGCTGTTGGCCGTGATGGTCAGGGCAGCCTTGTTCACCGTTAGCGCGCCCGCGACATAGCTGATGTCGTAGTTGCCCGACGTCAGACCCGACGCCGTGATGCTGTAGCTGCCGGCGTTGACCGCACCGTCGGCTGTGCCGCCGTAGGCAAGCGTCCCGCCGAGCACCGAGGCCGTCTCGCCATTGACCAGACCGGCGTAGGTCACGCCATTGCCACCGCTGTAGGCGAGGCCGTCATAGGTCTTGGCGGCGTTGTTGGTGGTCACCGTCAGCGAAGCCTTGTTCACCGTCAGAGCGCCGGCCACGTAGCTGATGTCGTAGTTGCCCGACGTCAGACCCGAGGCGGTGAGCGTGTAGCTACCGGCATTGACCGCACCGTCGGCCGTGCCGCCGTAGGTCAGTGTGCCCGAGAGTACCGACGCCGTCTCGCCGTTGACCAGACCGGCGTAGGTCACGCCATTGCCACCGCTGTAGGCGAGACCGTCATAGGTCTTGGACGCGCTGTTCGCCGTGATGGTCAGAGCAGCCTTGTTCACCGCTCCGATCGTGCCGGAGATCGAGTCCGAGGCCAGCACGTAGTTGCCGGCTGAAGCCCCGCTCAGGCTGAGGCCGGAGACCGACACCGTCTTGCCGCTGCCGGCGTTGGCCGTGTCGTAGCTGCCCGACGTCGGGGTGACCAGCGACACCAGATCGCCAGCGACCGCCAGACTGGACAGCATGTAGTTGCCCGAACCAAGCGTCGCCGACGCTGTACCGTCATAGGTCTTGGCGATTGAGCCGGTCAGCGAGGCCGTCAGCACCGCCGGGGTGACCGTCAGGCCGTTCGACAGTGTCTGGTAGGTGATGGTGTAGTTCGACGCCGAGCCCGACGAGAACACCGCGTTCGACGCCGTGATGTCATAGCTGCCGACATTGGCGGTCGCCGCCGCGCCGGCGCTGGACAGCGTCACCGAGCCGATGGCGTCGCCGCCTTGCAGTGTGCCCAGCACCGAGTAGGCCGAAAGCGCTGCCAACTGACCATAGGTCTTGGACACCGCCGCCGGCTGGATCACCAGCGTCAGCGCCGCCGGGTTGATGGTCAGCGCGCCAGCCACATAGCTGATGTCGTAGTTGCCCGACGTCAGACCCGAGGCTGTGATGGTGTAGCTGCCGGCGTTGACCGCACCGTCGGCTGTGCCGCCATAGGTCAGAGTCCCACCGAGCACCGACGCCGTTTCGCCGTTGACCAGACCGGCGTAGCTCACGCCTGCCGAACCCGCCACATAGCCCAGACCGTCGTAGGTCTTGGACGCGCTGTTCGCCGTGATAGTCAGGGCAGCCTTGTTCACCGTTAGCGCACCCGCGACATAGCTGATGTCGTAGTTGCCGGACGTCAGACCCGAGGCGGTGATGCTGTAGCTGCCGGCGTTGACCGCGCCCTGGGCCGTGCCGCCGTAGGAGAGTGTGCCGTCAAGCACCGAAGCCGTCTCGCCGTTGACCAGACCGGCGTAGGTCACACCCGCCGAACCCGCCACATAGCCCAGACCGTCGTAGGTCTTGGACGCGCTGTTGGCGGTGATAGTCAGGGCAGCCTTGTTCACCGTCAGCGCGCCCGCGACATAGCTGATGTCGTAGTTGCCCGACGTCAGACCCGAGGCGGTGATGCTGTAGCTGCCGGCGTTGACCGCACCGTCGGCTGTGCCGCCGTAGGCAAGCGTCCCGCCGAGCACCGAGGCCGTCTCGCCATTGACCAGACCGGCGTAGGTCACGCCATTGCCACCGCTGTAGGCGAGGCCGTCATAGGTCTTGGACGCGCTGTTGGCAGTCACCGTCAGAGCGGCCTTGTTCACCGTCAGAGCACCCGCGACGTAGCTGATGTCGTAGTTGCCCGACGTCAGACCCGAGGCGGTGATGCTGTAGCTGCCGGCGTTGACCGCGCCTTGCGACGTGCCGCCATAGGAGAGCGTGCCATCAAGCACCGAAGCCGTCTCGCCGTTGACCAGACCGGCGTAGGTCACACCCGCCGAACCCGCCACATAGCCCAGACCGTCGTAGGTCTTGGACGCGCTGTTCGCCGTGATGGTCAGAGCAGCCTTGTTCACCGCTCCGATCGTGCCGGAGATCGAGTCCGAGGCCAGTACGTAGTTGCCGGCCGAAGCCCCGCTCAGGGTGAGACCGGAGACCGACACCATCTTGCTCGTGCCGGCGTCGGCGCTGTCGTAGCTGCCCGACGTCGGGGCGACCAGCGACACCAGATCGCCAGCGACTGCCAGACTGGACAGCGTGTAGTTGCCCGAACCAAGCGTCGCCGACGCTGTCCCGTCATAGGTCTTGGCGATTGAGCCGGTCAGCGAGGCCGTCAGCACCGCCGGGGTGACCGTCAGGCCGTTCGACAGTGTCTGGTAGGTGATGGTGTAGTTCGACGCCGAGCCCGACGAGAACACCGCGTTCGACGCCGTGATGTCATAGCTGCCGACATTGGCGGTCGCCGCCGCGCCGGCGCTGGACAGCGTCACCGAGCCGATGGCGTCGCCGCCTTGCAGTGTGCCCAGCACCGAGTAGGCCGAAAGCGCTGCCAACTGACCATAGGTCTTGGACACCGCCGCCGGCTGGATCACCAGCGTCAGCGCCGCCGGGTTGATGGTCAGCGCACCCGCGACATAGCTGATGTCGTAGTTGCCGGACGTCAGACCCGAGGCGGTGATGCTGTAGCTGCCGGCGTTGACCGCGCCCTGGGCCGTGCCGCCATAGGTCAGAGTCCCACCGAGCACCGAAGCCGTCTCGCCATTGACCAGGCCGGCGTAGGTCACACCCGCCGAACCCGCCACATAGCCCAGACCGTCGTAGGTCTTGGACGCGCTGTTCGCCGTGATGGTCAAGGCAGCCTTGTTCACTGTCAGCGCGCCCGCGACATAGCTGATGTCGTAGTTGCCGGAGGTAAGGCCCGAGGCGGCGATGCTGTAGCTGCCGGCATTGATCGCGCCCTGGGCCGTGCCGCCGTAGGAGAGTGTGCCGTCAAGCACCGAAGCCGTCTCGCCGTTGACCAGGCCGGCGTAGGTCACACCCGCCGAACCCGCCACATAGCCCAGACCGTCGTAGGTCTTGGACGCGCTGTTCGCCGTGATAGTCAGGGCAGCCTTGTTCACCGTTAGCGCGCCCGCGACATAGCTGATGTCGTAGTTGCCCGACGTCAGACCCGAGGCGGTGATGCTGTAGCTGCCGGCGTTGACCGCGCCCTGGGCCGTGCCGCCATAGGAGAGCGTGCCGTCAAGCACCGAAGCCGTCTCGCCGTTGACCAGACCGGCGTAGCTCACACCCGCCGAACCCGCCACATAGCCCAGACCGTCGTAGGTCTTGGACGCGCTGTTGGCCGTGATGGTCAGCGAGGCCTTGTTCACCGTACCGATCGTGCCGGAGATCGAGTCCGAGGCCAGCACGTAGTTGCCGGCTGAAGCCCCGCTCAGGCTGAGGCCGGAGACCGACACCGTCTTGCCGCTGCCGGCGTCGGCGCTGTCATAGCTGCCCGACGTCGGGGCGACCAGCGACACCAGATCGCCAGCGACCGCCAGACTGGACAGCATGTAGTTGCCCGAACCAAGCGTCGCCGACGCTGTACCGTCATAGGTCTTGGCGATTGAGCCGGTCAGCGAGGCCGTCAGCACCGCCGGGGTGACCGTCAGGCCGTTCGACAGTGTCTGGTAGGTGATGGTGTAGTTCGACGCCGAGCCCGACGAGAACACCGCATTCGACGCCGTGATGTCGTAGCTGCCGACGTTGGCGTTCGCCGCCGCGCCAGCGCTGGACAGCGTCACCGAACCGATGGCGTCGCTGCCTTGCAGGGTGCCCAGAACCGAATAGGCCGAAAGCGCTGCCAACTGACCATAGGTCTTGGACACCGCCGCCGGTTGGATCACCAGCGTCAGCGCCGCCGGGTTGATGGTCAGCGCGCCCGCGACATAGCTGATGTCGTAGTTGCCCGACGTCAGACCCGACGCCGTGATGCTGTAGCTGCCGGCGTTGACCGCGCCTTGCGACGTGCCGCCGTAGGAGAGTGTGCCGTCAAGCACCGAAGCCGTCTCGCCGTTGACCAGACCGGCGTAGGTCACACCCGCCGAACCCGCCACATAGCCCAGACCGTCGTAGGTCTTGGACGCGCTGTTGGCCGTGATGGTCAGGGCAGCCTTGTTCACCGTTAGCGCACCCGCGACATAGCTGATGTCGTAGTTGCCCGACGTCAGACCCGAGGCGGTGATGCTGTAGCTGCCGGCGTTGACCGCGCCCTGGGCCGTGCCGCCGTAGGAGAGCGTGCCGTCAAGCACCGAAGCCGTCTCGCCATTGACCAGGCCGGCGTAGCTCACACCCGCCGAACCCGCCACATAGCCCAGACCGTCGTAGGTCTTGGACGCGCTGTTGGCGGTGATGGTCAGGGCAGCCTTGTTCACCGTCAGAGCACCCGCGACATAGCTGATGTCGTAGTTGCCCGACGTCAGACCCGAGGCGGTGATGCTGTAGCTGCCGGCATTGACCGCACCGTCGGCCGTGCCGCCGTAGGAGAGTGTGCCGTCAAGCACCGAAGCCGTCTCGCCATTGACCAGGCCGGCGTAGCTCACACCCGCCGAACCCGCCACATAGCCCAGACCGTCGTAGGTCTTGGACGCGCTGTTGGCGGTGATGGTCAGGGCAGCCTTGTTCACCGTCAGAGCACCCGCGACGTAGCTGATGTCGTAGTTGCCCGACGTCAGACCCGAGGCGGTGATGCTGTAGCTGCCGGCATTGACCGCACCGTCGGCCGTGCCGCCGTAGGAGAGTGTGCCGTCAAGCACCGAAGCCGTCTCGCCGTTGACCAGGCCGGCGTAGGTCACACCCGCCGAACCCGCCACATAGCCCAGACCGTCGTAGGTCTTGGACGCGCTGTTGGCGGTGATGGTCAGGGCAGCCTTGTTGACCGTCAGCGCGCCGGCGACGTAGCTGATGTCATAGTTGCCCGACGTCAGACCCGAGGCGGTGATGCTGTAGCTGCCGGCATTGACCGCACCGTCGGCCGTGCCGCCGTAGGTCAGTGTGCCCGAGAGTACCGACGCCGTCTCGCCGTTGACCAGGCCGGCGTAGCTCACACCTGCCGAACCCGCCACATAGCCCAGACCGTCGTAGGTCTTGGACGCGCTGTTCGCCGTGATGGTCAGGGCAGCCTTGTTCACTGTCAGCGCGCCCGCGACATAGCTGATGTCGTAGTTGCCCGACGTCAGACCCGACGCCGTGATGCTGTAGCTGCCGGCGTTGACCGCGCCCTGGGCCGTGCCGTCGTAGGAGAGCGTGCCATCAAGCACCGAAGCCGTCTCGCCATTGACCAGGCCGGCGTAGGTCACACCCGCCGAACCCGCCACATAGCCCAGACCGTCGTAGGTCTTGGACGCGCTGTTGGCGGTCACCGTCAGCGAGGCCTTGTTCACCGTCAGCGCGCCCGCGACATAGCTGATGTCGTAGTTGCCCGACGTCAGACCCGAGGCGGTGAGCGTGTAGCTGCCGGCATTGATCGCGCCCTGGGCCGTGCCGCCGTAGGAGAGCGTGCCATCAAGCACCGACGCCGTCTCGCCGTTGACCAGGCCGGCGTAGGTCACGCCATTGCCACCGCTGTAGGCGAGGCCGTCATAGGTCTTGGCGGCGCTGTTGGCGGTCACCGTCAGCGAAGCCTTGTTCACCGTCAGAGCGCCGGCCACGTAGCTGATGTCGTAGTTGCCGGAGGTGAGACCCGAGGTGGTGAGCGTGTAGCTGCCGGCATTGACCGCACCGTCGGCCGTGCCGCCGTAGGCAAGCGTCCCGCCGAGCACCGAGGCCGTCTCGCCATTGACCAGACCGGCGTAGGTCACGCCATTGCCACCGCTGTAGGCGAGGCCGTCATAGGTCTTGGACGCGCTGTTGGCGGTCACCGTCAGAGCGGCCTTGTTCACCGTCAGAGCACCCGCGACATAGCTGATGTCGTAGTTGCCGGAGATGAGACCCGAGGCGGTGATGCTGTAGCTGCCGGCGTTGACCGCACCGCCGGCCGTGCCGCCGTAGGCAAGCGTCCCGCCGAGCACGGAGGCCGTCTCGCCGTTGACCAGACCGGCGTAGGTCACGCCATTGCCACCGCTGTAGGCGAGGCCGTCATAGGTCTTGGACGCGCTGTTGGCAGTCACCGTCAGCGAAGCCTTGTTCACCGTCAGCGATCCCGACATGGCGATGTCGTAACCGAATTGATCGGAATAGAGCCCGCCGATGGCGTAGGTACCGGCGTTCTTCACCGAGGCCAGATTGCCGCCGAGCGTGCCGAACAGTACCGCCGACGGGTCGGAATAGCTGGCGGTAAAGCCGCCCGCGTATGTCGTGCCGTCGTAGGTCTTGGAGACGTCGGTCGCCGTCACCGTGGTGGCGGTCAGGAAGGTGCGCAGCAGCGGCGCAGTATAGCCGTCGTAGATTCGCCAGACCGACGACGAGCCGCCATTGATGGCCATGTCCCAGCCGGTGTAGGACGAGGCGTCCGTCATTTCGGCGCTGGTCAGGCCGGTGCCCTTGCCGGCGTCGGACTGGCCCGACGTGGTGCGGTCATAGAAGGAAGCGGTGACGCTGCCGGAGCCCGCGTTGACGCCGACCAGCCCGCCGGTGAGGCTGCTGCCCGTCACGGCACCCGTCGCGTAGGCGTTGGTGACCGCGCCATTGTTGTTCTGCCCGACCAGTCCGCCGACATAGAAGTTGCCGGTGGCGCTGCCGGTCGCATAGGCGTTGACGATCGTGCCGTTGTTCAGGCCGACGAGGCCGCCGACATTGGATGAGCCGGCACCGCCGACGGCGCCGGTGGCGAAGGAGGTGCCAATGGTGCCGGCCGCGAAGTTGCCGCCGACGAGACCACCCAGATAGTTGGTCCCCTTGACCATTCCCGTCGCATAGGACGCGCTGATGGCGCTGGCATTGCTGCCGACCAGTCCGCCGACGTAGGTCGTACCGCTGACATTGCCGCTGGCATAGACATTGGTTAATTTGGCCAGGTTGTAGCCCACCAGCGCTCCGACGTTGGTCTGGCCGGTGATGCTGCCGCCGACAAGACCCACATTGCTGATCGAGGCCGACGACGCGGTGACGCCGAACAGGCCGACATTGTCGATCGTCGCGCGACTGATCGTCAGACCGGTGATCGTGTGGCTTTGGCCATTCAGCGTACCGGAGAAATCGATGGTCGCGCTGCCGATCGACGCAAAGCCCGCTCCGGAGTTCCAGCTGGCGGTACCCGAGGCGTCGATGTCATTGGCCAGCACGAAGCTCTTGGAGAGCAGGCTCGACGAGCCCATGCCCTGCAGGCCGTAGACGTCGAACAACTGATAGGGGTCGGCCGACGTGCCGCTGCCCGCCAACGCGCGGATGAAGGTTGCACCCGACGAGACCCCGAAGTCCGCCGCGCTCAATGCGGGTTGTGCGTTGCCGACCTGGGTCCAGATACCGGAGGAGAGTGTGAACGAACCGACCGTCACATCTCCCAACGGGTAGACGCGACCTGCCGCCGCCAAGGTCAGGGAACCGGATGCTCCTGTCACGCTCTTCAGGCTGATATTGCCAACGCTCGACGAAAGCGAAAGCGTCGAGCTGTCGCTCCAGCTCGCAGACGACGCCAGAGTGAGGTTGCTACGGGCGCTCAAGCTGCGAACGCCGGTGAGGCTAAAACTGCTGCCGACGCTCTGGAGGTAGAGCCCGCCCCCTGTGGAGATCACATTGCCGTCGAGCGCATAGGGCGTCGAGCCAATGGCATAGAGATTGATGTCGAGACTTGCCGTCAGGCTCCCGCCGGCGACGGAAATTGTGCCGAGATCGCTGTCGCCAAAGGAACCGAGCGTGCCTTGAAGAGACGAAAGCGTATCGGACAGAGCGCTGCCCTGCGTCCGGATGACGAAATCGCCGCCCGTGAGGTTCAGGCCAGTCTGGCCCGCCGACGGCGTGACGTTGTCCGTGAAGGAAACGCCCTGCTCGGATGCATCGTCGAGATAGGTCAGAACGCCGGTGGCGCTCAGCGAGCCGCTGGGCGCGAGAATGTTGTAATAGCCGTTGGCGCCGGTCGAGATACTGCCGACATGGCTTCCGCCGGAAACCGCGCTCACGGTGACGCCCGCCAACGCGGTGGAACTGCTGCTGTAGGCAGTTCCGGAGACGACGACCGGTGTGCCGTCCGAATAGAAGCCTTTCAGATAGGCATAGCTCTTGCCGGCGACGATGGCCCAGTTGGGATCGAAACCCGACGGCAGGGCGGCCTGCAACTGGGTGGTTGTCTGCGGCGTGGTCGGGCCGGATGACGCCCCGGTGGTCAGGCTGTCGTAATAGACGTTGGTGAGCGTCGCCGCACTAAAATTATAACCGATGGCTCCGCCCACTTTAATCGCCGAGCCGGACAGATATCCGGCCGAATAGGCCTGTGTGAGCGGCACGTTGTTCTGTCCGATAAGACCGCCCCCCTCACCGCCGGAGGCGGTCACCGCGACATTGGCGTAGAGACGGGTGTTGAGATACCCGGCGACGGAGAGATCGTCGGCCTCGCCAAGCAGACCACCGACCTGCCAGCCGCCTGACACATGTCCAGTCGCGAACGAGTCGGTGACCTGGCCCGAGAATTGACCGCCGAGCGCGCCGACCATGTTTTTGCCGGTTATGTTGACGTTGGTAAGGCCGACGCGGGTAGCTGTCGCCCCGTAGGAATACCCGAATAGTCCGACACGGTCGGACGATGGGCGGTTGATGGTGAGGCCGCTGATGGTGTGATAGGCACCGTCGAAACTGCCGCTGAAGGAGCGGGCGAGAGTGCCGATCGGCATGAATCCGCTGTCGGCCCACATGCCGGAGGCGTTGCTGCCGGAGGTCGCCGAGGCGTCGATGTCGTTGGCGAGCGTGTAGTCGGCGGAGACGTCCATCGCCATCAGCTGGAGCTGGTGGGCGTTGGTGATGGTGGTGGAATATTCGCTACGCAGGAACGGCCTGGTCTGGCCGTCGATCATGAACCAGATGCCGGAGTTGCCGAAACTGAAAGCCGAATAGCTCGATGCCGTGCGGGCTTGGGCGGTCGTCAAGCCCACGGCAACATTAAAGGAGGCGTCGTTGGCGTAGGACCCGATGCCGACAGACTGTCCGGTGGTGTCGATGTCGTAATAGGAGTCGAAGACTACGTTGTAGTTGGCCCCGACCAACCCGCCGACATTGCTCGTGCCGTTGACCGCGCCCGAGGCGTAGGTCGCCTGAATATATCCATCGGCATGATTGTAACCGACCAATCCGCCGACATAGCTCGTGCCGGACACGTCTCCGAGCGCATAAGAGTTCCTGAGAGTGGTGCGGTTCTGACCGATCAATCCGCCGACGCGGTTCGTGCCGCTGACATTTCCGGTGGCGTAGGAGGTCTGGACCAAGCCGGATATCGCGTAGCCGATCAGCCCGCCGACATCGGTGCCACCGCTAACATTGGCTTCGGAATACGAAGCATAGACGCCCGAGACGCTCGCAACGCCGGCGAGACCGCCGACATACTGCGAGTCGACGGTCGCGTCGCCCGTCACGGTGCCGGTGACGTAGTCGTTACCGAGCTGCGCATAAGAGAGGCCGCCGGTTATGCCGCCAACCTTGCTCAAGCCGGTAATGTCGACATCAATGAGACCGAGATTTTTGACCCATGTCGCGCTCGAGTTGCCGTCCTTGATCCCGACAGCCCCAAAGAGACCGACATTGGTGGTTGTCGGACGGTCGATGGTCAGGCCCGTGATGGTATGGTCCTGACCGTTGAACGTGCCAGTGAACGCATTCGCGGCGTTCCCGATCGGCACGAAACCGGCGCCGGAGTTCCAGTGTGCGGTTCCGCTCGCATCGATGTTGTTGGCAAGCGCCCATTTTGCCGCCCGGTAGGCCGACGACGAGCCGACGCCTTGCAGGCCGTAGACGTCGGCGATCTGGTAGGGCGTGGCGGCTGTGCCGTCGCCGCCGGTGACGCGCAGGAACGAACCGCCATTGATCGCGAAGTCCGTTGCCGAGAAGGTCGGCAGCGTGGCTGCGATCTGGCTGAAGGCGCCGGCGGTCTGGAGGTAGCTGCCGATGGAAATGCCGGCGCTGGCGGAAATGGCGTTGCCCGCCGTGAGTGTCAGCCCGCCCGAGGTGCCGGTGATCGCCGCGTCGATGGCGATGTTGTTGTAGGCGTCGAGCGTCAGCCTGTTGCCGCTCGACCATGAAATCGCCGAGGCGATGGTGATGTCGCCGTTGCCGCCGGCGGTGACGACGCCAGTGCCGCTGGCCGTCGTGGAGGTGGTCTGCAGCGTCACCGATGTGGTGGCGAGGTTGGACGAGATGGTCGCCGCCGAGGCGGCATCCACCGTCAGATCCTCGGGGTCGACGAGCCAATTGCCGGTGGTGCCGCCGACCGCCGAGGTGTTTACCGAAATGCCGGTGAAATCGACGCTGTGGCCCGATGTTTCCACCGTGCCGCCTACACCGCCGGTACCGCCCTGCGCCAGGAGGTCGCCGCTGTAGATGCCCTGACCCGAGGCGACGGCGATGATCGAACCGCCCGAAGTTCCCTCTCCTTCGGCCGAGGCGTCCACCGTGCCGGCAAGGTCGACGGTTCCGCCGGTGACCACCACCTTGCCGCCATCGAGGTCGGCCGGCCGGGGGATCGGCAGTACCGTGACGGTGGGGGCGCGCGCGACGATGTGGGCGGTGCTTTTGACTTTGCCGCCGTTCTCCGCCGTCAGGAAGATCCGCCCGCCGGACGAGGACACCCCGGTCGCCTTGATGACCGCTTCCGTGTTGCCGGCCAGCGCGTAGACGTTGCCGCCATTGGCGCGCATCTCGATCTCGGCGGCCTTGACCGTGCCTGAGTTGACGACCGCCGTGTCCGAGCCACCGACCCTGACGGCAAACTTGCCGTTCTCGCCGGAGTTGTCGCTCATCAACACGTCATAGCCGGCCGCCAGCGCGGCGGTGCCATTGGGCGCGCTGATGGTCCCGGCGTTCTCGACCCGGCGAGCGATCAGCGCCACATCGCCGTTAGCCGACGCGATCGTGCCATTGTTGACCACGGACGCAGTCGAGTTACCGGAAAACGTCGCCGACCCACCATCGAGATAATCCTGGTCGGTAATGTCGTGGGTCGAAGCGATGAACGACCCGCCAGTGGTCACCTTGCCACCGGGGCCGACAACGACGCCGGCCGGGTTCACCAGATAGAGGGTGCCGGTCGCGGACAGCTGGCCGTCGATCTGGCTGGTGACGTTTCCGGTGACCCGCGACAGCGTCGAGCCGGAGCCGTTGTTGAACAGTACCGAGCCACCGGCTCCGATGGAAAAGGTGTTCCAGTTGACGATCGCGGCGGAGGAGGTCTGGTTGATGACGAGGCTGTTAGGACCGGTGGCAACGGTTGCCGAACCGGTCACCACCTGAGCTCCGGTGGGCAAAACCGCGCCGGCCAGAACCTGGGCAGGCATGACCACGACCAACGTCACGACCGCCGTTGTCCGCATCAGCAGCCCATGCCGCGGCCTCGCTCCCCGATATGCGGGTGACGACGAGAGCCGACTCCTGACCGCGACGGGGGCAGCACGCAACGCCTTACGTCCCAACATGAAGCCACTCCAAACTCAACGGCCGCCAACTCACATCGCGAGGCGGCTCAACCTCTGCCTCGCATGACTCCGCCGTTCGCGGACGTCATGCGTCGACCACGTTGTTGTCTTGTCCATTGTCCTCACGGACGAAAAGTCTATCGCACCCAGCCCAACCTAAAGACAAAGCCAAGTGGTTCGTTCAGGCGCGTCTGGTTCCAACAGAAGATCTCCTGGACAGACGGCATAGGCTTGTGGCGATCGACATCAGAAACACCAATCCGCACATGCTTTCCTTGCCTGCCTAGGCAATCTTCCCAATGGGGCTTTTCCTCGTTTTACGGAACCTCAACCCGCCGGACAATCCCAGCGGGGAAAATAGAGATTATCTCAAATCTGAATAATACCCCTGCAAAGGGTGGTTACTCACCGAGGGTGAAAATAAAAAGACATTCGAATCAAATAATTGGGAGATTTGCACCCACCTTGGCGCTCGATGGGTGATGGCATTCCCTCGTCCAAAAAGATAACCATTTTGAAACGCAACGTCATTCGCTCCCATCACAGAGCCAGTTAAGACCAATGCGAACTCGCCGTGGCGGCAATCATGACATGCACCGCAAAGCCAGAGGCGCGCGCCAAAAGTCGAAATATCCCTTGCGGCTTCGCCGTCTTCATGTCGAATCTGAATAGTCGCTGTGGTCGTCGAGGCTGAGACATCAGCGGCTCGAACTCGTCTGGCTCCAACGATGGAAGCGGCGACAGATCGGGTATTTCTGGGAGAATGGGATGGATCTGCGCGATATCGACTTGAACATCCTCCACATATTCGAAGCGATCTACACCACCGGCAACATCACGCGCGCGGCGCGGCAACTGGGCATGAACCAGCCGACGGTCAGCAACGCGCTCGGGCGCCTCAGGGAACAGTTCAAGGATCCGTTGTTTCAGCGCGTCGATAAGGGCGTCGCCCCGACGCCGTTTGCCGAGAGCCTGATCGACCCGGTGCGACGATCGCTTGCCATCCTGCGGGACGGTATCTCACTCAATCGCGATTTCGACGTGTCTCAGGCGGTCCGCACCTTCCGACTGGCGCTCAACGACTTCACGGTGGTTTCGCTGGTCCCAGGCCTGCTGGAGGACATCTCGAAACGGTCGACCGGGCTCAAGCTCTACGTCATGGGGCAGGAAGTCATGCCGCCGCTTGACGCCTTGCTGGCCGGCGAGGCCGACGTCGCCGTCGACAGCATCATGCGCGAGGTGCCCGGCGTCGATCTGATGCCGCTCCACGTTCCGTTGGCTGTCATCGTCGCCCGGCGCGGCCATCCGCAGATCCAGGGGACGATCAGCAAGCAGCAGTTTTGCGATGCGGCGCACATCGTCCTGAAACAGGACTCGCGTATGCGTGCCCATGCTGAAGCCGTCCTGCTCTCGCAAGGGATAACGCGGCGTGTGGTCTGCGAAGTCTCGAACTGCATCCAGATCCCGTCGCTGATCGCGGCAAGCGACCTGATCGCCATGCTCCCCGGCCCCTATGCCAGAACAGCGGCGCAGCACTACGATCTGCAGGTGTTGCCCCCGCCCTTTGAGACATCCGGCCATCGCATCCAGATCGCAACACTTGCCGAGAAGACGGCCGACCCGGGAATCGACTGGCTCCGCCAGCACCTCTACCGCGCCGCCCTCAACGCCGCGAGTTCGGAGAGCTGGCTGTCGCAGCCGGGGTAAACGCTGCTTCAGAACGGTTGGCGTCGAGCCGCCGGCCTGCGAACCAGTAGAGCGTACATGCAACAAGGCCGACGGCCTGAAGTCCGACAAGAGAGAAGCGAAGCGAGGCACCATCGCCATTGCCGACGAGCGAACTTGCCCACCCGACGAGCGCTGGGCCAATCCCCATTCCGGTGACCGTCGCCAGCGACAACAGCAGCGCCGATGCGAGAGGCCGCTGGCCCGGGCTGACGGCGCCATGGATCAGCGAGATGGTGGGCGCGTAGGTCGAAAGAGAGAAGGCGGCGGGCACCAGGAAGGCTGCAAGAAAGACGACGGGCTGGTCCGAGAGAAGGAAAACCACGGCAAAAGGTTTGGCTGCCGCGATGAGTACAGCTGGCCCCCAGGCTAGCCAGGCCTGACGGTGCCAAGAAAGCCGCTGGATCAGCCGGCTGCTCAGAAGCGTTCCGGAAATTGCCAGCAGACTGGCCACCGTTATCAGGCCTGCGGTCTGTGTTGGGGAGAACCCGTGAACGCGCATCAGGAATGCCGGATACCAGACGACCGCCCCGGCGAGGACGATCTGGTTGGTGGCTTCGGCAACGGTCACCAGCCATGCGGCAGGGTTGCGGAGAATGGTCCGCGCGACGTCGCGGAACCGCGATGGTTCCGGCAGCGAACCGATCTCGGCGTCCTTTGTCTCTGGCCAGTAGGCGCGCACCGGCTCGCGGGCCAGAAACAGCAACAAGCCCGGCAAGCTACCGAGAACCCCCGCAACGATCATGGCCGAACGCCAGCCATAGGTTTGCCCGATCACGCCGCCGATGACCACTGCCAGCACGCCACCGATCGACGGACCGGTCATGAACCTGCCAAACGCCTTGAGGCGGTTTTGCTCGATCGCTCCGTCGGAAAGAAGGGAGTGTGCCCCAGGGACGGCGCCAGCCTCGCTCAGCGCCATGGCCGCACGGGCACTCATGAGTTGCCAGAAGCTGGTGGCAAGTCCACAAGCCACCGTCATAGCCCCCCACAGCAGCGCCGACAAAGCCACCAGGTTTCGCCGGTTGCCTCTGGCTGCCAGATAACCGGCCGGGATCAGGCCGACGGCATAGACGATCGAGAACGCTAGGCCGGATACAAGCCCCACTTCCAGATCTGTGAAGTTCAGGTCTAGCCGAATCGGTTCAAGCAGCAGGCTGAAGATCTGTCTGTCGAGGTAACTGGAGGCATAGACGGCAAGCAGGAGCAGCGGCATGGCCCGCATGAACGAGATCCTTAAACAAGCTCGGTGCAAAGGCTCACATCAGAAGTCGTCGCGGTGCAAGCGCAAAATAGGCGGCGAGGGGCGCAACACCCGCGTCGAAGAGCGGCGCGTCGATGACAGCGTAAGTTCACTCTCTGTGCCCGATGTCGACCTCGGGCAGGCGGCAACTTTTCATAGGCCTCCCTGCTAATTCGCTGTTGGCGGGAGTTTGGAATCCGGTTCGCGCCGAACTGTGCGTTCCGCCATCGCACGGTCAAACCATGACTCCAGTCAAGGCATTGCCAAAGTACAATCGTGGTCTTCGACTTGGACCGTGTCTGAGTGTCATTTGGCTTGCCACAAGCGGTGTCCCACAACTTCAATGAAACAGAGGGGCCAAACCCATTTCTCGTTCTTACCCGGATAGCTCTGGCCGGATGGTGGGCAGCTAGGATCGCTTCACCAACCCAGACACAATAGATCAGAGCAATCACGAATGTTATTTTCAACAACATGAGCGAGTTTCAGTCACTCGAAATGTATCGAACGAAATCGTAAAAAACAGAAATAGCTTCGGTACCCGCTTAACTAAACGACAGGATTTATAGTGCAGCCTGACTACTTGCCATGAGTGACGTCCGGCGGCGTTGGTCACGTCGCAGGACCGTTCTCGCGCCGAGATCGGGCAAAGAACCCGCTTCTCGGAAGTCTTGGCCGGAGGTCTCATGTTCGATCGTCTGCGCATTATTTCCCGCATCGCCCTGATCTGCGGCGTCATGATCATTCCGGTTCTCACATTCGGCACGCTGTTCTTCGAACAGTCGCGAGAGCAGAGCCGGCAGACGGCAGCCGAGATCCGAGGCATGGAGCACTACAGACTCGGCTTCGCCTTGTGGGAGGCGCTGCTCGTCGAAGAGCGGGCGCCGGGCGCCACCATGTCGCAGCCAGTCGCCGATTTGCGCAAGACCTACGCCGAAGGCGCGACGACCTACGATGGGCTGCATGGCACCGACAAGCTCTCCAAGGATTTCGTCGCCGCCGCCGAGGTGGGGCGTGGAAACGAGGCCAAGGTCACCGGCCTGGAGTTGCTCAACGTCGTGCGCAACACGTCCGAACTGACGCTCGATCCGAAGGCATCCAGTTATTACCTGATCGACGCAGCGACCTTGCAGATGCCCACATTGCTGATGGCCTCGAGCAATCTCGGCGAGCTCTTCGCTCTTGCCGATCGCACCAAGGGCTTCATCACACCGCAGCAGCGCATCGAGATCGTGGGGGCACTGCACGATCTCGACACGAGCGCGACCGCCCTCACCTACGACTTCCGGGTCGGTATGGCCGACGCCACCGAGACCAAAGCCGCCGACCTCATGGCCAAGGCGGAAAACCTCGCCAAGACGGCGACCCAGTTTGCCGACAAGCTCAGACCGGCCGTGCAGGTACTGGCCACCGGAAAGTTTCCCAAGGATCTCAACGTCGGCGTCGCGGACGCAAAGGGTGCCCTGCGCACTGAGACTTTGGCGCTTTGGCACCAGACGGCGGATGAGATAGACACATTACTCGGCAACCGCATCAGCGGGCTCAACTGGGCGCTCTACGTCAATCTCGCCATCATTGGAGTGATCCTGACGATTGCCGGCGTGCTCGCCTATGTCGTCACGCGCTCGATCTCAAGGCAGATGGCGCGCCTTACCGGCGTTCTGGGTGACATTGAGGCCGGACGGTTCGACGTCGAGATCCCCTATGCCGGCCTTCGCAACGAGATCGGCACCATGGCCAAGAGCTTTGCGGTCTTCCGCGACGGCCTCGCCGAAGCCGAGCGTATGCGGATCGAGCGCGAAAGCCAAAGCGCCGATGCAATCCGCGCCGCCAGCCGTCGAATAGAGCTGGTCTCGGCGTTCACGGACCGGATGACCGGGCTGGCCGGAGCCTTCACCGCATCGTCGGGCGAGGTCAACACCGCCGCCGAGGGGCTCTCGGAGAATGCCCGCCATTCCGCAGACCGGACGGATGTAGTGAACACCGCCGCCGAGGAAGCCTCGGTCAACGTCAACACCGTCGCCTCGGCCACGGAAGAATTGGCAGCCTCCATTGGCGAGATCGCCGGCCAGGTGCGCAGGTCAGCCGACGTTGCCGCCGCAGCGGCCGACGACGCGACGCTTTCCGAACAGAGCATCAGCGCCTTGTCGCTGGCCGCCGAGAAAATCGGCGACGTCGTCAGCCTGATCTCGGCAATTGCCGAACAGACCAACCTTCTGGCGCTCAACGCCACCATCGAAGCCGCGCGGGCCGGCGAAGCCGGCAAGGGATTTGCCGTGGTGGCCTCGGAGGTGAAGCAGCTCGCTTCGCAAACAGCCAACGCCACCGCCGACATCTCGCAAAAGATCATCGAGATCCAGACACAGACATCGACCTCTGTCGATGCCATCTCTCGCATCGTAAGCACTGTCCGGTCTCTGGGCGAGATCACCCAAACCATCTCGGCCGCCGTCGAACAGCAGGGGGCCGCCACCCGCGAGATCGCCGTAAACTGCCAGCGCGCAGCTTCCGGCGCCGGAGCCGTCACCGAGAACATTGGCGAGGTGGCCGCCGCCGTCGACCTGACCGGAACGTCAGCCGGCCGACTGACCAATCTCGCCCACGATCTTGCTCGCCGTGCCGAGGAACTCAATCAGGAGGTCGGCGCTTTCGCCGAACAACTGGCCGCCGCCTGAGGTTTCACGCCCGGTCCTCTTGAACTGGACTCATCCAGCTCACGCGGGTTTCGGCCTGACCGGTCGAGCGCCTTCCGTCAGCCGAGCCCGAGCTCGGAGAAGAAGTCGTTGCCCTTGTCGTCGATGACGATGAAGGCTGGGAAATCGACGACCTCGATCCTCCAAACCGCCTCCATACCAAGCTCGGGGAACTCGACGAGCTCGACCTTTCGGATGCAGTCACGGGCAAGTCGCGCGGCCGGCCCGCCGATCGAGCCGAGATAGAAGCCGCCATGACGGGCGCAGGCCTCGCGAACGGCGGCGGACCGATTCCCCTTGGCCAGCATGACCATCGAACCGCCCAAGCCCTGGAACTGATCGACGTAAGAGTCCATTCGACCCGCCGTCGTTGGCCCGAACGAGCCCGAGGCGTAATTCTGTGGCGTCTTGGCCGGACCAGCGTAGTAGATCGGGTGGTTCCGGAAATAGTCCGGCAGCGGCTCGCCGCGCTCCAGCCGCTGGCGCAACTTCGCATGGGCGAGATCACGGGCAACGATCATCGGACCGGTGAGGCTGAGGCGGGTTCGGATTGGATGGCTCGATAAGAACCTGAGAATCTCAGTCATCGGCTGATTGAGGTCGATTTCCACGACGGCGCCGCCGAGCGCGTCGGCATCGACATCGGGGAGGAAGCGGGCCGGGTTTTGCTCGAGCTCCTCTAGGAAGACCCCGTCTCTCGTGATCTTTCCCAGTGCCTGTCGGTCGGCCGAGCAGGAAACGCCGATGCCGATCGGCAGCGAGGCGCCATGGCGCGGCAGGCGAATGACGCGGACGTCGTGACAGAAATACTTGCCGCCGAACTGCGCTCCCACGCCAGTGGACTGGGTCGCCTTGAGGACCTCTGCCTCGAAGGCCAGATCGCGAAAGGCGTGACCGGCCGCCGAACCGGCCGTTGGCAAGCCATCCAGCGCCTTGGTCGAGGCGAGCTTGACCGTCTTCAGGTTCATCTCCGCCGACGTGCCTCCAATGACGATGGCCAGGTGGTATGGCGGACAGGCGGCCGTGCCCAGAGTCAGGATCTTCTCCTTGATGAAGGCCAGCATGCGATCGTGGGTCAGTAGTGACGGCGTCCCCTGGAACAGGAAGGTCTTGTTGGCGGAACCACCGCCCTTGGCGACAAACAGGAACTTGTAGGCGTCATCCCCCTCCGCGTAGACGTCGATCTGGGCCGGCAGATTGTCGCCGGTGTTGATCTCGTCGAACAGGGTCAGCGGGGCGAGCTGGGAGTAGCGCAGATTCCTGGCGGCGTAGGCGTCACGCACGCCCTGGCCGATCGCCGCGTGATCGCCGCCGGGGGTCCAGACGCGGCGCCCCTTCTTGGCGGAGACGATGGCGGTGCCGGTGTCCTGACACATCGGCAGTACGCCGGCGGCCGAAATGCAGGCGTTCTTCAGAAGATCATAGGCAACGAAGCGATCGTTGTCGGTCGCCTCGGGATCATCGAGGATGCTCGCGAGCTGCGCGAGATGGGCCGGCCGTAGCAGGTGATTGATATCCCCGAATGCAGCTTCGGAAAGGAGCCTCAGCGCCTCCGGTTCCACCTTGAGGATGGTTTCCCCCTCGAACACTGCCGCGCTTACCAAATCGCCGGTCAACTTCCGGTAGACGGTATCGTCGGCTGCGAGGGGAAACAGGCCACTCTTGTCGTCAGGCATCGGATCGTCCTTCGCGGAGGGAGCCGGCGAGCACACACTTGCTGCCGGACATGCATCGCGGCCTCTCTAGCGCGACCTCTCGGCAGGGCCAATACGAGCGGCATCGTCCAATGGGATGACTGAAAATGGCCACGTTTTTGCCGCCGTTCGCGCGCCCGAACGCACCCCGTGCTGCGTTCGGTTTTCCGAACAAAAGCTCGGCGCCCAAAAAAAAGCCATTTGGAGCAATGGGATAGATTATTACCCGTGAGAACTCTTCGCAACTGAGCGAGTTCAACGACCAAGAGCTCCGCCACAATGACGCCACATCGTTCGGATTTCCGAACGACGCTTTGGGAGCATCGGAAAAACTATTTTAATAACAGTTACTTGCAAGCAACCCTTGAGATAGCCGGGTGGCACACCTCTTGCCGATACCAACTCGCCCCCTGGGCAAAGGGGGCGAAAACGGGAGAGAGACATGCCCACCGACAAAATGAGGATCGAACACGATCTGCTCGGCAACCTGGAGGTTCCCGACAGTGCCTATTACGGGGTTCATACCCTGCGGGCCGTCGAGAACTTCCCCGTTACCGGGACGCCGATCTCGCATTATCCGGACCTGATCAAGGCTCTGGCCATGATCAAGCAGGCCGCCGCGCGGACCAATGCCGAACTTGGGCTCCTGCCGGCGCCGATCGCCGACGCGATCGTCGGCGCCTGCCGGGAGATAAGGGAGGGGCAACTCAACGATCAGTTCGTTGTCGACGTCATCCAGGGGGGCGCAGGCACCTCCACCAACATGAATGCCAACGAGGTCATCGCCAACCGGGCGCTCGAACTCATGGGAGCCAAGCGGGGCGACTACAAGCGCCTGCATCCCAATGAACACGTCAACATGAGCCAGTCGACCAACGACGTCTATCCGACGGCCCTCAAGGTCGCGACCTATGCCGGCATCTATCGTCTGGTCGATGCCATGGCTCACCTCCGCGCAGCGTTCCAGCGCAAGGCGGACGAGTTCGGCGACGTGCTCAAGATGGGACGCACCCAGCTTCAGGATGCCGTGCCGATGACGCTCGGCCAGGAGTTCGCAACCTATGCGGTGATGCTCGAGGAGGACGAGGATCGCCTGAAGGAGGCTGCGCAACTGATCCGCGAGATCAACCTCGGGGCCACGGCAATCGGCACCGGCATCAACGCCCATCCCGGCTATGCCGCGCTGGTCTGCCGACACCTCGCCGAGATCTCCGGCATTCCGGTGATCACCGCCATGAATCTGATCGAAGCGACCCAGGACTGCGGCTCCTTCGTACAGCTTTCGGGCGTGCTGAAGCGCGTTGCCGTCAAGCTGTCCAAGGTGTGCAACGACCTGCGGCTGCTGTCATCCGGTCCGCGCGCCGGCTTTGGAGAAATCAACCTTCCCGCCCGTCAGGCCGGTTCGTCGATCATGCCCGGCAAGGTCAACCCGGTCATTCCGGAAGTGGTCAACCAGATCGCCTTCGAGGTGATCGGCAACGACATGACGGTTTCGCTCGCCGCCGAAGCCGGCCAGCTACAGCTCAACGCCTTCGAGCCGATCATCGCCCACAGCCTCTTCAAGTCGATCACCCATCTCCGGCAAGGTTGCTACATCCTGGCCGACAAGTGCATCGACGGCATCACCGCCAACCGTGGCCGTCTTGAAGCAATCGTGCGCGACTCGATCGGCATCGCCACCGCTCTCAACCCATTCATCGGATACGCCAATGCCACGGATGTAGCCGTGGAGGCGCATCGCACCGGGCGCGGCGTTGCCGAGCTGGTGCTCGAACGCGGCCTGATGAGCCAAGAGGAACTCGCAGACGTCCTTCGTCCCGATGTCCTCACCCACCCGCGCCTGTTCAAGGCCCGGGCCGAGGCCTTCGCAAAATAAGAAGCGGAACACTGGGAACCCAAGGAACGCACCATGCACGCCATAGACACGACCCCCAAGAAATCGCGCCAGTCGACCTACATCCTGCTCGCCATGCTGCTCGGCATCGTCGCCGGCTACGTCTGCAACAAGATGGCCGCCAGCCCTGAGGAAGCCAAGTCGATCGCCAGCTACTTTGCCATGCTGACCGACATATTCCTCCGTCTCATCAAGATGATCATCGCGCCGCTGATTTTTGCGACGCTGGTATCGGGCCTCATCAACATGGGCGACGCCAAGACCGTCGGCCGCATCGGCGGCCGGGCCATCGGCTGGTTCCTGATGGCCTCGCTCATGTCGCTCACCATCGGCCTCGTTCTGGCCAACGTCTTCCAGCCGGGTGGCAGCCTCAGTATTCCGCTGCCGGACGTGCACACCGCCGTTGACCTCAAGACGTCGTCACTGAATCTTCAGAACTTCCTGACGCACGTGTTCCCGCGCAACATCTTCGAAGCGATGGCCGGCAACGAGATCCTGCAGATCGTCGTGTTCTCGGTGTTCTTCGGCCTGGCGCTCGGAAACGTCCGTCATATCAAGGCCGCAGACACGCTGGCCAACACGATCGAAGGCGGCGTCCCCGTCATGCTCAAGGTGACGGGCTATGTCATGCTGTTCGCCCCCGTCGGCGTGTTCGCGGCCATCGCCAACGTCGTCACCACGCAGGGCCTTGGCGTGCTGATGGTCTACGGCAAGGTGATGGGCGGCTTCTACACCGCCCTGCTGGTCCTATGGGCCGTGCTGATCGGGCTCGCCTACCTGGTCCTGAAAAACAAGGTGTTCCCGCTTCTCAGCGCCGTTCGTGACCCGATGATCCTCGGCTTCTCGACCGCGTCGAGCGAGGCGGCCTATCCGCGCGTCATGGAGGCCCTGAAGCGCCTTGGCATTTCCGAGCGGGTCATCGGCTTCGTGCTGCCGCTCGGTTACTCGTTCAACCTCGACGGTTCCATGATCTACACGACCTTCGCCGCCCTGTTCGTGGCGCAGGCCTACAACATCCCGATGGATCTCGGCACCCAGATCACCATGCTGCTGGTGCTGATGGTGTCGTCGAAGGGCATCGCCGGCGTGCCGCGCTCGGCCCTCGTCGTCGTTGCCGCGGTCATGCCGATGTTCAACCTGCCCGAGGCCGGCGTGCTGCTGATCATGGGCATCGACGTGTTCCTCGACATGGGCCGTACCGCCACTAACGTTCTCGGCAACTCGATCGCCACCGCCGTGATCGCCAAGTGGGAAAACGCCTACGACGATCAGGGCTGCATCGCCGAAATCGAGACAGACGACGCTCCGGCGATAGCTCCCGAAGCCGCCTGACGATCCGATGCGCCGCCCTCACCGAAAGAGGCGGCGCATCCACACGACAGCCGGACGGCGGCCAGCGCTTTCACGCAACCTCGCCGCCCGGCGCCTTGCTCGACCGGCCGCTATGGACAACCGGCCCGGCCGGTGCCAATCAGGATCGCAAAACGAAGCTGGCCGGAGGCTTTACGCCCCATGACCCAACGCCACGCGCAGCGATCGCTTGCCCTCCTGTTACCCGCCATCCTGATGCTGGCGCTGGCGATGAGCTTCGTCGGCTTCAAGGTCAGCGAGGACACCAGCATCGCGCGACTGGCCGAGCGGGGGCGCCAACGGCTGGATCTTTACGAGACCAGCCTGGAACGCGAGATCGACAAATACGCCTTCTTTCCGGCGACGCTCGGCCTTGAGCGCGATGTCGTCGATCTCCTCGTCAACGGCGGGCAGGAACAAGCCTCCCGCATCAACAACTACCTGGCCGAACTCAACAAGCGTGCCGGTTCGCTGTCCATCTATCTGCTAAGCTCCAGCGGCCATGTGGTTGCCACCAGCAACTGGAACCAGCCCGACAGTTTCCTTGGCGAGGACCTGTCCTACCGCCCCTATTTTCACGATGCGCAGGCCAAGCAGACGGGCCGCTTCTTCGGCATTGGCACCACGCGCAGCCAGCCCGGCTATTACCTGTCCTCTCCGATTCTGGCCGATGAGCACCTTCTTGGAGTCGCGGTCGTCAAGGTGAGCCTGGAACAGCTCGAGACGTCCTGGTCGACGGTCGAAGCGCCGGTGCTCGTCAGCGACGAGAATGGCGTGGTCATTCTCGCCTCGGTCCCTTCCTGGAAGTTCACCACGCTCACCCCGCTCAGCGAAGAGCGGCGGAGCGAGCTCGCGCAGTCCCTTCACTACAACGCCCGCCCGCTGCCCCCGCTCGGCCTGCAGTCGCAAGGAAATGTCGGCTCCGAAAAGGCAGAGATCGTTCAGCTGGTTCGGCCGGCGGCGGAGGCGCCCCATACTTTCCCGATCTACGGGCGCTTCCTGGCGCAGTCGGCGCCGCTCAAGGGCACGAACTGGCGCCTTACCGTGCTTTCGCCCTTTGGCGACCTGCGCACCATGGCCTGGCTGAATGCCGCCCTCGCCGCCGCTGGCGGCGTCATATTGTGCATCGCCTCGATCGCCCTTTACCTGCGACGGCTCCGCCAATGGGAACGGCTTCGCGCCCGCGAAGCGCTTCAACGCGCCCATGACGAGCTGGAGCGCAAGGTCGAGGAACGCACGAGGACGCTCAAGGAAGCGCAGGAAGAACTGATCCACGCCGGCAAGCTCGCGGTCATCGGCCAGATGTCGGCCGGGCTGGCGCACGAGCTCAACCAGCCGCTCGCTGCCCTGCACACGCTGTCCGACAACACCGTCAAGTTCATGCAGCGAGGAATGCTGGAGGAGGCAGGGAGCAATCTCGCGCTGATTTCGGATCTGGTGACCCACATGGGCACTCTGACCAGCCAGCTGAAGTCGTTCGCGCGCAAATCGAGCGGCAAACCGCGCCCGGTGAACGTGCGGCGCTCGCTGGACAACGCGTTGTTCTTTCTCAACCGGCGTCTGTCTCAGCGCTCCATCGCGCCGGAGATCGACGTTGACCCCGCCGATCTCGCCGTCCTTGCCGATTCCAACCGACTGGAGCAGATCCTCGTCAACCTCATTGCCAACGCGCTCGATGCGACCGACGGAGCGGAGGCTCCGCGCATAGCCCTGTCGGCTCGAGAGGACGGCGACCGCGTCTTCATCGAAGTTCGGGACAATGGTCCGGGATTTGGCGAGAACGAGCGCGAGCGCCTATTCGAGCCGTTTTTCACGACCAAGGATTCCGGGGGCGGGCTGGGACTGGGGCTTGCCATTTCGGCAGGGATTGCCAGAGACTTCGGCGGATCGCTTTCGGCCGCCAACCTCGCCGAGGGCGGCGCGCTGTTCGTGCTCGACCTGCCGCTTGCGGCCGCTTCGGAGAATGCCGATGCCTGACACGCTCAAGGTGCTGATCGTCGAGGACGACCCGAACGTCAGGCGAGGATGCCAGCAGGCGCTGGTGCTGGAGGGCATCCTCGCCGACGCGGTCGACAGCGCCGAGAATGCCTGGCGCTACATCTCCGAAACCCCGCCGGCGGTGGTCATCTCCGACATACGCCTGCCCGGCATGGATGGGATGGCGCTGATGGCGCGCATTCGTGCCTTCGATGCCGACCTGCCGGTCGTGCTGATGACCGGGCACGGCGATATCTCGCTCGCCGTTCAGGCCATGAAGGACGGCGCCCACGACTTCATCGAGAAGCCGTTCTCCTCGACCCATCTCGTCGAGATCGCGCGGCGCGCGCTCGAAACGAGGCGCCTCGTCCAAGAGGTGCGGGACCTGCGCGCGCAGATCAACAGCGGCCAGAACCTCGAAACCCGCATCATCGGCAAATCACCGCAGATCCAGATGGTGCGGCGGCGCATCACCGACCTCGGCCAGGCATCGGCCGACGTGCTGATCACCGGCGAAACCGGCACCGGCAAGGAGCTGGTCGCCCAGTGCCTGCATGACCTCAGTCCCCGCCGCGCCGGCAACTTCGTCGCTCTCAACTGCGGCGGAATGCCCGAAAACCTCATCGACAGCGAGATTTTCGGGCACGAGGTCGGCGCGTTCACGGGCGCCGCCAAGAGGCGCATCGGCAAGATCGAGCATGCCAACGGCGGCACGCTCTTTCTCGACGAGATCGAGAGCATGCCGATGCCCATGCAGATCAAGCTGCTGCGCGTTCTCCAGGAACGGACGATCGAACGGCTCGGCTCAAACCAGGTCCTGGACGTCAACTGCCGGGTCATAGCCGCCTCGAAAAGCGATCTGCGCGAGCTCTCAGACCAGGGGCGCTTCCGCGCCGACCTCTACTACCGGCTCAACGTCGCCACGCTGCGCCTGCCCCCGCTGCGCGAACGGCGCGACGACATCGGCCTGCTGTTCGAGCATTTTGCCCACCAGGCTGCCGCGCGCTACGGGCGTCCGGCGCCCCGGCTCGACAGCGAGAAGCTGCAAGCCCTGATGGCCTGCGAATGGCCGGGCAATGTGCGCGAACTCAAGAACGCCGCCGACCGCTGGGTTCTGGGCGATATCGAGGGCTTTCCCCTCGACGATCCCGACGGCGACAACCGCCGCTCCCTGACGGAAACGCTGGAAGTCTTCGAACGCCGCCTGATCTCGGAAGCATTGCGCCGCAACGGCATGTCTCTGTCGCGCGCCGCCGAGGACCTGAAAATGGCCAAAACCACGCTGCACGACCGAATTCGGAAGTACAAGCTTTCGGGACAATGAGCCCCGGGCCTTCTCGTCATCCGATCGGAAGGTTGGCTGAACGGCGCGGAGCACCGACGCGGGCCAAGTCCACTTCCGACATTCAGTTATGGCGCAGTGTCAACCACATCCACCCAAACAATCTCCGGTGGAGCAGGCCAGTCGCCTTTCAACGGCGGGGCAGTGGCCCAAGGTTCAGGAGGTACTTTCCGTACTCGCTTTTTCCCAGTTTTTTGCCGAGCGTTTCCAGTTGGTTGCGATCGATGAACCCGCTTCGGAAGGCGATTTCCTCGGGGCAGGCGATCTTGATGCCCTGGCGGCGCTGGAGGGTGCCGACGAAGTCGCCGGCTTCGAGCAGACTGTCGGGCGTGCCGGTGTCGAGCCAGGCATAGCCGCGGCCCATCAGCTCGACGTTGAGCTTGCCGCGTTCGAGATAGGCCTTGTTGACGTCGGTGATTTCAAGTTCGCCACGCAGCGATGGCTTGAGGTTGGCGGCGATCTCGATCACGTCCCTGTCGTAGAAGTAGAGCCCGGTCACCGCCCACTGAGACTTCGGCTTGGCCGGCTTCTCCTCGATCGACAGCGCCTTCATCGTGTCGTCGAACTCGACCACGCCATAGCGTTCCGGATCGGTAACGTGGTAGGCGAACACCGTCGCCCCCTCGGGACGTGCGGCGGCGCTGGCGAGCAGGTCAGTGAGGCCGTGGCCGTAGAAGATATTGTCGCCGAGGATCAGGCAGGACGGCTCGGAGCCGACAAAATCGGCGCCGATGACGTAGGCCTGGGCAAGGCCATCCGGCGACGGTTGCTCGGCGTAGCTGAGCGAGATGCCCCATTGCGACCCGTCGCCCAACAGGTGCTGGAAGCTCGGCAGGTCGTGTGGCGTCGAGATGATCAGGATGTCGCGGATGCCGGCCAGCATCAACGTCGACAGGGGATAGTAGATCATCGGCTTGTCGTAGACCGGCGTCAGCTGCTTGGACGTCACCAGCGTCATCGGATGGAGCCGCGTGCCCGAGCCGCCGGCCAGAATGATCCCCTTCATCAAATGAACTCCCTCAAAAGGCCTATCTCAAATCCTGTGGTGCCAAAAGGCTGCGAGCGTCAGCCGGCGACGAGCCGTCGGACGACCAGCTCGGTGGAGCCTTGCCAGTCCGGCAGGCGTACGCCGTGCACTCGTTCAAGCTTGCCGCAGTCGAGCCGCGAGTTGCTCGGCCTCTTCGCCGGCGTCGGATAGGCGCTGGTGGGAATCGGATCGACCGTGACGGGCTTGCCGCCAAGCACCGCCGACAGGCGGAAGATCTCCGCCGCAAAGCCCGCCCAGTTAGTCTCGCCCTTTCCCGTCATGTGGAAGGTGCCGCGCAATGCCGGATCGCCCGATGCGATGAGGTTGTCGGCCACCTTGAGAAGACCGTCGGCGATGTCCAGGGCCGAGGTGGGGTTGCCGACCTGATCGGCGACAACGCCGACGCTGTCGCGCGTCTCGCCCAGCCGCAGCATGGTCTTGACGAAGTTCTTGCCGAAGGGCGAGTAAACCCAGGCCGTCCGGAGAACGACGTGGTTAGGCGTGGCGGCGGCCAGCGCCAGCTCGCCAGCCAGCTTGGTGCGGCCGTAGGCGCTGAGCGGCCCGGTCGGATCCGTCTCGACATAAGGAGAGGGTTTGTCGCCAGCGAACACGTAGTCGGTGGAGAGATGCACCACCGGCACGCCGAGGCGTGCGGCGGCCTTGCCGATCTCGCCCACCGCCGTGCCGTTGACGGCAAGGGCCGTCGCTTCATCGCTCTCGGCAGCATCGACCGCCGTATAGGCGGCCACCGACAGGATGACGTCCGGCTTCAGCGCCTCGATCGCCGGGGCGATCTTGTCGTTGGCGGTGAGGTCAAGCTCGGGCAGGCCGATCAGCGTGAGCTCGATGTCGTTGCGCCCGGCCGTCTTCTCGACGAGCGAGCCGACAACCTGCCCTTCGGTGCCGGTGACCAGGATACGGAGGCGGGTCATGCCTTCACCTCTTCGGGCTTCAGGAGACCGAGACGGCTGCCGTCATAGCCCTTGCGCAATGGCGCCCACCACCAGTCGTTCGCGAGGTACCACTCAACCGTCTTGTCGATGCCGCTCTCGAAGTTCTCCTCGGCCCTCCAGCCAAGTTCAGTCTCAAGGCGGGTGGCGTCGATGGCGTAGCGGGCGTCGTGGCCGGGGCGATCGGCAACGTAGGTGATCAGGCGATCATGCGGCGCGCCGGCCGGATGATACTTGTCCATCAGAGCGCAGATCCGGTGGACGACGTCGAGGTTCTTGCGCTCGTTGCGGCCGCCGACGTTGTAAGTCTCGCCGGGACGGCCGCGCTCGGCGATCAGGTCGAGCGCGCGGGCATGGTCCTCGACATAGAGCCAGTCGCGGATGTTGGCGCCGTTGCCGTAGACCGGCAGCGGCTTGCCTTCCAGCGCGTTGAGGATCATCAGCGGGATCAGTTTCTCGGGGAAGTGATAGGGGCCGTAGTTGTTGGAGCAGTTGGAGACCACCACCGGCAGGCCATAGGTGCGCTGCCAGGCCTTGGCCAGGTGATCGGACGACGCCTTCGAGGCCGAATAGGGCGAGGACGGATCGTAGGGCGTCTCCTCGGTGAACAGCCCCTCCGTCCCGAGCGAGCCATAGACCTCGTCGGTCGACACGTGCAGGAAGCGGAAGGCGGCCTTGTCCTCGGTCGACAGGCCGCTCCAGTAGTGGCGCCCCGCCTCCAGCATGGTGAAGGTGCCGATGACGTTGGTCTCGACGAAGTCGCGGGCGCCGGTGATCGAGCGATCGACGTGGCTCTCGGCGGCGAGATGCATCACCCGGTCGGGCCGGAAGCTGTCATAGGCTTCAGTGATCGCCTGACGATCGCAAATGTCGGCCTTGAGGAAGCGATGGTTCGAATGGTTGTCGACGGCGCGCAGCGAGGTGAGCGTGCCGGCATAGGTGAGCTTGTCGACGGTGAGCACCTCGTAGCCCCTGACGAGCACGAGATGGCGGACGACCGCCGATCCGATGAAGCCGGCGCCGCCGGTAACGAGAACGCGCATGAAAACACCTTGCGTCGGAGAATGACAAAAGGGAGTTGGCCGGAGGAAGGCTCAGCCGGCGTAGACGAAATCGGCGTCGAGTTCTGAAAGAAGCGGCTGCACCCGGTCCTTGGCCGAGAGTATCGCCTTGTCCTCGGCCACCGGCCAGTCGATGGCGAGCGCCGGATCGTTCCAGCGCAGGCCGCGATCATGCTCGGGGCTGTAGTGGTCGGTCACCTTGTAGGCGATGACGGTGTTGGGTTCGAGCGTGCAGAAGCCGTGCGCGAAGCCCGGCGGCACCCAGAGTTGGTGACCGTTGTCGGAGGAGAGCTCGACCTTCACGTACTGGCCGTAGGTCGGCGAGCCCCGGCGGATGTCGACGGCCACATCCAGGATCGCGCCAACGAGACAGCGGACGAGCTTGCCCTGCGCCTTCGGGTTCAGCTGGAAATGCAGGCCGCGGATCGTCCCGACCTCGGCCGACATCGACTGGTTGTCCTGGACGAAATGAACAGGGCCAACCGCAGACGCAAACAGGTCCTCACGAAACGTTTCGACGAAGTAACCGCGAGAATCACCGTGGCGTTGGGGAATGACGGTCACCAGGCCGCTTAACGAGGTATGGCTGAATTGCATATGGCTTCTTTGGTAGCTCTATTGGTTGACAATGCATCTACCCGACAGGTGGTGGCGTCAACGACTTTCGGTACAGGCTTCCACCTCCGGAATGACTGTGCGACGACAAGTCGTGTCAAGAATGCGCCTCGATTTTGTCTTCGTTTCCAGACATCACAGCCAAGGGCCACCACCCCCGAAGATAGGGCCCGATCCGCGACCTTGAGCTGACAGATTCAGAAATGCCTCGTCTGCATCCACCGGCCGGCTTTCTCCTGCGAGTGTCGTTGGAGGGTGCCTTCTACTTGATGGTGCGTGTCCACTCGGCGGATCGACGTTTTCGACCAGCCCGAACACGGGCAACCAGGTTCGGCACCAGCTCAAAGCAACGGACTGACCAGCCGCGCCAGATTTTCGGCAAGGCTCACCGCCATCGGTCGGCGCCGCCACTCTCGAAGATCCAGGCGATCACTCTGCGCCATGCACTCGGCTTGCCTGGCGACCAGATCCGCCACATGCGCGGGATCGTAGAGCAGCATGCTGACCTCGGCGTTGAGCATGAAGGACCGGAGGTCGGCGTTACCCGAGCCGATGACGCCAATCCGCCCATCGATGGAGACGTGCTTGGCGTGCAGCAGGTGGTCGCGATAGCGGTGGATGCGCACGCCCATCGACATCAGCTCGTCGTAGAATGAGCGCTGGGCGAGGCGAACCAGCCTCTGGTCCACCACGCGAGACACGACAAGATCGATGACGACGCCGCGATAGGCCGCCGTCTGGAGCGCCGCGAGCAACGCCTCGTCGGGTATCAGATAGGGACTGACCAGCGTGACCTGCGTCTTCGCGGCGTGGATGAGGGCGACAAGAAGACGCTCGAAGCCCGGCACGCCGTAGTCCGGCCCGCTCGGCATGATCTGAACGGGAGCCAGGGCTTCTTCCGACACCGGTGGAGCCGGCAGGATCTCACGGGTTTCGAGATACCAATCACTGGCGAAGACACCGGCCACGGTCGCCGCTGCTGCCCCTTCAAGGCGGGCGACAAGTTCGTCATTGACGATGCCACGACGAAAATCGCGATCGACGATGTTCTGCGAGCCGACATAGGCAAGTCGGCCGTCGATTACCGTGATCTTGCGGTGATTGCGCAGGTCGGCCCGCGCCCTCCGCACGGTCGTCCACCAGCGAACCGGCAAAGCAAGCCGGCATTGCACGCCTTCGGCTCCAAGCATGGCCAGAGTCCGCTTGGCCCAGGGGCGGGATCCGATGGCGTCGATCAGCACTCGAACCTCGACACCACGCCGAACGGCACGGCCGAGCGCGGCAGCGACCTTCCTGCCTGTGGCATCGTCGGCAAAGATATAGGTCAGCAGGTGAACACTGACCGCCGCCGCGTCGATATCGGCCACAAGGCGATCGATCGACGGCTCATAGTCGCCGATCAGTTCCAGGCTTGAGGCGCCCGTCACGGGAAACTCGCCCAGCCGCTCCGCGAGGTCGGCGATTCCGGGCACCAACCGGGCCGGTCGCGGCAGGGATGTCGCCACGCGCCTGCGGACAACGACGGCCTCGGCAAAACGCTGCTGCCGCCAGGCGGGAAAACGCGGCCGGCCGATCAGGCGATAAAGAACCAAGGCCGGCAACGGCAGGAAGAATACCAGGAGCAGCCAACTGCGCGCCGCTTCGGGCGGGCGCCGCAGAGGCACCACCACCACCATGACCAGACGGATCGACCACTCGACCAGGAAGTAGACGACCGCCAGATGCTCGGTCCAGGCCAACGACGCCCCTCCCCTCACACTGGAGCCGCGCGATGCCGGCCCGGCTTCTCTCTATGACTGAAACCGTGGCGCTTATCCAGAGCCACCCCATGGCCACAACCTGGAGAACGGCCCGGAAGGTAGCGGATTTCCGCTCGCCTCCCCTCCTCATAGCGGATTGGTGAACGACGACTCGACGCCTATGATCGGTCTGGTTGCGAAAACGTCCGGAACGGCAGCCCCCTGCCGAGCATCGGCGCAAAAGCGACAGAGGGAGGGCGACATGGACAAGGTTGATCATCACGGTGCCGGCAAGTGCCCGGTCATGCATGGGGTCAGTCCCAACGCGATTTCCGCCGGCCGGTCCAATCGGGACTGGTGGCCAAACCAGCTGAATCTCCGAATCCTCCACCAGCACTCCAGCCTGTCGGACCCCATGGGACCGGGTTTCGACTACGCCGAGGCGTTCAGGAGGCTGGATCTTGCGGCCGTGAAGGCCGACCTCTACGCGTTGATGACCGACAGCCAGACCTGGTGGCCGGCCGACTGGGGCCACTACGGTCCGCTGTTCATCCGCATGGCTTGGCATAGTGCCGGCACCTATCGGCTGATGGATGGCCGTGGTGGCGGCGGCACGGGCAACCAGCGCTTCGCGCCGCTCAACAGCTGGCCCGACAACGTCAACCTCGACAAGGCGCGCCGCCTGCTCTGGCCGATCAAGCGCAAGTACGGCAATAGCCTGTCCTGGGCCGACCTCATGATCCTCGCCGGCAATTGCGCCCTGGAATCGATGGGTTTCAAGACCTTCGGCTTCGGCGGCGGCCGCGCCGATATCTGGGAGCCGGAGGAAGACGTCTACTGGGGCGCCGAAACCGAATGGCTCGGCGACAAGCGCTACAGCGGCGATCGAGATCTGGAGAACCCGTTGGCCGCCGTCCAGATGGGCCTCATCTACGTCAATCCCGAAGGCCCCAACGGCAATCCCGATCCGGTGGCGTCGGGCCGCGACGTGCGCGAGACCTTCGCCCGCATGGCGATGAACGACGAGGAGACGGTAGCGCTCGTCGCAGGTGGACACACCTTCGGCAAATGCCACGGCGCCGGCGACCCGACGCTGGTCGGTCCCGAGCCGGAAGCCGCGCCACCCGAGGCGATGGGGCTTGGCTGGAAGAACGCCTTCGGCTCCGGCATGGGCGTGCACACCACGGGCAGCGGCATCGAGGGCGCCTGGAAAAAGAACCCCACCCAATGGGACATGGGCTATCTCAACACCCTGTTCGGCTACGAGTGGGAACTGGTGAGAAGCCCGGCGGGTGCCTATCAGTGGCTGGCCAGGGACGTGGCCGAGGAAGACCTCATCCCCGACGCACATGATCCGACGATCAAGCACCGGCCGATGATGACGACAGCCGACCTGTCGCTGCGCTTCGACCCGATCTACGGACCGATCGCCCGCCGGTTCCGCGACGATCCCGCCGCCTTCGCAGACGCCTTTGCCCGCGCCTGGTTCAAGCTGACCCACCGCGACATGGGACCGAAGGTGCGCTATCTCGGACCGGAAGTACCGGCCGAAGATCTGATCTGGCAGGATCCGGTTCCACCCGTCGATCACGAGCTGGTCGATGCAAACGACGTCGCCGCGCTCAAGGCGAAGGTGCTCGCCTCGGGACTGACTGGTTCCGAGCTGGTGTCGACCGCCTGGGCATCTGCCTCGACCTTCCGCGGATCCGACATGCGCGGCGGCGCCAATGGCGCGCGCGTTCGTCTCGCTCCGCAGAAGGATTGGGAGGTAAACGAACCGGCTCGGCTCGCCCGTACGCTGTCGGTCCTGGATGGAATCCGGCAGTCGTTCAATGCAACCTCCCCACGCCCCATATCGCTGGCCGATCTCATCGTCCTCGCTGGAACGGCGGCCGTGGAGGAAGCGGCGAAGAAGGCCGGATACGCCATTGATGTGCCCTTCTCGCCTGGGCGCACCGATGCGACTGAGGAGCAGACGGACGCAGCTTCCTTCGATGCGATGGAGCCAAAGGCGGACGCCTTCCGCAACTATGCGAAGGCTGGACGCCCAGTCGCGACCGAGGAACTGATGATCGATCGAGCGCAGCTCCTGACCCTGACCGCGCCGGAAATGACCGTGCTCGTCGGAGGGCTGCGCGTGCTCGGCGCCAACTGGGGTGGAACACAGCATGGCGTCTTCACCGACCGCCCCGGCGTGCTCAGCACCGACTTCTTCGCCAACCTCGTCGACATGGACATCGAATGGAGGCCGATGTCCGAAGGAGAAGAGACGCTGTTCGAAGGACGCGACCGGACGACCGGCGAGGTGAAGTGGACAGCCACTCGTATCGATCTGGTGTTCGGCGCCAACTCCCAGTTGAGGGCGCTGGCCGAAGTCTATGCCCAGGACGACGCCAGCGAGAAGTTCGCGCGCGATTTCGTCAAGGCTTGGGTCAAGGTGATGAACGCCGATCGCTTCGATCTGGCTTGACGAGAACTGGCCGGCCTCGTTCATCGAGGCCGGCCATACACAGGCGGCGCTCCATAACGGCCGGCGGACCAATCTCGTCGGCGGACAATGCCTGCACCCGGCCTTTCCAGACAGGCCCGATCCCGAAAAACATCCCAACGCCAGTCAACGTGGACGCGCCTCACAGGGGCCGCGTCGGCGCGCCGTCGTGCCTTGTCATCATCCATAAGTATAAACACTGGACGCAAAAGACCCGCCTGTTTGTACTTTACATATCGACATCACTTTCGTAAAGTTTTGCCCATCACGCACGGTGACGGCAGGCGCGCGAGGTTTGGGCGATATGACAAGCAAGGAGCGGGCTGCCCACCAGAAAGAAAGCAAAACCCGCGACCATATGGCGGCCGCGGCACATATTCGTATGCTACTACCTGCGCTTTCACAGGGGGAACAGACTGTTGCCCTCTGGTTGTTGGAACGTGGGAATTTGACGAGTAACCCCAAGATCGGTGAAGTCGCTGCTGCGCTTGGCATTTCCGAGGCCATGGTCGTCAAAGTGGCGCGCCGGCTTGGCTACGGTGGCTTCAAGGAGCTGCGCGCCGACCTCATGGCCTACTATGCCAACCTGCGGGTGGAGATCGACGAGGAGCTCAGGCGGGAGGACTCCATCCCGCAGATCGTGCGCAAGGTGTTTGCGACAGAGCGTTCGGCGCTGGAGGAGGTGGAAAGCATCCTCGACATCGACGCCATCGCCGAGGCGGCTCGTATTTTCATGAAGGCGCGTCATCGCGACCTCTACGGTGTCGGTGGCTCGGCCACCGTGTGCGCCGACGCGTCTCACAAGTTCCTGAGGATCGGCATCAGGTCGAGCGTCTTTTCCGACGCGCACCTCATCGCCATGTCGGCGAGCCTTCTCGAAGAGGGTGACGCGGCATTGGTGGTCTCGCACTCGGGCGAATCCAAGGACGTGATCCTCGGCGCGGAAGTGGCCCGCGCCTCCGGTGCCAAGGTGATCACCATCACCAACTCGATCGCTTCGACGCTGGCCCGCAATTCGGATGTCGTGCTGTGTGCACCGGCCAAGGAGGCCCCGCTCATGGGCCAGAACGCCGCGGCTCGCATCGCACAGCTCGCCATCCTCGACACGATGTTCATCTGCCTGGCGCGCGAGGATTACGAGACCGCCGAGCGGAACCTGAACAAGGTGCTGACCTCGGTCGCCGTCTATTCGACGAACGACCGTGGCCGGACCGAAAGACGCGGCACGCCCCGCGCTGACAAAAACTCGCCGGACGGCGTACAGCCGGCGAAGGAAACCGCAAGGAAAAGGGTGGAGTTATGAAAATCAGAGGTTTGCTCATCGCTACCGTCGCCGCCGCAGGCGTGCTGGGCTTCTCGGCCAGCGCCATGGCCGCCGACTACGCCATCGTCCTCAAGACGCTGTCCAACCCATTCTGGGTGCAGATGAAGGACGGCATCGAGGCCAAGGCCAAGGAACTGGGCGTTGAGGTCGACATCGTCGCCTCGCCGTCGGAGGAAGACTTCCAGGCCCAGCTTCAGCTGTTCGAGGACATGCTGAACCGCGACTACAAGGCCTTCGGCTTTGCTCCGCTGTCGCCGGTCAACCTCGTCAACCCGGCCGCTGCCGCCTACAAGAAGGGCAAGCCGCTCGTCAACATCGACGAGAAGGTGGACATGAAGGCCCTCGAGGCCGCCGGCGCCAACGTCGAAGCCTTCGTCACCACCGACAACGTCAAGGTTGGCGAAAAGGGTGCTCAGTTCATCATCGATCAGCTCGGTGCCGAGGGTGGTGAAGTCGCCATCGTCGAGGGCAAGGCGGGCAATGCATCCGGCCAGGCCCGTCATGACGGCGCCAAGGCTGCCTTCGAGGCGACCTCCAACGTCAAGCTGGTCGCCAGCCAGCCGGCCGACTGGGACCGACTGAAGGCGCTCGACGTCGCCACCAACATCCTGCAGTCCTCGCCCGACCTGAAGGCCTTCTACTGCGCCAACGACACCATGGCGCTCGGCGTCATGCAGGCGGTCCAGAACGCCGGCAAGGCCGGCAAGGTGCTGGTCGTCGGCACCGACGGCGCGCCGGAAGCCCGCGAGATGGTGGCCGCCGGCCGCCTGACCGCGACCGTTGCCCAGGACCCGGCCCAGATCGGCGCCACCAGCCTCGAAATCCTGGTCGAAGCCGTCAAGGCGGGCAAGCTGACCGCTGTCGGCGCCGAGCCCAAGCAGGTGGCCGTGGACTCGGTTCTCGTCACCAAGTGATCGACTTGGCCGGATGAGGCGGTCGTTGCGCATGCGACTGCCTCATTCCTCCCCGTCCGGCGCGTCACTCCCCCGGCGTGCCGGACGTTTTCTGAACAGCCGACCGATCGACGGCCCTAGCGAGATCGACATGTCAAACCTGGCTCCGAACACCGCCGCCCCAACCGGCATTGAAGAAGCCGCACCGATCGTCCGCATGATCGGCATCGAAAAGCATTTCAACAACGTCGCGGTGCTGAAGGGCGTCAATCTCGACATTCGCCCCGGAGAAGTGCACGTCCTCCTTGGCGAGAACGGCGCCGGCAAGTCGACGCTGATGAAAATCCTGACCGGCATCCATGAGCCGACCGGCGGCGAGATCGTCCTCGACGGCGTATCGCGACCGCTGGTCACGCCGCGCGAGGCGAGCGAGGCCGGTATCTCGATCATCTATCAGGAACTCTCCGTCATCAACGAGCTGTCGGCGCTTGAGAACCTGTTCGTCGGCCGCCTGCCGGTGAAGCGCCATCTCGGCATCCCCGTCGTGGACTGGAAGCTGATGGAAGCCGAAGCGCGATCCATCATCGGTCGGCTCGGCCTCGGCGGTCTGGACCTGCACAAGCCGGTTGGCGAGATGCCGATCGCCCATCGGCAGATCATCGAGATCGCCAAGTCGCTGATGAAGAACGTGCGCGTGCTCGTCATGGACGAGCCGACGTCTTCTCTCACCTCGGTGGAAACCGAGCGACTGTTCGCGCTCGTGCGCCAGCTCAAGGCGGAAGGCACGGCCATCCTGTTCATTTCCCACAAGCTCGATGAAGTGCGCGATATCGGCGACACTTTCTCGGTGCTGAAGGATGGCGTCTCCACCGGCCACGGCCAGATCTCCGAATTCACCAACGACGACCTCGTGCGCATGATGGTCGGGCGCGTCGTCAAGCAGCGCTTTCTCTCGGAACAGCCGATCGACCGCGCGTCAACGCCGGTCTTCAAGGTCGAGAACGTCACCAGCGCCGACCGCAAGCGGGTTCGAGACGTCAGTTTCGAGGTGCATCACGGCGAGGTCCTGGGTTTCGCCGGGCTCGTCGGGTCCGGTCGCACCGATCTCATGAACTGCCTGTTCGGCGCCGAGCCGCGCGCCGCTGGCAAGATCGTCCTCAACGGCAAGGACATCACCCCGAGGAATCCCGTCGACGCGGTGAAGTCGGGCATGGCCTATCTCACCGAGAACCGTCGTCAGACCGGCTTCACGCCCAACTTCACGATCGAAGGCAACATTGCCGTCACCAAGTCGGTGAAGGATGCACCGCTGCGCGGTACCTGGGGCCTCGTCGACCGCAAGGCCGAACGGGTCACCGCCGAGGAGCAGCGCAAGCAACTCTCCATCCGGTGCGCCGGCATCGATCAGAGCATCCTTGAGCTGTCGGGCGGCAACCAGCAGAAGGTGCTGGTCGGCAAATGGATGTCGATTTCTCCTTCCGTCATCATCTTTGACGAACCGACGCGCGGCATCGACGTCGGCGCCAAGTCACAGATTCACGAAATCATCCGGACGCTCGCTTCCGCCGGCAAGGCGGTGATCATGGTGTCGTCCGAACTCCCGGAAATCCTGGCCGTCTGCGACCGCGTCGCGGTGTTTCGCAACGGCCGCATCATGGACATCCTCGACGGCGCCACGGCAACGGAGGAATCCATCCTGAGCGTCGCAATGAGGGACGGCAAATGAGCCAGCGGCTAAAACTCGGCAAACTTTGGGACATCTACGGGACGCTCTGCATCCTCCTGGTAATCGTGGTGCTGTTCAGCGCCCTGTCCCCCACCTATTTCACCCGTCCCGAAAACATCGTGCAGATCTTCCTGCAGAGTTCGATCACCATCATGATCGCGCTCGGCGAGTTCTTCCCGATCCTGATCGCCGGCATCGACCTTTCGGTCGGCTCCGTCCTGGCCCTCACAGGCATGATCACCGCCCAGCTGATGGTGGCCGGCTTCGACCCGACGCTTGCCGTGCTGATCGGCGGTGTCGGCGGCGGTCTGGCGCTCGGCGCGGTCAACGGTCTGCTCGTCAATTTCACGGGTCTGCATCCCTTCATCATCACGCTCGGCACCAACGCCATCTTCCGCGGCGTGACCATGATCATCTCCGGCGCAAGCCCGGTGTTCGGCTTCTCCTACGACTTCGTGAACACGGTGACCGGTTTCGTCGGCTTCGTGCCGGTGCCGGTGATCTTCGCCCTGTCGTTCGCAGTTGTGCTGTGGTTCTTCACCGCCAAGACGCGCCTCGGCCGCAACATCTACGCCGTCGGCGGCAACAAGGAATCGGCCTTCTACTCGGGCATCGACGTCAAGCTGCACACGCTGATCGTCTTCATGATCTCCGGCCTCTGCGCAGGCCTCGCCGGCGTGCTCTCCATCGCCCGCCTCGGCGCCGCCGAGCCGGCAGCCGGCACGGGCTTCGAGACCTATGCCATCGCGGCGGTGATCATCGGCGGCACCAGCTTCTTCGGCGGCAAGGGGCGCATCCCCTCGGTGGTGATCGGCGGCCTGATCATCGGCACCATCAACAACGGCCTGAACATCCTGCGCGTGCCCACCTTCTACCAGCTGGTGGTGATGGGCGGGCTGATCATCTCGGCCGTGGCGCTCGACCGCCTGATTGCCCGCATGCGCTGATGCAAAGCCAGTCAGCAACCATATAAAGAGTCCCGTCCCGCCCGTTCCGACCGGCGGGGCGGCCCGCCCCCGCCGCGCCTCCCACGGCGGAGGGATTGCCGGCAAGACCGGCCCAGACCAGGACGACCCGATGAAGATCAAGATTTCCCCCTCCCTGATGTGCATGGACCTCCTGCGCTTCAAGGAACAGCTTACCTTCCTCGACAGCCATGCCGATTTCCTGCACATCGACATCATGGACGGCCATTACGTGCCGAACCTCACGCTGTCCCCCTTCTTCATGGAAAGCGTCGCCAAGGTCTCGAAGCTGCCGATGGATTGCCACCTGATGACCACGGATCCGTGGATGTGGGTGCCGATCATGGCCAAGGCGGGCGCCGGCTACATCTCGCCGCAGGCCGAGACCATCAACGCCATCGCCTTCCGCATCATCGCCAAGATCCGCGAACTCGGCTGCAAGCCGGGCATCGTGATCAACCCGGCGACGCCGATCGACAGCCTCAAGCATTACATTCACCTGATCGACAAGATCACCATCATGACGGTCGACCCCGGCTATGCCGGTCAGCCGTTCATCGAGGAGATGCTGGAGAAGATCGCGGAAGCCAAGCGCCTGCGCGAGGAGCGCGGCCTCGACTTCCTGATCGAAATCGACGGCTCCTGCAACAAACGCACCTATGCCCGCCTCGCCAACGCCGGCGCCGATGTGTTCATCGTCGGCACCTCGGGCCTCTTCCACAATCACGAGGATATCGCCGAGGCCTGGAAGATCATGACCACCGATATCGAGGCGGCCCTCGGAGCCGCGCAATGAGCGTCTTCGCCGGCATCGACCTCGGCGGCACGCACACCCGTTTCGCCGTCATGGCTGACGGAGAGTTCGTGCTGTCCGAGAAATACGTGACCGCCGACCTGATGGCGGCTGGACCTCAACTCGCCGGAACCATCGCTCGCTACCGGGGCGTGGTGAAACGCGCTGGCCTCCAGCCACAGGCGGTGGGCATCGGGCTGCCGGCGACGCTTGACGCTGCCCGCCGCGTGGTGCTGTCGGCGCCCAATGTCGACGGGCTCGACGGACTTGATGTGGTTTCGCTTCTCGGTGACGCCTTCGGCGTGCCGGTCGTGGCGGAGCGGGACGTCAACTTTCAGTTCTTCCATGACATGGCGGCCAGCGGACGGACGCCCAAGGTGGCGCTCGGCGTCTACATCGGCACTGGCGTCGGCAACGCCGTCTGGATCAACGGCTTCTACACCGGCGCCCACGGCTCCGCTGCCGAGCTCGGCCATATACCGGTGCCCGGCGCCACGGGCACTTGTGGCTGCGGCAAGGTCGGGTGTCTCGAAACGGTGTGTTGCGGTCGCTGGCTGAAAGGCTGGCAGGAGCGAAACGCGCCGGACACCCCGATCGCCGACATTTTCGCCTGCCACGGCGAACACCCGGATATCCGCAGCTTCGTCGAAACGGCGGCCATGGGGATCGCGACCGCCGTCAACATCATCGACCCCGAGCTGGTGTTCCTGGGCGGCGGCGTCCTCGAAATGCCGGCCTTCCCCTTCGACACCCTGAAGACGCGGCTTCTCGCCCACGCTCGCGCGCCCTTCCCGCGCGACGTGCTTGAGGTGCGGCTTGCTTCCAACCTCGGCGACAGCGGTGCGCGCGGCGCCTGCCTCTATGTTGCTGGCAAATTCGGAGCCGTCCAATGACCGGCAAGCTCAAGATCGTCATCTCGTCCGACCACGTCGGCATCGACCTCAGAAAGGCCGTCGCCGCCCATCTCACGGCACTTGGCCATGCGGTCGAGGATGTCGGCCCGACAACTGCCGAACGCACCGACTATCCCACCTGGGGCGAGAAGGCAGCCCGCATCGTCCAGGCCGGCGAGGCCGACTTCGGCGTCGTCATCTGCGGGACCGGCTTCGGCATTTCGCTTGCCGCCAACAAGCTCAAGGGCATCCGCTGTGCGGTCTGCTCGGAACCCTACACGGCTCGCCTGTCGCGCCAGCACAACAACGCCAACATGTTGGCCTTCGGCGCCCGCGTGGTCGGGCTGGACCTGGCTCTGATGATCGTCGACGAGTTCTTCACCGCCGAGTTCGAGGGCGGGCGCCATGCGCGTCGTGTCGACATGATCGGCGAGATCGAGACGCGCGAGGGCCGCTGATCGGTCCTCCGGATTGATGCCGACAGCCGCGCGCCTCAGGACGCGCGGTTGTTTTTTGCCAGGAGACCCTCGACTTCCCCCCGCGTCGGCGCAGCTTCGGAAGAACCTTCCTTCGTGCAGGCGAGCGCGCCCGCCGCCGCCGCGAAGCGGACGGCGCTTTCCACCGCCATTCCCTCGGCCAGCGCCACGGCCAGCCCAGCAGCAAAGCAGTCGCCGGCGGCCACGGTGTCGATGGCCTTGACCGCGAAGGGCGGCACGTGTCCCCGGAAGTCGGCACTGTCGACATAAACGCCGCGGGCGCCCATCTTGACGAGAGCGAGCGGCAACCCCGTTTCCCTCAACCGACGGGCGGCGGCCGCCGCCGCTTCGACATCGACCGGCGCGATGCCGGTCAGCGCCTCGGTCTCGATCTCGTTCGGCGTCAGTGCATCGAACAGGCGGATTGTGTCGGCCCCCAGGGGAAACATCGGGACCGGAGCCGGATCGAGAATGGCGAGCGCGCCGGCCCGACGCGCCAGCTCGACAGCCTTCAGCGTAGCCGGAAATGGATGTTCAAGCTGGGCGAGGAGAACCTTGACGCTGGAGAACAGCGGTGCCGCCGCCTCGACCTGCTCCATCGCGAGCCCCATGTTGGCGCCGGGCACGACGGTAATGGCATTCTCGCCCCTGCCATCGACGCCGATAACAGCGATGCCTGTCGGCAAGGATGCGTCAACGGCCAAATTGCCGGGATCGACGCCAAGATCGGCAAGCCGCGAGCGGATGAACTCACCGAAAGAATCGGCGCCCACCCGGCCCAAGAAGCGCACGGGCGCCCCTAGCCGCGCCACGGCCACCGACTGGTTGGCGCCCTTTCCGCCAAGCACCATGGAGTAGCGATGGCCGGTGAGCGACTCGCCGGGACGGGGTGCTCGATCGGCGTAGGTGACGATATCCACGTTGACTGAGCCGATGACGATGACGGACACGACGATCTCCAACCGAAGCCTGGGAAGGCGCGAGAACACAACCGGCGAAAGACATGCCGCCGTTAGGGGTTGGCGGAACTATGCTTTCGGCCGTCATCGTTGTATCGCTAGGACATTCACCCGGAAAGCCGCATTTCGGACGGGTGCAAAGTGAGCACCGGGGACAGGACGATGACGGGAAATCTTCGATCGACGACGACGCGCCTTCGGCGCACGCCGTCGCCGATCAAGGATGGGCCAGGTATCAACCACGGCGACATCGCCGATCACAACTCCCGTATCGTGCTTGAACTCCTGCGCGTCTTCGGCGTTCTCACACGGCGCGACCTTTCCCAGCGTCTCGGACTGACCGAGCCGGCGATCACGGGGATCCTCAGGCGTCTCGAAGCGCGCGGTCTCGTCACGTCGCGGCGCCAGACCGGTGCGAGCCGCTATCCCGTCACCGAGTTCATGATGCAACCGGAGGGGGGCGTGGCGCTCGGCCTGAGGCTCGCCCGGCGGGCGACCTCGGCCGTGCTTGTCGATGCGGCAGGCTGCGTCATCGCCGAACAGCGCGACATGCGACCGGACCAGTTGATCGCGACCGGCAAGGCGCTGCTCGCCCAGAAGCCGGCTGAAGCAGAGGTGCTAGGGGTCGGCGTCGCGCTGTCGCCCGACGATGGGATTCAGCTCGAAGAGGTGCGCACGGCCTTCGCGCCACTGACCGTGCTGGCCAATGCCGACAGCGCCACCGCCGCCACGGCCGAACGACTGATCGGTGCAGGCGATCGCGACGGCGGCTTCGTGAGTATTCTCGTCACGCGCTCCGGCGTGCGGGCCGGGCTGTCGATCGGCGGTCGGCCTTTCCATGGCATGCACGGATTTGCAGGCGGCATCGGCGCCATGCGCACCGGTCAGGATCGCGCCCCGCTGGCCGACGGTCTGTCGCCGGACAAGCTCGACGCGGCCATAGCGGCCGGTGGCAACCGCGAAGTGGCCTTGGCGGAATGGGCCCGGGAAGCGGCCGACCATCTTCTCGACGCGGTGGTGGCGATTTCAGGCGTGGTGGTCCCCGGCCTCATCGTCATCGGCGGCGACCTGCCGGACGACGCGATCGATGCGGTCGTCGCCGAAATCCTGGCCGCGCCGGTGGCGATCGGCGGACGACCGACAACCACTTCCTGGATGCCGCCACTTTGCCGATCATCGTTGCCGGCGGCGGGCGTCACCGTTGGCGCCGCATTGCTGCCGATCGTCGAGTTTCTGTTGCCGGACCCAAGACGGCTCCGGGAGGCCCCCGCTCAGACCGAGGGCGTCGCGGCAAGGGCGTGATCGGTCCTGAGGGGCACACGCTTGAGCTGTCCGGCATCGGCCGATGGCAGGCCCAGCCGATGGGCGAGCGGCATGGCTGCGGCGCCGAGAGCCGCGGCATCTTCCGAGCAGACGGCGCGGTGCAGCGTCACTTGCGGCAAACCGGCGCGCAGGCACTCCTTCTGCGCCTGAACGATCAGCTCGTCGATCAGGCGCACCGGCATGCGCCCGCCGATCAACACCGCCTCGGGATCGGCGATCAAGGCAATGTGCGACACCGCTTCGGCCAGCCAGCCGGCGGCGCGACCGATCCAGTCGGACACCAACGCCCGGCCACGTCCGTCCAGAGCGGCGAGCTCGACCGGAGTGTTGACGACGATGCCGTGGGCACGAAGATGATCGTAGAGCAGGAACATCGAGAACAGCTCGCCAAGCTGCCGGATGCGTCCTGCGCCGCTCTCGTCGACCTCGCGCACCGGCAGGCAGCCGATCTCGCCGTTGATGCCACCCGCCCCCTTGTGGCGGACGCCGTCGATCACCAGAGCGCCGCCGACGCAAGCATTGGCGAGAATGTAGAAAAAGCTGCCGATTTCCGTGCCAAGGCCGTAGTCGATCTCTCCGAGAGCGGCCGCGTTGGCATCATTGTCGATGAAGACGGGATGCGGCGTCACGGCCTCGACGGCGCCGCGCAAGTCGAAATCGGTCCAGGCAGCATAGGCGTCTGGCCGGCCGATGACGTCGATCTCGCCCAGCCAATCGGGAATGGCGAGGCCGACCCCGGCGAGGCGCCCCTCGTCCACCAGCTTGCGGCGGCGGAAGGTGGACAGCGCGTCGGAGAACAGCGCCATGAACTCGTCGGGCAGGAAGAAACTCTTCTCGTGATGGACGCGACCGCGAACGGTGCCGGTCGCATCGACCACCACCACCGTCAAATGGTCGCGGTCGATGTTGGCGCCGACCGAGAACATGCCCGCCGGGTCGATCTCGAGCTCGATGGCCGGCTGCCCGCGAAGACCGTGCCGGCGGCGCGCTTCCATGACGAGGCCCTCATCGACCAGACGATCGACGATGCGGGCGATCGCCTGCTTGGTCAGGCCACAGCGCTCTGCGAGTTCGGTGCGTGAGATGGGCGCGCCACGATGGATTGTCGCCAGTACGAGCTGGCGGTTCTTCGCGGCGGCCTGTTCGGCGTTCGATCCGAGAAAATTCACCTGCGCTTCCTCCCCGCCCCTCGGAAGACCGGCGGACGGGAAGAGATTAGCCCGAGGCCTCACGCCTTGCAAAGGCGCCAGCTCTTCACCTCGAACGGCTTGAGCCCACGCGCCGGCACGTCCATCGGCTCCTCGAGGATGGTCACCGGCTCGCCGACGGTCCAGCCTTCCTTGAGCGACAGACCGAAGTCGCCGCGACGACCTGCAGGCTCCCAGACGCGCAGCACCAGCCCATCGCCTTCCTCGCTCGGCTTGAGCGCCGACAACGCTGCCGGAATGCCCTCGGCCACGACCGGCTGGAAGACACCCGCCGCCACATCGGTGACCGACCGAGCGAGAAGCGGCTGGTTGAGATCGTCGGCTTCCTCGCGGACGCCGCCTTCGTGCCAGGCGCCCACATGCGGCATCAGCGCGTAGGTGAAGGTCTGCTCTCCCTCGTCGGCCATCGGATCGGGATAGATCGGCGAGCGCAGAAGGCTGAGACCAAGCACGTTCTCGTGGACGCTATGCCCATACTTGGCGTCGTTGAGGAGCGCGACACCGAAGTCCGGCTCTGAAAGGTCCAGGAAGCGATGAGCCGCAGCCTCGAACATCGCCGCGTCCCAGGAGGTGTTGGTGTGGGTCGGGCGCGAGACGACGCCGTAGGCGCATTCGGCGGTGGCGTTGCGGCTCTTGGCGTTGACGGCGGTGAGCGTCCTGAGGAAGACGCGGCGATCGTGCCAGTCGAGCGTCGTCTTGATATCGACGCGACGAGCGCCGGCGGCAAGGCTCAGCTCCTGCGTGATGGTCGACGAACAGAAGCGGCGAACCAGCTTGATCGCAACGCGATGCGGGCCATTCTCGATCACCTCAAGGCTTTCGAGGTCGGTGATTTCCTCTCCCCGTTCGGCGTAGTCACCCTCGATGTCCCAGGCATCCCAATTGCGCGGCTTGTCGACCGGATAGGCCATGAGGCGGTTGCCGTAGCCGTCGAGCGCTTCGCGTCCGGTCGGCTTGTACAGGATCGAGGCGATGGAGCCATCGGCGGCCAGCGTCACGCGCAGAACGTCGTTTTCGAGATGCGAGCGGCTGACGGACAGGGCGCCGGCGGGCTTCAAGCTAGCGGCGTCGACAACGGCGACGGCAAGCGGCGCCAGGACTTCCGCCGACGAGACGGTGGTTCCATCCTCGAGAGTCACACGGATCGGTCGGGCGTCGAGCGACGGGTTGACGACGAGGAGGCGCTCGCCCTTCGCCTTCGGCAGGACCGCGACCATGGCATCTAGAGCCACCGCCTGCGTCTTCAGGCCGGTGTCGATCACCCCGCCCAGTTCCTCGGCGGCGTCTTCATAGACCTCGCGGATCGAGGAGCCCGGCAGGATGTCATGGAACTCGTTCTTCAGCACGACGCGCCAGGCCGGTTCCAGGCTTTCGGGCTTCGGCGCGCCGAGAAGATGGGCGAGCGAGGCGGCCGTCTCGGCGGTGATCAGCGCCCGTTCGGCCTTGCGATGCAGACGCTTGACCACGCTCTGGCTCGTCAGGGTGCCGCGATGAAGCTCGAGATAGATCTCGCCCTGCCAGACCGACAGCTTCTTCTCCTCGGCCGTCCGATGGGCGCGATCGAAGAAGTCCTTGACGCGTGTCCAGCGGGCCTTCGGCAACGTCGGGAAAACGCGCAGCTGCTTTTCGCGCGTCACCATTTCCGGCGTCGGGCCGCCACCGCCGTCGCCATAGCCAACGCAGAGAAGCGTCTCGGGGTGCAGCGCCTTCTCGCGATAGTTCCGCCAGGTCGGCACATGGCAATCGGGACGAACGAAGCCGTTGTACCCCTGCATGGGGTTATCGAAGGTGTGGGCGAGCACGCGACTGCCGTCGAGCCCCTCCCACCAGAACAGGTCGGACGGGATATGGTTCGTCTCGGACCAGTTGACCTTGATGGTGAAGAAGCTGCGGATGCCTGCCTGCTTCAGAAGCTGCGGCAGAGCGCCGGTGAAACCGAAGCAATCGGGTTGCCAGCAGATGTCGTGGCGGATGCCGAAGGTCTTTTCAAAGAAGCGCTGGCCGTAGAGATACTGGCGCGTCAGGCTCTCGCCGGTGGGCATGTTGGTGTCCGGCTCGACCCAACTGCCGCCCAGCGTCTCCCACTCGCCGGAGCGGACCCGCGCGGCGATCTTCTCGAACAGAGCCGGATCGTCCTCGGCCACCTGCGCGTAGTAGTGAGCGGTCGACTGGTTGAAGCGGAAATCCTTCGACGTCTCCATCAGCGAGATGGCCGTCGAGAAGGTGCGGCGGGTCTTGCGGCGAGTCTCGCCATAAGGCCACAGCCAGGCAAGGTCGATATGAGCATGACCGGTCAGGCCGATCTCACCTTCCGGCGGGAATCGCTGTTGCAGCGCCTCGAGCCGGGCGAGAAGGGCATCATAGGCCGCCACGACGGTGGCGCGCTCGGCCTGGTTGAGGGCGGCCGGTGCGTCGATCAGCTCGGGTAGCTGCCAGATCTTTTGCTGGCCTTCGCTGCTCGCGGTGCGAGCGATGTAGTCGGCGGTGGACGAGGGCCAGTCGAGCCCCCTCAATGCGTCCTCGGCGGCAGAGATCAGGTGCGGAACCACATCGTGGCCCTCAAGTACGCTCACCGCTTCGATGACCTGGGTGATCAGCAGCCACAGCGCCTCGACCGACGGCTCGGACAACCTGAGTTCGGCACGGTTCACATGGGGCCGGCGGACCGGCTCACCGAACGGCAGGCGGGCGACCGTTTCCGTTGTCACCTTGAAGGCGCGACCCGTGAGGGGAAAGCTCTGGTGATAGGGATCGAGGCCATAGGAGACAGGCTCTCGGCCATCGCAGGCGATTGCGATCAGGCTTTCGCCGCCAAGGTCCAGGCTGAGGCAGGTTTCGTCGAGCGGCCAGTCTGAAGGGACGCGACCTTCTAGCGTGAAGTGGACGAGACCGTCCTTGCGGGGCCAGGGGGCGCCAACCTCGATCGGCGCGCCCTCGAAGACGATGGCGGCCAGCGGCGCCGTCGAACGAACCTTCCAGGACTCCAACTCGGCGACGCGGACTTTCAGGCGGTCAAGTCGTTGAGCAAGCGTAAGCGACATGTGAGACATCCAATTCAAACCGGAAACGGATCGAAGCGTGTGCGGCTACCCCTTGACGGCGCCGGCCGTCATGGCGCTCAGGATGAGCCGTTGCAGGGCAAGGAAGGCGATGATCGCCGGCACCACGGAGATGAGGCAGGCTGCGGCGAGAATCTGGATCGAGCTGTCGTTCTGCGTGCCGGCATACTGGAAGATGCCGACGCCGATCGGAACCAGCGAGTCCTTTGTGATCAGCAGGAAGGGCACCAGGAACTGCGACCAGCCGGCAATCACCGTGATGATGAATGCGGAGGCGACGCCGGGCGTCGACAGCGGCAGGATGATGCGGACGAAGACGGACAATCGGTTGCAGCCGTCGATCAGCGCCGCCTCGTCGAGGCTCTTCGGAATGCCGTCCATGAAGCCCTTGAGCAGCCAGGTGACCATGGGAACGCCGAGGGCGATGTAGACCATGGTGGTGCCGAAGTGGCTGTCGATCAGTCCGAGCCGCGCCATATAGCGATAGAGCGGCACCATGATCACCAGCGGCGAGATCATCTGAAAGGCGAGAATGCCGAGCATCCAGGCGCCCTTGCCCTTGAAGTCGAAGCGCGAGAAGGCATAGGAGGCCGGCGCGGCGATGATCAGGCAACCGACGGCCGAGAAGCAGGAGAGCTTCAGTGCATTGATCAGGTAGACCGGGAACTGGCTGGATGTCAGCACGGCCGTGAAATTGTCGAGCGTCGGGTACTTCGGGATCAACCGGGCGACGCCGAGGAACACTTCCTTGCGGGTGCGGAGCGCCATGGAGAGGAGCCAGATCAGCGGCCAGGAAAAGAAGACGAACATCAGCGCCATGAAGACATAGCTCAGGAAGTCGCCGAGACGATCGCGCGTGCTGAGTTTCATGCCTTTTCTTCCTTCGGCAGGAAAGCGGCGTAGACGAGCGCCAGACCAAGACTGATGACCAGCATGAGGATCGACAGCACGCTGCCGGCCGCGAGGTCGTAATTCCGGAACACCACGTTGAAGGTGTAGAGCGACAGGACCTCAGTGGCCCGGCCCGGCCCGCCGCCGGTCAGCGAGATGATGGCGTCGAAGGTGTTGAGCGTCTGGATGGTGATCAGAATCATGTTGACCAGAATGGCCGGGCGGAGCTGCGGCAGCGTCACGAAGAACAGCTTCTGCCGCGCGCTGGCGCCGTCGACTTCGGCCGCCTCGTAGAGCGAGGGATCGATCGCTTTCAGCGCGGCATACATGACGACCATAGAGAATGCCGTGCCGCGCCAGACGTTGGACAGTACCACCGACCACATCACCACGTCCGGATCGGAAAGCCACTGCACCGGCGCCATGCCCATCAAGCGCAAGAGCGAGTTGAGGCCGCCGAACGGCGCCTCGTTGAACAGCATCTTCCAGATGATGCCGCCGGCGATGCCAGGCACCACCCAGGCGATCAGAGCCGTCGTCCGCAGAATGGTCGTGCCGAACAGGTGGCGCTTCTCCGAGCGCACGACGACCAGCGCCATGGCAAGGCCGATCACCTGCTGGCCGATCACCGAACCGGCGGTGAAGACGAAGGTCACCCACAGGATCTGAAGAAGCTCGGGGCGCGTCAGCACGCTGGCGAACGTCGAGAGCGTGTAGTGACTATCGCCGCCCAGAAGCGTCAGGTCGGTGAAGGCGTAACGAAAGACGTCGATCACCGGATAGAGATAGAACAACCCCATAACCAGGATCACCGGCATCAGCCAGGGATACGGGGATGGAACGCGGTTGTGTCGGCCTGCCGCCCCAAAGAAGGGCAGCTTCGGCCTCACGGCGCGTGCGGACATGGGGCACCTCTGTATCAATGGGTCGGCGAAGCGAAGACGGCCGCCATATCAGGCGGCCGCCCTCGGCGTAGCGGCTCCGAAACTCTTATCGGAACCGCCATCTGGCCGGAAGCCGTCCGCCGGGAGGGACGGCGGGCGGCGGGGCATCAGAGCCGGGCGTAGGCGTCCAGCGTCGCCTTGAAGGCGTCGTCCACGGCGGCATCGGTGGTCGCAGCGCCGGTCAGCACCTTGCCCATCATGATCTGGATCTGGTTGGAGATTTCCGGATAGATCAGCACGCCCGGGCGAGCCTGCCCGACCTTGAGCGCCTTGGCGAAGGTCTGGTTGGCCTCGCTCTTGAAGACGTCGTACTTGTCGTAGAGGTCGGCGCGAGTCGGCAACTGCTCCTGCAGGGCGTTGGCCGGTCCCATGTAGATCTCGCGGGCAAGCGCGGCGCACATCTCGACCTTTTCAGGTTCGGACGAGAAGGCGGCGACCGTCCAGCCACCGGTACCGGTCGACCGCTCGTCGGCCGTGATGCCGGGCAGCATCGAGAAGGTCCACTTGGCGAACTCTTCCGGCTCCATCGAGTTCTGCAGCTGACGATACTGCCAATTGCCGCCGACGAAGAGGGCGGTGGTGCCGGCGGCGGCAGCGGCGTTGAAGTCGTCGTAGTTGCCGATGGTGGCGACGCGCTTGGGGGCGGCGCCGGATTCGACGAGATCGCGATAGTAGTTGACCGCCTTCACGAACTTGTCGCGGTTGTCGCCGTCCGCGAACACCGGCTTGCCGGCGTCGTCGACCAGCTTGCCACCCTGGCCCCAGAAATTGCCGAGCCAGTCGAAGGTCGTGCCCTCATAGCGGCTGCCGTTGAACAGGATGCCTTCCATGCCGGCTTCGACCGACTGAAGCGCGGCAGCCTTGGTATCGGCCCAGGTTTCCGGCGCGGCAGGCACGATTTCCTTGTTGCGGTAGAGGACGCGGAGGTCGGTGGACCACCACCAGGCGTAGATCTGGCCGTCCTTGCCGGTGACGCCGTCACGCACGAAGGGGAACAGCTGGTCGACTTCTTCCTTGGTAAAGTAGGGCGACAGCGACTTCAGCACGCCTGCCTGCTTGAACAGCGGCAGAACAAAGCTGTCGACGGCAGCGCAGTCGGGGGCGTGGCCAGCCTTGGCCTGCTCCAGCATGCGTGCCTGCTCCTGGCTGATGTCGCCAGTCATCATCTGCAGCTCAAGCTGCCAGCCGGGGTGGTTGTTGATGAAGTCCGTGTAGAGCTTGGAGTAGCCGGCAGCCCAGGTCGGATCGGTGCTCGACGGGCCGTCGCCGGTCATGCGGAACACCATCTTCTTCGGCGCGTCGGAGGGGCCGACGCGATCGCTGGTGATCAGGTCCTCGGCGATCGCGGGCAGGCAACCGAGCGCGGTCGCGGCGGCAAGCGCCGCCAACATGGATTTTTTCATCGCTTTTTCCTCCCAGAAAAGGCGGAAGCCGACTGTTTCAGAAAATTCGGCTTCCCAAACCAACGTCAATTAGATTAAATCACTTTGTTTTGTTGTCAAGCCGGCGTCTGGGGAGGTTCGCATGGCCACCGTCGAAATCAAGAATCTGCGCAAGGCCTACGGTGCGCTTGAGGTCCTGCATGACATTTCCATCGAGATCGCCGACGGCGAGTTCGTCGCTCTTGTCGGCCCTTCCGGATGCGGCAAATCGACGCTCCTCAGGTCGGTCGCCGGCTTGGAGACCATCAACGGCGGCGAACTCCGCATCGACGGCAAGGTGGTCAACGACCTAGCGCCGAAGGACAGGGACATCGCCATGGTGTTCCAGAACTACGCGCTCTACCCGCACATGAATGTTGCCGCCAACATGGGCTTCGCCCTGAGACTGTCCGGCCGGCCCAAGGCGGAAATCCAGGAGCGGGTCGGCAAGGCCGCCGGCATCCTCGACCTGACGCGCCAACTCGACCGCAAACCCGTGGCGCTGTCCGGCGGCCAACGCCAACGCGTCGCCATGGGGCGGGCGATCGTCCGCGATCCCAAGGTGTTTCTGTTCGACGAGCCGCTGTCCAACCTTGATGCGAAGCTGCGCGTTCAGATGCGCGCCGAGATTCGCGAGCTGCAACAGCGGCTTGGCACTACCACCATCTACGTAACTCACGACCAGACCGAAGCCATGACCATGGCCGACAAGATCGCCGTTCTGAACGGCGGCACGCTCGAGCAGATCGGCGCTCCGCTGGAGCTCTACCGCTCGCCCGCCAATCTGTTCGTCGCCGGGTTCATCGGTTCGCCGCAGATGAACTTCATCACCGGCGATCTGGCGAAGAAAGTGGGCGCGGACACTCTCGGCGTGAGGCCGGAGCATCTTGCCGTCAGCCGTGAGGGCGATGGTTGGAAGGGTCGCGTGATCTCCGCCGAGCATCTCGGCAGCGATACGTTCATCCATGTCGAGATCGCCGAAGCCGGCCGCCTCACGGCCCGCACCGTCGGCGACATGCCAGTCGCGGCGGGCGACGACGTGGTGCTGACGCCGATCGACGGCCATCTTCATCGCTTCGGCGCCAACGGCAAGGCCCTTTGACCGGCGGCACCCCAACAAGGCGGGCGGACATGTATATCGGGATCGACTGGGGCGGAACGAAGATGGAGGTAATCGGTCTCGATGCCGGTGGCGTCGAGCTCATCCGGCACCGCATCCCGACGCCGCGCGAGGATTACGATGCCTCGATCCGCGCGGTGGTCGAACTGGTCGATCACGTCGAGACGAAGACCGGAGAGCGTGGCAGCGTCGGCATCGGCCTGCCCGGCAGCCCGAACCCGCTCACCGGCCTTATCCGCAACTCAAACGCCTTCTGGCTGAACGGCAAGCCGCTCGGTCGTGACCTTGAGGCCGCTCTCGGCCGGCCGGTGCGTCTCGCCAACGATGGCAACTGCCTCGCCGTCTCCGAGGCGGTCGATGGCGCCGGCGCCGGCCTCGACGTGGTGGTCGGCATCATCCTTGGCACCGGCCATGGCGGCGGCATCGCCATCAAGGGGAAGAGCCACAATGGCTTCCAGGGGCTGGCCGGCGAGATCGGCCACTACTCGCTGCCTTGGCCGAAGGAAGGCGAATATCCGGGACCGAAATGCTGGTGCGGCCGTCACGGCTGCCTCGAGATGTACTGCTCGGGTACCGGCTTCGAGCTCGACTACCGGACGACGACGGGCATCGCCCGCAAGGCGTCGGAGGTAATCGCGCTCAAGCGGGCGGGCGATCCCACGGCTTGCCAGGTCTACGATCGCTATGTCGACCGGCTCGCCCGGTCGCTGGCGCTGATCATCGACCTCGTCGACCCCGACGTGTTCGTACTCGGCGGCGGCATGAGCAACGTCGACGAACTCTATGACGACGTTCCGAAACAGCTTTCGGCCCGCACCAACCTCTGGGAGGGCGAGGCGAGCCGGCTGGTCTTCTCCGACAGCGTGGCGACGCCGATCCGCAAGGCCAGACACGGCGACAGCTCGGGCGTCAGGGGCGCCGCCTTCCTCTGGAAGGAATAGGCGAGCAGAGCCAAGCAGAAGGCAAGCGCAATCCGAGCCCCCTCCGAACGGCGGGCTCGCTTTCCCTTGACAAGACTGGACCGGAATGGCATTGGGTAAACGATAACTCACGGCGCGAGCCGCAAAACGGTCGGGGAAACCGTTCGCGAAGGACACAAAGCGTCTGAGGAGGGAGTTGCTCGTGGCCGTTTCGCTGCAAGATATTGCAAGCCTCGCCGGGGTGTCGGTCAAGACCGTCTCCGGCGCGCTGCATGGCGGCTCGGCCCGCATGGCGGACGAAACGCGCGACCGGATCCGCAAGATCGCCGAGGAACTCGGCTACGTCACCAACTTCGCCGCCCGCAGCATGCGGCAAGGCTGGATGCCGCTGATTGCCATCATCGGCGACGAACTGCTCACTTCCCCCTTTGCAACAGAGATCATCCGCGGACTCGACAACTCCGCCCGCAAGGCCGACCTCTCGGTGTTCTTCACCACCATCGGCGGCGACCGCGACATCATCAAGGTCTACGACGACGTCAGCCGCTTCCGGCCGCGCGCCATCGGCTACGCTGCGATGTATCACAAGGAAGTCGTCCTGCCGCCCGAGGTCGCCGACCGCATTGGCGTCATGATCAACTGTCGCGATGCATCGGGGCGTGTGGCCTCGCTCGTCCCCGACGAGGAAGGCGCCGGCAACATCATCACCAACCATCTGATCGACGCCGGCCGGCGCAAGATCGCCTTCCTCAACCTGCCGGGCCTCTTGGCCGGCGAGCTGCGCGAACGCGGCTTTCGCGCTGCCTTGAATGAGACAGGGCTTGAACCCATGGCCGTGTTACCGGCGGTGAAGCGAGCCATTTACGCCGGCCGTGCCCGAAGCCTCGTGGCCCAACACGTTGCCGATCTGATGGCCGGTCCTGACCGGCCAGACGCCATCCTCTGCGGCAACGATCGCGTTGCCATGGAGGTCTATGCCGCGCTTCGCAAGATTGGCGCCGGCATTCCCGACGATGTCGCCGTGGCGGGATTCGACAATCAGGTCGACATCGCCACGCGACTCGACCCGCCGCTGACGACCATGGCCCTGCCGCACAGAGCCATGGGCCGGATGGCAGCGGAGATACTTCAGGCGGCAGAACCGCCGGAGGGGGGGCTGAAACTGCTCCCATTCCAGCTCGTGGAGCGAGCTTCCGTCTGAGCTGGCGAGGAAACCAACGATTGGAGGAGTCTTTCGCAATGGGTAATCGTTTACTTAGCACTCTTGTGGCCACCACTGCCCTGATGGCCATCGCGACCGCCGCCGACGCCAAGACCGTCGTGCGCATGATGCATCAGGGCGATCCCGGCTGGGTGGCGCTCTACGGCAAGGTCGCCGAACGCTTCGAGGCGGCCAATCCGGATGTCGATATCGAGCTGATCTATGCGCCGCATGACGCCTATAACGAGAAGTTCTCGTCGGCGGTGATGTCCAAGCAGCTGCCGGATATCATGGAGCTCGATGCCCCGTTCCTCGCCAACTACGTCTGGTCGGGCTACCTCAAGCCGATCAAAAGCTATATCGACCAAGACCTCCTTGACGACATGACGGCATCCAACGTCGCCCAAGGCACCTACCCGATCGACAAGGACCTCTACGCCATCGGCCTCACCGACAGCTCGGTGGTGCTCTATGGCAACAGGAAGTATCTCGAACAAATCGGTGCCCGCATTCCGACGTCCGTGGACGATGCCTGGACGCGCGCCGAGTTCGAGGACTACCTCGCCAAGCTGGCCAAGGTGGATGGCGTCAAGTGGCCGATCGACACCTTCCGCGGCTATGGCATCAAGACCGAGTGGGTGACCTATGCCTACCAGCCGATCCTCAACTCCTTCGGCTGCGACCTGATCGACCGCACGACCTGGACGGCGACCGGCACGCTGGACAGCCAGCCTTGCGTCGACGCGATGACCATGATGCAGACCTGGGTGAAGAACGGCTGGGTCGTGCCGATGTCGTCCGGCACCAACCAGTTCTACGCCGAAGGTGAGCCGGCAGCGCTCGCCTGGGGCGGTCACTGGTTCTACGCCGAAGCCGCCGCCAAGCTGAAGGACGACGTGGTGGTGATGCCGCTGCCCAAGTTCGGCGAGAAGAGCGCCAGCCCCGACGGCACCTGGATCTGGGCGATCACCACCCAGTCCGAGCATCCCGACATCGCCGGCAAGTTCCTGAGCTTCCTCCTGAAGGACAAGGACTATCGCGACTATGCCGTGAGCCAGAGCGCCTATCCCGGCCTCAAGAGCTTCGCTGCCCAGTCGCCGCTCTATGCCGAGGGCGGCCCGATGGCCGTCGCCTTCGAGCAGGCATCGAAAGTGGCCGTGCCGCGCCCGCCGCATCCGGCCTACCCGACGATCACCTCCGCCTTCATGCAGGCCGTCGACCAGATCTTCAACGGCCGAGGACGCCCAAAAGGCGCTGACGGCCGCCGCGGAGAAGATCGACGAGGACATCGCCGACAACGACGGGTACCCGCCCTTCGACGGCAACTGATGTCCTGCCCGCGAGCCCGCCGTTCTTCGGGACGGCAGGCTCGCGGCCGGAACGCCGGGCCACGCTGATCCGCGCCCGCCCGGCACGGCTTGCCGGCGCGCGTCCGCCCTCCCTTCGGGCGCGCGCCGCTCTCCTGCCATTCATCGCTCGGCGAGGGCCCCATGTCCGCACTCACCACCGTTCCGAAGCGGCGTCGCCGTTCCATCATTGCCCGCGTCGGCTGGTCGCGTTTCCTTCAGGAGATCGGCATGCTGGCACCGGCGATCGTGCTGATGACCGTTTTCCTGATCACGCCCTTCGTGCTGTCGTTCTGGACGGCCATGACCAACCCAGCCGCTGGTGCCCCCGGCCGACGCCGGTGCGCTTCATCGGGCTCAAGAATTTCCTGCGCATTCTGAGCGACGACCTGTTCTGGACGTCTCTCTGGAACGTCACCCGCTTCACCCCTCTGGGTGCTGCCGGTCCAGTGGCGGGCTGGCCTTCGTGACGGCGCTGATCCTCAACCAGAAGATTCCGTTCCGAAACGTGTTCCGCGGCATGTTCTTTCTGCCGGCCATCACGTCGATGGTTGTTGTCTGCGTCATCTGGGGCACGTTGTTTCAGTATCCGACCGGCCCGCTCAATCAGGTCGTGACGACGCTGTCGGGCGGTCACATCCAGCCGATCGACTGGTTGGGCGACCCGAACTGGGCGATGTTCTCCATCGTGCTTTTGTCGGCCTGGCAGGCCTATGGCTTCCAGATGATCATCTACCTCGCCGGCATGCAGGGCATTCCCGACGAGCTCTATGACGCCGCCCGCATCGACGGCGCCGGCCGCTGGGGCCGGTTCTGGCACGTGACCATGCCGGGGCTCAGGCCGACCCATGTCTTCGTGCTGGTCATCACCACCATCCAGGCCTTCAAGCTCTACACGCAGATCGCCATCCTCACCCAGGGCGGACCGAATTCATCGACCGAAACCGTGGTCCACTACATGGTGCGCGCCGGCTTCGAGGAGCAGAAGCTCGGCTACGCCTCGGCGGTGTCGGTGATCCTGTTCCTGATCGTCCTGGTCATCGCGCTCATCCAGCGCAGGCTCATGAGGCGCTTCGATGTCTGATCTCGCCCTTTCTCCCCGCAAGTCGGCGAGGCCGGTGAACGGCTATCGCGTCGTCCAGTCGATTTCGGTGTTCGTCATCGCGCTGGTGATCATCTCGCCGCTGTTCATGCTGTTCATCGCCTCTTTGAAGGACGATCGCTTCCAGATCCTAGCCGACATGGGATCCTTCCGGGCCTTCTGGGTGGACCATCCAACCTTCAACAACTTCCGCGAGGTCGGCAACTTCGCCGGCGAGCTGGCCTTCGGCCGCTATCTCGGCAACTCGCTGTTCATCCTCGGCTCGACAGTGAGCCTCGGCCTCATCATCAACTCGATGGCCGGCTTCATCCTGGCCTGGGGCAGCTTGCCGGGGCGGGCCTTGATCCTGTCGGTGATCATCGCGCTCTATGTGATCCCGCAGGAAAGCATCATCATGCCCCTGTTGATCATCGTGTCGCGGGCCGGTCTCTCCGACACCTTCACCGCGCAGATCCTGCCTTTCGTGGCAAGCCCGCTCTATACCTTCCTGTTCTACCAGTTCTTCGCGCAGCTGCCGAAAGAGCTTTACGAAGCCGCTTCGATCGACGGCGCGTCGATCTTCCGCACCTGGTGGTCGATCTTCGTGCCGCTCAGCCTGCCGGCGCTCGCCACCGTCTCCATCCTGATGGGCATCGAGACCTGGAACCAGTATCTCTGGCCGATCCTCATCACCCAGACCGACTATGCCCGGCCGATCTCGGTCGCCATCGCCACCTTCTTCGGTCAGGACAGCATCTACTGGGACCGGGCCATGGCCGCCTCGGTCATGATGATGATCCCGATCCTCGTGTTCTATCTCGCCTTCCAGCGCTGGTTCATCAGCTCCTTCGTCGGCTCGGCGGTGAAAGGTTGATCATGTCGCAAAGAGTTCCCGAGACCGGCCAGCCGAGCCCGGAAACGATCCCCCTTGCTCCAGCGTCGGCTGGCGAAACCGTCGAGCTGTTCCTGATGGCCCGGGGTTCGGAGCCCGCCGTCGTAACACTGGGCGACAACGGCGAGATCATGACCCGGCGAACGGACGCCTTCGAGCGCCATCGCATGGTTCTCACGAAGCCGCTCGACCGCCTCGGCTTCGACCCCGAAGCCGCCATTGTCTCAGCCGTCTACGCCTATGATCCGACAACGGTGCTCGACAGGGGCATTCGCGTGCTCCATGCCGGGCCGGCACCGACGCCGCCCGCTTTTGCCGACGGCTATCACTTCCGGCCGCCTTTCGGCTGGATGAACGATCCCAACGGCCTGGGACGTTTCGACGGGCGCGCCCACCTCTTCTACCAACACTACCCGCATCGTCTGCGCTGGCACGCCATGCATTGGGGCCACGCCGTCTCCGACGACCTCATTCATTGGCGTCACTTGCCGGTCTTCCTCGAGCCGAGCGAAGCGGTGTTCGCGGCGAACGGCGCCGGTGGCGCCTTCTCGGGTTCCGCCATCGCCATTCCCGGAGAAAAGGGCTTCCGGACGTTTTTCACCGACCATATCGATGCCCGAAAGCCGGAGATGGAAGTCCAGTGCTCGGTGCATTGCCGCGACGGCTTCACGGCCAGCACGCCGCAGGTCGCGCTGGCCGGTCGGCCGGAGGGACTGGGCCTCGGCGAGGACAACCGCGATCCTTACGTCTTCCAGGGACCTGACGGGCGTCTCAAGATGTTGCTGGGCGGGCGCGATGACGAGGGCGGCGTCGTCCTTCTCCACGAAACCGACGACCCGACCGGCGCAACCGGCTGGCGCTTCGTGGACCTCATTCATCGCGAACGGGAGTATGCCCGCACCGTCGGAGAGTGCCCAGCCATGCTTCCGCTCGATGGCCCCGCGGCGGATCCCGGCACCCGGTGGCTGCTGATCTTCGGCCTTCTGATGAGCCGCGATCCGTCAACCCGGCGTCGCAACCTCACCTTCGGCATCGTCGGACGCTTCGACGGCAAGAGCTTCACACCTGAGTTCAGACAGGAACTCGACTTCGGCACCGACGCCTACGGCTTTCAGGGTTTCGTCGACCGGGATGGCCCTGTCGGAATCGCTTGGCTCGCCAACTGGACGGACATCGTCAGGACGGCCGACTGGCCAACCGCGATGACATTGCCGCGGCGTCTGCTTCTGAAGGATGGCGCTCTGACGACCCCGCCGATCGAAGCGGCAACCTCCCTGCGACAGGCGCTTCTCGACGATCGGCGCCTCGCCAGCGGAGAGACGGTGACCCTCGATGACGGTGCCGCCGAGATCGTCGTCGAACTCGAACAGACGGGCGTACCGTTCGAACTGGCGCTATCGCATCCGACGCTGAAGCTCGCCATCGTCGCCGGACCAGATGGTCTTGCCATCGTCCACGAGGACGAGGAAAGCAGCACGCCATCGCCGCGCTATCTCGCAGCCGGCGCTCAGGTGCGCTCGATCCGGGTCTTCCTCGACCGGGGCTCGATCGAAGTTTTCGGCGACGACGGGCGCTATTCCGGAACCAAGCGGCTCGCCGATCCCGCGCCCATTACTGCCATTCGCCTCGACGCCCCACAAGGACGCGCCACCGCACGCGTCTGGCGGCTTGGCCTCTAGATACGATCCAGGGAGGAACATCATGGCCAGCGTTTCCATCGACAACGTCGCCAAGTTCTATGGCAACCATCAGGTCATCCACGGCATCGACATCGATATTGCCGACGGCGAATTCGTGACGCTGGTCGGTCCATCCGGTTGCGGCAAGTCGACGCTGCTCCGAATGATCGCCGGTCTCGAGGAAATATCGGCTGGGGACATTCGCATCGGCGAACGCCTCGTCAACGACGTGCCGCCGAAGGAACGGGACATCGCCATGGTGTTCCAGAACTACGCGCTCTACCCGCACATGACCGTGGCGCAGAACATGGGCTTCGCGCTGAAGCTGAAAGGCGAGAGCAAGACCGCCATTGATGCGCTCGTCAAGGAAGCCGCGGCCATTCTTGCGCTCGAGCCCTATCTCGACCGGCTGCCCAAGCAACTGTCGGGCGGCCAGAGGCAGCGCGTCGCCATGGGGCGGGCGATCGTGCGCAGCCCGCAGGTCTTCCTTTTCGACGAACCGCTGTCCAATCTCGATGCCAAGCTGCGCGTGCAGATGCGCGCCGAGATCAAGGATCTGCATCAGCGCCTCGGCACGACCACCGTCTACGTCACGCACGACCAGATCGAGGCCATGACCATGGCCGACCGCATCGTGGTGATGAAGGGCGGTGTGGTCGAGCAAGTTGGCCGGCCGCTGGAACTCTACGATCGGCCGAACAATCTGTTCGTTGCCACCTTCATCGGTTCGCCGGCCATGAACCTCCTGAAGGGCAAGATGGAAAATGGTGGCTTCGTCACGGAGGACGGCACGGTTTTGCCGCTGCCGCCCACGGCCAGGGCAGGCGCCGTCACCTACGGTATCCGCCCCGAACACCTGATGCTCGACGAGACCGGCTTTCGCGCCGAGGTGGCAGTCCTCGAGCCGACCGGCGCCGAAACGCAGGTGCTCGCCCGCTGTGGAAGCCAGACACTGGTCGCCGTGCTGCGCGAGCGGGTCGAGCTCAAACCCGGAGACCGTATCGGCCTCAAACCGGATCTTTCGGCAGTGCACCTGTTCGACGAGGATGGGCGGCGACTCCAGTAGCCCGCCAACTCATGCTGCGGTGCGGGCCTTGCCACGTGGGCCGGCCCGCCGCTCGGCACGGAAGGCCGATGGCGTTCGCCCGATCAGGCGCAGGAAGTTTCGATTGAAGGTCGACAAGGTCTCGTAGCCGACATCCATGGCGATCGAGGTCACCATGTCCTCGGTCTCCGACAGGAGTTGGCAGGCCTTGTAGATCCTGAGATGGTTGATGTACTCGGCGCAGGAACAGCGCAGGTGACGCTCGAACAGGCGCGAGAAGGCCGGAAGGCCCATGCCCTCCGTCGCCGCCACTTCCCGGCAGGTGAGGCCGGGGCGGTTGAAGTTGGCGGCGATGTAGGCAAGCATCCGTTCGAGCCGTCGGGGCTGGGCGCACTGGTGCTCCATTCCCTTCAACGAGAGTGACCGGCGTTCGCCGTCCTGCTCCAGAACGCGCATCAGCTCGAAGAACAGGGCGATGCGCTCGAATCCCTCCGCGACGAGCAGTGCTTCCATCAGGGCAGCCGCTTCGGTGGCGGCGGCCTCGGAGAACTCGATGCCCGACCGCGTTGCGTCGAGTAGAGTCGAGAGGCCGGCGCAATCGGAAAACTCGGCCATGCAGCGCTCGGCGAAACCCGCCCCCATCTGAAGCACCAAGTCGCGATCGCGGATACGACCGTCCTCGCCGCGGTCGGCGCCATCCGACACCCACATGTGCGGCAGGTTCGGCCCCGTCATGACTAGGTTGCCCGGGCCAAAATCGCCGGCATAGGTACCGACGTAGAACTGGCCGGAGCTGCGCCGGATCAAGTGCAGTTCGTATTCCGGATGATGGTGCCAACCGGAATAGGCAAAGGGATAGTCGTGCGAATAGACGCGGAAGGTACGCTCGAGCGGAGCCTCGATCACCTCCAAAACGGGCTTTGTCTGACCCACCTTCGCCTCCCTTTGGTGGACAACGGAACCGTTCGAGCCGGCAATGCTAGCAGACTTGGCCGTCAACGCCGAGACGGGCGTTGTCAGGCGTCGAGCGCTACGGCTCCGCCGCTTGCGAGAACCGGAAGCCCTTCAAGGCAGCTTCCGGTTCCGATCGTCCTCAGAACGTGATCTGGACCTTGACGTCCGATGGGTTCTGCTGGGCGGCGCGCTCGAAGGCCTCGACCGACTTGTCGAACGGGTAGGTTGCCGAGATCAGCGGCTTGACGTCGATCTTGCCCGAGCCGAGCAGCGCCAGCGTGCGATCCCAGACGTTGGCATAGCGGAAGATGCCCGTCAGGCTGATCTCCTTGACCTCCAGCGCCACCACGTCGAGCGGAACCCGGTCCTGCGGCATGCCGACCAGAACCACCCGGCCGCCCTGCGTCACCACGTCCAGCATGTCGTCGAAAGCCTTGGGAGCGCCGCTTGCCTCGAAGAACAGGTCGGCGCCCTTGCCGGCCGTCCGCGCCGCGACCACGTCGGCCAGCTTTTCCTTGGTGAGGTCGACGGCGACGACGCCGGGAACCTTGGCGATGATGTCGAGCTTGGCCTTGGCGACGTCGCTGACGATCACCTCCGAACAGCCCGCCGCCAGCGCGGCGAAGGCCACCATCATGCCGATGGTGCCGGCGCCCGCCACAACGGCGATGTCACCGGGACGGATGGCGCCCTTGGCAGCGGCATAGACGCCGATCGCCAACGGCTCGACCATGGCGCCCTCGGCAAAGGAGACGCTGTCGGGCAGCTTGTAGGTGAGCGCCGCCGGATGAACCACTTCCGGCGTCAGGCAACCATGGATCGGCGGCGTCGCCCAGAAACGCACGGCCGGATCGAGGTTGTAGTGGCCTTCCAGCGTCTGGCGCGAGCCGAAGTCGGGAATGCCGGGCTCCATGCAGACGCGATCGCCGACCTTGAGGTGAGACACCTTGGCGCCGACCGCCGTCACCACGCCCGAAGCTTCATGGCCAAGCACCATCGGCTCGTTGACGATGAAGTCACCGATACGGCCGTGCTTCAGATAGTGGACGTCGCTGCCGCAGATGCCCACGGCCTTGATGGCGACCCGAACCTCGCCGGCCGCCGGCGTCAGCGTGCCGGGAACCTCGATCTCCCGCAATGCGATATTGTTGACGCCTTCCAGAACGACCGCCTTGATTTTCATGTTCTTTCCTCCTCGCCGCTCGGGCGTGGCCGACCGACCGGATCTTCGTCCGGCAATGGGGAAAGCATGCCTGTTCCCTCCAGGAGCGACAAAGCGCGAGAGAGCGACTTTAGTGCATGATTTTACATCCAACTCCAGCTCTTTCGTAGCAAGGGCCGCTCTCGCGGCTTTCAAATGAGCACGAGTCTTTCATCACGATATAAGGATCTCTTTATGTCATGATTGCGCTGGACTTCGACTTCTCCTATAAGACACGGACTGGCGGCCGAAAGCCGCCTCGTTGCTTTCAACCAGAACACTCCCCCACACCCGGAGATCCGCCGATGGTCGCCAAGGAATACGTCGTCAAGGACATCTCGCTCGCAGCCTGGGGCCGCACCGAACTCGACATGGCCGAGATCGAGATGCCTGGCCTGATGTCGGTCCGCGCCGAATATGCCGCCGCCCAGCCTCTCAAGGGCGCCCGCATCGCCGGCTCGCTGCACATGACCATCCAGACGGCCGTGCTGATCGAAACCCTGAAGGCGCTCGGCGCCGATGTCCGCTGGGCGTCTTGCAACATCTTCTCGACGCAGGATCACGCCGCCGCCGCCATCGCGGCCGCCGGTATCCCGGTGTTCGCGGTGAAGGGCGAGAGCCTCAGCGACTACTGGAGCTACACCGACCGCATCCTCGACTGGGGCAATGGCGAGACCGCCAACATGATCCTGGACGACGGCGGCGACGCGACGCTCCTTGTCACGCTCGGCGCCAAGGCGGAAAGCGATCCGTCCGTTCTCGCCGATCCGAAGTCTGAGGAAGAGGAAGAGCTCTTCGCGACCATCAAGGCGCGCCTTGCCAAGGATCCGACCTTCTATTCGCGCGCCAAGGCGAGCATTCGCGGCGTCTCCGAAGAGACGACGACGGGCGTCATGCGCCTCTACCAGATGGAAACGCGCGGCGAGCTCCCCTGGCCGGCCTTCAACGTCAACGACAGCGTCACCAAGTCGAAGTTCGACAACAAGTACGGCTGCCGTGAAAGCCTGGTCGACGCCATCCGTCGCGGCACCGACGTGATGATGGCCGGCAAGGTCGCCATCGTCTGCGGCTATGGCGACGTTGGCAAAGGCTCGGCCCAGTCGCTTGCAGGCTCCGGCGCCCGCGTGCTTGTCACCGAAGTCGATCCGATCTGCGCCCTTCAGGCTGCCATGGACGGCTTCGAGGTGGTCACGCTGGAGGATGACATCCATCGCGCGGACATCATCGTCACCTGCACCGGCAACCTTCACGTCGTCACCGTCGATGACATGCGCAAGCTCAAGAACATGGCCATCGTCTGCAACATCGGCCATTTCGACAACGAGATCGATGTCGCCGGGCTCCGGAACTTCAAGTGGAAGAACGTCAAGCCGCAGGTCGACCTCGTCGAGTTCCCAGACGGCAAGAAGATCGTCCTTCTGTCGGAAGGCCGCCTCGTCAATCTCGGCAACGCCACCGGGCACCCAAGCTTCGTGATGAGCGCCTCCTTCTCCAACCAGACGCTGGCCCAGATCGAGCTTTGGACCCGTGGCGACAAGTACGAGAAGAAGGTGCACGTGCTGCCCAAGCACCTCGATGAGAAGGTCGCCCAGCTGCACCTTGCCAAGCTCGGCGCCAAGCTCTCCAAGCTGACCCCCGAGCAGGCCGACTACATCGGCGTCAAGTCGACCGGTCCCTTCAAGTCGGCCATGTACCGCTACTGACAGCGCGTTCGATCGCTCCTGCTGCCCGTCCGCTCCCCAGGGGATCGGGCGGGCATTTTGTTGTCGGCAAAGCCTTATCCACAGCTGTTCCACATATGCGGATTTTTCCGGGTCAACCTGCCCGCATTTACGAGACGTTAAGAAAAAGATGCAGGCCGAACCGCATAAGGCGAGTCCGGTCAGTCCCATGGCGCTACCCTCCCCACGGTTATCGACTCCCTCAGGCCTTTTGCCGAGGCGATAAAATGCCGGAACGTTCCGCGAACATTCGCCATCCGGAGACCGGTTGCCCCCCGATGCGCAGAGCAGGCCGGCCACGACTCTTTTTGCCCCTCCTGAAAGGCGGTATTTTGAGGTGATTCGGATCGGCGGTGGGGCACGCGCCGGTTCGGGGTGGACCTCTCTTCAGGGGGCACCACCCTTTTGTTGATGCGGCCAAAAAGGGGACATGTGCATGCCGGGGCTGGGCCGGACACGATTGCCGTTTGCGGGGCATGTCGGGAAGATCGCCCTGCTCTCGACCATCCTGTCGCCTGTGGCTGCGAGCCCGGCGCTCGCTCAGGCCATCAAGTTCGGCGCCGATGGCTCGATCTATTTCGAGCCGCTTCAGGTGGCCGCCCTGTCGGCTTTCGTATCGGCGATCTGCATTGCCGTGGTCTCGGCCGCAGCCCTGATCCGGGCGCGCCGCATGGCGGAGGAGGATCGCGAGCGCCTGCTGCGCGAAAACGCCGACCTGAAACTCGCCGCCGACCGCACCGAAGCCGCGCTCAACGCCGACGATCAGCGCACCGTGATCTGGGGTTCCCGCGACGAGGCGCCGAAGGTCATGGGGTCGCTGCCGGAAGCTTCCGGCGTGCCGCGCAGCCAGGTTGGCTTCCTTGCCTTCGGCCAATGGCTTGAGCCGGCCTCAGCCCAACTTCTCGAAGCCCGCACCCGCGCGCTACGCACCGACGGCGAGGCGTTCCTCGACGTGCTGACCACCACCACCGGCGTTCATATCGAGGCGGCCGGGCGGGTCAACGGTTCTCGCTGCTTCATCCGTTTTCGCAATCTCACCCGTGAACGCCAGCAATATGCCGAGCTCGCCGAACGGTTCGAACGGCAGCGGACCCTCGTCGAAACCTTCGAGGGGCTGATCGACAAGGTGTCGATGCCGGCCTGGACGCGCGACAAGTCCGGTCGTCTGGTCTGGGTCAACGCCGCCTATGCCCGCGCCGTCGAAGTGGCGAGCGCGACGCAGGCGGTAGCCGTCGGCGCCGAGTTTCTCGACACCGCTGCTCGCAAGGCGATCACGGACAGCCGCCAGACCGCTCCGGTATTCGAAAAGCGTCTCTCGGTCGTGGTGGGTGGCGCCCGACGAGTGTTCGACGTCGTCGACGTCGAAACATCTTCCGGCAGCGCCGGCATCGCCACGGACGTGTCCGAGCTGGAACAGGCTCAGGTGGAACTGCGCCGGACCATCGACAGCCACGCCCGCACACTCGACCAGCTGGCCACCGCCGTTGCCATCTTCGGCGCCGACAAACGGCTCAAGTTCTACAATGCCGCCTATCGCGCCTTGTTCGACCTCGACACGGCCTTCCTCGAATCCGGCCCGGACGACGCCTCCGTTCTCGATCAGTTGCGCGTGTCACGCAAGCTGCCCGAACAAGCCGATTTCCGCACATGGAAGCGCGAGCAGCTTTCGGCCTACCAGGCGATGGAAGCTCGCGAGAGCTGGTGGCACCTGCCGACGGGCCAGACGTTGCGCGTCATCGCCAACCCGCATCCGCAGGGCGGCGTCACCTATGTCTACGAAAACGTCACCGAGCAGATCGAGCTCAAGAGCCGCTACAACGCGCTGACACGCGTGCAGGGCGAGACGCTCGATCATCTTTCCGAAGGCGTGGCGGTGTTCGGTTCAGACGGCCGCCTTCGCCTTTTCAATCCGGCCTTCGGCAGCCTCTGGCGACTCTCCGACGAAATGTTGGCCGGTCGGCCGCATATCAACGATGTTGTTGGCCACTGCATGGCCGCCCATGGCAATCGCGAGGCCTGGGACCAGGTCCGCCTCGCCGTCGCCGGCCTAGCCGACAGTCGCAACCGCCTCACCGGCCGGCTCGATCGCCGCGACGGCGGGGGTCATCGACTTCACCACCGTTCCGCTGCCGGATGGTGCAACGCTGATCACCTTCGTCAACGTCACCGATTCGGTGAACGTCGAGCGGGCCCTCACGGAGAAGAACGAGGCGCTCGAGGAAGCCGACCAGCTGAAGAACGCCTTCATCCAGCACGTTTCCTACGAGCTGCGTTCACCGCTCACCAACATCATCGGTTTCGCGCAGCTGCTTGCCGATGACAACGCCGGCCCGCTCAACATCAAGCAGCGGGAGTATACCGGCTACATCATGGACTCGTCGACGGCACTCCTGGCCATCATCAACGATATCCTCGATCTCGCCACCGTCGATGCCGGCATCATCGAACTCGACCTCGGCGAGGTGGACATCCCCTCGACCGTCGACGCGGCACACCACCGGTCTTCGTGACCGCATCGCCGAGGCGCACATCGACCTGAAGCTCGACGTTCCCGAGGACATCGGCTCGTTCATCGCCGACGAGAAGCGCATCCGGCAGGTGCTCTACAACCTCCTGTCCAACGCCATCGCCTTCTCCGACGACGGCGGCGCGGTGTCGCTCTCCTGCCGACGGACCGGTGAGGAAGTCTCATTCACCGTCGAAGATCATGGCCGAGGCATCCCCGACGAATACCTCCAGGCGGTGTTCGAGCGCTTCGAGAGCCGCACCAACGGCGCTCGACGGCGCGGTCCGGGTCTGGGCCTGTCCATCGTCAAAAGCTTCGTCGAGCTGCACAAGGGCAGCGTCGAGATCACTTCCAAGATCGGCGTCGGTACGCGGGTGGTCTGCCGGTTGCCGATAAACCCCAGCATCGCCGAAGCGGCCGAGTGAGCGCCGCCGCGATGACCCCGCCACTTCGCCGAACCGTGAACGTGGCCGACGAGGCTGGTACGCTTCGCCTCGCCGACGACATCGCCGCCATCGCCCGCCCGGGCGACGTCGTCGCTCTATACGGCGACCTCGGCATGGGAAAGAGCGCTTTCGCCCGCGCCGTTGTCCGGCGTCTTGCCGATGAGCCCGACCTCGAGGTGCCCAGCCCGACCTTCACGCTGCTGCAGAGCTACGAGACCGGCCGCTTCCCCGTCCATCATTTCGATCTGTATCGTCTCGCCGATCCCGACGAGCTCATCGAAATCGGCTTCTCCGAGGCCATCGGGGAAGGCCTTTCGCTGATCGAGTGGCCCGACCGGGCCGGCGACGAGTTGCCGGCAAAGCGGCTCGACATCGTCATATCCGAGGGCGATGGCCTCAACGGGCGCCGTTTCTCTCTGGAAGCGCGCGGAAACAGCTGGGCGGAGAGGCTCGAGGAGACCTTCGGCGTTCGCGATCTTCTCGACCGAGCGGGCTTTGCAGGCGCCGAACGGCGGCATTTGCATGGCGACGCCTCGACACGCAGTTTCGAGCGGGCGACGGTCGGCGAAAAGGCCGCGGTCGTGATGCGCTGGCCAGCCTGGCGTGCCTACCTGAAGCGAGCCGACGACGACCGTTACGAGGAGATCGTTCACCTCGCCGATAGTCTCACCGCCTTTTCGGCCATTGCCGACACGCTGCGTCGTCACGGCTTCCGCAGCCCGCGCGTCCTCGATCGCGACGCCGAGCGGAGATTGATGCTGGTCGAAGATCTCGGGTCGGATGGCATCGTGCGCGACGGCGTGCCGATCCCCGAACGCTACCTCGTCGCTGCCCGGCGGCTCGCCGACCTCGCGGTCGTAGCCTGGCCTGACGTCGCCGTCGATGACGCCGGTGGTCGCTGGCCGATGCCACGCTACGACCGAAGAGCCCTGGCAACGGAGGTGGGCCTCTTCGCCACCTGGTACGTCCCGCACCTGACCGGTGCGTCGCTCGGAGCCGACGCCCTTGCCGAGTGGAATGACCTCTGGGACGGACTTCTTTCCCGCTTCGATGATGACCAGGCCCAGTTGGTGCTGCGCGACTACCACTCGCCCAACATCCTCTGGCAGACCTCGGGTGATGCCATCGGATTGATCGATTTCCAGGACGGGTTGCTCGGCTCTTCAGCCTACGATTTCGCGGCTCTCGTCACGGATGCCCGCGTCGACATTCCCGATGAACTCGCGGCGGCAATGACCGCCGCCTATGTGGATCGTCGGAGGTTCCACGATTCCGACTTCGACGCGGTCGACTTCGCAGAGCGCGTCGCGATCCTCGGCGCCCAGCGGAACGCAAAGATCCTCGGCCGCTTTGTCGAGTATGCCGCGCGCACCGGCCGCACCCATCATCTCCGCTTCCTGCCGCGCGTACGTCGAAACCTCGAGAAAGCGCTGGACGACAAGGTTCTCGCCGCGCGTCAAGCTCTGGTATGAACGGCTCGGACTCGCTGCACGGCCGTGAGCCCGCCCTTTCCAACCGCAGAGAGCCCCGACCTTTTCAAGATGACCGATGCTGCTTTATCCTCCGCCTTCCGCCCTCGCCGGGCCATGGTGCTCGCCGCGGGACGTGGCAAGCGGATGCGTCCGATCACGGCGACCACGCCGAAGCCGCTGGTGGAAGTGCTTGGCCGCAGCCTGATCGATCGGGTGTTCGACCGCCTGACCGAGGCCCACGTCGAGACGGCGGTGGTCAACGTTCACTATCTCGCCGATCTCATCGAGGTCCACGTCGGCAAGCGGAGCGACCTTTCCGTCATCGTCTCCGACGAGCGCAACCAGTTGCTCGACACCGGAGGCGGCGTCGTCAAGGCCCTGCCGCACCTCGGCACGGAGCCCTTCTATCACCTCAACTCCGACTCCATATGGATCGAGGGCGTATCCGCCAACCTGCCGCTGCTGGCGCGCGCCTGGGATGGCGACCGCATGGACGGGCTGCTGCTGCTCGCCCCCATCGTCGGCTCGGTTGGCTATCACGGCGTCGGAGATTTCGACATGGCCGGTGACGGACGCCTGACCCGTCGGCGCGAGCGCACGGTCGCGCCGTTCGTCTACGCCGGCGTCGCCATTCTCAAGCCGGAGATATTTGTCGATCGCCCGCTTGAGCCCTTCTCGCTCAATCGCGTTTTCGACGAGTTGATCGGACAGGGACGCCTGCATGGCGTTTGGCTTGAAGGCACCTGGCTGCATGTCGGTACGCCCGAAGCGATCAGACAGGCGGAGCGGACCATCCTGACATCTGCGGAGTAGGCAATGGCTGGGCGCGTCTTCACCATTCATCCAGGAGCGCCCTTCCTCGCCACGCTGGCCGAAGCGCTGCTCGATGGCCGCCTGATCGCCGGCCGCGACTATCGGCACAGTCCCGCTCGACCTTGCCGACGTCAGCATCTACCTGCCGACCCGACGGGCCGGCGCGGCCCTCAAGCAGGCATTCCGGAACGCCTTCGGAACCGGCGCGGTGATCTTGCCGCGCATCCTCTCCATATCCGACGTTCTGGAGGCGGAAGACGACCTCCTGGCGCCGGAGGCACTCGATCTGCCGCCGGTCATCGCCGCGACCGAGCGCCGGCTTATGCTGGCCCGCCTCGTCGCCCACTGGCGCGAACGCGTGGCGAGCGATCAGCTGCTGACGCCAGCCGGTCAGCCGGTTGCCGTACCGGGCTCGCCGGCCGAAGCGCTCAATCTTTCTGCCGACCTTCTCGCCCTTCTCGACCAGGCCGAACTCGAAGGCGTCGACTGGAGCAAGCTCGACGCGCTGGTTCCGGACGATTATGCGGCCTGGTGGCAGCTGTCGCTCAACTTTCTCAGGATCGCCACCGAGGCTTTGCCGGCTGCCATCGCCGAGCGCGGCCGGATCGGCGCCGGCCCCTTTCACCGCGCCATGGTCGAGGCGACCATTGCCCGTTGGCAACGACGGCCTCCGTCCGGCCCAGTGATCATTGCCGGGTCCACCGGTTCGGTACCGAGCACGGCCGACCTGATGTCCGCCGTGCTGGCGCTTTCCGAAGGCGCGGTGGTGTTGCCGGGCCTCGACGTTGCCGCGCCGGCCGAGACGATCGCCGCCAGCGTCTTCGATTGCGCCCACCCCGAGCACACCATGAACAAGCTCGTCGAACGGCTTGGCGTCGAGCGGGAGACCATCGGTCAGCTGGGTGAGCCGGAGGCGGCGATGGCTGCCCGCGTCGACATCGTCCGGCGGGCCCTTGTGCCGGCTGCCGTCACCGATCTCTGGCCGCAGCATGCCGCCGTCCTCGATGCCGACCCCGAAGGTACCGATGCCGCACTGGCCGGGATTTCTCTCGCCGTCGCCGCCAACGAGGCTGAAGAAGCGCTCGCAGCCGCCATCGCCCTTCGCCAGTGTCTCGAAAATCCGGATGCGCGTTCGATCCTCGTCACACCCGACCGCACCATCATTCGCCGCGTCGTCGCCGAGCTCGAGCGTTTCGGCATCGAGGTGGAGGACACCGCCGGCCAACCGCTGCCGCAAACGCCATACGGGCAGCTCGCCCTGCTCCTCGTGGAGGCCGCCGCCGAGGACTTCCCTCCGGTGAAGGTGGCGGCGATCCTTGGCCATCCGGCGGCGCGCTTCGGCTGGGCCGCATCGCGAATCCGGCCGGCTGGTCGCCTGATTGCCCGCAAGGTGTTGCGTGGCCCCCGCCTTTCGGGCGGTGTTTCCGCGATATCGAACGCAGTGCGGGCTTTGGCCGAGAAGACCGAGGCGAAGGGTGACGCTTCCGTCTTGTCGGATGCCGTCGCCCTTGCGGATTTCTTCGGCGAAGCCGTGGCACCGCTTGTCGCCGCAGCAGCCCTGCCGGCACCAACTCTCGTCGATTTTATCGGCGCCCTGCGCGAAACGCTTGGTCATGTCACCCGCCGTGCAGAGGATGACCACGACGAACCGGGCCGGGCGGAACGGCAGCTTCTATCGATTCTCGACGAGCACCTCCGGGCTCCCGATGATGCCGCGCTGGTACTCACCCACGCCGACTTCGCCCCCGTCCTGAGGGCCCTGATCGGCAATATCCTCGTACTGACGCCAACCCGGAATGCCCGCGTCCTGGCCACCGGGCCGATCGAGGCACGCCTTCTACCCACCGATCGCCTCGTGCTGGTCGGTCTCGACGAGGGCGTCTTTCCACCAGTGACCGATACGGGTGCCTGGCTGTCGCGGCCGATGCGCGCCGGTCTCGGCCTCAGTCCGCCT
>CAXXNH010000027.1:0-26508 GCA_963665435.2 uncultured Pleomorphomonas sp. | reverse complement strand
CGGAACCTTCGTCACGGCAGGCGCCGATGAGACCTTCGCTGTCATCGATGGTCTGTACCGATCGGGCGACTTCGAGTTCGGCCGACTTGTGGCTTGGCTTCGCGCCAACACGGACTGAGCGCCGCTAAGCCTTCGCCCCTCGTCTTAAGCGTTTCCCCGATCACATTTTACTGACTCTGGTCGTCCGGACTGGAAAAAACGTCTCTGAAACGCTACAAGACACGCCCAGGCAGGCCGCAACGGTTTTTTGTTTGCGCGTCCCGGCATTCTCCGGGCCCTGCTTCCAGCATTTTAGGTTTCGTCATGACTACCACGACCGGCTTGCCGGCTCGCCAGGGTCCCGGCTTTGCCGAGACCGTCGCCCTCATCGCCGCCCTGATGGGCCTCACGGCCCTTGCCATCGACACCATGCTGCCGGCGTTGCCTGCGATCGGCGACAGCTTCGGCCTTGTCGAGGCCAACGAGCTGCAGCTCGTCGTCTTCTCCTACATGGTCGGCTTCGGCATCGCCCAGATCGTCTACGGGCCGCTGTCCGACGTCTGGGGACGTCGTCCGCTGGTCATCGCCGGCCTCGCCATCCTGATCGTCGGCGCCATCGTGTCGGCGCTGGCCACGGGCTTCACCAGCCTGCTGGTCGCCCGCGTGCTGCAAGGCATCGGCGCAGCGTCCGCCCGCGTCATCGCCGTGTCCATCGTCCGCGACCGCTACGAGGGCCGCGAAATGGCCCGCGTCATGAGCTTCACCATGATGGTGTTCATGATCATCCCGGTGTTGGCGCCCACCTTCGGCGGCCTGCTGCTGGCGCTGGCCGGCTGGCGCTCCATCTTCGCCACCATGGCCGCCCTGTCGGTCGCCGTCGGCCTGTGGTTCTACATCCGCATGCCCGAGACGCTGCATCCCGAGTTCCGTCGCGCCCTGTCGGTGCGGTCGATCGTCGAGGCCGCGCGCATCTGCGTCACCAACCGCGAGGCGGTCGGCTATTCGCTGGCCATCGGCCTGCTCTTCGCCACGCTGATGGGCTTCATCGGCTCGGCCGAGCAGATCCTCGGCTCCGACGGCTATCGTCTCGGCGCGCTGTTCCCGGCGGCCTTCGCGTCCGTGGCGGTCACCGGCGGCATCGCCGCCTTCGTCAACAGCCGTCTGGTGCGCAGCTGGGGCATGCGCCGCCTGTCGCACGGCGGCCACGTCATCCACCTCGCGCTGGCGGCCATCTTCCTTGCCGCCGCCTACGCGTGGGACGGACTGCCGCCACTCTGGGTGTTCATCGCCATGATGGTGGCGATGCAGTTCTTCTTCTCGATCGCCATGTCCAACTACAACGCGCTCGCCCTCGACCCCCTGGGCGAAGTGGCCGGCACCGCATCCTCGCTGATCGGCGCCTTCACCACGCTGATCGGCGCGGTCGGCGGCGCGCTGATCGGACAGGCCTTCGACGGCACCATCATGCCGCTGACGGCCGGCTACTTCGGACTGTCGGCCCTGACGCTGCTGATCGTCTTCTGGACCGAGCGCGGCCGGCTGTTCCAGCCGCACTATCACCCGGCCGTGGCGGCAAGCGCGGAGTGACATCCATCGGCCGACAACATCAGGCCGAATAACGGCATCGTCCGGACATAACAGTTGGGGCGCCGATCCGGACCAAACCGGATCGGCGCCCCAAGCTTTTCCCACGGTCCTCGCCTGGGGCCAACTCCCCAGGGCGAGGTGGTCGCGAACCGGGCTTACTTGACCGCGGCGCGTGCGTCGGCCAGCCAGCCGTCAACAGCCGCCTGGTTGTTCTTGACCCACTCGGCAGCCTGCGCTTCGACCTTGTCGTCACCGGCGTTCATCGCCGCGTTCTGAGCGAAGATGTCGGCGAGCGGGATCTTCACGTCCTTGAGCAGGGTCGCCACGGCGGGATTCTTCTCGAGGAAGGCATTGTTGACGACGGGCACGATGTCGTTGGCGACAAAGCCCATGCGGCAGGGATCCTCGACGCAGGCCTTGATGCCCTCGGCGGCGGCGGGCGTCTCGACGCCTTCCTTCTCGGGAACCTCGATCCACATCACGTCTTCACCGAGCTTCAGCTCGTTGACGGTCCAGTTCGGCGTCCAGGTGTAGAACAGGATGTGCTCGCCACCCTTGTAGGCGGCGATCGCATCGGCCATGGAGGCGGAATAGCCAGCCTTGATCGGGTTGATGGCGTCGCCCGAGATCGTAGTTCTTCATGTGCTCGGTGATGGTGACCTCGCAGCCCCAGCCCGGAGGACAGGCAACCAGATCGGCCTTGCCGTCGCCATTGCGATCGAAGGCCTTCATGACCTCCGGACGCTTGAAATCGTCCAGCGTCTTGATGCCGAACTCCTCGACGGCGGCCTTGTCCACCAGGTAGCCCTGAAGCGCGCCACCCTTGGCGACGGCTCCGACGATCGAGGCCGAGCCATCGAACGTCTCCTTGTAGGTATCAATGCAGCGGGAACCAGCCGTTGACACCAGAGATCGACGTCGCCCTGCGCCACGGACTGATAGAAGATCGGCGCGTCGAGCGTGGTCGGGCCTTCGACCGCGTAGCCCAGCGCTTCAAACATCTGCTTGTAGATGGCGGCCTGGAACCAGCCGGTGTCCCATGTGGCCTGGGCCATCTTGATGGTGGTTCCCTTGCCCGGCATGTCCTGGGCATTGACAGAGCCTGCCGAAAGGCCGACGGCGCCGGCGATGAGCGCCACTGCGGTCATCGTACTGCGGAATGCGTTCGTCATTTCTGATCTCCAGATTAAAGGTGGGTCTCTCGGGGCCGCGCAATCAAGCGCGACCACCCCGTTCAAACCGGCGCATGAGCGCGCGGCAACCAAAGCAACTCCAGCAGAAGTGGGCAACCGGTTTCGCGCCCGGAGTTGCGTGAAAACAATGGGATAGGACATGCTGGGCGAAGCAGGCTTCGCCCGGCATGCCCTAGATGTCCTCAGACCGTCTTGTCCGATGCCGCGGCATCGATGTCCTGGCTGCGGAACAGCGACTTGAACGAGCCAAGCAGCGACGTCTTGCTGCCCGATCCGGGCTCGGCCAGACCTTGCGTGATCCGGTCGAGCACGATCGCCAGGATGACGATGCCAACGCCGCCGGGCCGTCGCCTGTCCGACGTTGAGGCGGCCATGGCCGGTGTTGACGATCAGCCCCAGTCCACCGGCCCCGATCAGGGCGGCGATGACCACCATGGACATGGCCAGCATCAGCGTCTGGTTCAGGCCGGCCATGATCGTGCGCATGGCAAGCGGCAACTGAACCTCGATCAAGGTCTGCGTTCGCGTGGCGCCAAAGGCCTCCGACGCTTCGATCAGGTCCTCGCGGACGCTGCGAATGCCGAGATTGGTCATGCGGATGATCGGCGGCAGCGCGAAGATGATCGTCGCGATGATGCCGGGCGCCATGCCGACGCCGAACAGCATGACGATCGGCACCAAGTACACGAAGCTTGGAAACCGTCTGCATGATGTCGAGGATCGGCCTGACAACCTTCCACGCCATGTCGGAGCCGGCCACAAGAATGCCGGCGGGAATGCCTATGATGGTGCAGAACAGCACGGAGGTCAGGATCATGGCCAGCGTCGTCATGGTCTCGGGCCACAGCTGGATCATGTCGATGAAGACGAAACCGACGATGGTGATGATCGCCATGGTGCGCCCAACCACCCGCCAGGCGACGAACGCGAAGACCAGGGTGACCACGAGCATCGGCACCCAGGCGAAGAACCCATCGAAGGCTTGCAGCACCTCGTTGACCGGAACCTGCACGGCGCGAAAGATGGGGCGGAAGTTGGGAACCAGAAACCCGCGCACGAACGCGTTGATCCAGCCCTCGAAGGGAATGACGAGAAGATCGGACGGGCTCATTGGTTTGACTTCCCCTTCAGAGCATCGGCGTTGTCGGCGGGTTCGGCATCCGTTTTCTCGGATGGAACGCCCGTGCTTTCCTCGCCGCCGCCGTCCTCGGCGTCCGCCTCGGCCGTCGTTTCGGTGTCGGGGGTCAAATGCCCGAAGATCGCCGTCGGCTCCACGGAGCCGACGAGCTTGCCGTCGCTGTCCGTCACGGCCATGAGAACGCCGTTCTGGGCCGTGGCGTACATTTCGTTGATGTAGGATTCGCTGGTCACGCTCGGCGCGTCGGCTTCCATGACCTGCGACACCGGTGTACTCGGCTGGACGGCAATCAGGGCGTCACGCGTCACGATGCCCGCCAGCATGCCGTCCTTATCGACAACATGCGCCACGTCGACGCCGGCCTTGTCCATGACGACAAGCGCGCCGAAGGCGTTTTCCTTGAGCGGAACATGATCGGCGTCCTGGGCGATATCGGATGCCGTGAAGACGCGCGACCGGTCGATGTCGGCCACGAAGGCGCGCACATAGTCGTCGGCCGGGTTGGAGACGATGTCCTGCGCCGTGCCGACCTGCACGAAGGCGCCATCCTTCATGATGGCGATGCGGTTGCCGAGGAGCAGAGCCTCGTTGAGATCGTGGGTGATGAAGACGATGGTCTTCTTCAGTTCCTTCTGCAGCGCGATCAGTTCGTCCTGCATCTCGCGGCGGATCAGCGGATCGAGTGCGCCGAACGGCTCGTCCATCAACAGGATCGCCGGATCGGTGGCAAGGCCGCGGGCAAGACCCACGCGCTGCTGCATGCCGCCGGACAGCTGTCCTGGAAAACTGTCGGCATGGGCCTCGAGGCCAACCTTTGCCAGGGCCTCGATCGCCGCCTTGCGACGCTCGGCCGGGGCAACCCCCTTGACCTTCAGCCCGAAGGCGACGTTCTCGGCCACCGTCTTGTGCGGAAACAAGGCAAAATGCTGGAAGACCATGGTGATCTCCCGGCGACGTATGGCGCGCAGGCGCTTCATGTCGCAACTGGCGACGTCTTCCCCTGCGATGAAGATCTTTCCCGATGAGGGGCGAATAAGCCCGTTCAGCGTTCTGACCAGGGTGGACTTGCCGGAGCCGGAGAGGCCCATGATGACGAAGATCTCGCCTTCGTTGACCTCGAAGCTCACGTCGTTGATGCCGACGGTCACGCCCGTGGTGCGAAAGATCTCATCCTTGGTGGCGCCTTTTCTCAGCAGCGCCATCCCCTCTTTTCGCGCATCATTGAATAGTTTGAATACGCTTTCAACTTTAAGTTTAACTGTCATATTGCTCCAAGTAGCACATTGTGGCGAAAATTGGAACCCTGCAAGCGTCAGTATTGGATAATAACCCCGGAAGACCGGATAATCCTGCAGCGAGAGGCAGGCACATCAACGCTCGATCAGGTCAATATCCCCCGTGTTATGGGGATTTTTTGGATAGATATGCCGACGAAATGATCATCGCGATTGACCACGACATACAGCGCGACAATCTGCGGAAAGAGCCAATATGATCGGCGACTCGAAGCGGCTGATCGGGAGACTGTCCGAGATCAATGGGACTACATTCGAACCGCATTGGGGCTTCAACTGGCGCCCCCGACTCCCCATATAGAAAGGGCCACGTTAAGGGGTCCTCTGGCGGACACCGAAGAGGCGTTCGTCCGGCAGGACTCCGCGAGACACGAGGAGTTAGCCATGGACAAGAAATCCCTGATGCCCTTCGGGCGCGGTTCGGCTCCCTCTCGCTCACACGAGGATCCGTTCCTGTCGCTGCGCCACGAGATGGACCAGTTGTTCGACAGCTTCACCCGCGGCTGGGGCCTGCCAACGCTCGCCAGTGATGGCGAGAGCGTCCTGAGCCCGCGCGTCGATATCGCCGAAACGGAAACCGGCCTTGAGATGACCGCCGAACTTCCCGGCATCGATCCCAAGGACATCGACCTGGAAGTGGATGACGACGTGCTCACCCTCAAGGCCGAGCGCAAGGTCGACCGCGAGGAGAAGGACGACAAGCGCCACTATCGCCTGACGGAGCGGTCGAGCGGCACCTACATGCGCTCCTTCGCCCTGCCCTTCACCCCTGACCGCGACAAGATCGCGGCCGAGTTCGACAAGGGCGTGCTGAAGGTAACGGTGCCGCGTTCGCCCGATCAGCCCAAGACGACCAAGCGGATCGACATCCGCCCGGCAGCCCTGCACTGAACGGCGGGGCTCCCGGCACCAGTGTTGGGGGGCGCTTCGGCGCCCCCTGTCATTTCAAGGCGGAGATCACCGCTTTGTCCGGATAGCAGGTCACGGGCAGGCCATTCTTGGCCTGCCAGCGGCCGATGGCGACACGGGTGCGGAAGCCGACGAGCCCGTCGGCCGTCCCCACGTCGTGCCCCATGCCCTCGAGCCGTTTCTGAACGGCCCTGACGTCGCCACGGCTGAAGCCGGCCACGCTTCCCCAGTCGCCCCGGATCGATTGTCGCCCGCTCAGCCGGTCGCCCACCATGCCGAGGGTCAGGGCGTAGACGTCGGATTCGTTATAGGTCTTAAGCACATAGAAGTTGTCCGACACCAGGAAGGCCGGCCCCATCCGCCCGGCCGGCATCAGAAGGTGTCCGTCCGGCCCGACGTCGTCCAGGGCGAGCGGGCGCCCGTCGGCGCGCGTCACGCCTGCCCGCATCCAGTTGGCGAGCGGCTGGCCCTGATCCGGCCCCTCCAGGCTGCACGGCACGGAGGCCGGCAGTCGCACCTCCACGCCCCAGGGGCGCCCCGCCTTCCAGCCGCGCGACTTCAGGTAATGACCGATCGAAGCCAGAACGTCCGGCGTCGAGCGCCAGATGTCGCGGCGACCATCGCCGTCGCCATCGACGGCATCGGACAGGAACTTCGACGGCATGAACTGCGGCTGGCCCAGCGCGCCGGCCCACGAGCTTTTCATCGCCGCGCGCGAAATGTGCTCCTGCTCGAGAATGACCAGCGCGGCCACCAGTTCGGGGAAGAACTGGGCGCGGCGCGAGCCCATGTAGGCCTGCGTCGCCAGCGTGCGCACGGCATCCTTTTCGATCTTGGCGCCGCCAAAGGCCGATTCCTTGCCCCAGACGGCAAGCACGATTCCCGCCGGTACGCCGGTCGCCCGCGCCACCTTGTCGAGAACCGCTCGGTTGGCGGCATATCGCTTGCGCGCCCCGGCGGCCAGAGCGTCCAGCTTGCTGTCGGCGAGGTAGGTCGCCGGACTGCGGAACTCGGCCTGAAAGGCGTCGCCGCCGCCGGTCGGCTTGAGATCGGGCAGTCTGAGATCCGGTTCGAGGCCGGCCACCGCCGCCTGGAAGGTGGCGCGACTGACGCCGGAGGCCTTGGCCGCCGGCCATACCTTTCCGTCCAGCCAGTGGGAAAAGGCGGCGTCGGCCGCCATGACGCTGCTCGGGGCAAAAGCCAGCGCACCGGCGAGAAGGAGTGCGATTCGTTTCATCCCCCGGATGGAATCGTGCCGGCGACCCGGGGTCAAGCCTGACGAATGCCACCCGGCGAGCCCGGCTTTTCGGGGCCTGCCGAACCCTGCCGGCAAAGGGTCACTACGGGGGCCAATGGCGCTTGACAGCCCCCCTCCCCCGCCCTTATATCGGCGCACTTTCCGCCGGCCAGCCGGTGGGTCGTGGCAGTGTAGCTCAGTTGGTTAGAGCGACGGACTCATAACCCGTAGGTCGGCGGTTCGATTCCGCCCGCTGCTACCACTTCTCTCATTGAAATTGGTGGCTGATTGCGAATGCGGCGAAGCGTCGCGCTGTCTCGCGAGCCATACCGCCTTTTTCGGCCCGGGCCGTCAGGTCGCCCGGCGATGGCGCACGGCGATGCCGTCGAGGATCAGGTCGAGCTTGCGGCGCCACCACGCCCCCGGCGAACTGGTCAGGGCGCTGGCCATCAGGCTGCCGAACTCGGTCCAGTCGGCGTGGGCGGCGAACTCCGATTCCAGCGCGTGCCGCATCCTGTCGGCCACCACGGGGCCGTCGGGCGTCGGGGTCGTCAGGCGGCGCCAGCCGACGGCGGAATCGATGGTCATGTCCATGACGCTGTCCACCGCCAGCACGGCATCGGAGGCCGAGAAGCCGGCGGTGCGCAGCTCGTTGCAGATGGCCACGAAGGCGCCGATGACCGACGGCGGCATGGCATTCAGCGCGCGGATCGTCTCGGCAACGCCAGGGCTCTCCTCATAGACGTTCCACACCGCCTCGGCGACGCGGATGAGATAGGTCCGCCAGTCCTCGCCCTCGTTGCGCCGCCAGGAAATGCCGGCGAGCGCCTCGTCGACGGCGGCCGTCATCAGGTCGTCGCGGCTGCGGACGTGCCGGTAGAGCGAGGAGTGATCGACGCCGAGCTCCCGGCCGATCAGCACCAATGTCGCCTTGTCGAGGCCGATGCGCAGTGCCGCCTCGGCAATGGTCGCCCGGCTGACGCGGGGCGGGCGTCCGGCACCGCGCCGGCCGGAGAGGCTGTTGTCCGACATGGGCTCCCCCGGGCGGATAGTGACCGACGGCACCGTTCGGCCACCGGGCGCGCTTCGTCAAGCGGTCACTTGATGCGCCAGCCCGCCGCGTGGCTGCGCGTCTGCCAGAGCCGGTGGTAGAGCCCCTCCCCTTCGAGCAACTGGTCGTGGCTGCCCCGCTCGACGACGCGGCCACCGTCGAGCACCAGGATCTGGTCGGCGGCGCGGATGGTCGAGAGCTTGTGGGCCACCACCACCAGCGTCTTCTCGGCGACGAGCCGGGCCAGTGCCTTCTGGATGGCCAGTTCGTTCGTCGGGTCGATCGCCGCCGTCGCCTCGTCGAGCAGCACGATCGGCGCATCCTTCAGGATGGCCCGGGCAATGGAGATCCGCTGGCGTTCGCCGCCGGACAGCGTCGCGCCGCCCTCACCGACGCGCGTCTCGTAGCCGTCCGGCAGGGCCGAGATAAACGTGTGCGCCTGGGCGGCGCGGGCGGCAGCCTCGACCTCGGCGCGCGATGCGCCGGAGCGGCCGAAGGCGATGTTGTCGAAGATGGTGCCGGCGAACAGATAGACGTCCTGGAACACCACGGTGATCAGCGAGGCCAGCTTCTCTTCCGACATGGTCCGGATGTCGACGCCGCCGATGGAGATCGCCCCGTCCGACACGTCCCAGAAGCGGGCGATCAGGTTGAGGATGGTGCTCTTGCCCGAACCGGAGGGACCGACGATCGCCGTCATCGACCGTTCCGGTACCTCGAAGCCGACGGACGACAGCACCGGCCGATCCGCCCGGTAGGAGAAGTCGACGGCCTCGAAGCGGAGGGCGAAGCCTTGTGGTTCCGCCGGGCGCACCACCGCCGGCAACGGCTTGGCAGTGAGGATGCGGTCCATGCGCGTCAGCGAGGCGTCGGCCATGCGGACCAGCTCCATCACCTGGCTGAGCCCAAGCAGCGGCGAGTAGACGGCGAACACCAGCACCAGGGCGGCGATCAGCGTCGCCATGTCGATGGCCCCCGCGCCATGCCGGAGGCCGGAGACCACCAGCACGATGGGAACGCCGGCCATGACGGTGGCGCCGAACAGTGCCATCGGCAGGGAGAGGCGCGCCACCATGCGGATGGAGAGATCGCGGAACGCTTCCAGCGCGGCGCGGAAACTCTCCTCGCCCTTGGCCTGGCGATTGAAGGCGCGGATGGTGGCGATGCCCTGCACGAACTCGATCATGCGGGCGCCGGCCGCCGCCTGCAGATCCTGCCGGACGACGCCGAGGCGGGCGAGCCGCCGGCTCGACCACATGAACACCGGCAATGCCGCCGCCATCGACGCCAGCATGGCCAGCCCGATCGCCCAGTCGCGACTCAGGAACCAGAGGACGGCGACGATCGGCAGGGCGAAGGCCTGGGCGATGCGTCCGAGCGCGTCGGACAGGAAGGTCTCCAGCATCTGCATGTCGGAGGTGAGCGCCGTCACCGTGTCGCCGCGATGGCGCGACAGGTGGAAGCCCATCGGCAGCCGACGCAGATGATCGAGGATGGAGAGGCGGAGATCGCCGGCCAGCTCGAAGCTGGCGAGCCAGCTGTCGCGCGCGGCGAGATAGCCGAACAGCAGTTGCCCGAAGAGCGAGGCGGCCATCAGGCCAGTCAGCTGCCACGCCCAGCCGACATCCATCGTCCGCCCCTCGGCAAGGCCGGTCACCGTCCAGATGACGCCGCCGAAGGCGAGGCCGAGACTGATCGACTGCAGGAAGCGGAAGACGACGCCGCGCGCCACCTTGCCGCGCAACGGGCCGGCAAGGCCCCAGACGCGCAGGAGGCTAGCGAGGTCGGAATGAACGTCGGCATCGGCAGCCTCGCCGACCGGAACGAGCGGATCGATGGCGGTCATGACGGGCACTCCTCGCTGATCATCTGGCCGGAGACGCCGGCCGGCTTGAGCACGACGTCGCGCGCTTCGGTGTAGTCGCGCCACAGCCGGGCATAGTGGCCGCCCTTCGCCACGAGGTCGTCGTGACGGCCGGCCTCGACGATGCGTCCGCCGTCGACGACAAGGATCTGGTCGGCGGACATGATGGTGTGGAGGCGATGGGCGACGACCAGCAGCGTGCGCCCCGCCGTGAGTTCGCCCATAGCCTCCTGGATGGCGGCCTCGTTGTCCGGATCGGCGAAGGCCGTCGCCTCGTCCAGCACGATGACCGGGGCGTCCTTCAGGATGGCCCTGGCGATGGCGATGCGCTGGCGCTCGCCTCCGGAGAGCAGTTGTCCCCGGTCACCAAGCCGGGTGCCGTAGCCGTCGGGAAAGGCCATGATGAAGTCGTGCGCCCTGGCAGCGCGGGCCGCCGCCTCCACCTCGGCGTCGCTGGCCTTGGGATTGCCGAAGCGGATGTTGGCGGCGATGGTGTCGGAAAACAGGAAGCTGTCCTGGAAGACGAAGGCCACCATGTCCATCAGCTGGGCGAGGCCGATCTCCCGGAGATCGACGCCGCCGAGCGTGACGCGGCCCGACCGCGGATCCCAGAACCGGGCGACGAGGCTCGCCACCGTGCTCTTGCCGGCCCCGGACGGGCCGACCAGCGCCGTGACCGAACCGGCCGGGGCGGTGAAGCTGACGCGATGCAGCACCTCCTCCTTACCGTAGCCGAAGGACACCTCGTCGAAGACGACGTCGTGCGAGGCAAGAGCCACCGTGCGGCCGCTGTCGGCCTGCGGCTCGGCGGCCAGCGCCTCGGCGATGCGCGTCGAGCCCATGGAAATGTGGGCTAGCGTGTGAAACTGGTTGAACAGCTTCATCAGCGGCTGGCTATAGTTGGCGCCCAGGATGACGAACAGGACCAGCGTCGAGAGATCGAGCGAGCCTGCAGCCATCAGGAAGGCTCCGACAGGCAGGATGACCACCACATTGGTGAGCACCAGCGCGTAGAACGTGCCGCCGAGCGGCAGGTAGTCCTCGGCCCAGGCGGTTTCCACCTCCGCGTAGGCCCGCACGGCGCGAGCGGTCTCGGCGAAGCTCTCGCCGGTCCGGTTGAAGATCTTGACCACGGCCATGCCGGCCAGAAACTCGACGACCGAGGCGTTCATGCGGGCGCCGGCGCGCTGGTAGTCGGCGGCCCGGCGGGCGCCGCGCGCCATGCCGGTGGAGATCAGCACGAAGGCGACCGGCGTCACCGCCACCGTGGCCAGCGCCATGCGCCAATCGACGAGGAACAGCCAGATCGACACCGCGACCCACGTGGCGAGCGCGCTGACCCCTTCGGGAATGCCATGGGCGAAGATGAGCTCCATGCTCTCGGGTTCGTCGATGATCAGCTTCTTGGCGTCGCCGCTCTTGCGGTCGGCGAACCAGCCGATCGGCAGCCGTGCAAGATGACGGGCCAGCGCAAGGCGCAGACGGCAGAGCACGTCGAAAGCGACGACGTGCGACAGGCCGACCGACAGCCCCATCAGCGCATAGCCGACGACCACCGCCAGGAGGGCGAGACCGGCCGCACCTACGAGATAGGCCGGGCCAAGCGTGCCGGTCAGCGCCGCCGTGACAACCTTGTAGACCACGACGATCGGTGCCAGCTCGCAGGCGACGGCGGCGGTGGCAAGGAGAATCGCGCCGCCCATGGCGAGGCGCGAGCCGGACAGAAAGCGGCCGAGCAACTTCAGGCTGGCGAGATAGTCGGGGCCGCCGGTTTCGGACGCGCGGCGCTCGTCGGCGTCCTCCAACAGCGCGCCTTCGGCTGGAATGTCCGTCATGTGAACACCCTATAGGAACGACCGTCTAGCGGGCGGCCACAGGGCAACGCTATTGCTCGTGACATTCATTAGCAACACGATGTTGCAAATTAAGTATTGCTACGATGGCAGCGTGAACATCAGTGGATCGACAGTGACCAGTGGCCACTTACGTCCGCCTGTCACATCTGATCCTATGAAGGGGCCGAAGCAGAGGAGGAAAAGCCATGCGCCACGAAGACGGTAGTGCCGGCGATGCCGATTACGGCCGGATCGGACAGGCCTACAGCAGCTATCGCCAGCCCGATCCACGCATTGCCGCCATGATCGTCGAGGCTCTCGGAACGGCCGAAACGGTGCTCAACGTCGGCGCCGGCGCCGGCTCTTACGAGCCCGAGGATCGGAAGGTCACCGCCGTCGAGCCGTCCGCCTCCATGCGGGCACAGCGCCCCTCGCATCTGGCGCCGGCCATCGACGCCACCGCCGAACACCTGCCCTTTGCCGACGACAGCTTCGACGCGGCCATGGCGAGCTTCACCATCCACCAGTGGGGCGACCTCGAAGCCGGCCTCCGGGAAGTGCGCCGCGTCACGCGTGGGCCGGTGGTCATCCTCACCTGCGATCCCCGGGAGGTCGAAGCCTTCTGGCTCAGCGACTACGCGCCGAAGGTGCTGTCCACCGAGGCCAAGCGCTACCCGTCGTTCGAGCGGGTGGCCGAAGGCCTCGGCACGCCCATCGACCGCATCGCCGTCCCCATCCCCTTCGACTGTCGCGACGGCTTCAACGAGGCCTATTTCGGCCGGCCGGAAATGCTGCTGGAACCGGCGGCCCGTCTCTCCTGCTCGGCCTGGAGCTTCATCACGCCCGACGAAGCCAACGCCGCCGTCGCCCACCTCGCCGCCGATCTCAAGTCCGGCGCCTGGGACGAGAAATACGGCGCTCTCCGCCATGAGCCTACCTATCGCGGCTCGCTCTACCTGCTGGTGTCCCCCAACAAAGCCGGCTGACCGTCGATCAGTTGGTGAAATCGCGCCGGCCAACCGCGCCGATCGGCGCGGCGAGGCCCGCCGACGACTTGCAATGATTCCAATGCTCAAGCGGTAACCACGCCCATTTCCGCGCCACCGCACCCGGCTCCGACATGGGATGTCGAGCCCCGATAAGTGAAAGTGCGAGTGATTTGCAGTTGACAAGATATCGATTTCACATACCCTGAAATCGATATCTGAGCGGGGTACACATGACAAACGCGTATCCGACCGCCGTCAGCGGCACCCAGGAATATCTCTCCGGAAAACCTCGTGCCCTTGGTCGCGGCAAGCGCCTCGCCGTCACTTCGGGCGTCGTTCTGGCCATCGGCTCGCTGGCCGCCTACATCATGACCAGCGGCGCCTTCAACTGGTCGATCATCTGGGCGTTCTTCTTCCATCCGGCGATCCTGTCCGGGCTGGTCATGACGCTGGAACTGACCGCCCTCTCCATGATCGTCGGCGTGCTGCTCGGGGTTGCCCTGGCGGTGATGGCCGTTTCGCGCTACCCGGCGGTCTCCGCCGCATCGACCCTTTACGTCTGGATGTTCCGCGGCACGCCGCTGCTGGTACAGCTGATCTTCTGGTTCAACATCGCCCTGGTCTTTCCGACCATCGGCTTCGGCGACTGGTCGATATCCGTCAATGCCCTGGTGACGCCCTTCATGGCCGCCCTCCTCGGCCTCGGCCTCAACGAGGGGGCCTACATGTCGGAGATCGTCCGCGCCGGCATCAGCTCCGTCGACAAGGGACAGCGCGAAGCCGCCCAAAGCGTCGGCCTGGGCGGCGGGCAGGTGATGAGCTACATCATCCTGCCCCAGGCCCTGAAGGTGATCATCCCGCCAACGGCCAACCAGACCATCGGCATGCTGAAGAACACCTCTCTGGTCTCGGTCATCGGCGCCCAGGAGCTGTTGACCAAGAGCGAGGACATCTACGCCCGCAACTTTCAGGTCATCGAGCTCTTGATCGTCGCCTCGCTCTGGTACCTGGCCCTCACCACCATCGCCTCCGGCTTCCAGTTCTGGCTGGAGCGCCGCTTCGGCGACGACCGGGCCGTCCGGCACGCCATCGGAGAGCAACCATGAACGCGCTCGCCACTTCCTTTGCCGTGGACACGGCCGACGCACCGGCGATGCTACGCGCCCGCGACATCACCAAGTCCTTCGGACCGCATCTGGTCCTGAAAGGCGTGTCGCTCGACGTCAACAAGGGCGAGGTCGTCTGCATCATCGGGCCGTCAGGCTCGGGCAAGAGCACCTTCCTGCGCTGCCTGAACTACCTTGAAGTTCCCGACTTGGGCGGCGTCTGGGTCGACGGCGAGCGCATCGCCTGCCAGGAGATCGACGGCGTGCTCTGGGAGGTTCCCGCCGCCGTGTTCGCCCGCCAGCGCGCCAGCATCGGCATGGTGTTCCAGCGCTTCAACCTGTTCTCCAACCTCACCGCCGAGGAAAACGTCTCGCTGGCGCTGCGGCTGGTCAAGCGGCTGCCGCGCGTGAAAGCGCGGGAGATCGCCCGATCCGTGCTGGCCTCCGTCGGCCTCGAGCGCTTCATCCATCACCGCCCATCGCAACTCTCCGGCGGGCAGCAGCAGCGCGTCGCTATCGCCCGCGCGGTGGCGATGGAACCCAAGGTGCTGCTGTTCGACGAGCCGACCTCGGCGCTCGACCCCGAACTCGTGCACGAGGTGCTCTCGGTGATGACCGGCCTCGCACAGAGCGGCATGACCATGGTCGTGGTCACTCATGAAATCGGCTTTGCCCGGGAAGTCAGCGACCGCGTCGTGTTCATGGACGGCGGCGGCATCATCGAGCAGGGGCAGTCGGGCGCGCTGCTCGCCGACCCCTCGGAGCCGAGAACCAAAGCCTTTCTGTCGAAAATCAAGTGATCCCTTTTTCTTCGGAGTGACGAAGGATGGTCTCCAAGAGCATCGCAGTGGTCGGCGTCGGCGCCATGGGAAGCATGGCGTTGTGGCAGCTCGCCAAACGGGGATACCAGGTGGCCGGCTTCGACCGCATGGGCGTCCCCCACGACATGAGCGCCCACGGCGCGGAATCCAGAATCTTTCGCCTCGCCTACCGGGAAGGCAAGCACTACATCCCCCTGCTCCGGCACTCGCTGGACCTCTGGAAGGAGCTGCAGGCCGGCTCGGACCGCAAGTTCCACTACCCCACCGGCTGCCTCTATATCGGCGAGCGCGACGCCGACTGGTTGCTCGGCACCATTGAGGGCGCCGCCGAATACGGTGTTCGCCACGAGGTGCTGGACGAGGCGGAATTGCGCCGCCGGTTCCCCCAGCATCGGCTGTCCGGCGGCGAGTTCGCGCTCCTCGACATCGACGGCGCGCTGCTGAGGCCCGAGCTGGGCGTCCGGGCTGCGGTCAAGGCTGCCCAGGCAGCGGGCGCCACGCTGACAGAAGGGTGCGAGGTCGAGCGGATCGAGCCGGTCGCCGACGGCGTCGACATCACCGTCGATGGCACGACACGGCGTTTCGACGCCGCCGTCGTCACCTGCGGCGCCTGGGGATCCCGCGCCATTTCCGTGCCCTCGCCAAAGTTCATCGCCCGCCGTCTGGTGGGCACCTGGTTCGGGGTCGACGACGTTCCGGCCTACCTGCCGGACCGCTTCCCCGTCTGTCTTCGGCGCACTTCAGAAATCGATTACTCAGGCTTTCCGTCGATGGATGGCTGGACGATCAAGATCATGCCGCCGGTGAATTTCCAGAGCAATATCAATCCGGACGAGGTGATACGAACCGTCAGCCATGCCGACACGGCCATCATGCGCAAGGTTGCCCAGACGCTTCTTGAAGGTGTCGATCCGGAACCGGCGCGCTCCGGCGTCTATCTCGACGGCTTCACGCGCGACGACCATCCGATCATCGACCATCACCCCGCCAGCAACCGGATCGTCGTCGCCGCCGGCTTTTCCGGCCACGGCTACAAGATGGCGCCCGCCGTCGGCGTCGCCATCGCCGACCTGATCGACGGCAGCGACACCAGCTACATCAAGGCGCATTTCGCGGCCGACCGGCCAGCGCTATCCGCCTGACGAATAAATAAAAAAGACCGTCAAACGGTCTGTTGACGCTAGGTCCCAACAAAACCAGAGGAGAACGAGAATGCCAGCACTGAAATACTCGGCCGCCGCGCTTGCTTCCCTGATCGTCCTGATGAGCGGAACCTGCATGACCCAGGCAGCGGACCTGAAGATCGGCCCGAACGGCGACGCTTTGTCTGTCGAAGCATCTCCGGCCCTCGCCGAAAAACTGCCGGCCGACAAGAAGGGCGGCACGCTGAACATCGTCACCGATCCAAGTTCAGCGCCCTACACGTTCTATCAGGCCGACGGCTCGACGCTGACCGGCTCCGACGTTGACCTCGGCAACGCCATCGCCGCCAAGCTCGGGCTGAAGGCCGAATGGGGAACCATCAAGTTCCCCGGCATCATCGCCGCCATCGAGGCAGGCCGCTACGATCTGGCGATCACCTCCATGGGCGACACGCCGGCCCGCGAGAAGAAGGTCGATTTCGTCGACTATTCCACCGATGGCAACGCCATCGTCGTGCTGAAGGGCAATCCGCTCGGCATCAAGACCATCGGCGATCTCTGCGGCAAGAGCACGGCCGTCCTGCAGGGCTCCGTCATGCAGGGGCTGGTGGAACAGCAGAACGAGAAGTGCGGCGACAAGCCGATCAATGTCCAGGTCTTCCCCGACGTCAACCAGGCCCTGCTTCAGGTCCGCACCAAGCGCGCCGACGCCACCATGTACCAGTACGGCGTCGCCTCCTACATCATCAAGACCTCGCCGGATGCGGCCAATCTCGAAGTTCTGGCCTTCGAGCAATACGGCAGCGGCTACAACGCCATGCCGTTCAAGAAGACGTCCACGGCCCTTCGCGACGCGGTCCAGGCCGCTCTCACCGAGCTGAAGGCCGAAGGCAGCTACACCAAGATCCTGGCTGCCTGGGGCATGGAGGCCAACGGCCTCGACACGTTCACGATCAACGACGGCCTGCGTTTCAACCAGCCAAGCAACTGAGCTGGCGGGCGTCATCGACAGGAGAGAATAGAATGGCAGTTCGCGTCCTATACTGCGGAGATACGCAGGCCGAAACGCTGATCTCGGCGAAAGGCATGGATACTTTCATCAACAACTACTATCGAGACTCGGCAAGCGTACTACGCGAAGCGCTGAAGCCCCGGCCCGGAATTGCGCTCACCCACATGCCCGCCGACAAGATCCGGGCCGACTTCCCGATGACGCCTGAACAGTTCGCCGAATGGGACGTGATCATCCTGAGCGACGTCGGCTACAACAACATCGCGCTGTTGCCCGGCAACCGGGAGCGCATCGTCCCCATGGGCCCCGATCGGGTTGGCAACTTCCGCAAGTGGGTGGAAAACGGCGGCGGCCTGATCATGGCCGGCGGCTACACCACCTTCTCCGGCATCGAGGGCAAGGGCATCTGGGGTGGCACGCCGATCGAGAAGGTCCTGCCGGTGCTCATCCAGCGCGGCATAGACGATCGCATCGAAACGCCCGACGGCGCCAAGCTCGACGTGCTCGTAGCCGATCACCCCATCCTGAAGGACGTGAAGTTCGATCCCGAGAGGATCATCCTCGGCTACAACCAGGTCGAAGCCAAACCCGAGGTCGACGTGCTGATGAAGGTGCGCGGCGACGTGTTCATGGCCGTGGCCGAGTTCGGAAAGGGCCGGTCGATCGCCTACACCACCGATCCCGTCTACCACTGGTGCGGCAATCTTCATGAGTGGGAGAACTACGGGCTTCTGTGGGAGCGGATGTGCAAATGGGCGGCGCGTGAAATTTAGCGCCGGTTCTTGTAGAAATAGAATCGGTCGGCTTCGAAAGGAGTCGGCCGATCAACGAACGGCAGAGCGATTTCCAGCAAAGTCCGAACCGGGTTTGCTTCCGAGATCGCGCATAGAAGACATAAGGCAGAGGGCGTGACCGCCACAATCTACGACGTAGCCCGCCATGCAGGTGTATCAGTTGCTACGGTGTCGCGCGTCCTCAACGGTCTCAAGGTCCGGGAGGACCTGGTGGAGCGCGTCCGCGCCACCGTGTCCAGGCTCAACTACACGCCGAGCCGGACCGCGCAGCGGATGCGGAAATCGACGTCGCACCTGTGGGCCCTGATCGTTCCTGATTTTGAAAACGCGTTCTTCACCCGCTTGGCGCGCGGCGTCGAGGAAATCTGCCAGCCCCGCGACACCTGCGTCTTCATCGGCAGTTCCGATGACGATCCGGAAAAGGAGCGGCGCTATCTCGAAGTGGCGCTGGCCGAACGGGTCGGCGGTGTCATCATCGCGCCCTCCTCCGACAGCACCGATCTCCTGAGGATCGTCGGGGCGGGCATTCCGGTGGTCGTGGTCGACCGGGCCGTGCCGAAGGGCGCCTATGACACCATCCTGACCGACAACACGGCCGGCGGCCGGCTGGGCGCCGAGCATCTGCTCGGTCATGGCTCCAAGACCGTGGCCTGCATCGTCGGCCCCGAAAATCCCACCAGTCAGGCCCGTCTCGAAGGGTTCCTCGAAGGCGCCGAGGGAGATCCGTCCCTGAAGGTTGCCGGCATCGAGCGCGGCAACAACCGCCTGGACGGCGGCTACCGGGCGATGCAGCGCATCATTCAGTCCGGCGCCTATTTCGACGCCGTCTTCGTCACCAACAACCTGATGGCCGTCGGCGTCATCAAGGCGCTGGGCGACCTGCTACCCGAGCGCAAGGACGACATCGCCATCGTCGGCTTCGATCTCGAGGAAATCCCGCTTTTGAGCGGCGCCTACATGGCCTCCATCAATCAGGACCCGCATCAAATCGGCCGCATCGCCGGCGAACGTATCCTGCTGCAGCAGTCCGGCGCGCCAGCGGTTTGCTCGATCGCGCTTCTCCCCACGCTGGTGGCATCCACCGCGAAGCTCGGCGAGCCCTAGATCGCCGGCGGCCTGCTCCGGCGTCTCTTCCATGAGCTCCGTTTGCCAATCGATGGCCGTTATGCCTTCACCGGCTCCAGCGCATAAAGGCTCACATCGATCCGCCCGGTGCGGAAGCCCGCCTCGCAATAGGCGAGGTAGTAGGACCACAGGCGCTTGAAGGCCGGGGAGTAGCCGAGGTCGGCGATGCGGGGCCAGGCGGCCTCGAAGCGTTGCCGCCAGTCGGCCAGCGTCTTGGCGTAGGAGAGGCCGAAGTCCAGGCTGTCGCGCATCGCAAAGCCGGCTTCGGTGGCCACCTTGGCGAAGACGGCCTTGCTCGGCAGCATGCCGCCGGGGAACACCAGCGTCTGGATCATGTCGGGATGGGCGCGGTAGTGCTCGAAGCGGTCGTCGGCGATGGTGATCACCTGCAGCACAGCCCGGCCGCCCGGCTTCAGCGACTGCCGCACCTTGTCGAAATAGCCGCGCCAGTAGGCCTCGCCCACCGCCTCGAACATCTCGATCGACACGACGCGATCATATTGCCCCTCGATGTCGCGATAGTCACGGAGCTCCAGCGACACCTGCCCGTCGAGCCCGCGCGACCGCATCTTCGCTTCGGCTATCGCCAGCTGGGCCGGCGACAGTGTGACGCCCTCGACCGACCTGGCACCGGCGCCGGCGAGATGGGCGGCCAGCCCGCCCCAGCCGCAACCGATCTCCAGCACCGATTGGTCGCCGTCGAGGCCGAGCATGTCGGCGATGCGCTGGACCTTGCGCCGCTGGGCGGCCTCAAGGTCGTCACCCTCCTCGTAGAGCGCCGAGGAGTAGATCATCTCGCGGTCCAGCCACTCGGCGAAGAAGGCGTTGCCGAGGTCATAGTGGGCCATGATGTTGCGCCGGCTGCCGGCCCGGGAGTTGCGGCGAAGCAACATCAGAAGGCGCTGCATGAGCCGCACCGGCCACGACGCCTTGGCAACTTCGGTCAGGCTGTCGAGGTTGTCGGCGCAGAAGGTCAGGAAGGCCACGAGATCGGGCGTGTCCCAGTCGCCGTCGACATAGGCCTCGGCAAAACCGACATCGCCGCCGCTCAGCAGCCGGTTGACCGCCCGCCAGCGCTGGATCCGGAGCTCGGCCACCGCACCGGGCTCGTGCCCAGTGGCGGACAACTGCGTGCCGTCGGGCAGCATCACGGACAGCCGCCCCCGCTCGACATGGTTCAGCAGCCGGCGGACCAGATCGACGCGCAGCCGGATCGGCAAGGCCCAACCGACGATCGAAGGGATGATCATGGAGCTCGACAATGACGTCATCCGGAAGACCTTTCCGTTGGATTGAAACCCTTGGGGCCGCCGCCGGGGCGGGAATGGAAGGGGACGCGCTTCAGCCACAGCTTCAGCGCCTCCCAGTGGATGGCCGCGATGACCGTCAGCGTCATCAGCGGGAATCGGCCGAGAAGGCGGAGAACGGCGCGATCGCCGAGCGCCTCGCGCGTCAGCGACATCGACGCCGTCAGCATCAGCCCCTCGCTGTCATGGTCCTCGATGGCGATGGTGAAGCGCTCGGCCGGCGGCTTGACGTGGAAGCGGTAGCGCATCTCCATCGGCAGGAAGGGCGAGACATAGAAGTCCTTCTCGGCCGTCTGGTGGATGGTGCCGATCGTCTCCGGTGCGACGTCGGCGGCATAGTGGTGCATGCCGCCGAAGGTGTTGCGTACTTCGTAGACGATGGCGGAAAGACGCCCGTCGGCGTCGTGGCAGAAGTAGACGCTGAGCGGGTTGAAGACGAAGCCGAAGAGGCGCGGCATGGCGATCAGCGTCACCTGCGCGCCATCCCAGCCAAGGCCGCGTTCCGCCGCCAGACGCCGGAGGCGCGAGGCCAGCGTGCCCTCCCCCGCCGGCCCATGGTCGGTCTCGCGGAACGACAGGAGATTCCAGCGGTTCACCGACAGCAGGCGGCTCGCCCGGTCGAGTTCGCCGAGCCGGTCGAGATCGGCATGCAGCATGTAGACGCCGTATTTCAGGCTGTGCGACGCGGGTCGGAGGCGACGGTGCATCACCTTGCCGACATAGAGCGAAGGGGTCATGCCGCCGCCTCGCCCCAGACGTCGAGCCCGAGATGAATGCGCCCGGACTCGTTCTCGACCAGCCATGGCCGCCGCAGTCCGCCCATCGCCTCGGCGGCGGCGAGCCCGGCCTGCAGGCCATCCTCGTGGAATCCCGCGCCGAAATAGGCGCCGGCGAACCAGACGTTGCCGGCGCCCTGAAGGCTCCACAGCTGCCGTTGGGCCTCGATGGCCGCCTGGTCGAACAGCGGATGCTCGTAGGTGAACTGGTTGTAGACGCGGTCGAGACGCGGTTCGACGAGCGGGTTGAGCGTCACGAACAGCGGCACCGACGGATCGATATGCTGAAGGCGGTTCATCCAGTAGGTGACCGACGGACCGGCGGAGCGGTCGCTCGTCGCCAGATAGTTCCAGACCGCCCAGGCGCCCCGCCGACGCGGCATCAGCCGCTCGTCGCCATGCAGCACCGCGGAGTTCTGGCTGTAGCGGAAGGCGCCGAGGATCTGCCGCTCGGCATCGCTCGGCGTCTTGAGCACGCCGAGCGCCTGATCGGCGTGGCAGGCGACCAGCACCTTGTCGAACCGGCGCTGGCGCGCGCCATCCTCGATCACCACGCCGGCCGCCGACCGCTCGACGATCTTCACGTCGCGACCGATCATCGTCCGCCCGTTGAGCGGCTCGGCCAGCTTGGCGACATAGGCGCGGCTGCCGCCCTTGACGGTGCGCCACTGCGGCCGGCCGCTGAGTTTCAGAAGGCCGTGGTTGTCGCAGAAGCGAATGAAGGCCTCGGCCGGATAGGCGCCAACCTCGGTGGCCGGGGTCGACCAGATCGCCGCCGCCATCGGGTAGAGGTGATCCTCGCGGAAGGCGCGGCCGTAGCCGTTGGCGTCGAGATAGTCGGCGAGCGTCACCCCGTCGAGCCGGCCGAGATCGGCCGGCGCCCGCCGATAGAAGCGCAGGAGATCGGCCATCATGGCGTAGAAGCGCGGGCGGACAAGATTGAGCGGCTGGGCGAGCAGGCCTGCAAGGTTGGAGCCGGCATATTCGAGGCGGCCGCCATCCATCGACACGGCGAACGACATCTCCGTCGCCTCGGTCGGAACGCCGAGATGGGCGAACAGGGCCGTGAGGTTCGGATAAGTGACCTCGTTATAGACGATGAAGCCGGTATCGACCGGGATGGACGCGCCGTCAGTCGGCGCCAGCACCGTGTTGCTGTGGCCGCCGAGCCGCCGGTCGATCTCATAGAGCGTCACGTCATGGCGGCTCGAAAGCAACCATGCCGCCGACAGACCGGAGATGCCCGACCCGATCACAGCGATCTCCAACCGCCTGTCGGTATTCTTTAGCGCCTCGCTCATGTGACCTCCGCTTGCCGGCCAAACTGCTGTACGTTCCATTCTACGATGGTCCCGGCGCGAAGGATCACTGTGCGGGAATGCAAATTTGGTCGTAGCACTCCGCCGATGATCCGCCGTTCCGTGGCAAACGTAGAAGAGGCATGAGACGTGAACGGGCCACCCCTTTCCCATTGGCGGCAACGTCCGAGCCGGCGGTCAGTTCCATGAGACCGGCCGACGCGGCGGTTCAGCCGTTCGACGGCGCCGAGGCGGCGCGCCTTGTCGCGGCCATCGCCCGCGAGGGCGATCGGCAGGCCTTCGCGCGCCTGTTCGCCTTCTACGCCCCCCGCCTCAGAACCTTCCTGATCCGGCAGGGCTTTAGCGCCAGCGACTGCGACGACCTGATCCAGGACACCATGCTCGCCGTGTGGCGCAAGGCCGAACGGTTCGATGCCGAGGCCGGCGCCGTATCCACATGGATCTTCACCATCTGCCGCAATCTCGGCATCGACCGCCGCCGCCGGATGGCCCGGCGCCTCGTCGAGGCAGAACCGGTCAGCGACATCGACCCCAGCCCGTCGGCCGAGGGCGAGATCATCACCCGCGAGGAGGAGACGCGGGTGCGCCGCGCCCTCGATCACCTGCCGGCCGAACAGGCCGAGGTCATCACCCTGTCCTTCTTCTCCCAATCGCCGCAGACCGAAATCGCGAGAGCGCTCGGCATACCGCTTGGCACCGTCAAGTCGCGCGTCCGCCTCGCCATGAACCGTCTGCGCCATCTCCTCGACGAGCCGTCATGACCGTGAACCGCCACCCAAGCCCCGAACTCCTGGCCCGCTATGCCGCCGGCTCGCTGTCGCCGGCCGCCGCGCTGGTGGTGGAAAGCCACCTCGCGCTCTGCGACGCCTGCTCGGCCGCCCATCGCGAATCGCTGGCGCTGGCAGGTGCGCTCCTCGAACGCCTGTCGCCGTCCGAACTCGACGCCGGCCTGTTCGAGCGGACGCTGGCCCGCCTCGACGAGAAGCGCCCCGCCGCCAGGCCGGCGCTACCTCGGCGGCGGCGGCGCGACCTCGGCATCCGCTTGCCCGCTCCGATCGCCGAACGGGCGACATACGGCTGGCGCTGGATGGGACCGGGCATGGCCTTCGCCCGCCTCGACGTTCCGGAAGATCCCAAGACCAATCTCGTCCTTCTGAAGATCGCCTCGGGGCGCCGCATGCCCACCCACGGCCACTCCGGCGAGGAACTGACACTGGTGCTCCAGGGCGCTTTCGAGGACGAGCACGGGCGCTGCGGCGCCGGCGATCTCGCCGAGGAGGACGACGACACGCATCACACGCCTATCGCCACCGGCGAGGAAACCTGCATCTGCCTCGCCTCCATCGAGGGGCGGCTTCGGCCGCACGGCCTGATCGGCCGCCTCGTCAGCCCTCTCATAGGACTTTAGCCATGCTGACCGGCGCGCTTCTCTCCCTGGCAATCCTGGTGGTGGCGATGGGCGCGGCGGCGGTGATCGCCGAGCGGACGCGCCGCTCGGGCTTCATCGACGGCATCTGGGCGCTGTCGACCGGCGCTGCCGCGCTGGCCCTCATCCTGACCCTCTCCGCCCCCGTCACCCGCCCGCTGATCGTCGCGGCGCTAGTGGCGGTCTGGGCGGTCCGGCTCGGCCGTCATCTTGTCGGTCGCACGCTCAAGGGCGGCGGCGCCGACGACCCGCGCTACGCCGCGCTGCGCCGCGAGTGGGGTGAGGCCGCGCCGCGCAAGCTCTTCATGTTCCTGCAAGCGCAGGCCGTCGCCGGCTGGCTGCTGGCGATCTCGGCGGCAGCCGCCGCCTCAAGGCCCGACCCGTTCGATTGGCAGGATGCCCTGGGGCTGGCCGTCGTCGTCGCAGCACTCGTCGGCGAATGGCGGGCCGACCGCACGCTCTCCGCCTTCCGGCACAACCGGCCGGGCGAGGTCTGCGATCGGGACATATGGGGCTGGTCGCGCCACCCCAACTATTTCTTCGAGTGGCTGTTCTGGGTCGGCATCGCCGTGCTCGGCGTCTCCGGCTTCAACGGACAGACCGCGCTTGCCCTCTTGGCGCCGGTCGCCATGTACTGGCTGCTCGTCCACGTCTCCGGCATCCCGCCGCTGGAGAAGCACATGCTGGAAAGCCGGGGCGAGGCGTTCCGCGTCTATCGGAGACGCGTCTCCGCCTTCTTTCCCCGGCCGCCGAAGTCCGATCAGGACGCCAGCCAGCGCGACAGCGCCAGGTAGCTGATGGTGGCGGCAAGACCGCTGGCAATCGTGCCCCAGGCGATGTCGACGACGGTGACAGCCATCGGCCAACCGCGCAGCGTCGCCTGATTGGTCAGGTCGTAGGTGGAATAGGCGATGAAGCCGAGCGCCGCCCCGGCGACCAGCGCCGCCTGCCACTTGCCCGACGCCAGCGCCGGCTGAATGGCGAAATAGGCGAGGCCACCGGCATAGATCAGGTAGAAGATCGCCGCCGGCAGCGGCTGGAAGGGATCGGCGACGAGGTCGCCCATCGCCGGCTTGTAGAGGCGCGGCACCATGGTGCCGAGCCAGATGGCGTCGAGAACGAGAAAGCTGATCAGTCCGGCTGCGTAAATGGCAATGGCTTGCATGACGACCTCCGTTGTCCACCTCTGCTTACGCACGAGCCGGACAATCGGATCATCTCACCGCCAAGACACAGCGAAAGGCTCAGGCCGTCACCTCCTGGTCGATCCTGTCGAGACAAGCCCTGAGTTCGTCGAACCTCGACGACACGTTGGAGGCCCCGCCGAGAAGCTGGCGCGCCGTCATCAGCGAAAAGGCCAGGACGTAGCGATCCTTCTCGCTCATTTGCACGTGATCGCGCGAGAAGTCGGCGAGCGCGGCGATCTCCGGCGAGGTGGCCGAGTCGGCCTCCATGAGCTTCAGGCGGTTGATGAGAATGCTCGGCCGCGCGACGTCGGTCTGCTCGGCGGTAAGATGCAGCTTGTAGCGGTATTTTCGCTCGTTGGTGAGCCGTCCCATCAATGCGCTCCACTGGTATCGATCGGACCCTTCGGCTTGGGCGCCAGCCAGGGCAGCATGGCGGCGAAGACGAAGACCACGGTGATGACCGCGAACATGTCCAGCGTGGCAAGTAACACGCTCTGCTGCTCGACGATACGGCTGAGGCTGGCGACCGCCACCTCGTGCGAGGCGCCCCCCTCCATCATGCCGGCGACCACCCTGTCGCCATTCTGCATGGCGCTGACCAGCTCGGTCTGGTTGACGCGCGCCGAGTTCGCCCAGCCGGTCTGCACCAGCGAGGTGGCGAAGGCGCCGGCCAGGGTACGCATGAAGTTGGAAAGGCCGGCGGCGTTGGCCTGTTCCTCCGGCGTGACGCTGGCGATGGCAAGGCCGGTCACCGGCACGAAGAACATCACCATGAACGGCCCGGTGAGCAGCGTCGGCCAAGCCATCTGCAGGAATGTCACGTCGGAATTGAAGGTCATGCGCCAGGCCGTCATGGCCCCGAGCCCCAGGATGCCGATGGACAGGATGGCGCGGGGATCGAACCTTTCCGTCGCCTTGCCGACGATCGGCGCCGACACGAAGGCCAGGAGCCCCATGATGCCGGTGGCATAGCCCGCCCAGGTGGCCGTGTAGCCCATGTTCTGCTGCAGCCACAGCGGCAGGATGACGACCGAAGCGAAGAAGGCCGCGAATCCCCCGGCGAAGGTGACCGCCGCCGCCGTGAAGCCGCGATGGCGGAAGATCCTGAGATCGACGATCGGATGCGCCTCGGTCAGCTCGTAGATGACGAAGGCGAGAAAGCCGACCGCCGCAACAACGGCAAGCACCCGGATTTCGGTGGAGGCGAACCAGTCGTGATTGCGCCCCTCGTCGAGCACGACCTGGAGCGCGGCGACCCACAGCACCAGAAGGGCGAGGCCGATGGCGTCGATGCGCGCCTTTCCGGTCGGGTCGGGCTGCCCCATGGTGGCGAGGAACACGACAGCGCCGCCGACGATGGCGATCGGCACCTTCATGAAGAAGATCCATTGCCAGCCGATGCCGTCGCAGATGATG